>WRPE01000039.1 GCA_009773315.1 Syntrophaceae bacterium
GTTTTAACCCCGCTCGTCTGTCCGGAATAAAATATCGCCCACAATACGCGCATCGCTTCCTCAAAGGCCGCCTCCCTTTATCTTAATCCCCCAAAGGGGCGGCTACCTTTCTACCGGCGTCTTATTCTTTTGCAAATATGGAATTGAAAATCAGAAGGTTGCAAACAAAATGCTTTTTAAGAAAAAATCCCCGCTGTCCGACACCCGGCGGTAGTTACCCACAGCCATCCCGAAGCCATGCTCCGCTGAAAGGCCGCTTCGGCATGGCTGTGGACAACCGCCTTAGCTACGAGCTAAAACCACCACCGCTATTTTTGGTCTATTTTTTTCCGCCGCCAACAAACATCAAAATGACCCCTAAAATCTGTAGGCAAACGCCCAAAAATCAGGCATAGCTTATGTACTCAAAATTACTCAATAATCTCAATGCCGCTTGCCTACCACTGTCGAAGGGGGGTATCACGCCGGACAATTTTGCCGTCTTTTCAGAAGATCCGCGTAAGTTTCTGGACACTCTCGCCAATCAACAATAAAGCTAACCGTACAGTTTTTGAAAATCACTTTGCCAAAACAGTAAATTCCGCGCTTACTTCACTTTCCAGACCATTGTTGTCAACTGCTGAAACAACGTAGCTTTTGCTTTTTCCTTTAGGGATAGAACTGTCTGAATAATAGGCAGATTTTGCTTGACCGATTTTTTCCACACCTAGAAAAACCTTTTCATAAACCAAATAATGGGCAATATCCGTTTCCTTATTTGGTGACCATGATAGATCCGCCTTTCCAGCTTCATATTTCCCTTTTAAATTCTCCGGTGGTTTTGGTTTAGGTTTGGTAGTCACTGAAATAACATCAGAATAATCAGACAACAATCCATCGTTATCTTTAGCCTGGATTCGGTAACGATAAGTGGCGCCATCCTTTAAATTTATATCTGTATGAGAGAAATTATTGATCTGCCCTACATTGGAAAAATTATCACTTTCACCAGTGGTTCGATAAACATAATAAAGACTGATGTCCTTTTCCGGATTGGCCTGCCACTCCAAAGGTACTTGTTTAACCTTTAATGATGCGCCTTTCAAACCACTTGGTTTTTGTGGTCGTGGCTTGGTTGTGGCTGAAGTAGAGGCCTGTTTGCTTTCCGCAGCCACTTTATTATAAGCGCTCAGCCTGTAATAATAAGTTTTACCATCTCCCATCTGTTCAAATCCACGGGAATCATCCAAATAGCTGCTGTTTTCACGGCCACTGATTTTCTTGAGTAATTTATACTGCCCGTCCTTTTCCAAAGACCAATAAATGATGTACCCTTCGACCTCCTCCTGTGGGGCTGCCTGCCAGGTAAGCTCAACTTTCTTTACCAGGCCACTGCGGGCAATGAAATTTCCGGGTTGAGGCGGAATGTCTCTTGTGACAGCAACAGCAATGGGTGACGGGCTTGTTTCTATCCCCAAATCGTCTTCTGCCGTTACATAGTAATGATATTTAATTTTATCGCCTAAGCCGTCAACATCAGAATACTCATAACTCCTATTTGCTGCAGATGCGTTTATTTTTTTAATTTTAACAAAACCGCCATCGCTTTTCAGGCTGCGATAAATATTGTAACCAACGACGAAAGGAGATTGAATACCGGCCCAGTTTAATTTGACTTCACGAATCAAATTATTGCCGATATTGACTGAAGCAATGCCGGGGAAGGTTGTTCCTTTCACAGAATGGCATAATTCGCTTTCAATACCTTTTTCATTAAAGGCAGCAAGCCGATAAAAATAGGTGTGACCATCCGGTAATGCCTTAGCCCGGTAATACATTTTCCCATCGTCATTACCGATAAGATCATTTAATGGCAGTTTATTTACTTCCTGGTAAGGACCATCCTCATTGTTAGCCCGGTAAATTTTGTAGCCGGCCAATCGTGAAGTATCCTGGCTTTTAATCGGACTAGGCACCCAGACAATCAAAATACTTTTTGAACGCCCTTCCGCCCTCAGGATGATGGGTGGATTGGGTGCAAAATCAGTGCGGGCGGAAATGACCGGCGTAAAATCGCTCAACCGGCTTAATTTGTCATAGGCCCTTACCTTGTAATAGTAGTCAATAATGTTTTCCACATTTTGATCATAGTATTCGGTTTTCTCGGTTTGACCCAGCATAGCAAACGGACCATTCTGATTAAGACCACGATAAACTTCATATCCGGCAGCGTCAAAGCCTGGAATGCTTTGCCAGCGCAATACTATTTTTTTATTTCCGGGAATGCTTTGACAATTGACAGGAAAGTTGGCAGCTGTCTTGCTTTCTATGCCCGACGTTGATGCACCTCCGCTCTTAGGGCTGTTCTTCATCAGTACCGCTGTGAGTAAAGAACTGAGCTTATTGACTTCCGCTGTTAATGCCGATTCACCAAGTGCGCGTACTTGGGTACTATAAACTTCTCTATTTTTATCGATTTGAATCAGACTGCAGTTAACGTAGATCGCTGAACCGCTTTTTACAACAGAGCCAACCACGATAAAATCGAGCCCCAGTCTAGAACCGATATTAACAACATTATCAAGTCGATCATTCTGTTGAAGGTCATTGAGGTTGAGAAAAGTTTCCAGGTCTTTGCGATCAAGTATGGAAATGGAGGGATTTGTTCTCAGGGCCTTGATCAGTGTGTTGGTTACGCTCGTTCCTAATCCTGATGCTTCAATGTTTTTAGTTCCGAAATTAAAGATGGATAGCTTATAATCATTGGCTTGGACACCTTCTATTTCCGTGAAAAAAATAATGAATAATAAAATCAAAACAAGAATCGTTTTCTTAAGCATATTGAGTCCCCGTCTAAATTGAAGCTCCGCCATATCAGCATGAAGACAATCCTGACCACCCCACATAGTTAAAGATGATCTGCCCCTATTCCTCAGATGCAAACGAGGTATAGGGGGCTATCGTATTAAGGAAAGTTGAGCATCAGCCAATTTTAATTGTCTTCAATGAGCTTTTCAATGGATTCCAATGATTTCTGCGATATCGGTGTTGTAATTCCTTTTAATTTTTCATCGTAAACGGCATCCGTGTATTTTTCTATAGCGGCTTCATAATTACGGCGTTTTTGCAGATCCTGCCCTCTATTGAAATACTCCACTTCCAGGCTTTGAAAATGTTTGAGAACATTGCGCCCCATTTCCGCAATCTTATCTTTAGCTAGTTCGTCCAGAACTTCGGCTTCCGTCGGCATGTCGAGCGGATCAGGTGCAATATTGGCAATACTCAAACCTTCCTGATACTTATCTTCCTTGGTCAATTTACCGGAAACCGTGTTAGCAATGATTTCACCCGACTGTGTGTCCACAAGTTTATAGGATATTTCCAAGAGGGCGTTAATTCTTGCCACACCCTGCTTATTAGGGATGAACTGATAATTAGGTTTCTTGATTGTCCGGGGAGGAGCATTTTTCAGATCATCCGCTGACGGTTTAGGATTTATTATGCGCCAATCAGACCAGTCAGGATTAGGTATATCCTCTTCATTGACCAGCACTCTGACCTGACTAGTGGTTGGATTGTCTCTGAACTTTGTTGAAAAATGCAAAACATCTCCCATGATAAAAGTATCAATACCGCGCATTTTACCAACACTCTGCGCCGTCTTGATGTCCACCAACCCCGTCTGGCTGAGCTGCATTTCCCTTAAAATCGATTGTAAATTTTCCCGCTCAATGATGCGTAAGTCGACGCTGGCATTTTGATGCAGATAGGCCAACAACCTATTGGCGGCTATTTTGCCGGCATCTTTTTCGCCGCTGGGGGAACCGAAATCAAAAACGGCTATCGATTTCCGGATCCGCCTGGTGATGGGATCTTTAACTTCATTCATCTTCTGAAATAAATCAGGGTAATTCGGGCTTAACATTTCAACTCTTTGCAGCCAGGTCAATGCGTTTCCCCACAGTTCTTTTTCCATGAATTTCTCCGCTCGTTTCATCAAGGCAGCGCAAAGTTGAGATGCATGTTGTCGATACTGTGGATTGTCCTGTAAAGCAGCTGAATAATTTCGGGCCAAGTCGAGCTTTTTAAAAGAACCGTAAAGTTTATCCTGTTTCATGAGCGCGATTGATTCTTCAAAATAAAGCTGGCTTGCCTGTGCTTTCAATGCCTCCAATTTCTTCTTCAAACCAGGGTCTGCCTGAGGATAATGCATTGCCCTTTCATAAAGATACACCGCCCGATCCCACTTTTCGTCAGACTCTGCTTTGGCCGCTTTCGCCACATAATACTCAGGTTTGTCTTTTTGCAACGCTTCACGATATTGTTTGGAAACATCCAGATAATTGGGATTGATATCCATAGCTGCTTTAAAAGTTTCTACAGCAGCTTTCCAATCTTCCTGTTTGCCTAAATTAACGGCCTGCTGATAAAGATCTCTTACACCTTCCGACTGAGAACGCCTTAATCGGTTGCCGGTATCTTCATAATTGGGAAAAATTGCATTGATCTGAGTCAGCTTATTCAAAGCCGCAATCCAGTCTCTCTTCTGCATGTCGGTTTCCGACTGCTGGTAAAGGGTTTTTAAAGATGTCTTTAAACTATTTGTTTGTTCGTTGATAGTGGTGTGAAAAGATTTTATTTCCGGATTTGCGGGATCCATGGAGATCATTACATCGGCATCTTTAGACAACCTCTCCAATGCCATGAAGTTTTTTCCGGCCGATGCGTAGGCCTGTTTGGCCTTCACCAGACGAGCCTTGGCTGCCTGCTGTTTGGCTCTGGCCAGTTCATTTTTAAAGTCCTGATTATCGGGCTCATCACTCACAGCTTTTTGAAAATAAATAATGGCTTCTTCCCAGCGATTATCTTTGACAAAATCCTGTCCCTGCTTGAAATTTTCATTCATGCCGACACAAGCTGCAAGGGAAAAAAGGATCATCACGGATGCAACGGTTATGTATATTTTTCTGTTTTTCATTATTCCATTCCCTCCCAAAATGTCCGATATCGTTGATTCAAGGCAGTAGAATCGCCTCAACTCTATTTTGACTGATTTCCGTAATTCTTATATTGCGCTTGCCGATGTTTAGCTGAGCAACATCGTGGGCTACTGCTTGCACATCGCCTTCGATTTCCAGATCAAATTCTGCTTTATCTTTTGAATAGTAACGCTGGTTCATCCCTTTAAAGCCTTTTATGGACTCGCTTAATTCGGACTTGAAATTCTGCAAAGTAGCATAAGAATCAAGGCCGGCAACAACCAGCTTGATCGTAGCGGTATTGGATAATTCCTTCGACCAGCTTTCCAATACGTCATCGACGAGTCTCCTTATCAATTTTGTTGACGTTTCTTCCGTTAAACCTTTAAAATCCCGCTTCATTTTGTTATCAGATTTTGTTTCACTTGCCGTCGTAACGATTTCTCCCGTATCAGCGTTAATAACCTTGCCGGTAATGACCACGGTGTTAGTATTCAGTTCAATGGTACTAATGATAGAGGATTTACTGGAAACATCAACGGTACCGAAGATAATCACTTCCGCCCCATAACGATGGGCGAGACCCGGAATGGCCTGTTTTTCCGAAGATTCCTGCAGACGCTCGAAATCCCGGTTTCTTTTCAATGCCTGAGCATCAACCAGTTTGAAGTTATGATTAATTAAATATTTTGCCATCGCGGTTTCGGCGACGGCATCTTTAAAAACTAACATTATCCGCGGTTTTGATTTGCGCGCCATAATCAAGTTAATCGCCGTCATTTTGTTGCGTAATTTGCCCACACTAACGTCAGCTTCAATCTCAACCTCATATTGATTGCCTGATTTTTTTTCTGAAATTATTTTGTATCTATTAATAAACCCCATTGATTCAGCAAGGATACTGTCCATTTTCACCTGAAAATTTTCCACCTCTGTCGTGCTGGTAATCATAAGGCCGGCCGCTTTTTCCACTGCGTTGCGTTGCGCTTCATCAATCGCTTTGCTGCGGGCAATATCAATAAAACTTTTTTGAATGGTTGCCGTGCCTTTGGCAATAATTTTGTTCTGAGCATAAACAGGTGAAATAAAAGCGGCTAAAAAAGCAATAACGAGACAGGCAATAATTTTTTTCATAAAAGATACCTTTGAAGCGATGAAGAGAATTTCTTTTCCAAGGGGATTCTATATCTAATCAGATTCTTTCTATTAAAATCAACTTCCTTTTAAATTAATATTTTTAAAAACATACTTAAATTAATTATCACTGTCAAGATGAAACAGGTTTGTATATTCATTAATTGCTTGGCCGGAACTCAATGATTACCTTCGCTGGACTTGAGCTGTTATAACCATCATTATCGCATCGCTTCCAGATGCCGAGATCATACCAGAATCCCAGTTTAAAATCTTTGGAATTGATCGTCTTTCCCTCTCCTTTCAAGGCAGTGTAATAACAATAGTCCCCATAGTCATAAGGCACTTTGTCGGTGCTTTCGCCCCGGCTTTTTTCATTGATCAATGTGCCATTATATCTTTTCAGCAGCTTATTTAAAACACTCCCCAAAATATTAAAGTAGGTATGTTCAGCACTCAAGTCACCGGCATTAAACTGCTTTTGTGCATGTACTGATTTTATTCTGCCATCTTTTGTTCGACAGATTATCTTAAAACCGCCTATATAACCTTCATGGGCATAACCAAAATCATCATCACTGCCCGATTTCAAAAAATCATCGGGAATTAATGTAGCCGGCCCGCCGGGATATGCTTTAAGAATAAAATCAGTAATTTTTTCATAAGCGAAAGCCGCTGAATGGAATGTAGGGGAAAACAACATCATTCCTAAAATTACCAAAATTATCGTAAATGTTTTACAAGTCATTTTTTTCCCTCATTTCCTCATGCATGATTCTAAACAAGTTTGTAAAGCCGGTGTTTCCCAAAGTCAAGGCAAAAAATTTCGTTGAAATTATGGAAATTAAAACAGTAAGCGCTGTTCGATTTTCCTTATTTGTTTTCTTCGGGCTATACCCTACAATAAATAAGCTGAATTTAAATGGGTGATATTTTGCACAATTAAAGGCACGATGGACTTATTGACAGTTTGGAATGTTGACCTAAATTAAAACCACGTTAAATCGTTTGGTTACAAAATACTATAAAAATACTTGCAATTGAAAAGGATTAATTTTAATTATATTTTAAAGTTTCATTAGAATAGCCATAACAAATAGCCTCATTCAAATCAGATTTTAAGGAGTGTTTATGTGGGAATACACGGATAAGGTCAAAGAGCATTTTCTCAATCCGCATAATGTGGGTGAAATTGAAAATCCGGATGGTATCGCGGAAGTTGGCTCCCTGGCCTGCGGCGACGCGTTGAAGCTAGCATTCAAGCTCGATGAAAACAAACGGATCAAAGACGCCAAATTTAAGACATTTGGTTGTGCTAGTGCTATTGCGTCGTCTTCGGCGCTGACCGAAATCATCAAGGGGATGACCGTTGACGAAGCGCTTAAAGTCAGCAATCAGGATATTGCCCAGTACCTGGGTGGTTTGCCCGATGAAAAAATGCACTGTTCGGTGATGGGCAAACAGGCGCTGGAAAAAGCGGTAGAAAATTATAGAGGCGCTCCTGCCCTGGAAGAAGGCGCAAAGATTATTTGTGAATGCTTTGGTGTCACGGATAAAGAAATCGAGCGAGCTATTCGTGAAAATAATCTGTCCACCGTGGAAGATGTGACCAATTATACCAAGGCCGGCGGAGGCTGCGGTGGATGTCATGATGCTATTGCCCAAATTATCGACCACGTAAAAGCGGAACCGAAAATGGATTCCAAGCCGAAACTCACCAATATTCAGAAAATACGGCTGATCGAAGAAACAATCGAGCGGGAAATCCGGCCATCGCTGAAACAAGACGGCGGTGATATAGAGATTATCGATATCATCGGCAATCGTGTGATTGTAGCGACGCGCGGCGCGTGTGCGACCTGTAAAGCTTCGGATATCACCCTGAAGAATTTTGTGGAATACAGGCTCAAGGAACTTGTTTCGCCGGACATAACCGTTGAGGAGGCAGCCAAATGAAAACGATTTATCTCGATAATAATGCCACAACGCAGGTGGCCGAGGAAGTGCTGGACATCATGATGCCTTATTTCCGTGATCTTTATGGCAACCCTTCCAGTATGCATACATTCGGTGGTCAGGTCGGCCAGAAAATTCGTCAGGCGCGCGAGCAGGTCGCGTCGCTTCTGGGCGCATTGCCGGAAGAAATTGTTTTCACCAGTTGTGGAACCGAAAGCGACAACTCCGCGATTCGATCAGCCCTGATTACAAGGTCTGATAAAAAGCATATCGTGATCAGCCGTGTGGAGCATCCGGCTATTCGCACCCTTTGTTCGCATTTGAGTACGCAGGGGTATAAAATTACCGAACTGTCTGTGGATAAAAATGGCATCCTTGATCTGGAAAATCTGGAAAAAAGTATGACGCCCGATACCGCTATTGTCAGCCTGATGTGGGGCAACAATGAAACCGGTGTTATTTTCCCAGTGGAAGAAGCAGCAAGGATGGCACACGAAAAGGGCGTTCTCTTCCATACCGATGCGGTGCAGGCGACCGGAAAAATTCCCATCAATATGAAAAACAATATCATTGATATGCTGTCTATTTCCGGCCACAAGCTGCATGCACCCAAGGGCATCGGTGTCCTGTATGTCAGGCGCGGCACAAAATTTTCGCCTTTTCTGATTGGTGGCCATCAGGAAAAGGAGCGGCGCGGCGGCACGGAAAATACCCCCAGCATTATAGGATTGGGCAAGGCCTGTGAACTGGCGGCAAGAAACATGGAAAAGGAAAATACGTATGTCAAGCGTCTGCGGGATAAACTGGAGTGCGAACTTTTAAAGAGGATTACGCAAAGCCGCATTAATGGTGATATCGGAAATCGACTGCCCAATACCACGAATATCAGCTTTGAATATGTAGAAGGCGAAGCGATACTGCTTCTGATGAATGAGCTGGGCATTTGCGCTTCATCCGGTTCGGCCTGTACCTCCGGGTCACTGCAGCCATCGCATGTCCTGCGTGCAATGGGAGTACCTTTTACGATGGCCCACGGCTCGATTCGTTTCAGTCTGAGCGTGAATAATACGGAAGAGGAAGTGGACTTTGTTATTGAAAAAATGCCGGCGATCATCGACCGGCTGCGAGGCATGTCGCCATTCTGGAATGCGAAGGAGCAGGCCTGCAGTAAGCATTGAATGGTGGATAGTAAATAGGAGTAGGGAACGGTTGCGACCACCCACGTGTGACCTTTAGGATATGCGGGTGGCAAGTCCGTTCCCTACAGTTCATATGAAAAGGGGTAAAAAGGTCTAATGAAACGTACCAAATCCAACGGCAATAAATGCAAAAGTGAAATCAAATCGGCGAAAAATTACCGTGACGAAGTGCCGGCTATTGTTGATGAGCTTGTCGCCTCATGCACATGCAGCAGGGAAGGATGCTTTGATCACGTCAGCGCCGAACCGATTCCGCATCGGGAAGCGATAATCGATATCCTGCGCCGGTTGGCGTTGATTTTATATCCCGGATATTTTATTCGCACCCGTCTGGATTCAACCAATCTTGAATATTATCTTGGCCAACAGGTGACCGCTCTTTACGAAATCCTTTCCGAACAGGTGATTGTGGCCATCCGGCATGACTGTATCCGCCAGAACCAACCGTGTGTACATTGCGAACCATTGGGGCAAAAGCTTGCGGTGGAATTCCTCCGGGAACTGCCTCAATTACGCATAATGCTGGCTAAGGATATCCGCGCCGCCTTCGACGGCGATCCGGCGGCCAAAGGCTATGATGAAATCATCTTCAGCTATCCGGGTATCTGGGCGATCATGGTTTACCGGATCGCACATGAGCTCTATCACCAACATATTCCGCTCATGCCGCGGATTATGACGGAACATGCTCACAGCCTTACCGGCATTGATATTCATCCGGGAGCGCACATCGGCGAGAGTTTTTTTATTGATCACGGCACAGGCGTTGTGATTGGAGAAACATGCACGATCGGCAACCGCGTGCGTGTCTATCAGGGAGTTACACTGGGGGCTCTGTCTTTGTCCAAAGCAGAATGCAAACGGTTGAGATCCAAGAAACGCCATCCATCGATTGAAGATGATGCGATTATTTACGCCAATGCCACCATTTTGGGAGGGGATACGGTCGTCGGAGCCAGGTCGGTTATTGGTGGAAACGTCTGGCTCACGCACTCCGTGCCACCGGATACGGAAGTATTTATTAAAAAACAGGATTTGATATTTGGCGCGAAGCAGTATAAAAAACAGGCATCTAAACAAAAATTGCGCTAATTGATCATAAAAAGATGGATTTTTTTTTAAATTAGAGATATTTTTAATAAAGTGTTTTCCAAAATAAAACTTTAAAAGGGGTGTCCAATGAACAGAGCAGAGTTAATCGAAGAAGTAGCAAAGGCAACATGCACCAAGAAAGAGGCGGATGCGGCTGTTAGTGCTACATTGGCGGCAATCCAGAAAGCACTCAAAAAAGGAGACAGCGTAACGCTGGTGGGATTCGGCACCTTCTCCGTAAGCAAGAGAAAGGCCCGCAAAGGTAGGAACCCCCAGACAGGTGAGGCCATCAAAATCGCCGCCAAGAAAGTTCCGGTATTCAAAGCCGGCAAGGGTTTGAAGGACGCAGTTAAATAAGTTTATGTTTTGTTATCATTTAATAAAAAAGAGCCGCCTCATTTTACAATGAAGCGGCTTTTTTTGGATTCTTTCTTTACGCAGAAGGTCTCGTCATCGAAATATCCGTTGCGCTTGACACTCATTGACGTTATTGATCGATCATTCAAAAACCAGGTGGTGTTGGTGTTTCAGGACTTAACAGGATCAACTATCTATGAAACTATTTTTAGTTTGTAATTTAAGGAGGCTTCAGAATGAACATAGCGGAACTGGCTTTAAAGAATTTGGCTGTAGGCGAGCACGTCAGTAATATTTTTGAAGGACAGGAAATCACCAACGTACAGATGGACCGCGCCGCCAGAAAATTTGGTCATGCGCTCAGGAAACTGGGCGTTTCCAAAGGCGACCGGGTCATTATGCAGATGCCGAACTGTCCGGAAGTGCTTCAGGCGTTTCAGGCGATCTGGAAAATTGGCGCGATCGCTGTTCCGATCAATTATCTGGTTGGTCAGGAAGAAATCAATTACATCTACCGTGACAGCGGCGTCCATACGGTTATTACTTCGCCGGAGTATCTTGATAAAGTCAAGATCGCGCAATCAAAATCCGCCACCGTAAAGAATATTATCATAGTTTCTGACAAAGAGCAGGAAGAGACCTATAACTTTCAGAAGCTTGTTGACGGCAGTTCGGATGACCTGGGAATTGCAGAAACCGCAGACGATGACGTCGCCACAATGATTTATACCTCGGGTACGACCGGCACGCCTAAAGGGGTGATGTTGACCCACGCAGGACTGGCTTACTCCGCGCGAATGCAGCAAGAGTCGACCAATCTTCCCCTGGATCTGGTCTCACTGGCCGTTTTGCCGCTTTGCCATTCCTTTGGTGTTGCCATGATGAATGGTTCGTTTCTACGATTGCACGGCAAAGTTATCATTATGCGGCAATTTAATCTGGAACAGCTCTTTGCCAATATCGATAAGTACAAAGTCCAGTCCGTGCCCATCGTTCCCACAATGTTGGTTTACATGCTCATGTTTCCGGATTACGCAAAATACAACATCAGCTCCGTCAAATACTGGGTATGCGGCTCGGCGCCTCTTTCACTGGACACCTGGAAGCAGTTTAAGGATAAATTCGGGATGAAAATTGCTGAAGGCTGGGGTTTGACTGAAGCAGGGGCGAACAACGCGACCAATGTCGCTCAAGCCATCATCAAACCCGGTTCCATCGGCAGACCCATGAAGGGCATGGAGATGAGGGTATTCGATAACGATGACAAAGAGGTGACGCAGGGTCAGGAAGGGGAACTTGTTTTGCGCGGCCCGATGGTCATGAAGGGTTACTGGAACATGCCCGAGGCCACGGCGGAAACGATCCGCAACGGCTGGCTGCATACCGGCGATATCGGCTATGTGGATTCGGACGGGTACTTCTACATCACCGATCGCAAGAAAGACATCATCATCAAGGGCGGCGAAAACATTTCGCCGCGTGTTATTGAAGAAATTCTCTACACCCATCCCGCTGTGGCCGAGGCGTCCGTCATCGGCATCAAAGACAAGGTTTACGGGGAAGACATTAAGGCTTTTGTCACCCTTAAACCGGGATTCTCGGCAGCGCCCGAAGATATGGTGGAGCACTGTAAAGCAAAATTGACGAAATTCTTCATCCCTAAAGAGGTGGTTATCCTGGCTGCGATGCCCAAAACGCTGGTGGGGAAAATCCTGAAGAAAGAATTGCGTAAGATGTAAAGACGATACAAAAGGCTGAAGGCTGAAGGTTAAATTGGTGAACAAAGACACCGCTTCACAACCGTGAAGCGGTGTCTTTGTTTCTATTGCGCTCCTTCGCGGAATAATGATGTCCTTCCCCCATCCACCACCAGATCATGGCAATTGACAAAGCTGCCTTCATCGGACGCCAGGAAAAGTGCACCATAGGCGATGTCTTTATCTAAACCCGACCTGGGCAGCGGCGTGGCCTTGGCCAGACTCATTTTCAGTTTTTCCATTTTGCGCGCGTTTTGTTCCGCTGACAGCGTGTTGGCAGTCTGGGAGCCTCCCCAGAAAATCGGTGTGGCAATCGCGCCGGGTGAAATGCTGTTGACGCGGATACCATGCGGGCCAAGCTGCGTTCCGGCTAAACGGGTAATGTGGGTGACCGCGGCTTTGGCTGCCGTATAAAGGTATCCGCCCTGGTTCATGCGGATGGCCGCTACACTGGAGTTATTGATGATACAGCCTGCGCCCTGTGCCTTCATGACGGGAGCGGCATGCTTCATGCCGAAGACGACTGAGCCCAGAAGCAGGTTCATGCTGTAGCTAAAATCTTCCGGCGTCACCGTTTCCAATGTGCCGCGATCCTTGCCGCCCGCGTTGTTAAACAGGCAGTCCAGTCTGCCAAAACGGGAAACAGCCAGATCGATCACCGCTTTAATGTCCGATTCGACCATGACATCCGTGCGCTGATAGACGACATTCACGCCTAGTCGCTTGGCGATTTCCGCGCCTTTTTGTTCCGATCTTCCGGCGATGATTACTTTCGCGCCGTGGGCGGCGAAGACTTCGGCCGTTGCTTCACCGATGCCGCTGGTTCCACCGGTAATCACCGCCACTTTATTTTCTAATCTTTTGTTCATATATTCACTCCTTAAATGTATTATTCATATTTAATATTGGGATGGATAGTATTCCTCATGGATATTGTCAACTTAATTATTCCATGAACAAACATTGTTTTAATTGCCGAATATTTATGGTATAAAATATCAAGCATTCGAGGAATGCTGTGCCCATACAAACTATTTAACCTGATACAAATGATCATAAAGGAGTAAAACATGAAACTGCCGGAATATGTGACGACTAAGGAAGTAGCGCGTGTATGTAAGGAGGTCGGGCTGGCCAATTGGTCCAAACGGAAAACGGCCGTTGTGTCGGTCAAGGAAGCCGCTAAAATTCTCAAGATTGTTAATGTGGAAAAAATGAAAATTCCTCTGGACGATTTCCGCATGGGACTGGAAGTGGAGCTTGAGCATGGGACAAGATTCCAAGACGCCAACATCACCAACAACCATCCTCTTCTGACCGGAAAGATCGTTCTGGCGCATTTGAAGGAAACGATGGACTATTATCGTCGGATCGACGTGGCCGAGATCGAAGGTGACCTCCTCAAGGCGATTCTGTCCGGCAATCTGGTCAAGATCAAGTCCAAATACAAAAAACTCGCCCAAGCGCAAAAAATATTAATCGAGGTGGTTGCCAGGCAATTGGCATAGTGGGTACGGGCGTCCGGGGGATATCCAGCGTATCCACCCTGGTCGAGGGCAACAGGGCAATCATTTGCTTCCTACACAGGACAATCATTTGCCTTGACCTCTCAAAATGATTATGTATTGTTTATCAGCGGGATGTGATCGTCACCGTATGTCGAAATCAGGAGAACATCAATTTTCGGGAAAATAATTATGGCAAAAGCAAAAGATAAAAAGAAATCATTTGGCCAGAGTATCAAGGCGTATCGTGAGGACAGGAAATTGAGCATCAAAGAACTGGCTCATGAAACTGGATATCCTGCCGACCTCCTGGAAAAGGTTGAAAAAGATGAAACCACGCCTCCGGTGGCGCTTGTTTTACAGTTAAGCCGAACCCTGAAGATTGATGTTGAAACACTGGATGGTGACGAAAACAGAAAAGTCTCATCAAGGGCGAAAAGCCAGAAAAAGCGAGCGGGATCATATGCCTATACGCAACTCACCAAATCAGGATCCGATAAGCATCTTGGCGCGTATCGCGTCACCATCGAACCCAATACAGTTCATGAAGGCGTTGAATACCACCATGAGGGCGAGGAATTTATCTATGTATTAAAAGGAAAGCTTTCGATTGTGGTGGGCAAAAACACCAGTCTTCTGGAACCAGGTGATTGCATCCATTTTAATTCGGCCCTGCATCACGCTTTAAGCAATCCTTCCGACGAAAAAGCAGAACTGCTCGTTGTTCTGTATATTCCTTAAGGGCGTAACGATGGCATTTGAAATCTCAAGCGAACAGGAAATGATCAGACTCATGGCCAGAGACTTTGCCAAAAAGGAGCTGGAACCGATGGCGGCCGAATGGGACAGACAAGGCCTCTTTCCAATGGATGCCATAAAAAAGATGGGCGAGCTTGGCCTACTCGGCATGATGGTTCCGCCTGCGCTGGGAGGATCGGGTGCCGGTGCGGTGGCGTATTCAATGGCTCTGCAGGAGATAGCCTACGCGTGTGCTTCAAGCGCAGTCACCATGTCAGTTGCCAACCTGTCCACCGAGCCGCTTCTTAAATTCGGCAACAAAGAGCAGAAAGAAAAATGGCTGGTAGGACTTGCCGAAGGGTCGCTTCTGGGCGCTTTTGCGCTGACGGAGCCAGGCGCCGGTTCTGACCCCGGCTCTATGACGACCACGGCTGAACTCAAAAAAGACAAATATATTATCAACGGAACAAAGGTTTTTATTACGCATGGCCGGTATGCCGATGTCATCAATCTTATCGCCAGAACCGGCCAGGAGAAGGGGACAAGGGGACTGTCCGCTTTTATCATAGAAAAGGACGCGCCCGGCTTTACCATCGGAACAAAAGAAGAAAAACTCGGGCTGAGAGCGTCCAATACGGTTGAACTTGTTTTTGAAGACTGTGAAATTCCCGCAAAAAACATGCTCGGAAACCCCGGCGAAGGATTTAAGGTGGCCATGCTCGCGCTGGACAGCGGGAGAATCGGCATTGCATCCCAGTCCGTAGGCATTGCGCGGGCTTGCCTGGATGAAGCTACTTCCTACACCAAACAAAGGCGTCAGTTCGGAAAGTCCGTCAGTTCGTTCCAAGCTATCCGGTTTATGATTGCAGATGCCGCGACAAAGATCGAAGCCGCTTCCTGGCTGACCCTGGCGGCGGCTGACCGCAAGGACAGGGGGTTGAAGTTTACGAAAGAAGCATCGATGGCCAAGTTGTTCGCCTCGGAAACTGCCAATTCGAGCGCCTACATGGCGCTTCAGGTTCATGGCGGATATGGCTATACAAAGCACTATAAAGTCGAGCGCTTATACAGGGACGCGCGCGCCACAACCATCTATGAAGGCACATCGGAAATTCAGCGCATCGTCATCGCCAGAGAAGTGATCAAGGAATGATTTCCACCAGCAATCTAATACTACTCATGTCCGACAATAAAGACCAGTACGACACCTCAGATTTTCTGTCTAAGATATTCTTGACACACAAGACCGCGTTTCCCATAAAAAGGGAATTCATTGCAAATAATATCGAATGAGTCATGGTTAAAAAAATAGCATAATCAATTGACCGGTGTCTTCAAAGTATCCCTCAACAGGTTGAGGTTCCACCGCATGTTGAGGGCAAGGGAATCATTTCATGTTTTGCTGCTGATCTATTTTCTTAATCAAACATCATGTTATTAAAGGATAATCCAATATTATTACTTTCGTTCGGCTATTGGCCGACTATTTGCATTTATTAAGTAATTTTTATGCATTCGTCCAATGGAAGGGCGTATATCGGAACACATCCGAATTTGCTCAAAAGTAATAGATGAGTTTGGATGACTGAAGATTAGCTGCGAAAGGAGTATTTATGGCCGGCATCAAATGTATTAACTGTGGTTATATCGGGACCCTTGAGAATCAGGGCATTCTTGTTGATGGAAAAACGGATGACATGCCGAATTCCCGTTGCTTCATGTATAAGGGGCACAACTCTTTCTCCGGCAGGCTTCACTATAATTGCTCCCTGTGCGAAGCAATAATTCTTGTTGAGTCCATGGATGTTCTGGGGGCGGTGGGGTATGAAATCATAGCAGATATTCGCGAAAAACCGAAAGAAAAAGGTTTCTTTGCGTCGTTTTTTCTAAGCCAGCAGAAAAAATATGGCGACCGCCAGACAAGATCTGGCGCTGAGGTTTCTGCAAAGTAAAATAAGGAGAAGATCATGAAATCAAGTACGAAGGATTAGGCGGAAGGCACGTTTCACGAAGTGAAGGGTAAGATTAAGGAGGTCGCAGGAAAACTTAGCGATAACGTAAATTTGGAAACCGAAGGCACGGGTGAAAAAATAGCCGGAAAAGTTCAGGAAAAGGTCGGCCAAGTTAAGAAGATTTGGGGAGTCTAGTGATGAAGTAGCGTATCATATACCAAGAAAGGTAATAAACCTAAGGTCAAGGCAAAGACGCGGTCAATGAAAGAAACAGAAACAGAAGTTCAGCAATTTAAATGGAGGAATTTACCATGAGTACTACAGGAATTATTATTCTGGTTGTCGTGTT
Source organism: Syntrophaceae bacterium (assembly GCA_009773315.1). Classification (GTDB taxonomy): domain Bacteria; phylum Desulfobacterota; class Syntrophia; order Syntrophales; family Smithellaceae; genus UBA8904. The sequence continues at coordinate 16,998 of WRPE01000039.1, forward strand.
GTTCCTGGTGTTTGGCGGAGGCGGCGGTTATTGGTGGAGTAGACGAGGGTAGATATCACTTTTCACATTATATTGAAGAAAAAAGCAAAGTTTTTTAAAAAAGAAAGGGGTGAAATTATATGAAGAAATTAGTGGTGTTATTTGTAGCTTTAATGTTTCTTGCGTCGTTTACGTTGATTGGCTGTAATCAATCAACGCCATCGCCAGAGAAGGGAGCGCCTGGAGTATCTGGAGCGCCTGGAGCGCCTGGAGCACCTGGAGCACCTGGCGCACCAGCAGCACCAGCAGCACCTGGAGCACCTGGAGCGCCTGGAGTACCTGGAGAACCAGCAGCACCAGCAGCACCAGATAATAAGTAGCCGCTGGATATCGGGGGGATATCCTCACCAAGAGGATAGCCCCTATGAATTGAAAAGTGTTAGCCTTCTCTTAGGCAAAGAGTAATATTAAAATTATTAACCAAATTAAAAGAAAGGCAAAAAATTATGAGTAGCGTTTATAAAGTTATCGAAATTATCGGAAGCAGTGACAAATCATGGGAAGATGCTGCTAAAAAAGCTGTTGAGGTCACAGCAAAAAGCTTGGACGAAATAAGGATTGCTGAAGTAAAAGAACTCGATATGCGAGTGGAAAAAGGGAAAGTTGTGGAGTATCGGGCGAAATTAAGAATATCGTTTAAGTATAAGCCTGAATAGACTTTTTACGATCAGCGATTCCTGCCGCGCCAAATAGGACACGCGGCAAAAAAGTATTTATATCTGTAAGGGCGGCGGAATTCATTCCGTCGCCCATCCATCAGGATGTGTGCTTCGCATGACGATATTCGGCAAGACTGTATTCATAGGAAATTAGATATATAAATCGAAACATAACATAAGGAGGATATTATGAATGACGATACGACAAAGATCGGCGGCGCTATTTTAATAGGTGGATTGATAGGCGCCGCTATTGCGCTTCTGTATGCACCCAAGTCGGGACGCAAGACGCGGAAGGATATTATAAGGGTAGCGCGTCGTGCAAAAAATAGCACGACTGATTTAATCGAGGACACCCTTGACGATGTAAACGACTTCATAAATGATTTAAAGGGAAAAGCGTCAGATATTGCAGATCAAGGCACGGACCTGACGGACAAAGCCAAAAAAGACATCATGGCAACACTTGAGCAGGGACAAAAAGCGATAGAAAAACAGAAACAAAAGTTCTCCGAAGCGCTCGGTCTATGAGACTTAAAAAAGTAGGGTGCATTTTTCCCCACGCTGTGCCCTTGGCGTCTGCCATCGGGGTCGGTGTGTAGCACTGTTATAAAAAAGACCCCAGACTTTGACAATGCAGCAGGGAACGGTTCTATTCTGTATTTACCGGACTTAAGAACCATTCCCCACTTTTTATTACCTTGTTTGCAATGCCCTGCCGATCGTCATGATTTCGGCTTCTTTGGTGCCTTCGTAAAGCTCCAGAATTTTCGCATCCCGATACCATTTCTGCACGGGATATTCCTCAATGTAGCCATAGCCGCCGTGTAGTTCCACGGCGTAATTGGCGCAAAAGACGGCGGTTTGTCCGCCATAGAATTTAGCCATCGCGGCCAAGGTATAATCGGGTTTCCCCTGATCGATGAGCCAGGCTGCTTTGTAAACGAGGCCGCGCAGTGCTTCAATGCGAATTGCCATTTCGGTCAGCTTCATCTGTGTAAGTTGATATGATCCTAATGGTGCGCCGAAGGCTGTTCTTTCTTTGACATATTTAATGCTGGTTTCCAGACAGGCTTCCGACAATCCCAGCGCCTGGCCAGAAACCATCACGCGGGTGATATCGAAAAAGTGCATAAGCTGGCGGAAGCCATGGCCCTCTTTACCGACCAGATTGGATTGAGGAACCCGCACGTCTTCCAGCGCGATTTCCGCAGTATCGCTGGCGCGGATGCCCATTTTTCCGTGCAGTTTATTGCGTGTCACGCCCTTGGTGGTAGCCGGAATGATAATCAGACTGAAGCTGTTATGCTTTTTTTCTTCCGGGTTGGTGATGCACTGGGCGACCATGAAATCGCAAACGGTGCCGTTGGTGATAAACATTTTATTGCCGTTGATCACATAGTCTTTACCGTCTTTTACAGCCCGGGTTTTGTAACCGGAGACATCCGTCCCGGCATTCGGCTCTGTATAGGCGCCGGCGCAGACTTGCACGCCTTCGCAAACAGGCGGTAGATACGTCTTTTTCTGTTCTTCCGTGCCGTAGTTGAGAATGGATTCGCAGCCAAAACCCGATGCAACAATATTCAGGCCGATGCCCATGTCCACTTTGGATATTTCTTCCGTGATGATGGTATTGCCTAAGATTCCGGCGCCGGACCCGCCGTATTCTTCCGGAATCCATGCGCCGACCAAACCGTTTTGGGCTGCCTTTATTCGAGTTTCCGGCATGTATTTTTCATGTTCATCGCATTCTTGGGATACCGGCTTAACCTCCGCCACGGCAAATTTATAAGCCATTTCCTTCAGCATTTTCATCTCTTCTGTTAGTTCGAAATCCATATCTATTTCTCCTTTTCATCAATGTTTAGACTGCGAGACGCATTGGAAAGACCCATCTGCATATAAAATTATTGTTTGTTGTAATCATAAACGCCTTTGCCTGTTTTACGTCCGAAATTTCCGGCGCGTACAAGCTTTCTTAAAATAGGCGCGGGCCTATATTTATCGCCCAGTTCCCGGTGTAATCCCTCGACAACGCGTAATAATGTTTCATTGCCGACAAGATCGGCCAGCGCCAGCGGGCCGATCGGGTGGTTGCATCCCAGAACCATCCCTTTATCAATATCCTCAGCCGAGGCCAGGCCCTCATCCAGAACAAAGAAAGCCTCATTGAGCATCGTGCAGAGAATTCTGTTGACGACAAATGCCGGGGCTTCTTTGACAATGATGACGTCTTTGCCGATTTTTCTGCCCCACTCGCGGGCCGTTTCCAGCGTTTCGTCGGACGTTTGATGTCCGCGGATAATTTCCAGCAGGCGCATTACCGGAACGGGATTGAAGAAATGTGTGCCGATAAAGCGATCCGGCCTGCCGGTTACAGCCGCCATTTCCGTAATACTCAGCCCCGATGTATTCGTGAAAAATAAACAATGTTTGGGGACAATTTCTTCAAGTTCGGCATACACTTTTTTCTTGACGTCCATGACTTCGATCACCACTTCGACAACAATGTCCGCCCCGGTGGCCGCTTCCTTTAAATCCAGCATTGGCTTGATCCGGGAAAGAATTGTGTTCATTTGATCGGGCGTCATCTTTCCTTTTTCAACGTCACGTCCAAGATTCTTTTTAATCGTGTTCATGCCGCCATCAACAAATTTTTGTTCGATATCGCGCAAAGTAACTTCGTAACCGGCCTGAGCACAAACCTGCGCAATGCCGTTACCCATTAAGCCGGCACCCAAAACACAAACCTTCTTCATTTCCATAAAGAGCTCTCCTTGTATAATTTTATTCGGCAAACTGATTCATGCAACTATCTTTTTCGATCAGACAAGCGGGAGGAAAGTAACAGCATCACATTACTGAAGTCAAGGGAAAACAAACAGATAAAGAATATAAAGAGCGGTTGAATTTGAATTTGTTGTCACCGGCAAAGCACTGGCAAAAGGAAGAAAAGATTGCATTTGAAAGACGCATTTGAAAAATCCGGATCAGGTCGAAGAACGCCCGTTCTTTATTTATATCCTTCGTTCGCGTTCTTTATTGACTACCGGTTCAAAATTTGCTAAGTGGCTACAAGTTTTAAAGATTCATAAATTCCGATACTAAATGTTTGAAATGATTGATCTGCACACACATTCAATTTTCAGCGACGGTGAACTGATTCCGTCCGAGTCGGCCCAGCGGGCCTATGCCGCCGGATACAAGACGATAGCCATTACGGATCACGCCGATTACTCCAATATCGATTTCATTCTTCCCAGAATGATCAAGGTTTGTGCAAAGATAACGGAAAAGGGTAAAATTCGGGTTTTACCGGGGCTGGAGTTAACGCATGTTGATCCTTCCGATATTGCCTCACTCGCTTCTGAAGCCAGAAAATTAGGGGCAAAAATTGTTATTGTCCATGGTGAAACCCTGACGGAACCTGTACCGGCCGGCACCAATCTGGCTGCCATTCATGCGGGTATTGATATTCTTGCCCATCCCGGTCTGATCACTGAAGAAGCGGTTTGCCTTGCTGCAAAAAAAGGTGTCTTTCTCGAAATGACGACCCGCAGAGGTCATAGCTTTAGTAACGGCCATGTCGCTCAAATGGCCAGAAAATATAACGCGCAACTGGTGCTCAATAACGACGCTCATGCGCCGGGGGATTATGTCGGCATTAAAATGGCAACAAATATTGCAAGAGGAGCAGGATTGTCCGACGAAGAAATTGCCGCCATGTTTGAGAATTCTCAAACGTTGGTGCAGAGGGTCTGTGTGTGAAGCGTAGTTCTGGTTCAAAGCTGTTGAATATTTGCCTGCTGACGTATCGGGGAAATCCTACCTGTGGCGGGCAGGGTGTTTACATAAAACATTTAAGCAAGGCATTATCTGACGATGGACATCGGGTGGATGTCATCTCCGGACCTCCGTATCCCCATTTGGACAATAATGTCCGCCTGATTAAATTGCCCAGTCTTGATCTCTATCATCCGGATCATCTTTTCCGTCCGGAGAAAATAAGTGATCTGACCAATCCGCTTAATATGTATGAGTTTTTGAATGTCTGTGCGGGCAGTTTCCCGGAGCCTTATACTTTTGGCGAACGGGTTTACGCCTATCTGAAAAAACACAAAAACGACTACGACATTGTTCACGATAATCAATGCCTGTCCTATGGGATCGGAAGGCTCGCGCAAAAAATCATGCCGACCCTTGCCACGATTCACCATCCCATCACGGTGGACCGACAGGAAGATTATAAAGTGGCTAAGACGCTCCGCCAGAAATTCCGTGTTCATCGCTGGTACTCGTTCATCAATATGCAGTTAAAAGTGGCGCAAAACTTTTCCCATATCATCACCGTGTCGGAATTCACCAAAAAAGACATCGCCAAAGAATTCTCCCTGGACGAAAATAAATTTCGCGTCGTGCATAACGGCATCAACAACGAATATTTTTATCCCAAGCAAAACGGCCCGAGGCCGGAAAATTCTCTGATCGTCACCAACAGCGCCGATACGCCTTTAAAAGGTCTCAATTTCCTTCTGGAGGCGGTAGCCCAGATTCGGACCAAGCAGCCGATCAAATTGACCGTTATCGGTCAGCCCAAGAAAGACGGCATCATTGAAAACCTGGTGGCCAAACTGGGCGTTTCCGACATTGTGCATTTTACCGGACGCATTGACAATGAAGAATTTGCCGATTACTACGCCAAATCTACGATTGCCGTTGTGCCGTCGCTTTATGAAGGGTTTGGCATTCCCGCCGCCGAGGCGATGGCCTGCGGCGTGCCGCTGATTTCCACATCCGGAGGCGCTCTGCCGGAAGTGGTGGGAGACGCGGGAATGATCGTTCCGCCCGCCGACGCGAAAGCGCTGGCGAAGGCCATTACGCATTTGTTGAATGTTCCTGAAGACAGGGAAAAATACGCGCAAGCGGGTCTGGCGCGCGTCAATTCGGTTTTCAGCTGGAAGAAAGCTGCCGAAGAAGTGGTCGAAGTCTATCGTGAGGCAATGAATGGTCACCGTCGATTTTCATGAACTGAAGCTAAAACCGGGCTCTCATGTTTTGGACGCCGGATGCGGCAGCGGCAGGCATCTGCGCGCTCTGGCCAAACTGCCGGGCTTGAAACTTGTCGGCATTGACCGTAACGCGCAAGATGCGGCAGACGCGCTGATTAGTCTGAAAAATATGCCTGACGCTCTTTCTTACGATTACCGGGTCGAGACGGCCGACATCAACGCTCTTCCTTTTGACGACGCGGCATTCGATTGCGTAATCTGTTCGGAAGTCCTCGAGCATATTCCCGAACATGAAAAAGCGCTTTCCGAACTGGTTCGCGTGCTCAAACCGCAGGGGCATTTAGTCGTCAGCGTACCACGCTATTTTTCTGAAAGAATCTGCTGGTTGATTTCTTCGGAGTACCATAGCAATGAGGGTGGACATATCCGCATTTATAAGAAGAAACAACTGCGCAAGATGCTGGACCGGCAGGGGATCACCTGCTGGAAAATCAATTACAAACATGCGCTGCACGCGCCTTACTGGTGGCTCAAATGCCTGGTAGGGTCAAAGAATGAAAAAAATACCCTTATTCGATTCTATAAAAAATTTCTGGAATGGGATATGATGAGCAAACCTAAAGCAGTGCGGGTGCTGGAAGAATTTTTGAATCCGCTGATCGGCAAGAGCATCGTATTTTATCTGAAAAAAGGTTAAGCCTATGAAATTGAATGTATCGTTGAGCGAAGCGGTCAAACCCATCGATGTAGAGAAAGCCGCCGAGTTTATCGCCGCCATGCAAAAAGACAATGGTGAGATTCCCTGGTCGGTCGGCGGCAAGACAGATCCCTGGGATCATGTCGAAAGCGCCATGGGTTTGAGCATTGCCGGATTTCTCGACCAGGCCGAACGCGCTTATCGGTGGCTTGTTTCAACACAGCTCGCTGACGGCAGCTGGTGGTCGGAAACCAAAGACGGGGTTATTATCAATTCGACAAAAGAAACAAATTTCGCCGCCTATATCGCCGTGGGCGTTTATCATCACTATTTAATCACGGGCGATGTGGATTTTCTCAAAACCATGTGGCCGTCGGTGATGCGCGGCATCCAATACGCAATCAACATGCAAGCGCCGGACGGCGAAATTTACTGGGCCAGAAACCGGGAAGGCGTCATAGACAAGATGGCGCTTTTGACCGGGTGCAGTTCGATTTATATGAGTATCAAGTGTGCGCTGGCTATTGCCGGAGTGCTGGGGATCAAACGACCCGGTTGGCAGAAGGCCAAAGAGCTTCTCGGCGCGACCATTCGCAACAGGCCCGATCTTTTTAATATGATCAAGTCGCGTTTTTCGATGGACTGGTATTATCCGATTCTGTGCGGCGCCGTGAGCGGCGACGAGGCCAAAAAAAGGATCGATCATCTCTGGGATAAATTTGTGGTACCCGACTGGGGGGTGCGTTGCGTGAGCGACCGTCCCTGGGTTACGATGGCCGAAACATCGGAGTTTATTCTGACGCTGGCCGCGATCGAAGAGGATACCCGCGCCAAAACAATTTTCAGCTGGCTAGTCGATAAACGCTATCCCGACGGTTCTTACTGGATGGGCGTGACGTTTCCCGACAACGTGATCTGGCCGGAAGAAAAAACCGGTTGGACGGCGGCGGCGGTTCTCATGGCCTGGGACGCCTTAAACGGAATCACACCGGCTGCAAAAATATTTAATCATCGCTACTGGCAAGAAAAACATTGAAGAAGGATCATCGTCCATATTATCTCAAGTGGTTAAGCCATAAATTTGAAAAGTGGTATGCCAATCATTTTCTGGCCCCGCAATGTGAGCATTTTGGCCAGAATCTGGTTTTTATGAAACCCTGGGGTTTGATCTTATACGGCGAGCAGATTTCGATAGGAGATTACACGACGCTCATTGCCACGATGGAAAAACGAATTCGATTGACATCCTGGACGGCCAACGGGAAATCAGGAAAAGTTGAAATCGGGAGACATTGTCTGATCTGCCCGGGCACAAGAATCATGTCGGCCACGGCCATAACGATCGGTGACGACTGCATGATGGCGCAGAATGTCTGTATTACGGATGCGGACTGGCATGACCTTTATGACCGCAGTGCGTCCATCGGTAACACCGAAGCGGTCACCATCGACAAGAATGTATGGATCGGCGACAGCGCCATGATTTGCAAAGGCGTTCATATCGGTGAAAATGCCGTCATTGGGGCAGGGTCAGTCGTGGCAAAGGATATTCCCGCCAATGCGATTGCCGCCGGTAATCCCGCCTCTGTCATCAAGTATCTGGATATGGACAGACCGATCATATCCCGATCACAGTGGATGGCTGATCCGAAAAGAATGGGAGAATATTTTGATGCTGTCGAACGGATCATGCGGGAAAAAAATTCACTGTTCGGTTGGTTTCGAACTATGCTTTTCCCGCGTAAAGGAGATTGAACATGCGCGTTGCGATTATTGCCGCCCCTTATCCTTTGGAAGAAGTTCCCTCACCACCACTGGGCATCTCCTATGTCGCCGCAGCTTTTGAAGCGGCAGGTTGCGACGTGCGTATTTTTGATTATATCATCTCCGGATATTACAAAGAAAAACTGGCCTTGCAACTGGCCGACTTTCAACCGGACGCCGTGGGCGCGGGTTCGGTTACGATGAATTTTTATGACGCGCAACGGATTTTGCGCGATGTGAAAAATATCAATCCGGACATTCTTACGATGATGGGTGGGCCGCATGTCTCGTTTACCGTGGAAGAGACGCTGTCCGGTTATCCGGAAATAGACCTGGTCTTTATGGGGGAGGCGGATGATACGATTGTGGAGTTCGCGCCACTCATCCGGCAGAAAAATAAATGGAGCGGCATTCAGGGTATAGCCTACAGACTCGGCGACGAAATTATCAACAACGGCAGAAGAGATTTCATTGTGGATGTTGACCGCATTCCTTTGCCCGCGCGGCGTTTGTTGCCCATCTCGCGTTATCGGGCGTTTGGTTATCCGGTCAGCATGATTACGGGACGTGGCTGTCCGCACGGCTGCATCTTTTGCTTGGGGCGGAAAATGGTTGGCGCAAAAGTGCGCCGCCGCAATCCACAACTGGTGCTCAATGAAATAGAACAGATTCTCGGTCTGGGGTTCGAGCGCATCAACATTGCCGATGATCTGTTTGCATCCGATACCAACCGGGTCAAAGAAATCTGCAACGGCATCAAAGAACGAAATTTGAAATTTGCCTGGAGCGCTTTTGCGCGCGTCGATACGGTTAATCAGGAAATGTTTGACGCCATGGCTGCCACGGGCTGCGACAGCGTCAGCTTTGGCGTGGAATCGGGCTCTCCGGAAATGCTGAAAAGGGTCCGCAAGGGTATCACCCTGCAACAGGCGACAGAGGCCGTCGGAATGTGCAAGCAATCGGGCATGCTGGCTCACGCTTCTTTTATGGTGGGCCTGCCGGGCGAGTCGAAGGAAACTCTCCGGCAGACGGGCGCGTTTGCCGAATCGCTGAAAATCCTCTTTGGCTACCACTATCTGGCGCCTTTTCCCGGCACGACGCTTTGCGAAAAAGCGGAAAAGTATGATTTGGAAATTCTGACACGGGATTGGTCCAAATATGACGCCAACGACGCGATTGTGCGCACATCAGGGCTGACACCCCAGGAAATACGCGATTTTGTCGCCATCTATGACAACGAGATGAATAGCCTCTGGCAAAAAGTACTCGACAATTACAAAACGGGCAAGAACAAACCTTATGATGAAATGCGCGTGGAAGGCCATTACCGGATGAATATTACCTTCGCCATTCTCAAGCAGGACCTGGTAGAAAAATTAGGGTTTATTGATCCCGCAACAATGAACGGAGATAAAGATTCACCTCAAAAGATGTTTGTGGAGAAAATGAAGAAGGCCATATCCGGCGAGCCCCGTTTGGTGGAAAACACCGTCAATGATTTTATCGCCCGCGGCTATCTGAAAGCCGATCACAACGACAAAGGCTACACCTGGCACTGGGCGTGAGCGCGTCGCGCGTGGTTCGTCATTCGTGAAACGTGAAGGCAAAGAACGGCAAAGGTGCAGAGTAAAACACGTGAAATAGTCAAATAACAGGCCACGGGACGAAATGCTCTTCCTTAAAAAATCCATTTTATCCCATAGGGATAACAGGTTTATAGAAATACATACCCAAAAACAATCTACGACCCCATCGGGGTCGCACATATTTTGACACAATTAGCTATAGACGTGAAACCCCTTCGGGGTTTATAAACCTTATCTGTTGAGTGCAAGCACATGGTGGACACTCAACAGATAGGAAATAACGATGAATTATTTTTCCCAGAGAAAAACTAAGGAGGAAGGGGATCATGGATAATAAAACCGGTGTTTTGATCGTTGCCATTGTCGCCCTCGCAGTTTTGATCGGCTGCGGCAGGGTGGCGGACAAAAAGGGCCCCGGAAGTGAATTCAGGGGCCAATTTAAATTGGCGACCGTGACGCCTGTTTCGCACACCTACAGCAGGGGGGCAAACCGCTTTGCCGAGCTCGTCAGGGAACGTAGTGGCGGACGTATCCAGATCATTGTTTATCCTGATGGCAAACTCGGACGAGGGGAAAAGGAACTGCTGGAGGCTGTCCGGCAAGGCAAGATCGACCTGTACGTCGGCTCAACGGGAACGCTCGCTGGTTTCAGCCCATCGATGGGAATTCTGGATATCCCCTTTCTGTTTTGCAACTACGCACAAGCCGACAATGCCCTGGATGGTCCTGTGGGGCGCCAGCTGATGACCGACCTGGAAACAGCACAATTCAAGGCCCTGTCCTTTTGGGAGAACGGCTTCCGCAATTTGACAAACAGCAGGCACGCCGTCAAGTCCCCGGCTGACGCGAAGGGTCTCAACATACGCACCATGGAGAATGCAATCCACATGGACGCATGGAAGGCCGTGGGCGTAAATCCCTTGCCGATGCCATGGGGAGAACTCTATAAGGCCCTTCAGGACAAGTCCATCGATGGTCAGGAAAATCCCATTGCGCTCATCTACTCGGCAAAACTGAACATCGTGCAAAAATATCTTTCCCTGACTCAGCACATCTATTCTCCCGCCATCATGATTGCCGGTCATAAGGTCTGGCAAACCATTCCCGAGGATGATCAGGAGATGATGACCAAGACTGCCCTGGAACTGGCCCAGTATGAACGTAAGCTGGGACGAGACGCCGAGGAGAAACAGATTGCCGAACTTGCGGCCGGAGGCATGGTTGTAACGAAAAACATAGACAGGGAAGCCTGGCGCAATGCCATGGCGCCCGTTATCGAAAAATACCTACAACAGTTCGGCAGGGAGAAGGTCGATGCGATTCTGAATACGAAGTAAAGACAATATAGGGATGAAAATAATCTACTCAACTCAAGGAAAAGGAGGCATAAAATGAGAAAAATAATCAGGATGTGTCTATTGTTATCTACGATGTTTTTTCTGATGCAACCCTTTGTATTCGCGCAAAGCAGGATGATCATTCACTTCAAGGACGGACAGAGGCAAGCCATCGACATCGGCAATATTCAGCGCATCGAATATGAAACGTCTCAAGCGACCGTGGGTGTGTCGAATCTGTCCACTCAGCGCAGCTATGAGATTGTCGCCAAACACAGCGGCAGATGCCTGGATGTAGCGGGCGTTGCGACAAACGACGGTGCCAACATACAACAATGGGACTGCCACAGTGGCGACAATCAACTTTGATGAACCTGTAAAAAGTCACCCCGCGCATTTCGCTTCGTGCTCATGATAGCCATGCGGGAAAGCATAAAACTGTTCCAGCAGCGAAAAAATTGC
>WRPE01000078.1 GCA_009773315.1 Syntrophaceae bacterium
GGGGAATCTCCGCTTTTTGAAAATCCTGCGGCAAGGGATATCTTTATCCAATCTCCAAAACTCAGCGGGACACCTCCGCCGCTTTTGGCTCTTCTATGGCGCCACCAACGGCGGCACACGGCATTCATCAGTAAGGGCTTTAAGACGCTATCATTCGCCGGAAGAAATCAAAGAGGCGGCAATGTCGAAAACAAACAAGGCGTTTGAGCGATATATGGGACAGGCCAACGATGATGATATTCTATCCATTTACCGAAAAAGCGCCAAAGTAATACCGATTAACAAAACTGGTAAGGAACTGGTAACGCTTTTTGATGGGCAAAAAAATGCTAAGTAACCGTAATTACTTAGCTTTCTTGGTGGAGGCGGCGGGAATTGAACCCGCGTCCGAAAACCTTCCGCTGGAGCTTCTACGTGCGTAGCCTTCGTTTTAGAACCTTCACGCTGGTTTGCTCCCTAAGGCCGGATCGCCCCGCGCTATCCTGTAAATTGTCGCCGCCCTCCCCCAGGCAAGAAGTTTGGGTATCCTGTCTAAATGACGTCTTGCTCAGCCAACAGGAGAACCAAGTTCGACGTTAGCAGCTTAAGCTGCTAAAGCGTAATCGTAGTTTTCTGCGATTATATGTTTCCTACCTGTTTAACGAGGCCTGTAGGAACCTCGGCACGCTTCTACAACTTCAAATGTCCCCGTCGAAACCGTTACGCCCCCCTTTTTTATTTGATCCTAATATAGACAGCTATTGCGCTTTTGTCAAAGGAAAGAGTGATCGCTTTAGCATGAAACGCTGGATTCATGGTGCTTCTTTTCTTTCTTCTTTTCCGCCATGCGCATTTGTTTTCTTTCTTCTGCTTCCACGCTGCGATGCCGGTCGTCATCCGTCTCCAGAATCAATGGCGGTAGTTTTATCGGCCGCTTATTGGCGTCCAATGCCACAAAAGTCAAATAGGCGGAACCGGTATGGCGTTTCTCACCGGTTATCAGGTTTTCTGATTCCACGCGAACACCGACTTCCATGGATGTGTTGCCGACATAGTTCACGGATGCTTTAAGGGTCAATAAATCGCCTACATAGACAGGATAGTGAAAATCCAACCGGTCGATGGACGCGGTAACAACATGCATCCGCGCGTGACGCGTGGCGGCGACGCCTCCGGCTGTGTCAATCAGTTTCATAATGTCTCCTCCGTGGATATTGCCCGCAGGATTTGCATTTTCCGGATTCATGGCCTGCGCTAGAATGACCCTGCTTTCACTGATCTTTTTCCCTTCCATTGGACACCTCGTATCTTGCAGCTCATGCCGCGTATCTTGTGAAGCGTAGCTCGTATCTCGCAGTTTACCTCTTAAGCTGTGGCTTCCGAACAATTTCTAAATCTTGATTTGTTTGGATTTAAAATCCCGGGCCAACGTCCGTCGTTCTTCACGGTCCTTGATATCCTCGCGGCGGTCATACAACTTCTTACCCTTGCCGATACCGATTTCCACTTTGACCCTGCCGTCTTTAAAATAGAGTTTGAGCGGAACCAGCGCCAATCCCTTTTCCCGCGATTTGCCGTAGAGTTTTTTAATCTCCCGTTTATGCAGGAGAAGCTTGCGCGGTCTCAGCGGTTCGTGATTGGATCGGTTGCCGTGATCGTAATGACTGATGTGCATCTCGCGCAGGTAAACTTCATCATCCTTCACAACAGCATAACTATCCTTGAGATTAGCCTTACCGGCGCGCAGCGCCTTAACCTCTGTTCCCGACAAGACCATACCAGCTTCGTAGGTATCTCCGATATCATAATTGAGGCGCGCCGTTTTATTGGACGCGATCAATCTTTGTGCTGTATTTTCTTTTCCCATGATTTAATTTTACCTTAAAAAATCAGGATTGCTATCTTTTTTATTTTCAACCATACGTGTCTGCTTAATAGTCGAACAAATTTAATTGGTTACATTGTTTTTCTTTGAATTCCGGTAATTTTTTGTAATCGTAATTTGCAAATAGCTGATCAAGTTGCACTTTTTCGAAGAGGGTCACACTCAGGATCTGCAAAATTGTGTAGAGATTCATCTCCAGGTGGAGGCGTTTTCGGATGATGGCAACAAGGACGTAGGTAGAAACGGCGATCCAGATCTGAGTTTTTACTGCATTGTCGGATGTTCCGTAGAAGGCCTTTATACGAAGATGTTGCTTGATCCATTTGAAGAACAGTTCGATTTGCCATCGGCACTTGTAGAGTTTGGTGATAGTCAATGCGGGAAGGACGAAATTGTTGGTGAGAAAAACGAGCTGTTTCTCTCGCTCGGCATCGAAGTACTTTACACGGCGGAGTTTCTCCGGATAGCCCGCCAGCGATTTGGGCGTGACCAGCATTACGGTCTGGTCGTATCGAAGGCCGTCGCTTCGATCCACCGGATGGGAGTACACTCTCCGGACCTTGGTGTTTTTTTTGGTCCGCTAACGAACAACGGGCCTATGGGGAGCAGGTGCCCAACATGATCGGGGATCACTCATTCGACCAAAACGAGCTTCATCCTGAAACATCAACCGCAGTGGTAGTTGAGCT
>WRPE01000040.1 GCA_009773315.1 Syntrophaceae bacterium
ATCATCCCGCCTCCAGTTGAAAAAGTCTTCTTTCACTACTGGCGAAACTCATACCCCGACCGGCGGCATACGTAAAGATGGGTGGGCAAGACGGTTACCATTCATTTGAGCCATAACATCCCGGACATCCATTTCGAGACGGTTGCATTGGGCACAACCCGGTCCCAGAATGAACACCCTGAGTACCGACACAGTTTCTTCCTCTACCGGTTGTCCCAGGAATTTTCTGAACTCACGAGCCAAAGCCTGTGCATAATGATTCCGGGCGCCGCCGGGTATGTAATTCTTTACGGCAAGCCGCCTGACCATTTCCACCCCGATCACCTCATCGGACTGTTGGCTGTAATCGGACACCATGGCTGCCATAATATCTTGCAGTCCGATGATGCCGACCAAATTGCCTTTGACACTGATTTGCGTTACATCGTTTTCCGGCATGATTGCCTATCTTTCTTTACCTTTGTTGCTTTCCAGACGCCTCAACGAGGGTCATTATGTACCGCTCAGGTGCCGCCGAAAAGGGGAATACCGCCGCGCAGGGATACATCTCCCGCGAAACCGACCGTCACCTTATCGCCTTCCACTATCACGGGCACTTGCATCTTGCCGCCGGAATAGGCCAGCATTTCTTCGAGTTTTTTCGGGTCTTCATGGACATTGATATATAGGGCCCTGCCCCCGTAGGCTTCCCGAGCCTGATTACAAAATGGTCAAGTGTTTGTTCCATAGATGATTATTTTATCTTTCATTTTTTTGCTCCTTGATAAAATCTTTTGCTCTGTCCCCGCGCAAATAGTCGGCCAGCCCAAGAAGTCCATCCGTCAGGTATTTTGACTTATAACCCTTCAAAGTTGTTCTTCTAATTTTCATTGCTCATCCCTCTGTTCTTCAAAACCTTAGCAGTGGTTGCCTGAAATATTCGACCGCGCCTTCCCAATCTGTGAATTACTTTTTCACCGTTGCCAAATGCGCTTTTAACTTTGTTAATCCATCCCATATTTCATCCGTACCAACGAATTTTTTGACATCCATCGCGGAATACTTGATGATACAGGTGGGTGTGGCGTCAACTTTATGTTCTTTAATGATCGCACTTAGCAGCGGGAAAATAGATTTTTCATTCATTGCCTTCCAGGATATTTTCTGTTCTTTCAAATAACCGATCAGATCATCTTCCATCTTGATATTTTTGCCTTGTGCCGCATCAAAAAGAACTCTGCGGATATGCAGAATGTCCTGTTCATCGGCGCCGGCATTTACCGAGTAGAGATAATACTTGGCATACATGGGCGTGACAGCTGAAAAGGGAACATCAACAAATGTGATCTTTACTTTTCCCGATGCCAGCAATTCCTTGAAAAGCGGCTCCGTTTTCGAATCAATCTGCCGGCAGGGTGGACAGAGATAGTCGGCAAACATAATAATTTCGTAGGGGCCTTTGCCAAGAGATGGAACCGCGCGGACGGCCTCTTGTCCATAAGCCGGCATGACGGAACCGGAAAAGGTCAACAGGATAGCAAGGTAACCCAAAATACTGACTACGAGTAACGGCAACTTTTTTATTTTAAACATAGGAATACTAACCTCCTCCGAAAACAATCTATTTTTGAAAGTATTTCTCTTTGAATTTTAAGGCCACGGTAACCAGGCCGATCATGACCGGCACTTCCACCAGCGGGCCGATAACGGCGGCAAAGGCAGCGCCGGAATTAATCCCGAAGACGGCAATTGCCACAGCAATTGCCAACTCAAAGTTGTTGCTGGCTGCCGTGAAAGCCAGGGTTGTTGTTTTGGAATAATCCGCGCCCAGCTTTTTGCCCATATAAAACGACACCAGAAACATGACCACAAAATAGATCAGTAGCGGGATAGCAATTCGGACGACATCCAGTGGCAGCGTTATGATCAGATTGCCCTTCAGGCTGAACATCACCACGATGGTGAAGAGCAGCGCAATCAGCGTGAGCGGACTGATCAGGGGCACGAAACGCGCATGATACTTTTCCTTGCCCATAAGCTTCACGCCGATGAGGCGGGTCAGCGCCCCGGCGATACAGGGAATGCCCAGTGTGTTCCGACATAAATCCCTCCTCTTTGTAGAGAACGGTCGCGACCGTTCCCTACTTATTTTGAAAATAAGCAGTTAGTTTGTCTTTAATCTCATCGCGCACGCGACGAAATCCGCACAAGATTTCTTCTTTCGTCCCATGTGCCTTCGCCGGGTCGTCAAAGCCAATATGCGTTTTGTTTGTGCCGCCGATATATAGTGGGCAGGTTTCATTCGCATCGCCACAAAGCGTGATAACATAGTCAAACCTCTGTCCGTCATATACCGTTAAATTTTTGGATTGATGTTTTGAAATATCGATGCCGATTTCTTGCAGCACCTCAATCGCCCTCGGGTTGATATCAGTTGCTTCCGTTCCCGCCGAAAATGCTGCGATCTTATCGCCCAGAAAATGATTAATGATGCCTTCCGCCATTTGAGAGCGGCAGGAATTGGCTGTGCATAAAAACAAAACTCTTTTTTTCATGAATCACCCCTAATTCAATCGAGTTTATGACATTTGGCACAACCTGTGCATAAAATTTCTATTTTCATCTTCGACCTCCTTTTATTTTTTGCAGCATTTCAAAATATTTTCATGTTCTTTGGCGTTGGCCGACAGTACCTCTTCCACACAGCCGATGAAGTCCATGACGCAAGGGCAACGTAATGTATAATATATGGAATTTGCTCTTTTTTCATCGGATACCAGACCGGCATTTCTCAGAACGCTCAAGTGCTTGGAGACCGTGGACGTATCAGATCCGATCATTTCGGTGAGCTCCCCCACGCATCGTTCCTGCTTTTGCAGTTCTTCGATAATAAATAAGCGGCTAGGGTGAGCCATAGCCTTGATAATTCTCGCCCGCGCTTCGTACTGCGGGTTAAGCCTGCTTTTCATAAGTCATGCTCCTTTTCGTATTTTGCCATATAGCCAAATAGAAGTGGTATGTCAAGGAAGTATTTTTATTGGTTACAGATGCGGTAGGACAGTTAGCCGGCATGTGCCGACGGATCGGGCATAAATTATCACATCAACGATTCAGGCATCCACTTTGACCAGCTTGACCTGACTTGTCATCAGGGTATATTCTTTTGCAAATGCGCCGGTTCGCCGTGGAGGCGGCCGCCATCAACAACAATCGTTTCCCCTGTGATATAGCTTCCCGCTTTAGATGCAAGGAGCACGACTGTGCCGGCAATTTCCTCAGGCTCGCCGAGCCGCATCAGGGGGATACTGCCGAGGGCTTTGTCGTTGACTTCCGGGTCTTTCCATAGCGCTTCGCTGAGACGCGTCTTGATGATACCCGGCGCGATGGCGTTCACCCTTATATTGAATTGCCCCCACTCCTTGGCCATGACCTGCGTGAGCATGATGACCGCCGCCTTGGATATGCAATACACACCCAGATCGCCTGCTCTCAGGCCGCCGATGGACGACGTGTTTATGATGCATCCCCCGCCCTGCGGCTTCATGATTTTCGCCGTAAGCTGGCTCAGGATAAAAATGCCTTTCAGATTAACATTCATGGTAATGTCATAGGTCTTTTCGTCCTGGTCCATGATCGGACCATAATAGGGGTTGGTGCCCGCGTTGTTCAAGAGGATATCAATCCTGCCGAACGTCTGCATGACCTTTTCCACCAGCGCCTTCGAATCTTCGGTCTTGGCGTTGTGCGCCGCTATGGCCATGGACTTGACACCTTTGGCCCTTAATTCCTCCGCCACCGGTTCAAGATCCGCAATTTTTCTGCTGCTCACGATCACGTTCGCGCCTGCGTCGGCGAGGGCGAGCGCACTGGCGCGGCCTATGCCGCGGCTCCCGCCGGTGATCAGGGCGACTTTACCTTCCAGTGAAAACTGTGAAAGATTCATCTTATCCTCCTAAAGTTGCAATGATTGGTTTATTCATGAAAGACTTGATCCGTTCACTCCTGATTAATTCATACCCAAAACGACTTGTTTCTCTACCAAGGATGACTTGCCAAGGATAACCTTCAAATACTCCAGCATCAATTCTTCAACGATTTGCTCTTTCGGGATGCCGGTATAGGAGTCAATATTTTTAATTTTGGTTGTTTCGATCTTTCCGCTCTGAGCGGCCAGGGATTGTCGGGCCTGCTGCAAGGCCGCATATTTTTCCAGTAAATCACTTTGGGGCAAGGATGAAAGCCGCTGATAAGCGGAGGCTATCTGGTTTGGCGCAGGCAGGCTTGGCGATTCAAGGATGGTTTTTGAATTTTTGGCATACCGCTTCATTCCCTTGATGATATGCTCCGTTTGAACAAAATTGATTCCAGACCACCCGGCCCGAATCCATTGAAAAATGCCGGTTCTGACCATGGACGGCGAAGAGCCCGTCTCGACATGAACGCTCACGGAAAAATAGTCGTAGATATAGGATTTAACCCAGCCCAGGCCTGTTTTGGCCGAACCGGGTTCGCCCGAATAGTAGTAATTCCAATCGTCGTCATTCCCCAGAATAAAGCCCTTTTTACCGACATCGGATATATTAATTTGTTTGGAAATGGAAATAAGCGCCTGCCGTCCCTTGTGATTAAGAAGGATAAGCGTTCTATTCAGATCGTATTCATAGTAAACACCGGTGGTGAGATCCGGTGTGATGCCGTCGCGTTGTGATCCGCGAATGATTACAGGCTTGCCATCCGGCGAGACCACTATCCAACTGCTGGGCAATTTCTGTAATTTCCCCTGGGAGCCGGTCCACAGAGAATAGCGCAGAGACGACGGGCTTGTGAGAACCGAAGGAATTTGGTTGCTGTAGGAGTATTGCAGAAAATTGGAGAAATTTATCCTTGTATCGAATTCATAATAGGCTCCGGGGGTTTTCTGGAATATCGGGAGACCAGCTTCCTTATTCGGCTTTGATCCGAAAACATAGTCCACAAGCGTAGCGGCGGCCCGGGCATCGAGTCCGGCTTTGGAATCAGCCCCGAACTGAACAAGTTTCATGGCCGCGGCGGGAACAGCGTGGGAACTGTCCAGGGAAGGCACGGCCAGGGCCGGTTGAAGTTGAAACATCGTCAGCACTAAAATGATCAGGGGTATTGATATCCACCGAAAGCCGGCGGCCGGTTTTATTATTTTTTGCTTCATTATACATTTTTCCGTTTCTTTCTTTTATTTCTTGTTCTAAGCCTACAAATATTTTTCACCACTGTAAAGGAAATATATTGTCACTATCCACGGTCTTCTTTCGGTAACATTTATTAATGAGGCAATAGGGTCACGAGAATATAGACAAAGGTATATTTATTTTTCAATTTCTGCTAGGATCTGTATCATGAAAAAAGTAATCATTACATCGTTGCTGTTCCTTTTATTCATCACCGTTAGTTTGTCGGCAGCCGCCGAGCAAAGGTTAGCGCTTGTCATTGGCAACGGCAGTTATGATGCCGCACCTCTGGCTAATCCCGTCAATGATGCCTCGGATATGGCGGCAGCCCTAAAAAAACTCGGGTTTACGGTAATTCTCAAAAATAACGCCAATCTTGAAGTGATGGAAGAAGCCATTGAGGATTTCGGCAATCGGCTGAAAAAGGGCGGCATCGGTTTATTTTTCTATGCCGGCCATGGCATCCAGGTTTATGGATCGAACTATCTTATTCCGATAGGTGCAAAGATTAAGAAGGAATCGGATATCAAATACCGGGCGGTCAATGCAGGGAGAATTCTTGACGAAATGGACAACGCCGCAAACGGCATGAATATCGTCATTCTGGACGCCTGTCGCGATAATCCCTTCAGCCGAGGTTTTCGTTCAGCCGTCCGCGGTCTCAGTATTATTCCTTCAGCACCGCGGGGCACTTTTATTACTTATTCCACAAGCCCCGGAAATGTGGCCGCCGACGGCAAAGGACGCAACAGCCCTTACACGGAATCCCTGTTAAAGCACATGATCACGCCCAACTTGCCTATTGAGCATTTATTCAAAAAAGTGCGCCAGGAACTCGCTAATAAAACAAACGGACAGCAGATTCCATGGGAATTGTCGTCCTTGAGCGGTGATTTTTACTTTAATACCGGCGGGGCAAGACAGCCGACACTGTCTAATACAGCTTCTGAAAAAACCGATTTGGAAGAGGAGCGAAGCAAGTTAGCGGAAGAAAAGGAAAGACTGCGCAAAGAAGCGGAGCTTCTTGCGGAAAAAAACGCTCTTGCCGAGACAAGGCGCCGGATAGAAGAAGAACACAGAAAACTCAATGAAGAAAAACTAAGACTTGCCCATGTGGCCAAAGTGGAAGCGGTCAGAGGCACAAGGTCTATTGATTTTCTGAACGCAAAAGTGACCCACGTCAAGTTTTTCGAAAGCGGCTATGGTTCGCCTCCGATGGATCAGCGTTCATACAGGACCAGTTTTTCCAAAACGGGAACACGATATGTGAACTGGGAACTTACTCTTGAGTATCCAGCTCAGGGTAAAAAGAAAGAATTTGTTATTGAACACATCTGGCATAATCCTAGTTCCGTAGAGATATTTCGTTCGACATTTAATCCTTATGTCCTTGAAAACTGGACTTATTCTCATCATAATGCCGGGTATGGCTGGAGAGAAAAAGCGTCCAACACATGGATTGCCGGCACCTACCGTGTTGACCTTTACGTGGAAGGTGTCAAGATTGCCAGTGAGACATTCAATATGTATTAATCAGCTTCATGAATGAAATCTTATTCATATGACTTGACATTGAATCGCAGGTAAAGTAGGGTTCAACCATATCCGCACTGTTCGCTGGTCTTTTGTCGTCAGGGTACAGTAAAAAGTTGCGTTATGACAATTTGAAGTGAAAAGGCCGCCACCTTACTCTTTAGAGCGTTGATGGTTTCTTTATTTCTGTCATAAAGGCATTCGACTTTAGGTAAATTTTAGGAAAGGAGGATCCTAATTATGTCAGAAGGTAAAGTTAAATGGTTCAACGAAAGTAAGGGCTTTGGGTTTATCGAGAAGAGTGATGGCGGGGACGTTTTCGTCCATTTCAGTGCTATTCAAGCCGCTGGTTTCAAAACGCTAACCGAGGGACAGGCTGTGAGCTTCGATGTCGTTCAGGGCGCAAAAGGCCCGGCAGCAGAAAACGTAAAACCCCTTTAATTGAATCTCAGGTAAAGAAGAAAGAGGCGCTCTATGAAGATATACTATCTTGGAGCGCCTCTCTATTTTCTGCATATTCTTCTCCATTTGCAGAAAAGATAAAAAATTAGGAGTTTGAAAATGGGAAAGCTCATGTCTAACTTTGGAACACAGGCAAAAGAAAGAGCAAGGCAGCAAAAACAAATCGATAAAGCATCAAAACGCATGCTGGCCCGGCGGCAAAGGGCACATGCAAAGACAAGTGCTCCCAAAACAGGCTCAGAGACTGCGGAACCGATTTTCACAGACAACATTGTCGGAAAACCTCTGCATCCTTAAAAAAGTCGGCCTGTTCATAATGAACCTACTATGTCTGCATGTAACAGAAATCTCGCTGTAAAAAGCTCTAGAAAAGCAGAAAAGGAGAGACGTCATGGGAGACAAGGGCGGTAAGAAAGATAAGGAAAAAGGCCAGCGACAAGACGCTGATAAACAGAAACAGAAGTCAAAAGACAAGCAGGATAAGCAGCCGAAAAGAAAACCCTGATAGAAATCACCCTGTGGCTGTTGTTTTCTTGCGTGGTGATGCGAAAATTTTCGCCTGCCGTTACTTCTTTTTGGGATCGGCTACTTTTTTAAGCAGCCAGGCCATATTTTGTCCGAGGGTCTTCATGGTCTGCAAGCCTTCTTCATCTTTCAGAACGTCACCGATATCTCTGCCGATACCTACATTCCAGTAACTGGAACCGGGAATGACCATCTGCATATAGTGCAGATATAAAAACATCCCGGTGAAAGCGGGTATGGCTCCAGCGCGTCGTACGGCAACTACGCCGGCGCCCACCTTGCGCTTCAGCATGTAATCGTTAACCCGGGAGACACGTCCAGATCGCTCGATAAACGCCCGCATATTGGCCGTCACATCAGAAAAATAAGTCGGCGACCCCAGCAGAATTCCGTCGGCGGAAAGCATCTGATCCATGATATCGTTGAGCATATCCTTTTTAACCGCGCAATGCTTGTCCAGCGTCTTCATGCATTTATTGCAGGCCGTGCAGCCCCGAAGCGTTTTACCCGCAAGCTGAATCATGTCTGTCTTGATGCCTTCATTTTTCAATTCATCAAGAACCGTGTTGAGCAATATCGCCGTATTGCCGTCTTTGCGCGCGCTGGCGTTTAATGCGATCACTTTCATAGAATGCCTCCTTTATTTTAATTTCCGATTAACTTACCTGGCACATAAACATCACCGGCTTGCAAGGCCCTTAAAAAACGGTGCGTTGTACTCCTTTTTCCCTATGACGCTGGTCCCTATTCTGATGGCCTTTCTTTGATCCTGGCATATTGCCGCATATGGGCAAAGACGCGAACGGCATATTCGGGGAAATCATAACAGGGCAGGCCATTCGCATCCAGAAACTTTTGACAGGCTTCTTTGTCTTTAATATCCCCCAAAAGGGATAAAAAGACCGGCTTGCGGCGGTCCTCCTTGAGAATATCAGCCATGGGCTGGTAAACTTCCGGCGTAGCATCGGCAAAAGAAATAAAAACAATGCCGTCCACCCCGTCGTCATCCAGGAGAGCTTTCAGGATCTCGGACGTTGTCTTTTCATATCCATGGGCTAACCAATCGGGAAAAATGTCAATCGGGTTTTTGGTCTTGGAAGACGTTGCGATCACCTTGGCAATTCTTGCCTGAGTAGCTTCGTTCAGGCCGGCCACTTGCAGTCCATGCTCAATGGCCGCATCGATGCTCATAATAGCCTGCGCCCCGCTATAGGTAACAAAAGCCAGCCGGTCTCCCTTGGGCAAGGGCATATTCAAAAAGCCTCTGAGCGTGCGGATAAAATCATCGATCCCGGTCAGACGGATGGCGCCGGCCTGGCGGATAGCACCGTCAAAAACAGCGTCTTCGATTGCGAGGCTTGCCGTATGAGATGCCGAAGCCCTGGCGCCCGCCTGAGTCCGCCCGCTCTTGATGATGAGCACGGGCTTTTTAGCCACAGCCTTCCTGAGATTTTCCAGAAACAGACGTCCATCTTTGACATCCTCCAGATACATTCCGATGATCCTGGTCTGCTCGTCATCCATGAGGTAGGAAAGGGCATCCGCTTCGTTCACATCCACTTTGTTTCCCAGACCGATTCCTTTGGAGAGATGCAGACCATTGAGGGAACTCAAATACCGCAGAAGTGCCCCCACAAAAATCCCGGACTGCGCGGCAAATCCAATAGATCCGGGCATCAACATCCAGGAATTGGCAAAATAAGACGTGGTCAGTTTGGTTGCCGTATTGACCAGACCCAGGGTATTGGGTCCAAATCCCCTCATGCCTGTGGATTTTAAGATAGCGCTTACCTCTTCCTGATACTTTGCCCCCTGGGGTCCTGTTTCCGCAAAACCTTCCGCGGAGATCACTACCCCCTTGACACCTTTACGGGCACACTCCCGCAGGGCATCAGGAACAAACCGGGGGGGAATAAGCAAAACCGCCAGATCAACATCGAAGGGAATTTCTTCCAGATTTCGATATAAAGTGTTTCCAAAAACTTCTCCACCCTGAGGATTTACACCTGCGACATGACCCTGATATCCAACTCTTTTCAGAACTTTAAGAAGCTGCGCGCCCGGCTTCTCCTGATCCCGCGATGCCCCGATAACTGCAATACTTTTAGCTTCCAAGACTTCCCGAATGGGTCGCATCCTTTTTTTCCTTCCCGACGATTGTCATTAACTGGAGTAATCTATCACCTTCCGCTGCATTTCCGAAACCTGCCGGCGGGGTTATACCAAATGCTCGTGTTTCATTGACCACATAGATGGCTAACTTTTCTTCACTTTGGCCTGAAATTCGCGACGCTTCTCTCCTTCGCGGGCAAGGGCCTCGCGATTGGTGGCGTCAACCTTCATGAAGGCTGCCCGCCATTCATCATTATGCCATTGATAAGGCGTCTGAATGGTGGTACGGGGCATCCAGGCCCGTTCAAGAAGATCAAGCGCGATGCCTACGATCGCGTATTGCATCCCGGCATCCCAGGGTTTTCCACAAGGGTTACCCAGGGGAAAATCGGTAAATACAAAGCGCGCAACACCGCACTCTTCGACAATGTCCCGCGCACACCCCATGATGACTGTTGCAAGACCATTCTCCTCCAGGTGACGGGCAACCAGACTCACGGTCTGGTGGCAAACCGGTCAAAGCGCCAAAAGGATCACGGCATCGAGACCGTCCTCGCGACACCATTTGAGGATCTGGGGGCCATAAAGTTCGATGGTTCTGGGTTGGCTGTAATCAGTGGGCACACCATAGAACCGGGGTGAAGCCGATCCGATGTATCCTTTTTGGGCATACTCCGCCAGGCGGTTCACGGGTAAAAAGCTGTCCACATCCTTCGTGTGGGTGGCTTTCTTATCCCAGAACAGATCATCGGTATAGAGAGATGCTGGCGGCGGAATTGCCGGTCGGGCGTATATCTCCCGACGATACATGATGGCCTCCATGGGGTCGACAGGCTTTGGCAAGCCTGTGGTCGTTACCAAGCCGACACGGCATTCCGAAAGCGGCTTTCGCAGGGGAGTAAAGGGAACATGGTCATAGTGCGGCCACGCGTATGGTTTGTCATAGCCCTGGGCAGCGTAATAATCTCTGCTGCGATCAATATAGCTTACAAAAGAACGATACGGTCTGATCTGATCCATAAAATTCCTCCCGGCGGCGGATGCATTGTAGTTTAAAAGATCATTAAAAACAAATTATAAGTTAACTCAAATCCGTTAGACCTTCATATTGAACCGGGCCATATTCTTACCGGTTGCCTGATCATACCGGACATCACCTTGCTTGCCAACCAGCTCGACCTTCTCCATCTGCAGAAGTTCTTCCGGACCTGCGTCAATGACTGCCAACGTCCTGCCGCCGTCTTCAAGCCTGCCGACCACAGTCCCCTTCATCGGCTTACCGGCCTTATCGTGTTGGATGACATAGGCCTCAACCGTAAGAGAGCCTGATGCCTTTTCTACGGGCATGGGTAAAGCCTCGGCATTGATGGAGCGTTGCACGGGGGAATCATCCCGGTCATCCCACAGTTGTCCGGAAGGTGACCCGGCATAGACGCCGATTGCGTGTTTTGTCAGGTACCAGCCGTTGGCCGTCACCATGGCCTTTCGCGAGCGGTCCTTCCTGATCCGTTCAACAACCGCAGCAATGGCGTGCATCGAATAGTTATTCCCCGGGCCGCCAAAGAAAGGAAGACCCCCGGTGACGCTCAAGTCTCTCCGGTCATTCTTCGGAATACCTATTTCCCTCCGGGCAATCTCAAAGGCCGAGGGAAAGCAGCTGTAGAGGTCGAACACATCGATGTCCCCAAGGGTCAGATCAGCCTGCTCAAGGGCAATGCGGGCTGCATGGCGTATGGCCGGCGATTCATGAAGGCACGGCCTGCGTGTGACATACCAGATATCATTGAAGTCCGCACCGCCTATGGGATAAACCCATTTATCCTCAGGGATACCGAGGGACCGCGCAGAATCTTCCGTGGTCATGATGACCGCAGCAGACTGGTCCACATCGACATTGGCATTCATGTACTTGGTATAGGGGTATCCGACATACCGATTGTCCGGTGCAGGCGTGGCTATCACCTGAGCGGATAACGCCTGTCTGGACCAGGCAAGCGGGTTTTGGGAAGCAATCCGGGAAAGATATTCAAAAGACTTTCCCATGTACATCTGATGTTCTTCGGGAGTCCTGCCGGATGATGCCCGCAAAGATGTCTCAAACAACGGATACATGAATGACGGGAAAAAGAGGTCGTATAACTCCTCGATCTTATCCACACCGTTTGTATTCTCTCCATCGATCCGGTCCGGGGGCACACTCTCCGGCCAATCCAGCACGATATCGCCCTTCGAAGCCCTTCGCAAGGAATAGATGGCTTCCGCACCGGTCATGAGCACGGCCTTGCAACGGCCGGCAGCCAAATCCCGGGCTGCCTTGTTCACGAGCAACTGCGGGGTATTGCCTCCCACAGGGAGATAAGAGGCCTGCCTCGGTTTAAGACCAAGTCTTGCCGAGAGCTGACCTGGTGCGTCCCGGTAGGACCACTGGAAGAGATTCATCACATACACACAGTCGATAACGTCTTTCAGCCTCGCTGCGCCTGCATCGCTCAATGCATCTTGGCTTGTCTTGACCATGAGACCCAATGGGTCAAGGGGTCGCTCTGTTTTCTTGGCTTGGGTGAACTGGGCTACACCGATGATAACGGGTGAAGAAGACATTTTCATTTCCTCAAGAGATTCTTATTTCAGCAATAATTCCAGAATTTCATGGTCAAAAGCTCTCATGGCATCATCCGCTTCCTTCTGGCGCAGAAATCTTTTTGACGCCGCATACATGGGAACGCCAAGCCGGAAAAGATCCCGGGCATATACGTTTGCCGCTTCCTGAACATCACCATTTTCAGGAATCAGGTCGTCAATAATTCCTTTTTCAAAAGCCTCCCGCGGTGAATAGATATGGGCATGCAGCAGTGCTTCTTTCCAGAAACCGGGAGGAACAGACGAACGGCAAATGAGCAGAATCCAGCTGGGCAGAACCATATTGTTGGCTATTTCATTGATTTGGATCTTATACGGTCCGTCAACAGCCATGAAGCGGTCGCAGGCATAAGACAGAATGGCGCCGCCGGCAATGGAATGGCCGCAATAGGCGGCAATCGTCGGAATGGGGAATAAATAAAGTCGCAGCATCGTGGTGGCGAAAGTTTTCTGAAATTTTATCTGCTCCTGGAAAGACAAGGTCGGCAGTAACTTCAGATCCAGACCGGCGGAAAAAACACCCGGTTTTGCCGTAAAGATGACCACCTGGGCTTGGTCTTGTTCTGCTTTATCAAGACATTCGTTGAGTTCACTGAAGAAATCCCAGTTCATCACATTCATTTTTCCGTCATCCAGGGTGATCCGGACGATGCGGTCTTCAATCGAGTATTGCATTTTTTTCATTTTCACTGGTCTCCTGTTTCATAAAATTGCATTTAATTATAGTAACATTAAAAATCATTCGTATTTAGCGCTGTTCTCTCTTTTGCCCACATACCGGATTAAGGATTTATCAGCAACCGATTTTATGTCGTTTTGATTTCTCCGGCGGGAACAGGCTGGTGTATTTCTGATATAATTCAAACAAATACGCCACGCGTTGAGCTTCGGTTTGGAAATTTGTTTTGCCGTAAGCGGCATCCACTGTTTTGTCCAGATGTTGATGAGCTTTGAGCAAGACGGACGGCATGGTCAGCGGATCATAGAGATCGGCCAGAGATGCTTCGGGAAATTGTGTGCGAGCGTCAAGCACAGCCTGCGCGGCGGTTTCAATAGCTTGCTTTTGCTTTTCACTGGGATTTTCCGGCCATGGGAAATTGTTGTAAACTATTGCGGCGGAATATTGATAATCACTTTTGAGTCTTCCCGTAACAGTCCTTGTCCATGCCATGTGCATGGTCGAATTCATGACACCAAAATGATAAAGTGTCGCGTTTTGTATGATCCTTAACTTGTCACCGCATAACGGACCCGGAGGCAAAAAAGATATCGGTATGAATTGTCTCCGCTCTGAAGAGACTTGCGGCATTGCAAGATAAGTACTTGAAGGTATACATTCATTGTGAAATCTTGTCGGCATGTTTGCTAACTTTTTTGTTGGTGTGCTTTTGCTTGAGGCCCTAAACTTTTTAACAGCCTCAACTCTCTTCAAAGATTCTGGCATCTTTTTAAGGTCCATAGGGGCGCATTCTCCAAGCCATAAGTAATATCTTTCAATATTATTGATAAATTCAACGCCACCCAGCCACCTGTGGAAATATGTTTCAGCTTGAGGTTCTTTCTTCAAAAAATCTTTTTTGTCATCTGGTGTAAATAAGTAATTACCGTCATCAATTGGCTTGTTTCCAGAACACATTTCAGGAACGAAACAGATTGGGGATCTTCGTTTTTGCAATATGAAATCTGGTGCATCCGCCAAATATGGATTGATGTTTTGTGCCTTTATTTTATGCGGTAAACCCTTTATATCTTCATATTCAAACAGCCACTTCGGCGAAACATTAAAACCGGCAAAGCCGATAATTACGCAATGAACAGCCGCTTTGCCACGCGCCTCGTTATTCCATTGGAAGGTACGGTGGGCAAAGAATATCTTTATGCCCTGATCGAGCATCCAACTCCACAAAACGCCAACTTGTTCACCCTGCGTAATAGAATTGGTCGAAACAAAGGCGCAACGGATATTCTCACCTTTTATCATTCGGGCGGCCTTGACATACCAAGCGGCGACAAAATCAAGCAACCCCGCATTTTTGATGTTGCCAAAAACAAGGGTTACGTCCTTGCGTTGCTCTTCGCTCATGAATTTTGCCCCTACAAACGGTGGATTGCCCATAATGTAACTGACCTGCCAGGCGGGCACAACGGTATTCCAGTCAATTCTCAGCGCGTTGCCGCAGACAATCGTGCTGCTCACCTGCAAGGGGATGCGGATAAAGTAGAGGCCGAACTCTTCCGATACCAGCAAGTTCATCTGGTGATCCATCAGCCACAGGGCCACCTGCGCAATCTGCGCGGGAAACTCTTCAATCTCGATGCCGAAAAACTGATCGACGTTCAAATGAAGCAACGAATGCACATCCAACTCACTCTGCGTGTCGGTACGAGATGCCCGCAATACCGCCAGCTCCAGTAAGCGTAATTCGCGATAGGCAATGACGAGGAAGTTACCGCAGCCGCAGGCGGGGTCGAAGAAATTCAGCCTGCGCAGCTTTTTATGAAATTCAAACAATTTGTTCTTGTTGTGTTTGATTTTCTCAAACTCTTCCCACAGCGCATCCAGAAAGAGTGGCTTGATCAGCTTCAGAATGTTTTCTTCGCTGGTGTAATGAGCGCCAAGATTGCGCCGCGCGGCTTTATCCATGATGGATTGGAAAAGCGAGCCAAAAATTGCGGGCGATATCCTGCTCCAGTCCAGCCCGCAACAATCCAGGAGCGCCTGCCGCATGGCGGCGTCAAAACTTGCCGCAGGCAGCATCTCTTCGAAGAGCTTGCCGTTGACGTAAGGAAATGCGGCAAGCTGTTCATCAAGATTTGTCAGACGTTTTTCGCGAGGCGTGTTTAAAACCTGAAACAATGTGCTGATGTGGTGGGCAAGATCAGAGCCGTCTTCACCGGTACGCTGTTCAATATATTCCTGAAATTGCTGGCGCTCAAAAATGCCGGTGTCTTCGGCAAACAGACAGAACAACAAACGCACCAGATACAGTTCCAGCGGATGCCCGCTGTAACCGACATCCTTCATCTGGTCATGCAGCTTGCCCATCTGCAAGGCAGCCTTGATGTTGACCGGGTCCTGCTCCTGAATCTTGTGGGTCTGATAACCGGCAATAAAACCGAACAGGCGCACGTTCTTGTGCAATTCTTTCAGTTCAAACTCGTGTTGTTTGTTTTCTTCCAGATCGTAAAGACGAAAACGGGCAAAGTCAGACACCAGCACATATTTGGGTAAGTCGCGTTCTCGGATACCGTCAAAATAATCCAGCGCCTGTGTATAAGCCTTGTCGAGGCTTTTACCGCGCGACTTATGCTCAACAATCAGGATGCCTTTCCAGAACAGGTCGATAAAGCCCTGCTTGTCTCCAAGTTTCTTGACCGGCTCTTCAAAACTGGCGACCCGTTTGCGGGAAATGCCAAACACGTTGAAAAAGCTATCCCAAAAGGACTTTGCTTCGGCATCCTCGGCGCATACCTCCTGCCATTCCTTGGAAAAGGCAAGCGAGCGTGTTTTAATTTCGTTCCAGCTTAGCGGCATCGACTCTCTTCATTCTTCATACAATTGATATGAGATATTTTTTTCATGCCTGTCTCCTTTTAAAAAACAAATGGTTTGCCCATACCCCTTGAATTCACACCACTTGCGGGCCAGCTTAATTTATATGGATTTTAATGTCAAGAAGCTTGCCTTTCCAGTGGTATTATGCAGAAAATTGCGGCATCCCACCTATCCTGCGATAGTCAGGCCGGTCAAGATACGCTTGACTTGCAAGCCCGATATTCCTATACTTCCTTCTACGAAAAAGAAGGTCCTGTCAAATAACATGGAAAGGCATTGTTTATGGCATCGGGAAAGAAGATATGTTTCTTGTCTGTTGCAATCCTGGCGGCGCTGTTATTAAACGGTTGCGCCGCGTCGTTTAACAGCCGGGGATTGAACCTGGCCGCCGAGGCAAATTACACACAAATCGTCAAAGAATTTGAACCGCAGCAGGAAAAATACGCCGGTCTGCCTTTTCAGGACTTGATCTACCTTTGCTCGGCCTACGGCGAATTGAAAAATTACCGGAAACTCTTTCCCTGCCTGGAAGCGGCGCAGGCCAAGGTAAACGCCGGCGATTTTACAGCCGACACGTGGAACCATTCGGCAACCCCGTCGAGGTTGAAGGCTATTGCCCTGATCGAACTGGGACAGTACGAAGAAGCGGTCCGGGCCGCCGAATTGGCCAACAAAATAGTTGTCGATAAACAATTGACGCGATTTGAAGAAGTTAAGATTCTGGAAGTTCTGGGCATGGCCTACGCCCTGGCTGGTAAAACGGATAAGGCCAATGCCACAGCCGACCAGCTCAAGGGATTATATCTGGGTTATCCCTACATGCTGGTCACGGATGATCGCAACATTGCACTGGCCAGAATTTACATCATCCTCAGGAAATACTCCGATGCTATCCATGTCGTTTCCTACAAGTTTGATGACTCGAATGCCTTTCTGAAAACCATCAGCGGGTGGGATGTCTTCGTCAACAATAAGCTGTCTTTTGAGTTTATGAAGAACAAGAGCCTTATGGAAGTGGGACGCACGTCCGAGGCCAAGCAGGGCTACGACGCTCTTCTCGCGTATCCCTACATGCGGGATCGTGGGGAAATGCACTGGATCATTCTTTTTGACCGGGGACGGATCGCCGAAAAAGAAGGCAACCTCAAAGAGGCGATCGGGTTTTACGAAAAAGCGGCGGAGGTCGTCGAACAGCAACGATCCACCATCAATGTCGAGGCGAGCAAAATCGGATTTGTCGGGGATAAGCAGGCCGTTTATCACCGCCTGATCACGTCGCTCTATGCCGACAAACAATACGGGAAAGCGTTCGAATATGTGGAGCGTTCCAAATCCCGCGCTCTGGTGGATCTCCTGGCCGGCAAGAAAAACTTTGCCGTAAAGACGACGGGAAATGTGGAACAGGTGCGCGATGTCCTGGTTGCCGCAGACAAGTCGGAAGAAGATATTCTAGCCCTGGATAGCAAAATAGACAAGTCCCGAAGCCGGAGCATTGTCGTCAAGGCGCGCCGGGATTTGCAACGCGAGGCTCCGGAGTTGGCCTCGCTGGTGACGGTTGCCTCCGCACCCGTATCCGACATCCAATCTTATATTCCGCGGGGCGAGGCTCTGGTTGAATACTACTATAACGGCGATGATATGTTTGCTTTTGTCCTTTCCGAGCGTGGTTTGCAAAGCGTCAAGCTTCAGGCAGCCGGGCTTGCCGAAGACGTGGCCGCCTTTCGGAAGGCCCTGGAAAATCCCCGTTCGCAGACCACGTTGACGCCGTCCGGCAGGCTTTATTCCCGTTTATTCAAACCTCTGGAAGGTGCGCTCCATGGCCGCGACATTATTATCGTCCCGCACGGTCTGCTGCACTACATTCCCATGAATGCCCTGCATGACGGGAAACAGTATCTGATCGACCGGTATAAAATCCGGTTAATGCCCAGCGCCAGCGCCATGAAATATCTCGGAGAGAAAAAAGAAGGAAAACGAGGCGGCATCCTGGCCTTCGGCAATCCCGATCTCGGTGATCCCAGTCACGATCTTGCCTTTGCCCAGAAAGAGGCTGTGGACGTTGCAAAAATATGGCCGCGCTCAAAAGTCTATGTGCGCAAAGAAGCCACGGAAGACGCCCTGCGCAATCACGGGTCGGACTTTAACATCATTCACTTCGCCACACACGGCCGGTTTTTACCAGACAGCCCGTTGCAGTCCGCTCTTCTTTTATCGCCCGACGTCCGTTCCAACGGTCTTTTGACCGTGGACAAGCTTTATTCCATGCAGCTTGGCGCCAATCTGGTAACCCTGAGCGCCTGTGAAACAGGCTTGAGCAAAGTGGCCAACGGAGATGATCTGGTGGGACTGACGCGGGGATTTCTCTATGCCGGGGCAAGCTCCATTGTAGCCAGTCTCTGGAAAGTGGACGATCTGGCCACGGCCCACCTGATGATTCGGTTCTATCAGGGCATGCAGCAAACGGATAAGCTGAACGCCTTACGAAACGCTCAACTGGAGACGCGCAAAAAATATCCGCATCCTTATTATTGGGCGTCCTTTCAGCTGACCGGGAGCGCCCGATAACCGGAAATAAATTAGTTTAATTCAACCACCTCGCGAGCAAGCTGTCGAGGTATGCCCGCTTAAGCGGGATTCAAATCTTTGATAAAGAACATCCATGCAAAAGGCCGCCCCATCTGCTGATGAAGCGGCCAGACCTTTGTTGGTTCAAATGATATCTCGTAAAATGTCCGCTCGTCTGTAGCGCAACTCATTATCAATTTTTTTCGTGTAAAAAATGTTTCCCGTAGGTAGAGGCAAGTGACGGCCGGATTATCAATTTAATGCAAAAGAATGGCTTAAGTAAATCCAGATTCCAATCAGCAAATAATTTGAACAAATTATTACCATTGGCACAATTATTGAAATAATTATGAATCGATTGCAGTAAAAGAATGAATTAAGCAAAGGAGTCTAGGGCCATAAGAAAGTAGTTTTACCGTAACCTATTAGATTAACTTGCGTTTCGTTAAGTAGGAAGAATTTTCTACCCGATGCAAGTCTTAAAATAAATCGATTACGGCGTACAAATTTGTTCCATATAAACGATGGATAAGGATAAAAATATTATGACACCATACACCCGCGTCAGCACAGGAATGATCGGCTTGGATGAAATACTCAATTATCTGCAAATGGGCGACAATGTCGTTTATCAGGTTGACGATATTGAAGACTACAAAAAATTTGTCGCTCCTTATGCGGAAACCGCCCTGGCCCGTAATCAGCGTCTTGTTTATATGCGCTTTGCCAACCACCCTCCCCTTCTGGAACCAGACAAAAAAATTAAAGTTTATAAACTCAATGCGAATAAGGGCTTTGAATCATTTTCCACCCAGGTGCATAACATCGTCCGGGATGAAGGACGGGATGTCTTTTATGTTTTTGACTGTCTGTCCGACCTGCTCATGGCTTGGGCGACGGATCTGATGATCGGCAATTTCTTTGTCATCACCTGCCCCTACCTGTTTGAATTAAACACGGTGGCCTACTTTGCGATTCTGCGCAGCCGCCACTCATTCAAGACCGTAGCGCGCATTCGCGAAACCACACAGGTGCTTCTGGATGTATACAACAACAACGGCAAAATATGCGTCCATCCGCTCAAGGCCTGGAAACGCTACACACCGACAATGTATCTGCCGCACGTTATGGAAGGTGATAAATTTGTCCCGATCTTAAACAGTGCGGATGCCGCAAGTATTCTGTCTTACCTGACAGACAAGAATGCCACCGGCGGCGTGCGCAATCTTGATTATTGGGACCGTATCTTCCTCAAAGCGACTACCATTCTGGAAGACCCGGACGCCCTGAAAGAAAAGCAGGACATGGTGGAATCTCTCTCGCGCGTGCTGATCGGACGCGAGAAAAGGATGCTGTCACTGGTGAAGGAATACTTCTCTCTGGAAGATCTGCTGGAGATCAAGAAACGTCTGATCGGCACGGGGTTTATCGGCGGCAAATCCGTGGGCATGCTGCTCGCGCGCAACATCCTGCGCAAAGATGCGACCTTTGACTGGAGCACCGAACTGGAAATACACGATTCTTTTTACATCGGCTCGGATATTTTCTATTCCTACATGGTTCAAAACGGCTGGTGGAAGCTGCTGATGGTGCAAAAGACCGATGAAGGGTATTTTGAAGTCGCCCGCGAACTCAAAAGCAAGATGCTGCATGGTATCTTCCCCGACGAAGTCAAGGAACAGTTCCAACTCATGCTGGAGTATTTCGGACAGTCGCCGATCATCGTTCGTTCCAGCTCGCTTCTGGAGGACGCATTCGGCAATGCCTTTGCCGGAAAATATGAAAGCTATTTCTGCGTCAATCAGGGGACACCCGAAGAACGTTACCGTCATTTTGAAGAAGCCGTTCGCAAAATTTTTGCATCCACCATGAACGAAGACGCCCTGACCTATCGCCTGCAGCGCGGCATGGCCCAGCAGGATGAACAGATGGCGCTACTCGTTCAACGCGTCTCCGGCTCGCACCGCAACACCTATTTTTTCCCCGATCTGGCGGGTGTCGGTTTGTCGTATAATACCTTTGTCTGGCAAAAAGGCATGGACCCGAAAGCCGGTATGCTGCGCATTGTCTTTGGCCTGGGAACAAGAGCCGTCAATCGCGTGGAGAATGATTATCCGCGTATCGTCGCGCTGGATGCGCCGCTTACGAAGCCATACGCCAAACAGGAGGATATTAAACGATTCTCCCAGAACGAAGTGGATATTCTTAACCTGCAAAACAATAATTTTCAGACGCTGCCGGCAACAGAGTTGCTCAACGATTCCATTGAAGCGCACATGGATCTGATCGCCACACGCGATATCGCCGCATCCGAATATCTGCAATCACTGGGCAAACCGGCCTTAGACGTGTGGATCCTGACATTCGACGAGTTGCTTGCCAGCACGCCATTTGCCAGGACCATGTCGAAAATGCTCAAAAGACTGGAGCAGGTTTATCGCTATCCGGTCGATATTGAATTTACCGTTAACTTTAACGTCCAGGGCAAACCCCAGATTAATCTTCTGCAATGCCGGCCATTCCAGACCAAGGGACATTACAGCCGGGTGGAGTTGCCGGAAAAAATCAGCAAATCAAAGATTCTGCTGCAACAGGAAGCCAATTTTATGGGCGGCAGCATTTATCAAGCTATATCCCGCATCATCTATATTGATCCCCAGGGTTATGCCGGATTAAACCTTTCCGAAAAGCACGAAATCGCCAGGCTAACGGGCAAACTAAATAAGCAGATCGGCAAGCGCGATAAAATGCCGACCATCCTGTTGGGGCCGGGGCGATGGGGAACCACCACACCAGCTATGGGTATTCCAGTAACATTCTCGGAAATCAACAATATTACGGCCATTGGTGAAATAGCCTATCAGGACGGCGCCCTGATCCCGGATTTGTCTTTCGGCACGCATTTTTTCCAGGACATGGTGGAAATGGATATTTTTTACGTGGCCATCTATCCCGAAAAAGGCGACGTCATTTTCAATACCGCCTGGATGAAAAAACAGCCGAATATTTTAACGGATCTGATGCCGGACGACGGGCGCTTCACGGATGTGGTGCATGTGTATGATGTGCGGGCTAAGGATCTACGGCTCCTCTCGGATATCGTGACGCAGAAGATGATCTGTTTCTTTGGAAAGTAGAAAAAACAGACGATGGGCTATAGGCCATAGGCAATGGGTGATAGGAAAGGCACAGATGTGAAAGAATCAGGGTTCATGTAGGGGCGGGGTTCTCCCGCCCTATTATCTGCATAAAAAAGCCGCGATCCGAAAATAAATCGCGGCTTTTTTTATCCTTATAATCTTCAGCCTTTGGCCTATAGCCTATTTCCTACACCACGCCATAAGCCAGCATGGCTTTGGCGACCTTGGTGAAGCCGGCAATGTTCGCACCGGTGACATAATCACCTTTCTTACCGTAGGCTTCCGCCGTATCGAAGCAGTTTTTGTGAATGCTCTTCATGATCAGAAGCAGGCGGCTGTCCACTTCTTCGCGCGTCCAGGAAAGCCTTAAGCTGTTCTGGCTCATTTCCAGGCCGGAGGTGGCTACGCCGCCGGCGTTCGCTGCTTTGCCGGGACCGTAGAGGATCTTGTTTTCCTGGTAAATCTTGATCGCTTCCGGTGTGGAAGGCATGTTCGCGCCTTCGGCCACGCAGTAACAGCCGTTTTTCACTAAGGCCGCGGCGTTCTTGCCGTTGACTTCGTTTTGTGTTGCGCAAGGCAGGGCGACATCCACTTTAATGCCCTGTTCACGGATAACGTCCCAGACATTCTTGCCTTCATAGCAGGTTGTTGATTTGTATTTGTCGGCGTACTCTGTAATGCGGCCGCGTTTCACATTTTTCAAATCCAGAACGTAGTTGCATTTGTTGTTATCAATACCTTCTTCATCAATGATGGTTGCGGATGAATCACAAAGAGAAATGACTTTTCCTCCCAATTGGGTTACTTTTTCCACCGCGTACTGGGCTACGTTACCCGCGCCGCTGATGGCGACGGTTTTGCCCTTGAAGTCCAAGCCGCGCGTGGCCAGCATTTCCGCCGCAAAATAGGTTGTGCCGTAACCGGTCGCTTCCGGACGAATCAAGCTTCCGCCGTATTCCAGAGCTTTGCCGGTCAGAACGCCGGTGTGTTCATTGCGGATTTTCTTGTAATAACCATAAAGATATCCGATTTCACGTCCGCCCACACCGATATCGCCTGCGGGAACGTCCGTTTCGCCGCCGATGTGGCGGAACAGCTCACGCATGAAACCCTGGCAGAATCTCATGACTTCTCCGTCGGATTTGCCTTTGGGATCAAAGTCGGAACCGCCCTTGGCGCCGCCCATCGGTAATGTGGTCAAGGCGTTTTTTAATATCTGTTCGAAACCCAGGAATTTGATAATGCCCAGATTGACCGAAGGATGCAAACGCAGGCCGCCTTTGAAAGGACCGATGGCGTTATTGAACTGTACGCGGAATCCGCGATTGACTTTTACATTGCCCTTATCGTCCACCCATGGAACCCGGAATATAATGGCTCTTTCCGGCTCGACAATCCGCTCATAGATATTGGCCTTTACGAATTCCGGGTGCTTTTTAGTCGTGGGCTCCAGCGTCTCCATGACTTCTTCAACAGCCTGATGAAATTCCGGCTGATCCGGATCGGTCTGCTTTACTTTGGCGATAACATCTTTAATGACTGACATAATTTGTTCCCCCCTTAAAAAATAATTTTTTACCTTCATGTTTTATTCGATGTCTTCCAGCTTGAAAAAGCCGCTTCATGCATCTTCCATCTGCAATCGGCAATCGATTGCCGTATCTCTAGCGACAAACCACTTTTTTGTCAAACACAAATTTGTATTTTTTCAATTTTTACGGTTCAATTTTGTATCTTTTATGAAAGCATGAACTTACTGTAAACATATTTTAAATAGAAATCCATTACGAATATTCAATATTTGTTAGATATTGCCGGCATTATTTTTCGGTTTAAAATAGATAATTATATTGAAAAACGTTCTGCTTTAAATTACAGATACACAAACATAAAGGGGCATCCGTGAATAAAAGAAATGTTATTGGGATAACGATCCGTTTTGCAGTCATAACGCTCGCCGTTCTTTCTCTGCTGGCCTGCGCCTCTTATCCCTCTGCCTCTAAAGTAAAAACCGCCAGCCTCCTGTTGGCCGATAAAAACGTCGCGTCTGATACAAGCCAGGTTCTCCTAGTGATGGATGACCGTTTTCTTTTTTTCAATTTCAGAAAGGTTTACGCACTGGAAAAGTCAGATGTCACCTGGCGGCAGGCCATGGCGCCCATGGATGCCGCCATTGGCCGAAACGGCTTCGCGAAGGTCGGTGAGAAACGGGAAGGAGACGGACGAACACCCTCCGGACTCTATCGGCTGGGAACGGCTTTCGGATATGCCGAATCAGCCGTCACGAAAATGCCCTACCGTCAGGCGCTGGCGGATGACCTGTGGATTGACGATCCGAACGCCCCGGATTACAACCGCTGGGTCAAGCAAAGCCAGACCGGGGCTCTCTCCTACGAAAAAATGAGGCGGGATGATGATCTTTATAAATACGGAATCGTCATTGAATATAATACCGATCCGGTCATCAAAGGTTACGGCAGCGCGATTTTTTTCCATATCTGGGCAACCACAAAGTCAGCGACGGCAGGATGTGTCGCCGTGTCCGAAGAAGACATCCTGAATATTCTTGCCTGGCTGAATCCGGCGGCCAATCCCATCATTCTCATCAACCCTGACCCCCTATAGAAAAGGAGGATTATTCCGTGAAATTTAAAATATCTCTTGCCGCACTGCTGACGGCGACACTATTCTTTGCAACGCTGCCTCCGGCATCGCATTCGGCCGATGCCATGCCGGATACTTTTGTCGATATTGAAACGGTTATTCCTGATGCCCTTCTGGATATCCGTTATTTCGGCGAGCATAATTTTTTAGGCGCCAGGGTGGATGGCTACCTGGCGCCGAAGTGCATCCTGACAAGGCCGGCGGCTCAGGCATTGGCCAAAGTACAAAAAGATCTGGCGCCATTTTCTCTAAGTCTGAAAATTTACGACTGCTACCGTCCGCAACAGGCTGTGGATCACTTTGTACGCTGGGCCAAAGATATTGACGACACCAAAACAAAAAAAGAATTTTATCCCACAGTGGACAAACGAAATCTTTTCCGCGACGGCTATATCGACAGCCGCTCCGGCCACAGCCGGGGCAGCACGGTGGATCTGACCATCGTATCGCTGCCGGCGCCTGTTCAACCTTCCTATGTTGCAGGCGAACCGCTTTCGGAATGCTATCTGCCCGCAGGTGTTCGCTTCGCGGACAATTCGCTGGATATGGGCACGGGCTTTGACTGTTTCCATGAACTGTCGCACCCGGAAAACAAAACCCTCGGGCCACAGCAAAGAAGCTACCGGCTGCTTTTAAAAACACTGATGGCAAAACACGGTTTCCGAAACTATGATAAAGAGTGGTGGCACTTCACGTTGAACAATGAACCACATCCCGACACGTATTTTAATTTTCCGGTGAAGTGATCAATATGAAAAGCAATATGCCGCCATTTCTGAAGTCCTACGGATTTTCGATCCTTCTGATTTTTTCCATCCTGATCGGCGCCAGTGTCGGCATCATTTTAAAAAAAGACGCCGCCATGTTCAAACCGTTGGGCGACATCTTTTTAAACCTGCTTTTTACCGTGATTGTCCCGCTGGTTTTCTTTTCCATCGCGTCCACCGTGGCCTCCATGACCAACCTTAAGCGCCTGGGAAAAATTCTCTCCGTGATGATTCTCATCTTTGTGATCACAGGTATTATCGCGTCAGCCGTCATGATTGCCGCCGTCATTTTCTATCCTCCCGCTTCCGGGATAAACATGCCTATGCCTGCAGCAGCAGACATTCAACAGATCACGGCAGGCGATCAAATCGTCCGGGCCTTCAGCGTTCCGGATTTTCCTGATATTTTATCCAAGACTAACATGCTGGCTCTGATTATCTTCTCTATTTTGGTCGGACTGGCCACGTCTGCTGTGGGAGATAAAGGAAAAGCCTTTGCCGGATTTCTTTCTTCAGCCAATACCGTCATGATGAAGCTGATTTCCTTCATCATGTATTACGCGCCCATTGGTCTTTGCGCCTACTTTGCCTATCTGGTCGGCCTGTTTGGGCCGGAGCTTCTGGGCTCTTATGCGCGCGCGATGGCCGTTTATTATCCGATAGCGATCTTGTATTTCTTCATCGCCTTTACCTTGTATGCATTTCTCGCCGGCCGCTTAGCCGGCGTCGGAAAATTCTGGAGTAACATTATTTTGCCGTCCGTCACGGCGCTGGCCACCGGGAGTTCCATGGCGACCATCCCGGCCAATCTTCAGGCAGCGGAGAAAATCGGCGTGCCCAAAGACATTCGTGAAGTTGTCATCCCCATCGGCGCGACAACGCACATGGAGGGATCGTGTCTGGCCGCCGTGTTGAAAATCGCTTTTCTGTTTGGCATTTTTCAGATGCCCTTTACCGGCATCGATACGATTCTGACCGCGCTGGGTATCGCCCTTCTGACCGGCGTGGTCGTCAGCGGCATTCCCGGCGGCGGCACTATCGGTGAGCTTCTGATTTTGTCACTGTATGGCTTTCCTCCCGAAGCATTTCCGCTCATCACCATGATCGGCACGCTGGTGGACGCACCCGCTACGATGGTGAACGCCGTTGGCGATAATGTTTCCAGCATGATGGTCGCCCGCGTGCTGGGAGGAAAAGAATGGATGGAAAAATTAGGGGATTAGGCTGTAGGCTGTAGGCTGTAGGCTGTAGGCTGTAGGCTGAAGACCGAAGGCTGACCTCCTGATGACCTGAAGGTCACTCGAGGTCACTCGAGGTCACTCGAGGCCACCACCCTGTCTCATTTCTTTAAACGCATGTCGCCCTGAATGTCGGCCACTTCTTTTTTTATTTTTTGATACGCCAGAAAGCTGTGCAAAAACCATCCGAGGACAAAACCTATCGCCAGTACAAAAAAAATCAGCAGGGCGAGAGACAAGGATATCTCCCAGAAAAAAACACTGACCGTCACAGCGGAAACATTTTGTATAATGAATACGACGGCAAGGCAGACAATAATGATGAGCAGGAATATCTTTAAATTCATCTTATAACCTCCTAGCGTATAGACTGATGTCGTTTTATAAAACGTTTAACCACCAAAAAGCAAGTTGATTTAATCCCGCTGTTGCGGGACGAGCGTCCATTCCCCGTGAGCTTGCTCGCGAGATAATGACGTTCATTTCATGCCTCGACAGCGAGCTCGCGAGGTGATTGACTGGAAGTTGTCCAGCAAATCACCTGACCCCATCTTTCCACGGATTTGCTGCAAGGTAAGTGCGCCCGGCCGGGCACACAATAAAAAAATCCCCGCGGGCGAAAATCCCGTGGGGATTTGAATGAACTGCGATCTGAAAACCCGCTAGAACGTCAGCGTCAACTTATTGATGAATTATAACCGGCCAAGCCGCCCGCCCAGTTGGTCCGGTCATAGTTCCACATGATCAGGCAGGGATTCCAGTCACGACCACCGTTGATAATGCCGCCTTC
>WRPE01000002.1 GCA_009773315.1 Syntrophaceae bacterium
CTCATCATCCCGGATGCCTAAATGACTTTAACCGATTATCCCGGGATCAGCAAGTTAGTCTACAACAAAGCTCCACCCGCGTGGAGTGATCCGCTATTGCCCATCCGGACGTCAAGTACCTGCTCTTCGGTATGGTCCAGCATCAGGCCTCCTATCTTTATATTCCATTTCTCCTGCTCACCGTCGCGGCAACCATTATCGCTTCGCAGGCGATCATCAGCGGAACTTTTTCCATTGTTTATCAGGCGGTTACCACAAGGCTCATGCCGCTGATGAAAGTCGCCTATACGTCCAGCCAGATGAAATCTCAGATCTATATTCCTGTCGTGAACGGAACATTGATGTGCGCGGTTATTTTCATGATATTGATCTTCCAAAAATCGGAAAACCTGGCGGCGGCATACGGCATGGCGGTGACCGGATCGATGACCATCACAGCTTTGATGATGGTTCTGGTTTTTTCGCAAATTAAAAAATGGAAATGGAAACTTCCTTTCGCCGTTATCGTCAGCGGCATTGCCTTTGCTTTTTTTGTCGCCACCTGGAGCAAGCTGTCCCACGGCGCTTATTGGTCGCTAATTTTGGCCGCCATCCCCCTAAGCCTCATTCTTATCTGGACAAAGGGGCAGAAACGCCTGTTCAAATCTTTGCGGCCATTGGATCTGGAAACGTTTCTCATCAGCTACGAACAGATCTACGCCAAAGGCAGAAACATTGCCGGCACCGCCCTTTATTTCTGTCGGGGTTACACAATGATTTCGCCCTATATTGTCCACAGCATCTTCCGCAGCAACATTATCTATGAGCGGAATATCCTGATTTCCATCAGCCGGACTGATGAACCCTTCGGCATTAAGGTTGACCTGAAGCAGGATCTGGCGCCGGGCCTCGAGGCACTTGAAGTGGAAGCCGGTTATCGGGAAA
This sequence comes from Syntrophaceae bacterium, assembly GCA_009773315.1. Taxonomy (GTDB): domain Bacteria; phylum Desulfobacterota; class Syntrophia; order Syntrophales; family Smithellaceae; genus UBA8904. The sequence goes on from WRPE01000002.1 coordinate 925, forward strand.
TTTTCGATCTGGAAGGTCTGATCAAAGAACAGGGCATTCAGGAAAAGGTTATCTTTTATGGCGTGGAGGACATCGTCACGCGCAATCCTATCTGGCGCATCTTCAGCGTGATCAAACGGATCACGCCCAATTTCGTTCAGTTCAGCAAACTGCCGCCCAGCCGCTTGCAGGGGATAGTCACACGAGTGGAAATGTAATTACGCCCTTTCTTCATTAAGCGGCAACGCCCCACTCACCTTTTCTGTGGTTTTCAGCGGTTTAGAAAGGTCATGGTTAAAATATTGTTGTCCCCTTCTCTTCGATAGGACACACCATCGGTCATCTTACGGATCAGAAACACACCCATACCGCCGATCTTGCGTTTAGACAATTCGGTCTCAACATCAGGATCGGGCAGAGAGAGAGGATCGAAAGAAACACCCTTATCGTGGATTTCAACCGTCAGCGACGGATTATCCGAAATCAGACAGCGGACTTCAACCTGTCCCGGATTCCCGGCATGGCCATGCACAAACACATTGACCAGAGCTTCTTCCGCCACCAGTTCAATCCGATTCAAAGCGTCTTCGGAAAATCCCTTTTTGTTTGCTTCGGTCCGAATAAAGGTCAAAAGCTCGTGCAGACTTTCCACCCGCCCGGGCATTTGTTTGATCAGCATAGACATAAGACGCTCATTTCGGCGCGACGCTATTGGAGAGCGTCTTGGGCCGCTCCCAGGGTTTCGAATGCAGGGATAAGGGCGATAAATCCCGATATGGTGAAAACGTCTTTCACGTTATCCCGGAGCCTGGCCATGCACAGCTTCCCGTCGCGCGCTTTCATTTTTTTAGCGGTGGTGAGAAATACTCTCAGGCCGGCGCTGCTGATATAGTCGAGTCCGTCGAGATCGAAAACCAGCTTTGTTCCCGATTGTTCAAACCACTGGTTGATCCGCTCTTCCAGCTCGGGAACGGTTACGGCATCCAGCCTGCCTCGAATCGCAAAAACGAAGATATCTGACTCATTGGTAACGACAATTTCCATGGGTATGCTCCTTTTATGATGGCTCGAACCTAAAATGCATTCAGGCGCCTCAAGTATAGAAAGAACGAAAACACCTGTCAATGAGTTTTACGTTTTGTTTTGATGTGAGTTTATGCTATAGGGGTGCAAATATTTTTGACCTGAGGAGAACCGTAACCCATGATCTACAATGAAGAATTCGAAACCCTCCCCCGGGAAGCCCTGGAAGCGCTGCAACTCAAAAGACTGCAACAGGTAGCACAGCGGGTTTATCATAACGTCGGCTTCTATAAAAAGTCCTTCGATAAAGCGGGTGTCTCGCCCGATAATCTGAAATCCCTCGACGACCTCAAACGGTTTCCCTTCACCACCAAGCAGGATATGCGGGATAATTATCCCTTTGGATTATTTGCCACGCCGATGAGCAATGTTGTTCGTCTGCACGCCTCTTCAGGAACAACCGGCGCGTCCACCGTCGTCGGCTATACCAAGCGCGATATTGAAACATGGGCGGAACTGATGGGACGATGCTTTGTGGCCGCGGGTCTCACCAAAAACGACATCATTCATAACGCTTACGGCTATGGCCTGTTCACCGGGGGCTTGGGCGCTCATTACGGCGCGGAAAAAATCGGCGCCAGCGTCATCCCAATGTCCGGGGGAAACACCAAACGCCAGATCACGATTCTGCAGGATTTCGGCCCCACGGCCATCTGTTGCACGCCTTCCTATGCGCTCAATCTGGCCGAACAGGGTCGTGCCATGGGCGTGGATATGCGTGCGCTTTCGCTTCGCGTGGGCGTCTTCGGCGCGGAGCCCTGGAGCGAACAGATGCGTCAGGAAATCGAAAAAGCACTGGATCTGACGGCCATGAATATTTACGGCCTGTCCGAAATCATGGGTCCGGGCGTATCGATGGAGTGCATCGAAGCGCGCGACGGAATGCATATTTTTGAAGATCATTTTTTGGTAGAAACCATCAATCCGAAGACCGGCGAAGTGCTGCCGCCAGGCGTTGAAGGCGAACTGGTTTTCACGACACTGACCAAAGAAGCCTTTCCGCTCATCCGTTACCGGACGCGCGACATATCCCGTTTGAATCCCGCGCCCTGCCGCTGTGGACGAACGCACTACCGCATGGACCGCGTTATGGGCCGTAGCGACGATATGCTCATTATTCGCGGTGTCAACGTTTTTCCCTCGCAGATCGAAGCCGTACTGGTGGGCATCGAAGGTCTCGAACCACATTACCAGTTGATTGTTGACCGGGTGGGCACACTCGACACACTGGAAGTGCAGGTGGAAGTGACGGAAAAACAGTTCGAGGGCGCCGACGAAGTCAAGGTGCTGCAGAAACTGGAAAAACAACTCCTCAAGGATATGAAAGATTATCTGGGCATCACCGCCAAGGTCAAACTGGTGGAACCTAAAACCATTCAGCGCTCCGAAGGGAAGGCCAGCCGGGTAATGGATAAAAGAAAGTTTTAAGGTTTAAGATTTAAGGTGGAAGGTGAAGCGCGGAGCCCGGCGAATCCAGCATGCGCCGGAACTAATCAGCGAGAGTGCCATAGACATTGTTCGGCGGGATGATTCCTCTTTTATCCACGGATACGATACATTCAGTGAATGGTTTGTTTCCCTTGCGGTTATGGGCTACCAGTGCCTGAACCACTTCCCATCTGACTTCATTTCTTTCTGCCATCATCGTGATATGTTCGAGAGCAGTGCGATTGTCGAATGATACGGGTCGGTAGGGTCTTTTGGATGTAAGGGCGTCATAGATATCGCAAATGGCCACGATCTCGACCATCCGGTCACTCAGCCTTATGCCCCGGGGATAGCCCGAACCGTCGATCCTCTCATGATGATCTCTGGCGACGCGGGCGGCAATGTGATCGACGTTCTGTGAGTAATAGCAAAGGAGAATATACCCCGCTGTAGTATGATGTTCTAGATTTTTTCTTTCGTCGCGTGTGAGAGGGGATGCCTTCGTCAGTATCTCAAGTGGAACGCATACTTTGCCTATATCATGCAACGGACTTGTTGCCATCTCTTTTATTCGGGCTTGATAATTGGGTACAAGTTCCCTGGAGAGAAGAGTTAAATAGGCAAATACCATCAAGATGTGGCGGTAGGTATAAGAATCATATTGTTTGAAATATTCTATAGAATCTAGTTTAGGCCCGGCGAGCTGTACCTGCTCCATTAAGTAAATAATTTCAGCAAGTTCCTCCCTATTCCTGAAAACGGTGTTGCCGGGAGGCTGACTGACGAAATCTAGGATATCTTTTCTTACCGTTCCAAATTGCATCAGGGAATATTTTTTTTGATAATCAGCGCTGCTTGAAGATACGAGGGCATGAAAATCATCTTCCGACAGAGTGGTTCCGGCCGGAAGCAGCAAGTGTTGGTCCAAAGAATAAACTGGATAATCAAGTGTCAATTTGGACATGAAATCACCCTTCATTATTGAAGCGAGTATTTTTCCAGAAAACGCCACTCACCTTTTGTGCAGTCTCGCAATGAGTAGTGGCGGGATGACCCCGCCTCTACTCCTAATGTTTCACGCTTCACACTTTGCGAGCCACGCGCTTTTCTTTTTTCCTACCTCTGACCCAACAGCTTCCTTGCCACGACGGCACGCTGTATTTCGTTGGTGCCTTCGCAGGTATTCTTGCCCTTAAGCAGGGTTCGTTTGAACTACATGAAACTTTCTTCGGGGATATCGATCGCGCTGCGGTCGCCGCATTTCATAGCCTTCTCGTATCCAAAGATATCGGGGACATGATTCATGACATAGAACTTGGCCGTGGCGATTTTGCCCTTGTAGAAATCGGCATCGACGTCGCCTTGCTCTTTGAGCTTTGCGGCCGCAAGCAGCGCCTGATCGAGCAGCAGCTTGCCGCAGTAGACTCTTGCGCCAGCGTGCAGGGTCCTGGTGGCGTAGAGCTGTTTCATCTGCTTATCACCGGTGGTCCAGGCAGCATTCATATCGACGATATCTTTGAAAGCAGCCATGGCATCCGCCATCATCGCAAACTCTGCGGCAAATTCATCGGTTTTCTTATTGGCGACGAAGGCGTCGATTTCCGCCACCCACTTCTTAAACGGCGCGCTGTCCTTCATGGTGAACTTGCGGCCGGTATAGTCCTGGGCCTGGATGAAGTTGGTGCCTTCCCATATCCCGTAGATCACGACGTCCCGGTACAGTTCCGCCGGTGCATACTCTTCCGTAAAGCCATAGCCGCCGAGGCAGTTGATCGCATCCCCGGTTGAAAGCCTCGCCATGTCGGACGTATAGGCCTTGCAAAGCGGGTTGTTGATCGCAAACATGTCATCACAATAGTCCCGCTCTTCCTTTGTGGCCGCATCAACAGCCAAGTCGCGGTAGAAATAGGACTGGTAAATCAGCGCCCGGCAGGCCTCCAGAATGGATTTCTGGGACAACAGCATGCGGCGGACATCTTCGTGCTCGATAATCCGGACGCTGGGGCCCTTGGGATTGGTGGAATGCTTGCTCTGTACCCGGATCTTGGTATAATCCAGAGCTGAGTAATAAGCGGATCCAATGCATCCCAGGGAGAATAATCCGGTGTTCAGACGCTCTTCATTCATATAGGCAAACATCTGCTTCATGCCGATGCCACGGCCGTCTACCACTTCCGCCTCGCCGACCATCCAGCCATAGCAGTTATCGTTTTCACCCATGGAAAGGGTAGCGGTCGTAGAACCGTGAATGCCCAGTTTGTGCTCAATGCCCATGGTGGTTACGTCATTCCAGGCGCCCACAGAGCCATCGTCGTTGACCCAGAACTTGGGCACGATGAACAGAGAGATACCGGCGGTGCCTTCTTTGGCGTCCGGAGTCTTGGCCAGCATCAAATGGATGATGTTTTCCGCAAGGTCATGGTCGCCCGAAGAGATGAAGCATTTCGTACCGGTGAGCTTATACTTGCCGGGGACATCCGTGGGAACGGCCCGGCTCTTAACCGCGCCAACCTCGGAGCCTGCGCCCGGTTCGGTAAGCCCCATGGTGCCGCCCCACTCACCTGTCCGCAACTTGGGCATGAACAGGTCCTGCTGTTTTTGGGTGGCAAATTCATGCAGCACGGTGATGGCGCCCTGGGTCAGGCACCAGAACATGACGATCGACGGCGACGCAGCAGACTGCATCTCCAGGATCGGAGCGTACCAGCACAGCGGTATTTTGCCTTCACCACGGTAACCAAACTGGGGTCCCAGTTCCGCCTCCATAATGGTTTTATAAACATTCTTGAACGAGTCCGGGGTAACAACCGCATGTTCATTACCGCCCACAAATTTCGCGCCGGGTTCATCAGCGTCTTTGTTGGCAGGGCACATCACGTCACGGCAGACTTTGAAGTTAACATCGAGGAAACTATCGATGTCGTCAATCCCGTAGTATTCTTTGTAAGCATCAAGACTCAAAAGCTTATCCATGCCGAGCCATTCTTTAATCTGGAACGTGATGTCCCGCGTTTGATACAACCAATTACTGTGTGCCATATTCAATTTCTCCTATCTTCAATTTTAACAGGCGTAAAATGAAACGAATCATCTTCCCTGTAAGATTCAAACCCCTCTTCCTCAATCCGCGCATGTCCCCACTTCCAGGACATTGATCCATGTAAACCCGTTTTTCATTGACTGCCGTTTACGTTTCGATTCGTTCGCTCTCTTCATCCCCCGCCGTTCCAAACGATTATTTCCCCTTAAATACCGCGGCGCGCCGTTCAATAAAAGATTGCAGACCTTCCCTCATATCTTCACTTTTCATGACTTCCGCTACATCCTTATAAATCAAGGCCTTGGCGGCTTCTTCACCCTGAAGGGCGGCCACGCGGCATGATTTTAAAGCACTCTGTACAGCCAGCGGGGCGGCGCTCGCCACGCGCCTGGCAAGCTCCAAGGCTTTTTCAAACTGCCGACCCGGCTCGGTCAGATGTTGAACCAGTCCCAAGCGGTAAGCCTCTTCCGCATTCATTTCATCACCGGTCAGCATATAACGCTGGGTGTTGCCCCAGCCGATTTCCTTGGGCAGTCGCAGTGTTGCTCCGGCGGCCGGAAAAAATCCGCGGCGCACCTCCAACATGCCGAAACGGGTATCCGTGGCCGCCACGCGAATATCGGTATTGAGCAGCATCTCAAAGCCCCAGGTATAGCAATAGCCCTGAACAGCCATGATGATGGGTTTGCGGCAGCGGGCATCGCTCATCATATAAAACGGATCAATTTCATTTTCGTTGACGAAAGGGAAGCCTTTGCCGGCATCAAATGTGCCTCCCCAATCCGTTAATTCCAGCCCGGAAGTAAAATGAGGCCCTACGGCATAAACAAGACCCACGCGCGCTTCGGCATCCGCATCCAGGCTGAAGTAGGCGCGAGCTAACTGGTGATACATGTCCTGCGACATGGCATTATATTTTTCAGGACGATTAACTTCGATCAACAGAATATGCTCTTCTTTTTTAATGTTAATGGTCATAAAAGGTTCCTTTTCCCAATTAGCTGACCGGCAGTATAAGGAAAGGACGGATGCCTGTCAACCGCATTTATCGGGAGGCTATCATGTCTTCAACCATCGCGGCGGCATCACGCACACAGGGGCGGCAAACTAAACTAAAGCATTCGTTGTTTTTAAAATACGCCTGCCCATCCGGCGTGCTCAAGTCACAACCGCTTAATAATTCACGGCAAAGGCAGGAGCCGTGTTTAGCGGAAAAACGATTCATAAATTCGCGGATTTTCGCATACGCAACATCCGTTTGGGCGCGTTCATCCTTTTCTCTCCTGCCGAATTTCAGGCCCAGCGCCATAATTCCGCCCGATACGGCGCCGCAGACTTCGCCCATGCGCCCCATGCCGCCTCCAAAACCACACGAAAGCCTGAAGGCATTATCCACATCCAGTCCCAATTCTTCACAAAAGGAAAACAAAACGGATTGTGCACAATTGTAGCCTTCCACAAATTTTGCTTCGGCAATTTCAGGATGTTTTTTCATGACCATTCCTTTCAATTAAATTTTTAATTTTTTCGAAATCGGACATGTTTTTCGTTAACCATGCATCATTAGAATAACATTTTTACTTTCATATTTAAACGATTATTACCCATTACCCATACGCCCATACCCCCTCACTTATTTTCCAACTTTTTCTCTTGACAAATCAAAATATAGTTGCATAATACAACTATTATGAAAAAGACCAAGGATAATCAAGTCGAATTGATTGATGTTTTTGTCGGGCTTGCGCAGGCAACGCGATGTTGCAGGCAGGATACCGCCTTCTGCGGCGGGGTGACTTTTCATCAGTTTGTCATCCTGGATGCCGTCGCCAAAAACAAAGAACTCAAGATTTCGGATTTGCACTCGCTTTTGGCCGTGGAAAAAAGCACGACGACCCGTCTGCTGAATCCTCTGCTCGCCAAAGGTCTGCTGAACAAAGCAAAGTCTATCTCTGATTCCAGAGCCTTTGTTCTGAAACTCACAAAAAACGGCAGGGAAACGCATCACCGGGTTCAGACCTGCCTTGAGGATTTTTTCAGTAAGGTTGCGGGAAATCTGCCGGCGGGCCAGCAGGAAATTATTTTGCAGGCGGTGCAAACTTTTATCAGTGCCATCAAAAACGCATCCGGCACGTTTAATTGTTGTAGTTAATGTTATCGAGGGTATCCAATATGGAGAAAAATAAAAAGAATCTTAGTCTGACCGACAAATTTGAGTTTCCGGTCATCCAGGAACAGACCAGCTGCGGGTGCGGCACAAGCCCCGCGCCCAATACCGTTCATACTTTGCCCCGGCTGGATCAATCTTTTGTCTCGGGATCGATGACCACACCGGCAGGCGAACTGCCCAAAGTATCATCAGCACTGACCCGGCATGACCGGTGGGGGACAATCAAGGCCCGCCTGGGCGCCGGTAGGATGCATTACATCGTTGATCCCGGACTTTATGCTTTAGGCCATCCGGATGCTCAAGCGCCCATCCTGGTTACCGCCAATTACAAAATGAGCTTTGACTATCTGCGGCAGGCGCTCGCGGGCCGCAATGTCTGGATTCTGGTTTTGGATACCAAGGGCATCAACGTATGGTGCGCGGCGGGGAAGGGCACATTCGGCACAAAGGAACTCATCCAGAGAATAGAGACGAGCGGCCTTAAAAAAGTCGTCGATCACAGAAAACTTATTCTTCCCCAACTGGGAGCGCCCGGCGTGGCGGCGCATCAGGTCAAACAATTCACCGGCTTCAAGGTGCATTACGGCCCCCTGCGCGCGGCGGACTTGACGGACTATCTTGATGCCGGATTAAAGGCCACAAATGAAATGAGAATTATGGCGTTTCCGTTAAAAGACAGGGCGGTGTTAATTCCCCTTGAGCTTCTGTTCACGGCAAAACCCTTCATTCTTGTGTCACTTGCTCTTTTAATTCTGTCGGGCATCCTGGGACAATCTGGATTTCAGACAAACATTTTCCATGATGGATTATTTGCCGTCGGGGCGCTGGCCTGCGCTATCCTGGGCGGTGCGGTGATCAATCCACTGCTATTACCTTATATTCCCGGACGCGCTTTCTCTGTCAAGGGGCTTATCATCGGGCTGGTCATTGCCTTAGGACTGATTTATCTGCGCGGTATTGATGTGCAGCTCTGGGCGGGTCGCGCGGAAGCACTGGCGTGGTTGCTGATTATTCCGGCGATATCGGCTTATCTGGCCATGAATTTTACCGGTTGCTCAACCTATACATCGCTTTCCGGCGTAAAAAAAGAAATGCGGTTTGCTTTGCCTCTGGAAATGACGGCGGGGGTTCTCGGTCTGGCCGTTTGGATAACATCATTAATCATGAAATAGGAGCAATAATGGGAAACATGGTTTATCTGAAAAATGTCGCAACACTGTCGATGGACACGACCAAATGCAGCGGCTGCGGACTTTGCCTGGATGTCTGTCCCCACAATGTATTTAAAATGAATGGAAAAAGCGCGAAGATTATGGATCGCGACGCTTGTATGGAGTGCGGCGCTTGCAGCCGAAATTGCCCGACGGGTGCGATCAGCGTTCAATCCGGCGTCGGCTGCGCGGCAGCCGTCATTAACAGCCTATTAGGACGCAACGGCGGCGAATGCTGCTGTGGGCCGCAAACGGATGACTCAGGTGCGCCCAGAAGCGGCGGCTGTTGCGGCTGAGCTTTTCACTTAACGCCGGCGCCTACTTGCATAAGGTAGCCTTCTGTTATTTCGACCATAGAGAGAACATCCAGTAGAATAGACTCAATACGTACATCGCAGAATCTCGTAGTCCTAATACAACGTTACCATTCATCAACCTCAAGGATGGTATCGATGCCCTCCTGTTTATTGTTTTAGATCCTAATCCTCTTCGTTCAAAATCATCCTGACGGTCGGCAATTATGGTTTTCTTGCTCTAACCGACAGATATTTGCATAGGGCAATTTATTAAATCTTTGATCATCCTACTTTCCACGTTCTCCTTCTCCTCTTCCAGGTTTTCCTTGAGGCTGCTGTTGTCTTTGCTGCGGCTGATTCTGATGCTGCCTCTCTTGTTGAACCTGATGTTGCCTCTGTTGCTGATCCTGATGCTGCCTCTCTTGTTGAACCTGATGTTGCCTCTGTTGCTGATCCTGATGCTGCCTCTCTTGCTGAACCTGATGTTGTTTCTGTTGTTGAACCTGATGTTGCCTCTGTTGCTGATCCTGATGCTGCCTCTCTTGCTGAATCTGACGTTGCCTCTCTTGCTGAACCCGACGTTGCCTCTGTTCCTGAACCTGATGCTGCCTTTGCTGCTGAACCTCAGGCCTCTGTTGATACTGTTGTTGCCTTTGTTGCCTTAGGTCCTGTCTTTGTTGTTGTGGTCGAGGTTGATAGTTCCGGACGCCCCAGGTTCCTCGCCTTTCCCAATGTCGATTACTATTCCAGCTCTTCCAGTTTTTTTGAAGGCGCCGTTCGGGGATCCGTTCATAGTCCCAACGGTGTCCGTACCAGTTTCGTTCTCTGTAGTATCCTCTCCAACCCGGATCAACATCAAAATAAAAGCTTGGAACATTGCGATAATAAGACCAGCCCCGGTTATAATAATGTGAACGATACCAACGACCTTCCCATGGACGCCACCACCAGCCATTCCAGAAAAAGAGGTCTTCATCAACGTCAGGAGCAACGTAAACATGGGTATCCGGTATCACGATCAGCTCTGGTGGCGCGGGAAATACGATGAGCGGTGGCAGAGGAATACTAATGCTTACATCTACCCTTGCCATTGTTGGGATAGGAAATACCAGTACCAACGCCAACAATATTGTTCCAACAATAAACCTTTTCATTTTGTAGCCTCCTTTATTTATACCCAATTTAACCTCATGTACCGGCTTTGCCGTGATGCTCCCCTTTTCTTAATCGTTGCCTTTGACCCATGTCATACCTTCTCTGCTGGGCTACAAGTAATAGATTGGTAGTAATAGCAAAAGGCCTGCCAACAACCAAGGCAATCAGAAGTTTTAATTTATCATTTAATAACAGTATGTTATATTAACTGAGAAGAACCGTGGACAAGCATGAAATGATTCGCTCCGCCTCAATATTTGGTGGAGCCTCCATATGTTGAGGGATATGGCGGAGGTTGACATTTATTCCGCTTTCCAATTGGCAGGGGACATCATTGAACGAGCGGCAAAAACTCAAAATCAGCAAACGACAACAGCAAACGCATAAGCCATGCATTACAAACAAACGCAGCAGGGCAAATGGTGAACTTTCCGAAGTAATAAAAGCTTGCTCTATACCTTTTATTGGTATAGGATAAAATCATGACGTGGACGGTTACGGAAAAACGAAATCTGAATAAACGTATCAGAAAATTGACGGAGAATGTTCAAAATACTCATTACTTTGAATAAGGACATGGAAATGAACGGGCTTATTCGGGGAGACTGGCCGAATTTCGGCGCGTTGTCCGATGAACGGGTGCCATTGTCATTTAAAAAAAGGCCACCCCATATATGTGGTAATATGGGAAGTTAAAAATAAAGAGATAAGATTGATCGAGGTGACATATGCAGGCACACACGAAAAAGCGCCCTATTGATACCATTGAGGTTAAATTTATTGGGCCTATTATTAACATGGCGCGGGCTATTGAAGCTTTGAAGCCGATGGGCTTTGTGGACACGTCCGATTCTGTAGCCTGGCGCGAAGCTTATCCTGAATGTTCCGAAGAACAACTTACCGGCAGGGCATTAGCAGGCGCACGATCCCGTGAAGGATTAACACAAGTTCAGCTTTCCAAACTCACCGGAATCCCACAGCGTCATATTTCCGAAATGGAACACGGTAAGCGCACCATTGGCAAAAAAAACGCGAAACTCTTTGCAGAAGCCTTAAACACGGATTACCGGGTTTTTCTCTAACCGGATATGGCAATGCTTTTGAGGAAGGAACGGGATGAAAAACATTCTCAAGAAAATCGATTCGATCAAAACAAAGATTGATGCACACAGGCCACTTGATTCTCACATGGTCAACCAGCTTCGGGAATATTTCCGAAGCAGCATGACCTATTCCAGCAATGCTCTGGAAGAAAATTCTCTGACGGAAACGGAAACGAAGATCGTCATTGAAGATGGAATCACCATTGGCGGCAAGCCGGTCAAAGATCATCTGGAAGCTTTGGGACATTCAGCGGCGTATGATTTGCTTTTCCGGCTGGCAAAACATCAAGATATTACGGAAGCGAATATCAAAGAACTGCATCGGCTGTTTTATTATCGGATTGATGAAGATCAGGCGGGTAAATACCGGAAACAAAAAAAATCATCATTACCGGCACAACCTTCATCCCCCCCGCACCTGAAAAGATACCGGATTTGATATAGTCATTCGTTGCCGGGATACCCGATGACAGATCAAATCATCACCCGGTTGAATATGCGGCAATCCTTCATCGAATGCTTGTGACGGTTCACCCCTTTATTGACAGGAACGGACGGGTGGCACGCCTATTGATGAACCTTGCTCTATTGCAGGCAGGCTACCCCGTGGCGCTTATTCCCCCGGTCTTGCGGCGCGAATATCTGGACAACTTAAGCAAAGCCCATAAGAACGATTTTAAACCATTCAACAAATTTATTGTCGGTGTCTGCTACGAATCGGCCAAGGAATATTTAAGGCTTCTGGAAGGATAAATCAGGCGGCATGATCTTTACAGACTTCGGCAATCCATGCGCAGATGCTTTTATGTTCGCGCTTGGCGGCAGTGGTAATTTTGCTATGAAGCTCTGGACTTACACGGACAACAAAGCGGCCAGTAAAAGGCTTTTCGGGTGTCTCGTTTCTTTTGGCGCAAGTATCAAGATAAAAGTCAACGGCTTCTTTGCCGGGGTGTGGCCGGTGGAAATCGGCGCGTAAATCGCCTTCATCGATGTTTTAATTTTCGGAAATGGTCACGTCTTGCATCATCCACGTGCAAATCTTCAATAGAGGGCAGTTGTCAGAGCCCTGAAAGAGTTTTTCAATCCTTGTGTATCACATGTCGACACTGCCAAGCAATGAAAGCTGTCTATTCCCATTCAAAATTTCTTAATTCCAAACTATTATAAGGATGGCCATGTGATGCACGAGATAATTTCTCTAGTTCTGCGATCCATAAATGGCGGAGGCCATTACTTTCGGCGACGGATTCGAGCCATTTAACCTCAGCTTCGTGAATCTGCCCGTCAGATGCCGACATCCTCAATCCGTCTCTGATAAAACAAAGGGCAATATCAGTTCCAGAGAAACGAGGCAGTGCATCGACGATATGATTATTGTCCAGGAGCTCCTCCATTGTCTTCGTGCAGAATTTTAGATCAAAACCGAGCATTTTCCCTATACTCAGCATCAACTTCTTTTCTTCATCATGTATCTGGCGGTCCTTACGGATGAGTATCATCAGACTCTTATAATAGAGACTCCGATCAAGTAAAGATATTCTCATTGAAACACCTTCTTCGCCTTTCATCATTCCGGCTCCTTCGCAGCCAACTGCCCAATACAGATGTGCTTTGGAAATTAGAGCATTGCTGCCATTTCCGGCAATTTCCATGAAGGACTATCGCTCGCTTATTCATTACAGCATAGAAGCAACGTCGTGCGTAACCTATATCGAAGAAAAGCCTCATTCCGAAGCCGAATGATTGAGCAGACTCTATTTGATTTTTATCCGGCATTATTATACAAAATAACTGCTGGCATAAACACGCTTTTTGGCGTCATTATTTACCACAATTCTCTTAGCGTTTCCAGCTACAGGAAAACGAGGACATGTCTTGGGCGTGTTTGTCGCCTTTTCAGGAGTTAATAATGGATGAGTTCAGTATCCTGATCACCTTCACCGGAAGTTTGGCTGTAGCCCTGGTTTTCGGCTATCTCGCACAGCGATTGAGGCTGTCACCCATCATCGGCTATTTACTGGCCGGAATTGCGATAGGACCATTCACGCCAGGTTTTGTCGCCGACCGCGCGAGTGCGGAGCAGTTCGCGGAGATCGGTGTCATCCTGCTGCTTTTTGGTCTCGGATTGCGCTTTAACCTGCGCGAACTGTTCGCCGTATGGCGATTGGCCATTCCGGGTGCGCTGATCCAGAGCACAATGTCCACGGCCGTGCTTGCGGTAATTTTACACCTGATGGGCTGGAATTGGATATCCGGCATCATTCTAGGAATGGCCATCTCGGTTGCCAGTACGGTTGTGATGGCTCTTGTACTGGCCGAGTGGCATGATCTCCACTCCAAAATCGGTCATATTGCCATCGGCTGGACGGTTGTCGAAGATATTCTCACAGTGGCCATGCTGCTACTTCTGCCGATTATTTTTATACCGGACCCAGCGGTAGAGCAAAGCTTCGGGACGGTGCTGGGACTGGCCGGGCTCAAGGTCGCGGGGCTTCTGGTGGTCGTGGTTGTGCTGGGCAAGTGGATGATGCCCTGGACGCTGGAGAGCATCGCTAAAACTCGCTCGCGGGAGCTTTTTACGCTTGCGGTGCTGGTCTTCGCCATTGGGGTCGCCGTTGGCGCCGCTAAAATATTCGGGGTTTCGATGGCTCTTGGCGCGTTTCTCGCCGGGCTGGCCGTTGGCCGTTCTGAATTTGCTGCTCGCGCGGCCAATGACGCGCTGCCGATGCGCGACGCCTTTGCCGTGCTCTTTTTTGTTTCGATCGGGATGCTGTTTGATCCGCGGAGCCTTGTTCAGGTTCCTTGGGTTATTGGGGCCGTGATGTTTGTGGTTATTATCGTCAAACCGTTGGCCGCCACATTGACGGTGCGGGTGCTAGGCCAGCCTCTGTCAACGGCCATTCCGGTCGGAGCGGCTTTTTCACAGGTCGGCGAATTCAGCTTTATTCTTGGCACCGTTGCTCTCAGTCTCGGGCTGATCAATGATGCGGGATGGAACGCCCTGGTGGCCGCATCTATTCTCTCAATTGGTCTGAACCCTTATATTTATCGCTGGGCACGCAAGTTGTCGTCCGGAAGGATCGCCAAAAAGCATCCCGTAGTTTCAAGTCAGCGTCCGGCAATGAATCCCAACCACTGCATTCTGATCGGCTATGGCCCGGTAGGGAAGATTGTACACCGCCTTCTCAGGGAACGCGGTGTGGAAATCACAGTGATCGATCTCAACCTCGATACGGTACACATGCTGCACGAAATGGGAACCAATGCGCTGTATGGCGATGTTTTGAGACAGGGGACTCTTGACGATGCCGGTATAGCGACGGCCGGGAGCCTGATCTTGAGCGCGGACATTGAAGACGCCGCCGAGGTCATCAGGCAGGCGCGCCAGCTCAACCCCGACATTCATATCATCGCCCGTTGCGCCCATCTCCGTGATGCGCAGGCACTGCGTAACGCTGGCGCCAACGTTGTTGCCGCCGGTGAAGCGGAGGTTGGCGTTGCCCTGGCCGAAGTTGTGACTGCCGCTGACGAGAAGGTGTGCAGTGTTGCCGCTGAGCATCGTGAATCCATTCGACGCAGTTTGTATGAAGCGCCAAACACGCCGAAAGTCAGTCCGAAATCAAGAAAATATAAAATTTATCTGGGGAAATAGAAGTAATATCTCAAGTTAATTAAGGAAACCGTATCGGTAATATGAAAGGGAGATATCTATGAAAAATCGTTTCATCATCCTTGTCGATTTGTCGTCTGATTCGGAACACCTTATTCAGTTTGCATACGATTGGGGCAAGAACATCGGCGCAGATATGCTCCTTGTTCATAAAACCGTCGTGATGTTGCCTGCTTTGACGCCCTATGAGAGCAAGAAAAAACTCACCAAGATGGCGAATCGGGAAGCTCTTGATCAATTGAGGCGTTTAGCTGGAAATATTTTACCGAACGTGATGTCGGTCGGATTTTTCGCTTCAGAAAAACCCTTGGTGCAACAGCTGCGGACGTTCCTGCATGGACCATTCAATAACCTTGTTTTTTTGGGTTTGAGCAAAAAGGGATTATTAGAGAAACTCTTTATCGGAAGTGAAGCTGTCAAAGTCATTGACGGTATTGACAACCTGATTGTGGCCGTGCCCATGAATCCTGAATGCTGTTCTCCTGAAACCATTCATGTTGCCGTTCAGAAGAATAGTCCGTTTAATATCATTGACTTCAATAAATTTTTAAATTTCCGAAATGAAAGCATACAGAACCTTGTTTTCTTTTCGGTATTAGAAACCGGCGATGATTGGAATGATGCTGAAAAATACTTAAGAGACCTGACACAGTTATATTCTGACCGATACAGCGCTGTTTATGAAATGTATAAGGCCCAAAGTGGATTTCAAGATTTGAAAAGAATCATTTTGGATAAAAAGGACGAGTTCATTGTTGTGCAAAGGGGTTCAAGGATGTTTCTGGATCAGATATTCAGGAAATTTCTGATCAATGATCTTGTGTATGAAGGCAATATTCCATTAGTAATATTACCATAAAATGTGGGTCGTAGTATTAATGCCTGTCGTTGGGTGTGAATTGTGTTTATTACTGATTGAAGTCTTGGATTTTTGTAGACATTGAGATAATGCAAAATGGGGAGTAAAATCGCTTAACTTGCTGGGGATAGTGCTGAAGAATATTTAAAATTTAAAGAAAAATTAGCGAAAATATATATTTTTAAGCCCTTGTAATTTTTGGTAGTCCCACGGGGAGTTGAACCCCGGTTTCCGGCGTGAGAGGCCAGCGTCCTAACCACTAGACGATGGGACCATGTTGGCTGGGGAACCAGGATTCGAACCTAGGTAGCAGGTTCAGAAACCTGAGTCCTACCTTGAGACGGTTCCCAACAGCAAGGAAAGTCGAGCGTGAGTATCTATTCAATTCGATTTTAAAAGTCAAGATGAAAGTGACGCGTTTTGTATAATGTCGCAGCCTTCCCGCATGGACTTATTTATTTTGAATGTCAATATAGGCAACCGCCGCGTTGATCCTTTGCACAACACGATCCTTGCCCAGTGTGACCATGATCTCATCAATGCCGGGGCTGACTGTTTTCCCGGTCAGAGCCACCCGTAGCGGCTGGGCGATCACTTTAAATTTAATATCTTTTTCTTCGGTGAAAGCCTTGAGAAATTCTTCAAGACCCTCTTTGGTAAAATTCTGCACGGATGGAATCGCAGCGGCCATAGCCTTTAAATGGGTGGCCACTTCGAGTACCAGAAACTTCTGTGCGGCCTGTTCATCATACTGAATCTGATCGGTAAAGTAGAAATTCGCTGCCCCGGCCAGCTCAGCAAGCGTTTTGACGCGCGGCTGCAAGTCAACAATGACTTTTTTCGTAAAATCGGCCTCGCCGATATTGGTCCCGGCGGGCCACAGAGTCTTCATCTCTTCCCTTAATCGCTCCGGATTTGCTTCCTTGATATAGTGCGCATTCAGCCATAGCAATTTTTCGGGATTGAAAACGGCGGGCGATTTGCCGACGGAGGAAAGAGCGAAATACTCAATCAGTTCTTTTGACGAAAAAATCTCCTGGTCTCCGTGCGACCAGCCCAGACGCACCAGATAATTAACTAGGGCTTCCGGCAGGTACCCCATCTCTTTGTAAGCCATAACAGAGGTGGCGCCGTGACGCTTGCTTAAGCGCGCCTTATCTGATCCCAGAATCATTGGGACATGGGCGAATTTCGGCACATCAAACCCCAATGCCTGATACATCAAAATCTGGCGTGGGGTATTGTTGACGTGATCGTCTCCTCGAATGACGTGCGTAATGTTCATGAGCGCGTCGTCGATGACGACGGCAAAGTTGTAGGTGGGATAGCCGTCGCCGCGTTCAATGATCAAATCATCCAATTCATCATTATTAAAACTGATATTGCCTTTAATGAGATCTTCCACAATCGTGATGCCGGTTTGCGCGCCGCGAAAGCGCACAACGCTGCCGGGTGATTTCTTTAAGTTTTTATCGCGGCAGGTACCGTCGTATTTGGGTTTCTTCCCGACGGTAAGCGCCGATTTTCTTTTTATTTCGAGCTCTTCGGAAGTACAGGTACAGATATAGGCCTTTCCTTCATTGATCAGCTTTTGGACCATATCACGGTGCAGATCGACGCGTTGGGCCTGAAAATATGGTCCTTCATCCCAATTCAGGCCCATCCATGTCATGGCATCCAGAATCGCTTTTGTGGATTCGTCGGTTGAACGCTCCTGATCGGTGTCTTCAATTCTTAAAACAAATTCACCGCCATTATGACGGGAGAAAAGCCAGTTAAAAAGAGCGGTTCGCGCTCCTCCGATGTGCAAAAAACCGGTCGGGGACGGTGCAAAGCGGGTGCGTATTTTCGTGGTCATGTTGTTTCCCTTAATTTTTGCAGTGTTATAGGGTTGCGGCTCGTCATTTGTCAAGCGCCTTTTGCCTTCCGAAAAGCAAATTGTTCTTGACAACACGATGATTTTATCATTTACTCACCGGCTTAGCGCGGCTGGCTTAATTTTTTTTAACAAGGCAATAAGGGTTCCATGTCCGATTCTTTGAAAATTAATCTGACGATTCTTCCTGAGGAAGGGTTGCGATTGGCTTTTTCCGAAGGCGCCGCGTGGTTCAAAGAATGTTTTTCCGATGGTGAACTGCCTGAGTTTTCAATGATTAAGGCGGATCTTAACTGTCTGATCACCAAATCAGGCGAGACCATTTATATCCGGGGGGAACTGGCGGCGCAAATCAGCCAGGAGTGCGGTCGCTGTCTGGAACTGGCGACAATTTCCATCGGTGGGGAGTTTGTCTATACGTTGGTTCCGGCAAAGACAGAGGTCGAAGAAGATCTGGAGCTTACTGCCCAGGAACTCGAAACGAGCTATTATCGCGGTGATTTTATCGATCTGGCGCCGATGATCTGCGAGCAGATTGTCCTGCAGGCGCCAATGAAGATTCTGTGCGCCGACGATTGCAAGGGCTTGTGTCCGCGTTGCGGCGTTAATTTGAATAACGGTTCCTGTAACTGCCGTTCGGATGTTGTGGATGATCGTCTGGCCGTGCTGAAAAAATTTAGAGTAAACAATTAATTTAAAAAAGAGGATAATTTACCATGCCAAATCCAGTAAAAAGACATTCCAAAACAAGACGTAATACCCGAAGGGCGCATGACTTCTTAAAACAACCCTCCATGTCGGTCTGCCCGCAATGCAGTGAACCGAAGATGCCCCACCGTGTTTGTCCGAATTGCGGCACGTATAAAGGCAGAGAAGTGATTTCGGCGGAAAAGATTTCCTAAAACAGCATAGCCGTTTTGAGGCAAATGCCGGCTTCTTGAGCGGCTGTCCATTGTTTTTGTGACAGGTGGTTCAGAATAAACCGGATGATTCAGTTTGTGGAAATCTCTGCTGGCAAAAGGCGAGAAGGATTCGGTAAAAGCGTATCGGTTTAACCGACAGGTATCGCGCGGTTGAAAACTAAACGGATCTAAAATGCGAAGGGCTTCTGCATTGAAAAAAGTAAGGAAATTTTTTTCAAAAACAGGTAATAAGAGCAGCACTCGCTATAATTTATTTTAGTATAATATTGGACTGGAGGAGGGAACTCATGTCATTAGAATTAGAAGAAAAAGTTATTCAACTCGTCATGGAGCAGTTGGATGTGACCCGGGAACAATGCAAGCTGGAAGCGTCATTTATTGATGATCTGGGCGCCGATTCTCTGGATCTGGTTGAGCTGATCATGGAGATGGAAGAAAAATTCGGCGTGGAGATCGCCGACGAAGAGCTGGAAAAAATTCGAACGATTCAAGATGTAATCGATTTTATTAAGAAAAAAGGTATTAATCTTTAAGTCTTTTAAATCAGGATCATTGTTCATGAAAAGGCGTGTTGTTATAACAGGACTCGGTGCCCTGACTCCCCTTGGTAACTCCGTTTCGGAATCATGGGCGGGCGCCGTTGCGGGAAAGTCCGGTATTGGCCCTATTACCCGGTTTGATGCCGCCGCTTTCAGCTCCCGAATCGCAGGCGAAATTAAAAACTTTGATCCACTGCAATATGTCGATAAAAAAGAAGTCCGGCGCTATGACAACTTTGCTATTTATGCACTGGCCGCAGCCCAGATGGCTCTGGAGGATGCGGCGCTGACCATTGGCCCGGAGATTGCCGAGCGGGTAGGTGTGATCATCGGTTCCGCCATCGGCGGCGCCCAGACCATTGAAGACGAAGTTAGAGTGCTCTATGCTTCGGGTCCTCGTAAAGTATCGCCTTTTGGCGTACCGGCGATTCTGCCTAATCTGGCATCAGGCCATGTCTCCATGCGTTTTGGCGCGAAAGGTCCCATCAGTTGTACCGTGACGGCCTGCGCCGCAGGCACATCGGCCATCGGCGATTCTTACAAAATCATCGCTTACGGCGACGCAGACGCCATGATTACCGGCGGTGTCGAAGCAGCGGTGACGCCGTTGGGTGTCGGCGGGTTCTGCGCCATGCGCGCGCTATCCACCCGCAATGACGACCCGCAAAAAGCCAGCCGGCCTTTCGACAAAGGACGTAATGGCTTTGTCATTGCCGAAGGTTGCGGTGTGCTGATCCTGGAAGAATTATCCTTTGCGTTGAGACGTGGCGCAAAGATTTACGCCGAGATGGTTGGCTACGGATGCACGTCCGATGCCTTTCACTTGGCGGCGCCCCCGCCTGAACACGAAGGCGCCGGCCGCAGCATGCAGGTGGCGCTCAAAGACGCCGGTCTGCAAACGACGGATATTGACTATATCAACGCCCACGGGACATCCACACCACTCAATGATCTATATGAATCGCAGGCGATCAGGAATCTTTTCGGCGAACATACAAAAAAGCTGATGGTCAGTTCGACCAAATCCATGACCGGTCACATGCTGGGAGGCACAGGCGGTGTGGAAGCGATTTTTTGCGCGAAAGCGATTCAAGAGGGTATCATTCCACCGACTATCAATCTGGAAAATCCGGATGCGGAATGTGGTCTGGATTACGTGCCGAATGTCGCCCGGCATAAAGAAATTTCCACCGCCATGTCCAATAGTTTTGGGTTTGGCGGTGTTAATGCAGTGATCATTTTGAAGAAATACAGAGACTAGTTATTTCTGGAGGAATTTTTATCAATGTCATTTTTAGATCAAGTTGATCCGGAAGTCGCAAAGGCCATAGCACTGGAAACAAGACGTCAGGCGGGAAAACTGGAACTCATCGCTTCGGAGAATTTTGTCAGCGAAGCCGTTTTGGAAGCCCAGGGTTCTGTGATGACCAATAAATATGCTGAAGGTTACCCGGGTAAACGCTATTATGGCGGCTGTGAATATGTCGATATTGCAGAGAGTCTGGCGATTGAACGTTGCAAGACGCTCTTTGGCGCGGAAGAAGTCAATGTGCAGCCGCACTCCGGAACGCAGGCCAACATGGCTGTTTACTTTGCGGCGTGTTCTCCCGGCGATACGGTTTTAGGCATGAATTTGTCGCATGGCGGCCATTTGTCGCACGGCAGCCCGGCGAATTTTTCCGGGAAATTTTACAAGATCGTTCCTTACGGCGTCAGCCGCGATACGGAAACCATAGATTATGACGAAATGGCCAAATTGGCCCGTGAACATAAACCCAAAATGATTGTCGTCGGCGCGAGCGCCTATCCGCGAACGATTGACTTCAACAAATTCCGCGCCGTGGCCGATGAAGTCGGTGCGGTGATCATGGCGGACATCGCGCACATTGCGGGACTGGTTGCGGTGGGCCTGCATCCCTCGCCGATTCCCGTTTGCGAATATGTTACCACCACCACGCACAAGACCCTGCGCGGACCGCGCGGCGGACTCGTCATGTGCAAGGAGCCCTACATAAAAATCCTCAACAGTCGCGTTTTCCCCGGCATGCAGGGCGGCCCCCTGATGCACATCATCGCCGCCAAGGCCGTGGCCCTGAAAGAAGCATTGTTGCCCGAATTCAAGGAATATCAACAGCAGATTATTAAAAACGCTCAGGCGATGGCGGACGAATTAAAGAACGAAGGCTTCCGTCTGGTGTCGGGCGGTACGGACAATCACCTGATGCTCGTTGATCTGACTGCCAAAGGCGTGACGGGCAAGGATGCGCAGGAAGCTCTTGATCGCGCGGCCATTACCGTCAATAAAAACGGCATCCCTTTTGATACGCAGGGGCCGATGGTTACCAGCGGCATCCGTATCGGTACGCCGGCGCTCACGACCCGTGGCATGAAGGAAAATGAAATGCGCCTCATCGCCTCGCTGATCGCCGATGTGATCAACCATATTAATGATGAGCAAACCATCAAAGCCGTGGCCGAAAAAGTGAAAACGCTTTGCGCCCGGTTCCCGCTGTATGCGCAAAGGGTAAAAGGGTAAAAGGGGATTCCGACGGGGCGCAGATACAGGCGACTCATCAGAAAGCGGAAAAACATGACGGAAAATCACACGCCGTCGCATCATGTTTCAGACAAAGTCAATTCCCGTCCCGACTGGGATACGTATTTTCTGGATATTGTCGATCTGGTTTCGAGACGCAGCACCTGTCTGCGCCGCGCAGTAGGGGCCGGCCTCGTTCGCGACCGGAGGATTCTGGCCACCGGCTACAACGGCGCCCCGTCCAAATTGAAGCATTGCCTGGATATCGGTTGCCTGCGCGAGCAGCTCAACGTGCCGTCCGGCGAACGCCATGAATTATGCCGTGGCCTGCACGCGGAACAAAACGCGATTATTCAGGCCGCCCTGCATGGTGTCAGCGCAAAAGATTCCACTCTGTATTGCACCAATCATCCCTGCGTCATTTGCGCCAAGATGATAATCAATGCCGGCATCACACGCATTGTCATCCGCGACGGCTACAGCGATAAGCTCGCCGCGGATATGTTCAAAGAAGCGGGTATCGGCGTTGTGCAGTTGAAGAACTTATAGAGGATCGGTCGAGCGAAATCATGAAATGTCCCTTTTGCGGTAACGCGGAAAACAAGGTGATTGATTCCCGGATCAGCAAGGACGGCAAAGCCATTCGACGCCGCCGTGAATGTTTGGGTTGCGCCCGGCGTTTTACCACGTATGAATATGTGGAAGACATTCTGCCGATGGTGGTGAAAAAAGACGGGCGGCGTGAACCGTTTGACCGGATAAAAATACGCAACGGGGTGATGACGGCCTGTGAAAAACGCCCGATCAGCATGGAAGACATGGAAAAAATAGTCGAAAACGTGGAATCCGCCTGTCAGGAGTTTCAGGGAGAAGAAATTCCATCCTCGGTGATCGGCGAAAAAGTCATGGCCGAACTCAAAACGCTCGATGGTGTGGCCTATGTGCGGTTTGCATCCGTGTATCGTCAATTCCGCGACGTCGGCGAATTTATGGCGGAATTAAAAGATTTGTTGAGTAAGGGCAAAAAATAATTATGTTTACCGGTATTGTCGAAGGAGGGGGAAAAGTTGTTCGCCTGACGATGAAGGGCGCGGACGGCTTGTTGGAAATTGAGGCCGCGATTGATTTGAGCGAGGTGTCCCTGGGCGACAGCATTGCGGTCAACGGCGCTTGCCTGACGGTGACCTCGAAAACGGCTAAAACATTTACCGCCGACGTTTCCGCCGAATCATTGAGCAAGACGACACTCAAGCACTTGCAGGCCGGACATCCAGTCAATCTGGAGAAATCCCTGCGCATCGGCGGCTTTATGGGCGGCCATTTTGTGCTGGGCCACGTGGACGGGATCGGCCGCATTCTCTCCAAAACGCAGAAGTCCGGGTCGATTATCTTCGCCATCGAAGCCGCTGAACCCTTGTCGCGTTACATTGTGGAAAAAGGATCGGTGGCCATCGACGGCATCAGCCTGACGGTGAACAAGCTTGAAAAAGGCCGATTTTATGTTAATATCATTCCACACACAGCCGTCCATACGACGCTGACCGGGAAAAAAGAAGCCGAATGGGTGAACATTGAAACGGATATTCTGGGGAAATATGTAGAAAAGTTATTGCAAACACCGCGGGGAATCGATAAGGATTTTCTCGTCGAACATGGTTTTATTAAATAAGAAGGATGAAAAATGGCAGTTAGTAAAATTTCGGAAGCAATTGAAGACATTCGCAATGGGAAGATGGTTATTCTCGTTGATGATGAAGATCGGGAAAACGAAGGTGATCTTTTTATGGCGGCGCAGTTTGTCACGCCGGAAGCGATTAATTTCATGGCGAGATTGGGACGCGGGTTGATTTGCCTGACGATTAATGAAGAAATCGCCAACCGTCTGAAGCTCCACCTGATGGTGAAAGACAATCAAGCGCGTTTCGGTACAGCGTTTACCATTTCCATCGAAGCGCGTCACGGCGTTTCCACCGGTATTTCCGCGGCAGACCGTGCCGCAACGATCCTGGCGGCGGTGAATCCCGCAGCCAAGCCGGACGATATTGTGAGCCCCGGGCACGTGTTCCCGATTCTGGCGCGCAAAGGCGGCGTTCTGGTGCGCACAGGCCAGACTGAAGGATCGGTGGATTTATGCCGACTGGCTGGACTCACGCCGTCGGGTGTGATTTGCGAAATCATGAAGGACGATGGCACGATGGCGCGGATGCCGGACTTGGAAATTTTTGCCCGCGAGCACAACCTCAAGATCTGCACAATCGCCGATTTAATTGATTACCGGATGCAGAACGAATCGCTCATCCGGCGGGTGGCGGAGGCATCGCTTCCCAGCTCTTTTGGCGGCGATTTTCAAATCATTATTTATGAAAACGATGTGGATGACATGCAGCATATCGCCCTGGTGAAAGGCGAAATCAGCAAAAGTGATGAAGTGCTGGTTCGCGTGCATTCAGAGTGCCTGACCGGCGACATTTTTTCTTCGGCCCGGTGCGACTGCGGCGATCAGCTTCATCGCGCCATGGAAATGATCGGCGAAGAAGGCAAAGGCGTCATTGTCTATATGCGGCAGGAAGGACGGGGCATCGGCCTGGTCAACAAGATCAAGGCTTATGCGCTTCAGGAAACGGGACACGACACCGTAGAGGCCAATATCGCCCTGGGCTTTAAGGCGGATTTGAGAGATTACGGCATTGGCGCGCAGATTCTTGCGGATCTGGGTGTGCATAAAATGAGGCTTTTGACCAACAATCCCAAAAAGATTGTCGGATTGGAAGGCTACGGCATCGAAGTTACGAAGCGCATGCCGATTGAAATTCCGCCCAACGAAAGTAATATTCGATATATGACCACCAAAAAAAGCAAGATGGGTCATATCCTGGAGCTGTAGAAGTGAGGAGGCGCATTGCGCGAAGAAAATTAGAACAAGACCCCTTGTTCATACTAACATAAGGATGGTGCTGAAATCATGCCGAAAATAATTGAAGGAAAAATTGTTGCCAAGGGAATGAAGTTCGCGATTGCCGCGAGCCGTTTCAACGATTTCATCAGCGGTCGGTTAATTGAAGGCGCGGTTGATACGCTGATTCGGGCCGGCGCGGATGAAAAAGATATCGTCATTTACAAAGTACCCGGCGCGTTCGAACTGCCGCTTGCGGCAAAAAAGCTGGCCAAGAGCGCGCGCTTTGACGCGGTGATTTGTCTGGGTGCGGTCATTCGCGGCGCGACGCCGCATTTTGAATATGTCAGCGCGGAAGTCTCCAAAGGGGTTGCCAGTGTTGGACTGGACGCGGAAATTCCGGTGGTCTTCGGTGTGCTGACGACAGACACCATTGAACAAGCCATTGAACGGGCAGGCACAAAGTCCGGCAACAAAGGCGCGGATGCGGCGATGGCGGCGATCGAAATGGTCGATCTGTTCAAAAAAATTAACGCATAAGTAAAGAAATGAAACAGCGTCGTAATAACCCGGCGCTTCCGGATTTGAGGATTAGATGCAAGAACGGAGAAAGGCGCGCGAAGTTGCCTTACAGGTTCTTTACAGTTTGAATTTTGTCAATCTCGATGTGGAAAAGGCCTTGGAGCTTTTCTGGGGGAATTTTGTCGCGCCCAAGTCGGCCAAGGAATTCGCGGCCACTCTCGCCTCCGGCACCTGGCATCATCGTGAAGAGTTGGACGGGCTGATCGCCGGCTGTTCGGACAACTGGTCGCTCAGCCGTATGTCGAAAGTTGATATCAGCATTTTGCGGATGGCTGTTTTTGAATTTCTTTACTGCGACGACATCCCGCCCAAAGTCAGCATCAATGAAGCGGTCGATCTGGGGAAAATATTCGGGTCGGAAAATTCCGGATCTTTTATCAATGGCATCCTCGATGCTCTCAATTTGAAATTGAATAAAAACAATGCAGCTAAATCTGTCCACCCATCCACCCGACCGACAAAAGCATAAGTGCCTGGCCCTGGGTTATTTCAGCGATGAAAAACCACCGCGAGGTATTTGCGGACTGATAGATTGGCGTCTTAACGGCATGATTTCGTGGGAAATCAAGCAGGGTCACATCAACGGCGAGTTCAAGGAAAAGGTGGTGATCCCCTATCCGCAACGCATCGGCTCCGAGTTACTTTTTCTTTTCGGGCTGGGCAATCTTACCGATCTTTCCTACGACCGCATTTACACCGTGGCCTATGGAATTGCCGGCGCGATTGACGCCATGAAACTGCGGGAATTTGCGTTTGATCTGCCGGGAGACGGGCGTTCGGAATTGACCACTGCCGGTATGCTGGAAGCCATGATGACCGGTTTTTTTGATTTCTTATCGGATGACGTCAGCAAACTCGCCAATGTCAGTATCTGCCTGCTTACTTCTTCAGAGCGCTTAGCAGGCGTTGAGCAGGGGATTGCCCAATTTCATAAAAATGTGCGGCACATGGGTTTGGTCGATTTCAGCGCGGTTCATGACGAATCTCCTTCATGAAACGCTTTATCCGTCGTTATCTTCCAGTTCTGTTTCTGACTCGCTCCCCTTATAAAAACATTGACACATTATATCGATCTCCCTATAATCACGCCGCATTAAGACAGAAACTTATTGAATATTGAAAGGAAGGGATGTTACATGAAAAAAATCATACTGTTGTGTTGCTTGTTTTGTCTTCTGTCCCTGGTGATTTTCGGCTGCAGCAAAAAAGAAGAAGCCTCCGTGATCAAGGTGGCCGTGTGTCCGACGTCGCCACCGAATATGTTTGAGGAAAACGGCAAGTACCAGGGTCTGGACCTGGAATTATTTGAAGGTTTCTGCAAGGCCCGGGGGCTTAAGTACAACATCACCTCTTACGATTGGCAGGGCATGCTCGGAGCGGTTATTGGAAAGCAGGCCGACGTAGCGTTTTCAGCCATCTCGATTACCGACAAGCGCAAAGAGGTCATGGATTTTTCCAAACCGTATATGGATAATACCTGGAATCTGGTCAGTTTGAAGAGCAGGAATATCAAGATCCAAGACCTTGCCGAATTGAAGAAATTCACCATCGGCTACCCCCGTGGCATGGCCTACAGCGGATACATCAAGGACAAACTCGAACCGCAGGGCGTTTATAAGCTAAGCGATGTCAAGTTGTATCCGACCTACAACGAGGTTCTGGCCGACCTGAAAAACGGGAACCTTGATCTGGCTTTTGTGGAAGGTGGGGTCTCCATGGTTTACAAGAAAAAAATGGACATTCAAGACAGCTACGTTTTTACAGGGTTCGATGTCTTTGGTTTCGCTTTCTCCAAAGGGTCTCCTCTGCGCGATGACTTCGACCGTTATCTGACCGAACTGGGTCCGGAGAAAATCAAGGAAATCATCGACAAGTGGATGAAATAGAAGGGCGCAAACCCGACCAATGACATTCTGGAACATTCTTATGGCCCTGGCCAACGGCGCGGGATATACGATCCTGGTGACGATAGCCAGTGTCTGCGCCGGCCTGGCCATAGGATTATTAATGGCTGTTTTGAGCAGATTGCAGTGGAAGCCGCTCTCACTTTTCCTTGCCGCTTATCTCTATGTATTTCGCTCGATACCCGTTCTGGTTCTCCTTTTTATCGTCTTTTTCGGCCTGCCGAGCATGGGCATCCGGATTCCACCGTTCACGGCGATGGTGTTGACCCTGGGGCTTATTTCCGGAGCTTACCTCGCGGAAATATTCCGTGGCGCCATGTCCGCCGTTGACCGGGATGAAATCCTGGCTGCCGAAGCCATGGGAATGAGCCGGATGCAGAGTTTTCTCTATATCGTTCTTCCGCAAATGTTCAGAATGTCCATCCCGGGTATGATCAATGAGTTTACCTCCATTTTGAAGTATACCCCTTTCGCCTACACCGTGGGGATACCCGAGATCATGAAAGAGGCCATGAGTCTTGCCGCTCTGACCTTGCGGGGGGTTGAAATCTATCTGGCTGTCGGGATTATCTACTTTGCCATCTACAAGTTGTTTGTGATGCTTTTTATGGTTCTCGAGAAAAAATTCCGGGTTCCCGGTTTGGCTCATGAGTGAGAAGGAATAACAATGGCCTTGCTTGAAGTTAAAAATCTTGTAAAGAAATTTGATGATAAGGATGTCCTCAAAGGGATCAACGTGGAGCTTAGTGAAGGTCAGTCCAAAGTGGTGATGGGCGGTTCGGGATGCGGCAAATCCACCATGCTTCGATGTCTGAATCTTCTCATCCAACCCACCTCAGGAGAGATTATCTTCAAAGGAGAAGACATTACCCGTCCGGGGGTAGACGTCCGCAAATTGCGCCAGGACATTGGATTTGTTTTTCAGCACTTTGCCCTCTACCGGCATCTGACGGTGCAGGACAACGTCACCTTGGGGCTTCGCAAACTCAAGAAAATGTCAGCGAAGGATGCCGCTGAAAAAGCCTTATATGAGTTGGAACGGGTCGACATGGTCGAACATCGACACAAATATCCCGCCCAGCTTTCCGGTGGACAGAAGCAACGGGTAGCCATCGTCCGGGCGCTGGCCATGGACCCTGCGGTGCTTTTTCTTGATGAACCGACTTCCGCCCTCGATCCGCAAATGACCAGGGAAGTGGTCACGGTCATCAACAAGCTCTTCATGGACAACATCACCATGCTCTGCGTCACCCACGATCCCTTTCTGGCGAAATATATTTCAGACAGCATCGTTTTTTTGGATAAAGGGGTTGTTGTGGCGGAGGATATTGCCGAGCGGCTGTTCTATGATCATCCGGATCCACGCGTCAGGCAATTTTTCCTGAGCGTGATCGACCACAGGTGACCGGTATGGATGCTTTCATCAATGACCTCATTGCTTATTCGCCTCAGATAATAGCCGGCCTGAAAAATACGGTTCTCCTCATGGTCATTATGTCGGTCACCGGACTCATCGGCGGGGTCGCTGTTTTTTATCTGACCCTCAGCAGGGCGAATGCTGTGCGGACATGGGTGGAACGCTACATATCATTCTTTATCGGGACGCCGCTTCTGGTCCATCTTTTTCTGATGTATTACGGATTACCCCAGTTCGGGATTCATTTGTCGGCGTTTACCGTTTGCATCATCGGTTTTACCCTGAATGTTTCCGCCTATAACGCCCGGTACCTGATGACCGCTTATCATGGTTTGGACAAGACGGAACTGGAAGCCGCCCATGCCCAGGGTTTTACGCATCCTGAAATATTCCGTTTGATTATCCTGCCCCAGGTGATACGTCTGTCCGTCCCTTCATTGACCAACCAGGTTATCCAAAATCTTAAAGATACCTCCGTAGCCTTTCTCATTCAGTACCCGGATTTTTTTGCCCAGATTCAGGAGATAGCGTCGACAAACTTCCAATTCTTCAAGGCTTATGTGACAGCCGGATTGGTTTATCTGGTGCTGGTTTCGATCATTGTCCTGGCGGCGCGAAGACTGGAAAAGCGATTAATCCTGCCGGGTTTCCAGACATAAAGAAGGCATATTGGATGCCCCAAAATCAGGGTGAAATATTGGCGCCCACACGAGGTCACAAGCCGTTCCCTACAAATGATTATGGTATCAATCCATGTGTTCCAATGACAGCTTTGCGGGCTGTTTCCCCAAAAGCACCATGCCGAAATGTTCGTATTTCTCGCCGGTTTTTGTATCCACGTCATGCCAGCGCGCCAAAAACTCTCGTTCTCTGAGCCAGGTGCGCCGAATGGTAGACGGATCCTCAAACAGCAAGACATCCTTGTTGAGGCCAATGACAATAGCGTAGTGGCCGTCGTCCCAGTCGCTGCGCCAGTCGTCGAGCGTCATGTAGCGGTCCGCCCAGGCCTGCAAAAGCACAATCACCGGCGTTCCTGCATCCACATACTGCTTCACCTGATTGAGCGACCACTGTGTGCCGGATTTAATCTCGAATCCATAGCTTTGCGCCACCGCGATCATGGCCTGCGGCGGCGTACCTTCCTCGGACGTGCCAAGCGCCTTCAACAGGTCGTCTCCGCGCACTTCTACGCCGTAATAATTCATCACAGTCTGGAGCGCCTGCGCGCCACAGTCGTAGTCATAGGTTTGCTTGCCGATGTGCAAATCGATCATCGACACTCTTTGCGATTCCTGAAGCGATTGGAGCGTTTGTGTGAGCGACTCGGCAAACGCGCGCCGAAGCCGGTTGATCTGTGCAACGTTGGGCGTTCCGTCTTCATTTTTAAAGAGGTGTTCGTTTGTTTCCTGAATAAAAGCCGGAGCACGCGAGCCGATCCGCTTTAATGCGTTAACCGAATGTGCGGCGCACACATGACCGTGCACCTTGACATACTCCGAACCGTTCACGGTGACCAGCACATCGGGCAGATGCTTCCGCAATTCGGCGGCATAGGTTTCCACAATCACGTCCGGGCAGTAGGTGAGCGGTTTTTCGTCTCGCCCCGTGTGTTGGAAATTCATCAAATCGATTTGATTATCGGCAACACCGCGAGCGGTCACTGTGGAATGGCCGTCAAAGAGCAGGCCCGCGCCTGCTGAAATGTTTTCTTCGATGCTCCGGTGAAAGGGTTTGAGATACTTTTCCGACCAGGCCGCCCGCATGGAAGCGGAAGGTTCGCAGCCTCCCCGGTAAACCGGACGTCCGAAGACGTCCTTCACGGGTACGCACTCGTCAATTTCCGCCGGATCACGGTTGGCCTCAAGCAAGATGCTGCAATAAGGGAAGACCATTTGCCGGTTGGCGAGGATATCGCGAAAATCATACAACCATTGCGTATACCAATCGACATTCTTAATGAGTGCGGAAAATTCGTCCGTCAGATCATCCAGCGAAATTTCCGGTGGAATGGCAACGCCGCTGTGCGGCACAACAACCAGAATATCAGATCCCGTCATATCTTTAATCCTTCAAGGTGATGCACCGCCTCGCGGCTATTTTTTCTATAGATTATTGTAGCGCTTTTTCCCCTCTTTGAAAATGCAAATAATGTAATATGATATTAAGTACTTACCTTTATTGGTTGACAGAAATAGACCTTCTCTTTATAATTTGATCCAATATAGGAAGGTAGTATCTGGAACCCATGATCAATTCGTCACCATCAAAACAACCACGTTTTTCAGGCTGGCTGACCCTTGCGGGTGCGATGCTGGCCTATGGCGGCATTTGCGGCGACGTCACTTACGCCTATGGTGTGTTCCTGCCGTCAATGAATGAAACCTTCGGGTGGCATCGTTTGGTTCTGTCCGGCCCCTATACGCTTTTTCTGATTATTGGCGGCTTGCTGGGGCCACTGGTAGGATGGACTATTGCCCGGTTTGGCGCCAGGAAGAATATTATTTTGGGGAATATCTTTGCTGCACTTGGTTTACTGGGCATGTCTCAGGTTAGTGAAATCTGGCATGTCTATCTTTTTTTCGGTGTAATGGGCGGTCTGGCCCTGGCCCTTGCCGAATTTTTGGCCGTGACGACGGTTATCAATCACTGGTTTATCAGGAGAAGGTCTTTGGCGCTGGGATTTCTTTTCGCCTCAGGCGGTATCGGCGGCTTTTTTCTGCCGCCGCTTATTATCTCGTTTATTTCCGATCTGGGTTGGCGCTGGGCGTGGGTCTGCCTGGCTGGTATTCATCTTCTTTTGACAGTTATCCTGGCAGGATGTCTCATTCGGAATACGCCGGAGGGGGAAGGCCAGATGCCGGATGGAAAGGCCCCGGAAAGTCCATCAGAAAATTTTTACAGCTCAACAAAGAAAAGCGTTTATTCAACACCCATAGACTGGAGTGCGGGCAATGCCATGAGAACACCGGCCCTGTGGATACTGTTGATTTTGTTCTCCATTCTGCTGTTTGTCACCAATATGCTGACAACCCATCAGGTGGCCTATCTGCGGGATTTGCAATATTCCCCGATGGTGTCGGCCACGGCGCTGGGGCTGATGCTGGGGATGAGTATTCTGGGAAGGCTTCTAAGCGGCGTTTTAGGGATGCGGTTTGACGGCCGGCATCTGGCAGCCGTCTTTTTTGGCTGCATGGGCTTAGGTATTGTATCGCTCATGAACGCGCAAGAAATCTTTTTTGTTTATCTCTATTCGATCCTTACGGGGATTGGATTTGGCGGAATGATCGTCCTTTTACCCAATGTCATGGGCGCCTATTTCGGACGCACGCACTTTTCCCGGATTGTCGGCTGGACAACTCCTGTGGTGACGCTTGCCAGCGCCATAAGTCCAGCGCTTGCCGGTTATTTTTATGATGTTACAGGCGGTTATTTTCTGCCCTTTGCCATCGCGGCGGCGCTTCTTTTCGGCTGTGTACTTCTGGCTTTCCTGGCTCGTCCGCCCGTCCTGCCTCTGGCCATCAAGTAGTGGCGTTTCCTCTTCCGCTACAGACTACAATAATCCGATACGGTGTAGTGGAAAACCGATGGCCTCGCACGAGGCTGTGATGTGGCGTCGTGTCTCTTTGCCGAACCGCTGCGCCTGCGCTACCTGGCACAGACGCTCGTCAATGATGACCTGCATGATGGCGGTGCACTGTTCAAGGTCTTTACCCCGTTTTGCAACGGACTGCCGTTTCCAGGCGATGATGAGCTTATGGAGAAAGTAAGCCTCGGGAATAGGGAACCGGATGGTAAAGCCATCCAGTTCGGCGACATCGGAAAAGTCCATCAGGATGTTGATGAAGGGAAGTGGTATGGCGGTGACGTTCCATTCGGGCACAGATAGAAAACCTGTATTGCGGCCGCCGGAACGCTGCCCGATGAACTCTACCTCGTAACCGCCACCGGTAAATTTTTGCACTCCTTCGGCAGCCAGGTAGTCCGTAAATCCGAGACCGGTAATGAGCTGCTTCAGGTCGGCCCGGCGTTGGCGTCGTTTGTGGGCGATGTGGACGGCAAAATCAATATCCATGGTCCGCAAGGCGTACCGGGCGCCATATAGTTTCTGATAGATCAGCATAACCCAACTGCCGATCATCACTGAACGGTCAAAAAATCCTGCGCGGCTTATCGTGCGAAGAAGCTCATGGATACTGGCTGGAAAGAGATTATCAGGCAGCAGATTCGTGACGGCCACCTCCCGGGTTCGGTTTGTTCAACAGCTTTTCCAGATAGGCCATACGTTTCTTGTACGCCCGTATTTCCTTCCGGCATTTTTCACGCTCTTCTATCAGATTCTGAAGTTCCGGCAGTTCCTTTTCAGATATGTGCCGGTTGATGACCTTCTTCCCATCTCGCCGGACAAGGTAATGATAGACATATTCTTTTCCCTTATTCTGTTTCCTGCGGACATTGAGGGCACCCCTGGGATAGTTTTCTGCCTTGGCGAGAAGGGCCTCGATGACCTCCCGGCAGCGTCCGTATTCGTCGTCCAGCATTCCCTGGACAACAATATCTTTTTCCGCTACTTTCATGACTAATAACTATCAATGTAGTGGAAAATTGTCAACTTCTATTTACTCATACCAAGGCGCCGTCAAAAATCAACAGTAGTATGGGTCTTTAGACCCGTTAAAACGCGAACCTAAAGGTTCGGACTACATTGGTTTGTTACCCTTTGAATGCAACTTGTTATTATCCTGGTTCATTTTGCGCCCGGCACGTTCAGCTTTGACAATCGTTTTCTCGAAGCATGGCGTTCCTAGAGGCTATGAAATCATTTTTGATTTTTTCAGCCGACAATTTCTTCTTGCTATTCTCAGTCCACCGAATATTGCTTATATGGATCACTAATCCGCAATAACCCCCCGGCCTCTTGGCGTTCAAGATCTGCGACCTTTCATATCTACGCTGTCTTTACCCGCTCCCGGTTAAGCGCCAGCAGGCGGTGCAGGATGTCTGCGTCAGACATGTCAGCGGTGTAATCTTCCCAGCCGTATGCGGCGGCAACGGCTTTGTCCAAGGTCTTGTGCGCGATATCCAGCCAGGCGGGGCGAGCGTTGTAGAGGTTGGTCAAGGTGCGCTTTTTGAGGACGGCCTCATAACCGGGCTTGGCAACCGGACGATTGGGATAACCGGCTTTTTCCTTTTCCGGTGTGATGACACAGTCCACCCACTCGGGCGGATTCAGCCAGTTTTCGCGGAGCTGGTTGAGCTTGAAGGCAGCCTCGGCAACTGCCTTGGCGTGGCTATTTTCGGCAAAGTCGGCAGCAGGGATATTTGGGGTCAGGTCGGGTGGAAACGGGAAGGTCTCAAAGCAGGTAGTGGGGGTGTAGCGGGGACGATCTTCAAGCGAGGTGCCAAGAGCCAGCGACCAGAGTTCGTGGAAGCGGGAATGCAGGATGCCGAAGGTGGTGTCGTCATCGCGGGCGAATACAAGTACCGTAGATTCAGCGAAAAATGCCGTAGGTAGCCAAACAAAAATGCGGTGCTTAGCTACTTGTGGTGTCGCGATACAACGGCAGAGTTCGCTCATCGCAGATCGTAAATCATCACCAGTTCGCCCATGTAACCACCAGCGTTTACGCCGACCTTCATCACGATTCTCGTCGCGATAGGGTTTGACGTTAAGCTTTACGTATTCAAAAGGTGCTTCAAAATAAGCAGCTTCCATTTCTGACATCTTGTTGAAATCGATAATCCAGGAATCTCTGGAACGGCGCACTAAATCCATTGCGTTGCGTAACGGACGCAAAACCGTTTGATTTTTTAATCCATTAATATTCGTTGGCAATTTGAGCCACGTACGCGCTTGATCGCCTGTAATGTCAAAAGGCCCTACTCTGACTGACCCTTGAAATGAAACCCCTTTATTCTCTCTCAGAGTTCCGGCAGTGGTTATATTACTCCCAACAGTTCCTTCCTCTTGAGCCGATAAATCCGCATATATTTCAGAGACCGGTTTACCGTCTAACTTTATCCCTGGTAAATCTCCAAAACCGATCAATGAAACGCGTACGGCCGCGCCCTCATTGACCCATGGTTCGTCGCTCCATGCCTCGAAAATCCGAGTCGTACTCACCACACGTTCCAACACTTTCCTACTGGCACCGCCGCGGATGGAATTGGTGGCGACCAACCCCGCCGCTTTCGCATTTCCCTCTTTGATCTGCGCTCGCGCCTTCTCGAACCAATAGGTCACCAGATCGGCGCCGCCCGGGACACGGCCTTCGAAACGCCGTCGCAGCCGTTCGACATAGTCGTCGCCCAGTTCGCCGCGCATCATCTTGTCGCCCAGAAACGGCGGATTGCCGACAATCACGTCCGCCTTCGGCCACACGGCCTCGCTATTGTCGGAATTGAGCAGGGCGTCGCGATGCTCGATGCCGTCCAGAGGGCGCAGGATGGGATCTCTCGCTATTTCTCGCCCATTGCGGCGGCACCACTGAATGTCTCCGATCCAGACGGTGACGCGGGCGAGTTCGGCAGCAAATTCGTTGATTTCGATGCCACGGATGTTGTGCGGCCCGGTTTGCATTGAGAGTTCCGCCTCGATACCGAGTTCCTGGGCTTCGATATGGATTTGTTTTTCTACGTCGCGCAGGGCCTTTAGGGCCAAGTAGAGAAAATTTCCCGAGCCGCAGGCGGGATCGAGGACTTGGAAGAGGTGGAGGTACAGCAGAAAGCCCTGGTAGGCTGCGCGGGCTTCCTTGTATTCTTTGGTGCGCTTACCTTTGCCTTGCCCGGCGGCAATAACGGCTTTGATCGCCTGCCATTTCGCCAGCAACGGGTCGGTAATCAGCGGTTGTATGAGTTTGGCGATCGTGCCGGTGTCGGTGTAGTGAGCGCCGAGCGGGGCGCGGGCAGCGGGATCAAGCCCGCGTTCGAAAAGAGTCCCGAAGATGGTAGGGTCGATGGCGAGCCAGTCCATGTTGGCGGCGATGTGCAGGATGGAAATGTCGGCGGCGGTCAGTGCGGGAATGTCGATTATTTTAAAAAGGCCGCCGTTGAACCAGGCGATGTCGTAATCGCCATACTCGCCGCCGGTTTGTTGCTGCATGGCGGCGAAGAGTTTGCCGATGCGCTTGCCAGCCTTGTCGGCGTCACTACCTGCGTTTTTGAGAATTTCGGTGAAGACGTCGCCGGGAAGCAGATTTTCGTCTTCGGCGAACATGCAGAACAGGCACTGGACGAGAAAGTGGGCCACGCCCTGGCCGTCCAGTCCGCGCTCGCGCATGGCCTTGGCAAGAGCGGCAAAGTGCCCGGCGGCCTCAGCCGTGATCGCGGCGGTGGATTTTTCCGGGCGTAGTTTTTGGGGATCGGTAAAGACCCAACGCAGAATTTGCCGCTTTTCGGGGTCGACCAGTTCTTCGATACGAATTTCGCGCGGTTCGTCCGGGTAGCCGGTGAAGGCGGTGTGGATGATG
Source organism: Syntrophaceae bacterium (assembly GCA_009773315.1). GTDB lineage: Bacteria > Desulfobacterota > Syntrophia > Syntrophales > Smithellaceae > UBA8904. The sequence continues at coordinate 37,055 of WRPE01000002.1, forward strand.
ATGCGCTCCCGGTCGGAGACGACGAGCAACGGCGGGTTTTCGAGTTTCAGTGCGTAGTCGGTAAGCTGCTTCAGAGCGACATCAAGGTCTCGCCCCGGCTTTTTGTTTTCCCAACCGAAATAGCCGCGTTTCCAGACATCGGCCCAGCCATCGCTACCGCCAGATTTTTTTGCGCCGCGTTCAAAACAATAGTTGTCTGGGTCACGTGGTTTGTCCACGCCGAGCAGGTCACACAGGTCGTCAAAATGTGCCTGAGCCCCACCGCGTTCAGTAAGTTTGTTGTCTTTCCAGAGGTTGATGAATTCTTCTGGTTTCATGTTATTGTCCCATCATCATTTCTATCGACTTCATACAATGATTTCGGTAATTTAGGGGACATCCATGATATCGGAGAATTAGGTGGAAGTCCCTTTACTCACTGGCTTTCCTGGCTCGTCCGCCCGTCCTGCCTGTGGCGATCAAGTAGTGGCGTTTCCTTTAATCTTTTTCTCAAAATAGCTTTTAATATTTTCGGCTGTTTGGGCGATCAGCAGTCGGCGGGCTTCGCGGCCGGCCCAGGCAATGTGCGGGGTGATGAAAAGTTTCTCCTTATTCTGAACCCTGAGCAATGGGCTCTCGGCCGCAATGGGTTCGGCTGAAAGCACGTCGAGCGCGGCTCCGGCCATCCGGTTTTCATCAATGGCCTGCGCCAGAGCGGCCTCGTCCACAATGCCGCCTCTTCCCATATTTAAAAGATAGGCGGTGGGTTTCAGCATCCGGAGCCGGGTTTCGCTGAGCAAATTTCTGGTCTGGTCGTTCAACGGGCAATGAATGGATACGACATCGGCCGTGCGCAGCAATTCCTCCAGGGGTAAATGTTGATAGCCTGTGGCTTCCAGATTTTTGCCCGATGTGGAGGTATAGACAACCCGCGCGCCAAAGGCCTGGGCCACCTGCGCCACACGTTTGCCGATGGCACCCATCCCGATAATTCCGAAAAGCTTGTTATTCAATTCCCAAAATTCACGGCCCAGATGCGTGAACACCGGGCTTGTTGCGTATTGTCCAGACTTAACATAGTCGTCGTAGTAGCGGCCGGCGTTCAGTAAATAGAAAAGCATGGCAAACGTACATTGCGTAACGGATTCAGTGGAATAACTTGCAACATTCTTTACCGTGATTCCCTTTTTTGCTGCATATTCCAGATCGATATTGTTCATGCCGGTGGCGGCAACACAAACCAGCTCCAGTCCCGGACAGGCGTCCATCACATCACGGTCAATGACCACTTTGTTGGTGATGACCACGTTATGCCCTTTGATCCGCTCAATCCGTTCGGCAGGCCGGGTCACCTCATGGCCTGTGTATTCACCAAGCGATGAAATATCAGAGAGGTTGGCGACTTTTCCTGCGGTGCTGGCATCGAGAAATACTATTTTAACAGACTTGCTCATCTTTTCCTCCGAGTCGGTTATTTAGCCGTTCCTGATGATATTATCTATTTTCTGCAATATGTTTGATCGGTTTTACCATTTGTTCCTTGAGAATCTTTAAAAATTTCTTCCGGAAAGGCGGTATTTTGGTGAGGAGCGTCATCATCAGATTCAGGCGACGGATCTTAAAATTTTTCTGGGGAAAATCATACAGCCCGTGACTTTTGTGATAGCGATGATCGGCCTGGAAAACAAATCGCAGCATTCCGTAAACTTCGTCCCTGAAAATTTTTCTCCCGGCGACACCGAAAAATGTCACGGGAGGGGCATAGTTCCCGGCAGCACGTTGGACAAGCGTGCCCGCCAGTTGGGCAAGCAATAGATCAATCTGCTTCGAGTCGCCCGCATCATCCGCAACAATTCCCACCAGATTGCCCTCCTGTGTTTCTCCATAAGCCTCCAGAATCTGGCGGAGGTTGGCAATCTGCCCCAAGGGGCCCGAAATCAAAAAGGCGATCTGCTTACCGGTGAGTGTGGGCATATGGGTATTGAAGAAAGACCGGTCGAAATACATTTTCCACCGGGAGGAGAGATAGCGGTCATGGATGGCGCCTGCAAAAACCACCACATCTGCTTTTTTTACTTTTTTGTTGTAAAAATCGATGAAGCCATCTTTTCCTTCATATTCGCAGACGTTGTCCAACCCGCACTTGCAGCATCCCAGGCAGCCGCCCTTAATGTCAAGGTCACTCAGATTAATGACTTCAACATCCCCGCGGAAGTTGCCGATAAAGGACTGAACCAGCGCATCGGTATTGCCTGCCGGTTTTTGCCCGTCTTTCAGCACCAGAATCCTTTTGCCTGCGGCATCTACGCCGACCGCAGCAGGTCCCGGTTCATAGGTAAAGCTCTGCGCCGCAAGTTTCGGATAAACCCGGGCCACAGGAACTTGCCGGGATACAGAGTCAAAAAGAGATTCGGCAAAAGCCAGCCAGCGGGCTCGTTCTGCTTTTTTCATCAGATCATACATGGCCGCGGAATAGGCCCCTGTGTAATGCATTTGCAGATCGTCGCAAATGGCATGAATGTAATTATGAGCGGTGTGATCGAAAAAATGAACGGATGTTGAGAGAGAGGCTGCGTATTTTCCGGCAAAGGCCGCTTCCTGTTTTCTTTCAAAAATAAGCTCAATAAAGCGCTTATACTGAGAGCAGACTAGCAGAAAGTATAGAGGAAACGCCCATAACACGGCGTCGGCTTTTTTGACCGCATCCATAATTTCGTTGAAAGCTGCCTCATCCTTTTCGAGTTTTCGGATATTTTGAGCCACCGGAAAATATTGAAATGAATGTTGCGGATTTTTCTTTGCCGCGTAGCGGACATATTGGAGAGTAACACTGAGGTCGCCTTTGGGGCTTCCGTTTAAGACAATGATGTTCATTAATTTAGATTCCTTTCTTCAAAGCACATTGGACTTTATCTGCATATGAAGTATATGAAGACGATGAATGTGTGTCAAGATAATTCACCGTAAATTTGTCTATGAGAAACTGATTGACATTAAAGGCGGTTTTTCTTATAATAATACGCAAAAATAAGTAAAAGAATAATAGATAAAATCAATACTGAATTCTAAAGATGGGGAGGAAGCATGGAAATATTAGTCGCATATGTGGGTGGACTGGACGCTGATAGCGCGGTTTTGGAAGTAGCCAAGAAACACGCTAAAGCATTTAATGCTAAACTTTATGTTGCCAGCTCTATGGAGAAAGTGTCCGAAAAAGAGCAGATAAATCTGGAAAAAGTCGAAAAACAACTTGCCTATGTAAAAGAAACACTGGAGGCCGAAGGCATTGCCTGCGAAACACATATTCTGGTGAGAGGATTAACACCCGGTGAGGATATTGTAGAATTCGCGGCCGATAAGAAAGTAGACGAAATCATTATAGGTATTGAGAAGAAATCCAAGGTGGGCAAGCTGCTTTTCGGATCCAATGCCCAGTATATTATTCTGGAATCGCACTGCCCGGTGGTATCCGTCAAATAGCATGGTCCTTATAAACCGCTGGGGGTGGCTGCCAAACGTTCTGCTCGGTGTGACTGAAAAACAAAAGGCTTGCGCTCTTTTGGAAGCGCGCAAGCCTTTTTTCATGGAATCTTCATGTCCGCGAACTAGTTCTTTCTTTCTTTCTTTCTTTCTTTCTTTTGGCCAGTTCTTCGGCCCTTAGTTCCTTGCGCAACACATTGCCAACGGTTGATTTGGGCAGTTCTTTGCGGAATTCAACTTCTGCAGGCAGTTTATAGGCGGCCAATTTTGATTTGCCGTACTCAATCAGCTCTTCAGTTGTGGCCGTTTCGCCTTCTTTAAGCACGACAAATAATTTGATATTTTCGCCGCGCTTCGCGTCGGGTACGCCGATGGAGCAGACCTGTATCACTTTGGGGTGCTCATAGTAAACCTCATCGACGTCTCTGGGATAAACATTGAATCCGCCGGTGATGATCATGTCTTTTTTGCGATCGACGATATAGAAGTAGCCGTCCTGATCCATCGTGGCGATGTCGCCTGTATAGCACCAGCCGTTGCGCAGCAGGTTCGCGGTTTCCCCGGGTTGGTTCAGATAGCCCTTGGTGACCTGTGGGCCGCGAATAATCATTTCGCCCGGCTCGCCGATGGACATGTCTTTTTCGCCTTTATCCATATCCACGATCCGGCATTCGGTATCGGGAAGAGGCAGTCCGATGCTGCCGATTTTCCGGACGCCTTCAAACGGGTTGGTATGGGTTACGGGTGTGGTTTCTGTCATGCCGAAACCTTCCACGATCACCGCGCCTGTCATCTTCTCAAAATCGTGGATCACTTCCACAGGCAGAGGAGCGCTGCCGGAAAAGAAACCTTTAAAGCAGGTCATATTCGTCTTTTTCATATCCGGATGATTTAACATGCCGATATACATGGTCGGAACCAGCGCGCCAAAGGCCGGTTTAAATTTTCGAATGGCCTCCAAAAGCTGTTGCGGCTGCGGTCGGGGAACAAGAATATCTCCCCAGGCTTGAAAAATAGATAAATTCATTGCGCAGGACATACCGAAAATATGGAAGAAGGGCAGTGCGCCCAGGTTGACGTGGTGAGTACCGATAAACCTTTGGAACCATGCACAAATCTGCTGCACTTGTTTGCTGATGTTGCCGTGGGTCAGGATAACCCCTTTGGAGACACCCGTGGTACCGCCGGTGTACTGATACATAGCCGTATCGTCAAACGTCAGCTTTGCCTTGGGTGAATTAGACTGAGACTTGGCGATACAGTCCTTCCATTTGTAAACATCGTTGGCTGGTTTGACGTCGGCGGCCAGTTTTTCCTTTTTGGCGACCAGCGGGAATAAAATGCTTTTCGGGAAGGGGAGGTAATCTCCAATCGACGTATAAATAATCTGTTTAACTTTTGTTTTGGGTCTCAAATCGATCATCCGGTTGCCCAGAAGATCGATGGTGATAAGTATTTTTGATCCGGAATCCTTGAGTTGATGTTCAAGTTCGCGGTCGGAATAGGTCGGGTTATTTAAAACAACGACAGCTCCCAGCCTTAAGGTTGCGTAATAGGCGACTACACAGGGAATCATATTCGGCAGAATAATGGCGACAGCGTCGCCTTTTTTAACGCCCATGCCGGCAAGGCAGGTCGCGAAACGATCCACCATGTCCTTAAGAGATTTGTATGTCATGGTGTAGCCTTGGAAGTTCAGAGCCATGCGGTCCGGAAATTTGGCCGCCGATCTGTCCAGGATATCGGGCATGCAAATTTCTTCGTATTTAATTTTCTCAGGGACGCCTTTATCGTAAGACTTCAACCACGGTTTTGACGCATATGATACTTCTCCAGCCATTTTATCTTCCCTTCTAATTTTGGTTAAGACGATGTGAATGAAGCAAACCGCTTTACCCCCGCTATCCCTGATTAGTCCTCCTGTTGTCTAGTATTTTTGGTTTTATGAATTGCCAAAATAAGGACTGCCGGCCTTTATCGTCAAAATTTTAGCAATTTTTACCGGTAAAAGCCATAAAACATTTCTTCGGCGGACAGAGAGCTTTTATATCCGGCGCAATTTCGACTATTTAGCTTTAATATTTTTTTTAGATGCGCAACAAGCGTATCTTGTTCCTGGACTGTTGTGATTTGCAAGGAGCGATCGCAAACGCAAACCACTTGACAGAAATTTTTTTTTGGGGATATTAAAAAAATAAGATGATTGCTTTTGATATTCATATTCACACCCGCAGGTATTCCGGCTGCTCTTTTATTGATTACGAAGATATTGTCGGGCAGGCGGCGGCGGCGCGTCTCGACGGCATCGCCGTCACCGAGCACGGCATGCGCTGGCCGGATGAAGAATTTGGCAGATTGCGGCAAAAGGCCGCCTGTCGCGGCATTGTTGTGATCAACGGCCAGGAAATCAACACGTTCAATGCCGCCAATCGTTCCGAGGGTGAATTTCTGGTGTTTGGTGTTCACCGCAGTCTGACATGGGCATGCTCGGCCACCGAGCTTATTCATGCCGTTCATGAAGAAGGCGGGATTGTGATAGCCGCACATCCTTATAAATTATCCCGTGGCGGTAAATCCCACTACTACGGGGCAGGCGATCTGGTTTACAAGCTAAATCTTGATGGCATTGAACTATGCCATCCTGATCATAGCGAACTGGCCATGAAAAAAGTCAAAAAAGCGATGGATGAGCTGAAAATTCCCGGCACGGGCGGCAGCGACGCACACAAAATCCTTAATATCGGTTCTTATGTAACGGTCTTTGATAATCCGGTTTCTAACGAATTAGATTTTATCCGTGAAATCCGTGCGGGCAGAATCCGGGCGGAAAAAAGAGTCTGATGGTGATTCTGCTAAAAATAGCGCGGAAATTCTTATCTAGTTACCCTTGTATTTCCTGAAATGCTTGACCAGTCCGCCAAAATTATCCGGCTTATATTTTTCGAAATCTTCTTCATCAACAAATACAAAATCGAAATGGATTATCCTTTGGGATTGATTGATGTCGGCGCACCATTTTTTCAAGCGTTCCATTTTCAAGGGCGCATCAATTTCTTCTAATCCCTTCGTTTCCACGACAAAAATATCTTTTTCGCCTGTTTTGACAAAAAAATCCGGATAATAATTGGATATATTACCTTTGGTGTCCACATAATCAAGAGTGAAATGAACGGCCAGATAGTTCTTGGCAAAAGATATAACGTCCGGCCATTTTTCGAGCGCGGAAGCAAATTGCAATTCCAAATTGCTGTCTCCGATAATTTTATTGAAGAGGCTTTTCTGTGGCACCAGATAGCCTTGTTCTTTGGCCACGAATGGCCTTGTTTGACGGAGCTTTATATAATCCTTTATTTCCGCACTGCCTTTATCCTGAATGGTCAATTCATTAATTTTTGTTTTAAATGTTTCCATAATAGTCTGAGCCGCGCCGGGTTCCGATAAGTTGCGTAGCGTGTTGAGATCATCAATATCAACATGATTTTTAAAAAGATGCTCCGCAATAAAATCCCTGACTTTCGGATATAAAATATCATAACCGCTGACCAGACGCAGTTCTTTCATGATTCCCTGGGTGAAATAACCAATCACACTTCTGTAATCGCCAACGGTGTTTGATTCCAGATAGGTTACATGGTTGGTTTCGCCACTCGTAATATCCTTGAAAATAATTTCCCTTTTTTCTTCTTCCGTGTATTGCTTATAGTCAACCTTGCGGAAATCGAAATTAGCCGGATCAATTTCTTCCAGATTTTTATAATTTCGATACATTCTTGGCGTCATAACCGGAATTTCCATGTCCAGTCTCTCAATATTTTTCCGGTCATTTTCATGGTCCACTTCGATAACAATCGGCGTTTTAGCGCCTGTGCCCGCGCCCATAGGCTTTCGTTCCAGTTCAACGCCTTCGCTCTTTATGGACTCGACAAAATCCATGAAAGCAGGTGTGCCAACCACGCTGATATATTCAGGCACGTCGGCCCCCACGTACATTCTTCGCAATCCACGACCCAGCGTTTGCTCGGGTAGGATATTGCTTTTAGCGGCATAGGCACGCAGGCCAACAATTGTGGTGACATTGCGGACATCCCAGCCTTCCTTCAGCATCAGCACAGAGATAATGACCTTGTAGGGGCTTTCCCAATTGTCGATTGAATTGGCGGCTTTGCGCAGAATCTCCAGTTCCTCTTTATTCTTTTTGGAATCCGCCTCGGAGATTTCGCCGTTGTTGTTGGTGTGAATTGTTAAAATAGCGTCCTGAATTTCAGGATAAGTCGTTTTTAGATACGCTTCTACATCATCGCAGTTCTTCGTGTCGTCGGTCATCACGAAAAGGACGGCCTTCTTGCCCATCTTCTCATGCTCGGCGTAGGCCTTACGCCACTCCTCCATGCCCAGCGCCAAGTAGTCTTCATATCTTTCCGTATATTTAGAACTTTGACGTTCTTCGAGTTTGGCGCGGCTTGCCTCGTCGGGTAATACGGGATGTTTCACCACGTTTTGCGTGATCGCCTCAACTAAGGGATAATCGCAGACGGTCTGCACAAATATCGCGCCATTGTTGTGTTTGGGTGTGGCGGTAAGATCAACCTGCAAAGACAGAAAATGATCTTTCTGTTTCAGACGGTTATGAATGTCCTGGATGGATTTAAACCACGCGAGTCGGTTGTCATGAATATGATGCGCCTCATCGTTAATGACAATCAACTCATCGATTTCGCGGACGATGACGCCCAGATCAATTTTGGAATCGTTGGTTTTCCCGACAGGCCTTTTGCCCAGGAAGTAGTCTTCCAGATTATCGTCATCAAAGCTGGGCTCAATGTCATTGCCGGCGTAAACGCGGTGAATATTGGTGAGAAAGAAATTGCCGGTTTTCCGGACAATGGAAACATCATCTTGAATGTGCAGGGTCAATTGAAAATCATCCTGCCAGTTTTGCCCTTCGTAACCATTGTCCGGCAGCAGGGGATCTTTGAAGAATATTTTCAACCCGTCAAAATCCGCCCGCAGTCGATCCAGAACGATAATATTCGGTGCAATCACCAGAAAATTGTTGGCCAGTTTGGAGTCTGCTTCATAAAGCTTATGAAAATAACACCAGGTGATGACCAAACTCATCACTTTTGTTTTGCCGCTGCCCGTGGCCATTTTGATCACCAGACGCAGCCAGTCTTCATCAAACATACCGGTGGAAACTGCGCCGGACGAATCAAAGCGAATCAGGTCGTATTTGTCCTTAACTTTTACGACTTCATACAGATAAATAAAGGTTTCCAACGCTTCGCGCTGGGCAAAATAATATTTAAAATTAAAAAGCGATCCGTCGGATTGGGGCAGAATATGCTCGCGCTGAAACCACCAGCGCAGAAGCGCCCTGCTGGTGTCGGTTGCCCCTTCATAATCCGCGTCGCGCCAAAGGCTTACGTCCTGACGTATTTTGTGCACCAGCGGCGGCAAAAGCTTTTCATAGCTGGAATTTCTTAGCGCTTCATCCGCCGGAAACCAGCGGTATTCGGGTGGAAGTATTTCATGCGGCGACTTGGGAAAGTTCGTATGAATGGCCATATGGTCTAAAATCCTGTTTTTTGGTCTAATTGATTTTTCATAATTAACTGTTTTTATTCATTAATATTCGATCATCATCTAACAATAGATATAAATACGACTAATCACGACTAATACTAGATAGATAGTCCTTATTTTTTCTTCAACTCCAGTTTTTTAATTTGCGAATCTTCCGTCAGCAGCCGCATTTGACCGATGGCGATTTTATTGAGCTTTGCCAGACGTGTTTCTTGCGGCAATCCTTCGTTGATAAAAAGAGCATTGAGATTTTCCAAATTGGACAGGCAAACCAGTTGGGCGCCATTGGCGTGATCTCTTATATTGCCTTTTTTATCATTACTTTTATCCCGCCAGTTTTTGGCTGTCATGCCGAAAAGCGCCATATTCAACACATCCGCCTCGGATGCATAAATGATGTTGATTTGATTTTTTGTAAGTTCCGGAGGAATCAAATTTTCTTTGATGGCGTCCGTATGAATACGATAATTGATTTTCGCCAGGTTGCGTTTGATGTCCCAGCCAAGCTGCTTTTGTTCCTCTTCCTTTAATCGCTGAAACTCTTTGATCAGATATAATTTGAATTCTACGGAAATCCAGGATGCAAAATCAAAAGCAATGTCTTTATGCGCATAAGTTCCGCCATACCGCCCTGCTTTCGAAATAATACCAATGGCATTTGTTTTTTCGATCCACTGGCTCGGCGTTAAAGTAAAGCTGTTGAGACCGGCTTGTTTTTTAAACCCGTCGAATTCGACGGGTTTAAAATCTGGGTTGTACAGATGTTCCCATATCCCCAAAAATTCAATCGTATTTCTGTTGCGCAGCCAGTTTCGAATCAAATCATCCGTTCTGTCTGTGTTTTTATATCGTGCAATATCCGTGAGACAAATATAATCTTCATCTTGCTGCTTATAGAAGGAAATGTCTTTATTCAGAACTGTAAGTTTGCCCATTTTACTCCTCGTGCAAATAAATTAGTCGTAAATATTTAATATTATTGCACTCTATTTTTATTTGCAGCGGCCCGTGCAAATAAACAATGCTCTTGCGCTTATACCGTCACATCAATAATCTTCATCGTATCGTTGCCGAAGATGTCCACGACTTTGACGGCGATTTTGTAGCGGCCCGGTTGGCATTCATGATAGGGCGTTTGCAATTCCAGTGAGCGGTCTTTTTTGGTGCGGAAAGACTGCCACTCATTTTCAAAGATGAAATCGCCCGTCCACTTTTCTTCCATCTCGCCGCTGGCTTCATCCTCAACCCGGACAATTTCCCGCTTGCTTTCAAAGTCGAAATCCACGCTCCAGTAATCAATCCAATCCGTCCATTTCTTGGTGAGCACCTCACGGGTGACGATGCCGTTTTTATCTTTGGACACCTTGATGATTTTCCCCTGCTCGACAACAATTTTATTTTTGCCGTCTTTCAAGGTTTGCGCCGCATTATCGACGCTGTCCTGAGAATAGTAAACGGAAAAATCGGTCAGTTCCACGGCGACAAGGGGAAGTCCCCCTGACAAGGGGGATTTAGGGGGTTTGTTCAAACGTCGTTGCGCTACTTTTTCAAGTAAATCCTCAAACACACCTTCGATGTTGCCAAGAACTTCTGCATTCATGTAACGAACAACCTGAACATCAAATGCATTCAGACGTTTTGTCCGTTGTGTGTCATAGTCTATGCTTTCCGCGTGAGACTCGCCGTCTATTTCAATAGCCAGCATAAGTTCGGCGCAATAAAAATCAACAATGTATTGGTCTAGAGGCTTTTGGCGCGTGAATTTCAGATCCGCAAGTTTTTTGTTTTGCAGAACTTCATACCATAGTTTTTTTTCCGACGGCGTCGGATTGCTCCGGTTTTCCTGCGCCTTTGGAGTGAGACTGGGATCGTAGGGAACATAACCCCCCTTGCCCCCCTTGTCAGGGGGGTATTTCACGAGCGGTTTGATATCAATATAGGAGACGTCGTGGAAAACGACCTGATTTTTTTCCACGGCTCGTTTGTCGAAGACTTCGCGGGGAATGTATTTAAGGGCGAGGTCAATGCCCTTGGCTTTTGCTTCTTCCTGAATGTTGGGAAAAAGGCCCATCTCAAATTCAAAGGCCAGAATATCCACGCGGGAAATCCGTTTTTCACGGCACTCCAGAATAATTTCCTCCACAAATAGCCTCGTCACCGGCAGGTTGATCGGCCCAACGGACACCAACCGCCCGGCTTTCTTGCCGTGGAAGCATTTGAAGTTTTCAGCACTTTCCGCCTTGTAGGCTTTAAGAATCAGGGCAATGAAGTCTTTTTCTTTTTGTAAGAGTTGCTGCTGGCGTTCTTCTTCTCGCAGATTCATGTTGACGCCGATGTAATGTGCCCGTTCATATTTACCGAGATTCAGGATTTCAAACGCCCTGAAGTCTTTCCCGTCTGATTTAAGCTGACGCTGGACGCCGATCAGGCGCTTGCGTGCCGTGTGAATGGCAAACTTACCCAGATCGGAGCCGATCCACTTGCGCCCCAGCTTTTCGGCCACGGCCATCGTTGTGCCGGAGCCACAGAAGAAGTCAGCCACGATATCGTTTTCGTTGGAAGAAACCTTAATGATTCTTTCTAGCAAAGCTTCTGATTTTTGTGTTGGGTATTTAGTGTCCTCTTCAGCCTGTGAATTTACAGGGAAGATATCAGTCCAAACATCATCTATCGGTGTTCCAGGTTGTTCATCAAGATAGAGCCTCTTCTCAAGTTGCCCATCGGGGCGTTTAACCACTCTTCCCGTTTCAATAAACTTATTTATTGTCTCGTCAGTGGTCGTCCCAAGCCAATGTGGACGATAACGTCGACCTTTTTCATCGATCTGAGTATAGTGACTTTTGATGTATGCTTCTGAATATGGAGCGTATTGTGTATTAAACGTGAATTTGGTAGACTTCGTAAACCAAAACATTGAGTCATGTGCTCGACCATACTTTTTTATTCCCTTGTAGCCCGAGGAAGTTTGCCGTTTCCATCTTATGCATCCTTGATAAAAAGAATCCCCAAATATTTCTGAAAGTACAAGACGAAGATGATCAACAAGTCGCCAATCCACGTGCACATAAATACACCCATCATCGGCCAGTAGATCCCGCATCAAGCTCAACCGTTCATAGATCATCGCAATGAAGCTGTCCGCGCCCTTGCCCCACGTGTCGCGATAGGCCAGCTCTTCCAGTACATTGGGCTTTTTCGTAAAGGTCTCGTCACCGATTTCAATGTCCATTGAAAAATCAGCGCCCACATCAAAGGGCGGGTCGATATAAATCAACTTGATGCCGCCCTGCTTTTCTATTTCATCCCGGATCGGACCGTTTTTCAGTGAGGAAAGAATAAGCTTGTTGTCGCCCCAGATGAGTTTGTTTGTCCATCCGGTTTTCTGACGGCCTCGGAAATCAAACAGATCGCTTTGCACACCCGTATCCGCCTGTTTCTCCGCACGCGGTTCGTCTATCTGTTCGATCACCTGAAAAGGCAAAACGATGTTGGTCACTTCATTGGTCTTGCCGTTCCAAATCAACTCCACTTCCCGTTTATCGTCAAACAATAGGAACCGATACTTATCCGGCAGCGGCTTCTCTGCCTCAATCAGTTTCAATATCTCCCGCTTTTCATTATCCGTCAGTTTCATTTTTTATGATCGCTCTAATGAATTACTTTTTGTAATTAATGATTTACGCAGCCAATATACGCGCTGATGATTTTATGTCAATAAAATATTTAACTGAGATTGGAATCTAAATGCTTCTGGATGCCGGATAACCTGAAGGTTACACGTCAAGTCCGGCATGACATTTTGCTATTGGATTGAATAGAAAGAACGGCAGAAGCAATTGTATCCTGCCTCTGCCGTTTTTTTATGATTTATTCGCCGATGAAATTCGGTTCGCGTTTTTGCAGGAAGGCCGTGATGCCTTCCACGGCGTCTTTGCTGGCAGCAAGTTTCTTTGACCATTCCTGATCCACTCGCAGTCCTTCGTCGAAGCCTTTATCCATTCCGACGCTTATCCCCTCGAGCACCGCCGCCACGCAAAGCGGCGGCCGTTTGGCCAGGGCCTGGGCAAAGGCCGTTGCTTCTTTCATTAAATCGGCCGCCGGAACTACTTTATCCACCAAACCGATGGCCAGAGCTTCCGCAGACGAAAGCCTCTTGCTGAAGAGAATCATGTCGAGAGCCTTGGATTTTCCCAAAAGTCTCGGCAGTCTCTGAATGCCGCCCCAGCCGGGTGTAATGCCAAGATTCACTTCCGGCAGTCCGATAAACGCCTTGGGATTGTCCGTCATGATGCGGAAATGGCAGGCAATCGCCGTTTCGCAGCCGCCGCCCAGCGCGTGACCGTTAATGGCCGCAATGTAGGGTTTGGTGGAACGGGAAATGGCGTTCATGATCTCATTGCCGTTCGGTCCTTTGGCGATGTTGGCAATGTCCGAAACATCCATACCGGCGGAAAAACCTTTTTCACCGGCGCCCGTGATGATCACGGCCCGGGTCTCCTTGCTTTTTTCGATTTCATTTACGGCGTTAAAAAACTCCTCCCGAATACCCAGATTAACCGAATTCATCGGCGGACGGTTGAGCGTAATAGTGGTTACAAAGTCCTTCGTCGATACAATAATGTTTTGGTACTCCATAGTTTTCTCCTTTCAAATTTTTATTCTTCAGTCCGGCATACGCCGGATTCCGCGCTTCGCGCTCCACCTTCAGTCTTCGGTCTTCAGCCTTTCTTATTTCTGATGTACAAGCCGCATGCCGGGATGCGGGATTTCGAAATACGGAACATTGGTTCCTCCCAAGCTGCCGATAAAGGCTGTCCGGCGGTCTTTCCCGCCGAAACAGATATTGGCCGGCCGGCTGATGACGACGCCTTGCGGGTCTTGGACGACAATTTCCAGCCTGCCCTGCAGATCAAGGTAGCCTATGGTATTGATGGCCGGAAAAGTAACCCACAAGTTGCCTGCTTCGTCAAAGGCGATGCCGTCGGGAAAACCGAACTTCCCCAAAAACGCCGGCCCGTAAACCTCCGCAGCACCCACACTGTTGTCTTGATTAATGCGGTAACGTAAAATCCGGCGCTGCATGGTTTCGGCCACATAAACAAAATTTTCCTCTCCATCCAGTGCGACGCCGTTGGCAAAGTAAAGGCCTTCCGCGACGATACGAGGCGGCTGATCTTTTGCGATGACCACCAGACAGCCATCCGGAATAGGGGACTGCAAAGAGGCATCGATATCGGGATTATCCGTAGAGTTGGAGACCCATAGCCTGCCTGCATAATCAAGAAAAGGGAAATTGGGTGTGAACATTTTTTTACCACCGGCCGTTGTCATCAATACGACGTGGCTGCCTGTAGGTGCAACTGACTGGACTTCGCCGTTGCCGATGTTGGCGACAATGCAGTTGCCTTTTTCATCGATGCAAATGCCGTTAGGGATGCCGCCCAGCGTACCGAAAAAAGATGTGCGGCCATTTGGGTCGATTCGCGAACAGCGTCCGTAACCGTCCGCCGTATAGACGCTGCCGTCATCGAGGGCCATGACGCCTTCCGGTCTGGTCAGTCCGCTGCCGATGGTTTTAACATCCCGCAAATCAATTTTCATTAGGACATCCTTTCGAATATTGTGGCGAGTCCCTGGCCGCCGCCGATGCACAAAGAACAAATGGCGTATCGACCGCCGCGACGCTTCATTTCATTGATGGCGAATAAGGCGATGCGTGTTCCGCTCATGCCGTTGGGATGACCAAAGGCAATCGCGCCGCCATTGGGATTGATTTTTTCTCTGTCAACCGGATGGCCCTGTGCTTCCATTTCTTTGACGTCGGCCAGAACCTGCGCGGCAAAGGCTTCGTTGATTTCAATCACATCCATATCCTGCATTTTCAGTCCCGCTCGCTTGAGCGCTTTGGGCATGGCATAGGCAGGACCGATACCCATGATCTTGGGATCAACGCCCGCCACCGCGCAGGTGACCCAGCGGGCTTTCGGCGTGTAGCCCAGTTGTTTTGCTTTTTCCAGCGTCATCACCAGAACCGCTGCGGCGGCATCATTGCGTCCCGACGAGGACCCGGCGGTGACGGTTCCATCTTTGAGAAAGGCCGGCGGCAGGGTAGCCAGCTTTTCCATGGTGGTCTCCCGCGGATGTTCGTCCGTATCGAAGATAATTTGTCCCTTCTTCTGGGGCACGTGAACGGGAATGATTTCTTCCTTGAAATAACCGGCCTTGATCGCATGACTGGCGCGATCCTGGCTTCGGAGTCCAAAGGCATCCTGCTCTTCACGGGTTATTTTATAAAGCTTAACCAGATTTTCCGCTGTAATGCCCATGACCAGGGAGTCTTCGGGATTGGGTGCGGTTTCGCGGCGGATGATTTGCGGCGGCGTAAGTGAATAGGCGGAATCCGCGCGCGGCAGCATCCAAGGCGTCGAACTCCAGCTTTCCATACCTCCGGCGATGTAAATATCGCCCAGACCAGCCATGATCTGCGTCGCCGCAAAGTTTATGGCCTGCAATCCTGACGAACACTGTCTTTCCACCGTGACACCGGGAACGCTGTAAGGCAAACCCGCTTTGAGCACAGCCCAGCGCGACGGATTGTAAGCCGCGTGCCAGGAGTTGGAAAGTCCCATCACGACGTCTTCAATCATATTGGGGTCAATGCCGGTTTTATCCATCAACCCCCGAATGGCCAGAGCGCCCAGTTCCTCCGGACGGAAACGGGCGAGCGTGCCGCCCACGCGACCGATGGCGGTTCGGACGCCATCAACAATAACAATTTCCTTCATGATAAAAACTCCTTTCTGCTCGCTTGACGGAAAGCTATTGAACTCCGTTATGCGATGCACTGTTGATTTTATTTTTTACTAAAAGCGACACTGTGCAGCGGTATGCCCCGATGCAGTCTCAACCGATTTTCCAAAGATCCGCCCCACTGATCGTCCCTTCTGTTTGTAAAGGGTGAGAGGAATTGGCTGAACAGATAGCCGTGCGCGCCGTGAATCTGGACTGTGCCAAATCCGGCTTCACGGGCTCAGAATATTCAGAATATTATTGAATTTTGTATAGTAGGATAGCGATCGTCTGTCAAGCGTATTCATCGTGGGAAAATGTATTTCTTGCCCGGCAATCCGCTCTGGGACAAAAACCTTCACCTTTTTTGAATATATTATTGACACGGGCGTTGCTTCTTTCTATACTTTGAACCATTGGATGTGTTATCAAACCGTGAAGAAGTGGATTTTATATGCTAAACCGTTTAGTGAGTTCTATTTTTCTTGTCTTTATCGCTCTGACGTCCATTCCGCTGTTTTTCATCGCCCTGCTTTTGCGTCTGTTTACCTATCCTTTTGACCGGCGTCTGCGTCTCTTGCATTTGTTTACCTGCTTTTGGGCTTCGATTTATACTTGGATGATGGTGCCTTGGCGGATTCGCGTTGAGGGTCGCGGTAATGTTCGCAAAGACGCGGCGTATGTGGTTGTTTCCAATCATCAATCGCAACTGGATATCCTGGTTGCCTTCCGGCTTTTTTTCCATTTTAAATGGGTATCCAAGATTGAAATGTTCCGCATTCCGCTGATCGGCTGGAATATGATGTTGAACCGTTACATTAAACTGAAACGTGGCGACAGGGAAAGTGTAGAACTAATGCTGCGGGAATGTGAAATCCATCTGGATGAGGGAAGTTCCATCTTCATGTACCCCGAAGGAACCCGCTCTCCCGATGGCGAAGTCAAGGCTTTTAAACTCGGCGCATTTCAGTTGGCGTTGAAGAAGAAGTTGCCCATTCTTCCAGTTGTCATCAGCGGAACGAACAAGGCCTTGCCCAAATACAGCATGAACTTCACCGGTGTGCAGAAAATGTATATCAAAATTTTTAAAGAGATCCCGTATTCGGCTTTTGAAAACTTATCGGCGGAGGATACGGCGCAAATAGTGCGTCAATTCATCATCGCAAAACTGAATGTCATGAACGAATATACCCTAGGTGGTTTGCGGCGCCAACCCTAAACATTCAGCAACGCGCGGCCGATTTTTTCCTGCCGAATCTGCAGAAGTCTTTTTTTGAGCGTCACCAGCGATTCC
Source organism: Syntrophaceae bacterium (assembly GCA_009773315.1). Lineage (GTDB taxonomy): Bacteria > Desulfobacterota > Syntrophia > Syntrophales > Smithellaceae > UBA8904. The sequence goes on from WRPE01000002.1 coordinate 54,180, forward strand.
ATATCCCAGATTGTGGAGGGAAGGGCACACAAGACCGGGAAGAAAGCGGAAAAAGGAAATCACTTCATCAGGCGGAGAATTGATCTAAAAAGGGATTAGTGATACCTTTCATTGTGCAGAGGGGAACATAATGGATTCTGATCTGAGACAATTTCTCAACGACAAAATGGCCTACAGCGAAATCATCGGTACCGGTAAAGTGATGGAACTCTCTGAAGCTGTCCGGCAATTCGTCAAACCGGGAATGAGCCTGCAAAATGGCGCGGGCATGGCATCTCCGACCGCCGCATACTTTGAAATCGCCCGCCAGTTCTGGGGAAAAGATCCGGGCTTTACCTTGATCGCCGTTGTGGGAGGCGCCTATAATTTCGCCCTTTACGTTTACGGGAAATTATGCCGGAAAATTATCTCCGGCTTTAATGGAGACGGATACCCCTTTCCGAGCCCCAACCCCATCCTTACCCGCGCCATGCAGGAAGGAACCGTCGATTTCGAGAACTGGTCATATCTGACCCTCACGCTTCGCCTGATGGCCGGCGCCATGGGTGTGCCGGCATTCCCCACCAAATCTCTCTGCGGCAGCTCCATGGAAACGGACAATAAAGACAGCTTCTTCCGGATGCCGGACCCTTTCGGAAGCGGAGAATCGCTGAATTTCGTAAAGGCCCTTCATCCGGATATCAGCCTTGTTCATGGATGGGCATCGGACACGGAAGGCAATACCCTGATTGCCGCACCCTATTCCGGAAACCACCATGGCCCTCTCGCAGCCAGGGAAGCGGTTATCGTCACCGTTGATAAAATCGTGGACGCCGATTTCATTCGTCGCCACGCCTATATGACTCGCATTCCCAGCTATGTCGTCAAAGCGGTCTGCCCGGCGCCCATGGGCGCCCATCCGACTGGTCTGCATGCCCTGGGGATACCGGAATTCGAAGGGTATGGCGAGGATGAAGCATTCATTATGGAAGCCCGGCAGGCCTCGCGGAATCCGGAACAATATCAGGCCTGGGTGGATAAATGGGTCCTGGGATGCCGGAATCACGATGAATTTCTTAACCGCCTTGGTCAGCAGCGAATCTGGTCCTTAAAGGGAAGAATCCAGGATGATTCCTGGACATCGGAACTTTCGGAACGATCTGCACGCCTGACTCTTCCGGAAGAGGCAACACCGGCGGAAAAAATCGTGTTTGCGTCTTCAAACAAGATTCTGGATATCGTGAAGACAAAGAAATATCAGCTGGCCCTGTGCGGCATCGGTGTTTCCAACCTGGCCGCGTGGCTGGCTTATTACGATCTTCGCCGGGCCGGATATCCTTTCGAGTTGATCGCTGAAATCGGCTATTATGGTTATTCTCCCCAACCGGCCGATCCCTTTGTTTTCAATCTGCGCAACATCCCATCATGCAGGATGATTTCCGATATCTTTACCTCCCTGGGCATTTTCATGAGTGGCTCCCAGACGTCCAGCATCGGTATTCTCGGGGCAGGACAGATTGACCGATTTGGTAATATCAACACCACAAAGCTCTCGCCCAAAGGTCCCTATCTTGTCGGATCGGGCGGCGCCAATGATGTGGCTTCCGGAGCCAATGAATGTATCGTGACGCTCGAGCAGAATAAAAGTCGGTTTGTGGCAAAGGTTCCTTATATCACTTCTCCCGGCATGAAGGTCACCACGGTTGTTTCCCAACTCGGCATGTTCGAGAAGGACTTCGGCAATCATGAACTGACCTTGACGGGATATTTTCCCATCGGGCCTGCCGGATCGGAAGAGGAATCCATCAGGGCCATAAAGGATGCTTGCGGTTGGGATTTAAAGGTTCGCGACACTCTGGACGTCCTGCCGCTTCCCTCAGGAGAAGATCTGAAGTTCCTGCGCTCTTTCGACCCGAAGCGGTTGTTTCTAGGCGGAGATGAATCCGAACGCTAGTTGCCGGGTACGGATGAGGGATCACTTCTTGTTGCTTCTTCTCCAAATTCCCTTCTTTGCGGCCGCCTTGATCAAATCGTCCCGGAAATCGGGATGGGCGATAGAAATCAGATTCTCGGCAATGCCCCAGGTGGACAAGGCCTTAAGACAAACCTTCCCATATTCGGTGACAACGTAAAAAGCCCAGGCCCGTGGTATCGACGTGATTCCCTGGAGATCGGGGACAATCCTGGAGATGACCTGATCACCGACCCTGCGGGTCGATTTGAGGCAGATAAAAGCTTTGCCTCCTTTCGATTTTGCCGCACCGGCAACAAAATCGCCCTGGCCGCCCGACCCGGAGATCTGCCTGTCGCCGATAGCCTCGGAGGCAATCTGCCCATAGAGGTCAACCTGCACGGCATTGTTGATGCTGATCATGTTTTCGTTTTTTGCGATATTCTCCGGCGTATTCGTGTAATCGACGGGGTAGCTCGCACAGACGGGGTTGTCGTGGACAAATTCATACAGTTCCTGGGTGCCCATGGCAAAGGTATAGATCATTTTATTCTTATCCGTGAATTTGTATTTCCCGGTGATCTTTCCCCGGTCATAGAGATCCATGAAGGCGTCGCACATCATCTCGCTTTGCATCCCCAAATCCCGGAGATCTGATTGGGCAATCAGGCTTCCGACTGTATTGGGAAGTCCGCCGATCCCGAGCTGCAGGCAGGCGCCGTCTTTAATTTCCTCGATAATCAAGTTGGCCATTATTTTTTCTTCCTCGGAAGCTTTCGGCCGGGGTATTGCAAGCATTGGGGCCTTCTCGGCCTCCACAATGAAATCGGCATCCGAGATATGGATGTTTTCACTGTGCCCGCCGAGACATCTGGGGACACCTTCGTTGGTTTCCACGATGATGATGTCCGCCATTTCGGTCACCGCCTTGATGTAGGAATTGGAGGTGCCAAAATTGAAGAAGCCATTGGCGTCCATGGGGGTTGTCTTGATCATGGCGACATTCGGTTTGGGTGAAAAACCATTCCGCATTCGCCACGGCTGTTCATGGTAATTCGCGGGGATGAAAAAGGTTGCACCCTGCTTGGCCAATGTCCGGTCGCTCCGGCTGTAAAAGCTGCTGTTGTAGGTGAACGTCTTTCCTTGGGGATCGCAGGCGGCGGTCTGAACCGGATGCATGCCGTTGGACACGCTGATATTTACATCGGTCAAGCCGTCGCCGACCCTTTTGGCCAGAGCACTGTCCAAGGTCACAGGGGTCATGACAAAATGGCTGTAATAGACCCAGTCCCCCGATTTGACAACCTTAACGGCATCATCGGCAGTTCTGAGCTTGTTGCGATATTGATCCCAGATGGTTTTTCTCATGTCGGCCGCTCCTTAACAGGTTTTATGGAAGACTTCAGGGAAATTAATTTCCTTGCAATTTCCCAAACTGCCATTTATGTTAAATGGCAGTTTGGTTTCATGTATTCTTAATAACACAGATATAAATTCTTTAGCAAACGGAAAAGTACCCGGAACGACTGCTATGGTATGCCTGTTACAGGAATTGCTGTGTAAAACTTCTATAAGGAATTTTAAAGGGTGAAAGTAAGATGTCCATTGGAGAGATACTTATCTTAGGATTTAGAACTGCGGCTATCGGTATGGGATAGTTTTTGCCACGCTTATTTTGCTTGAAGGAGATTGGTTATGGATTTTCGATTATCAGAAGAGCTATTGATGTTGCAGGATACAGTGCGAGCTTTTGCAGCAGAAAAAATAGCGCCGTTTGCAGATAAATGGGATGAGGAACACTATTTCCCGTATGAGGAAGTGGTGAAGCCCATGGGAGAGCTTGGTTTATTCGGTACGGTTATTCCCGAGCAGTATGGCGGGAACGAGATGGGCTGGCTTGCGGCAATGATCATCACGGAAGAGATTGCCCGTGCATCGAGTTCGCTGCGTGTTCAAGTTAATATGCAGGAACTGGGTTGTGCCTTTACTATTTGCCGGTATGGGACGGAAGAGCTGAAAAAGAAATATATTCCAAGACTTGTCAGCGCCGAATTACTCGGGGCATTTGCAATTACTGAACCGCAGGCTGGTTCGGACGTAATGGCCATCAAGTCCACAGCGGAAGACAAGGGTGACCATTGGCTGGTAAACGGTACCAAGACCTGGATTTCAAATGCGACAGTCGGAGGAATCAACATTTTCTATGCCTATACCGACCGGAACGTGGGTGCACGCGGTTTGTCTGCATTCGTGCTGGATCTGGACGATAAAAACAACGGCATCACAGTTACGAATTTGGATAAGATGGGTTCACGTTCTTCACCCACGGGAGAAATCATTTGTGAAAACACGAAAGTTCCCAAGGGAAACATTTTAGGTAAACCCGGCGACGGTGCAAAAATTGTATTCGGTTCCCTGTCCCAGTCGCGTTTGTCCGCAGCGGCCGGCGGTATCGGTTTGGCCCAGGCTTGCCTCGATGCGGTCACGAAGTACGCAATGGAGCGCGAGCAATTCGGGCAGGCCATTGGCAGTTTCCAGATGAACCAGGATCTGATTGCACAGATGGTATGTGAACTTGACGCCGCTCGTTTTATGGTTTACAGGGCGGCATGGCAGAAGGATCAGGGCGACCTGAACAACAATAGAGAAGTCGCCATGGCTAAGTATCTGTCAGGCGAGGTAGCCTATAAGTGCTCACAGTACGCAATGCGAATTTTCGGAGCATACGGTTATTCAACGGAATATCCTGTGGCCCGCTATTTCCGCGATGCGCCGACCTATGCGATGGTGGAAGGTTCCGCGAACGTCTGTAAGTTTATCGTTGCCCAGGATCAACTGGGAATTCGCAAGGCCAACAGGTAACCGGCCAGACAGTAAATGGAGTTATTTTCGTACGGCGGTGCGCGGGCTTCGTTTCTCGCACATTGCTGAATATCAAAAATATTAAGGAAGTAAGAGGAAAAAGAAAGATGAAACCTTATTTTGAAAAAATGAAAGACATGGGAAGTGCGCTTCGCAAGGGGCAGTTGGATCGAATGAAGGTCAACGTGGACGAGGTCGAGGCAATCATGAAGGAGATTGATGCGGAGGTTGAACGGATTAAGAATTTCGGCCTTTCGGCGGAGAAGGTTCACGAACGAGGCGAAATGACGGTCTGGGACCGGATCGAATACATTGTTGATCCTGGTACATTCTGTCCCCTTCATACCATTTTTGATCCTGATAGCGAAGAATCGGGCAGCACCGGCGTGGTGGACGGCCTGGCGCGGATTTCCGGGAAATGGTGCGTTCTGATCGGCTTCAACAACAAATGGATTGCCGGAGCGTGGATTGCCGGGCAGGCGGAGAACAACCTGCGCGTGACGGATCTGGCGAAGATTATGAACCTGCCGTTGGTCTGGCTGGTGAACTGCTCCGGTGTTAAGCTGCCCGAGCAAGAGAAAGTTTATGCTAACCGACGCGGGCAGGGCACCTGCTTTTTCAGGCATGCAGAACTGGAGCAGATGGGCGTTCCTGTTTTAGCTGGCATTTACGGGACGAACCCGGCTGGTGGAGGATATCAGGGGATCAGCCCGACTATTTTGTTGGCCCACAAAAAAGCCAACATCGCGGTGGGTGGCGGCGGTATCGTCAGCGGCATGAGCCCCAAAGGATTCTTTGATGAGGAGAGCGCAGAACAGCTGATTGCAGCAACGCGCCACTTCAAAGAGGTTCCTCCCGGCAGCGTGAAAGTTCACTATGACGAGACAGGATTCTTCACTGCCGTTTTTGAAAAGGAAACAGAAGTTCTCGACGCGTTGAAGGGATACATGGCAGAGATGCCCGCATACAATCCGCGCTTTTTCCGGGTGGCGGCGCCTGCAGAACCGAAATATTCTCCGGCGGAAATCACATCGATCATTCCGGTTAATGCGAAAGTCGGATACGACTTCGAAAACGTGGTGGCGCGGCTGGTGGACAATTCGGAGCACATGGAATTTCGCCCGGACTACGGGCCGGAAATCTATACAGGCCTGGTGAAGGTGGATGGATATCTCATGGGCGTGATCGGGAACCAGCACGGGATTTTCCCGAACTATCCGGAATACACCAACGAATACATAGCGGTGGGCGGCAAGCTTTACCGGCAGGGACTCATCAAGATGAACGAGTTCGTGACGCAGTGCGGTCGGGACCGCGTTCCGATTGCCTGGTTCCAGGACACGTCGGGAATCGATGTCGGCGATATTGCGGAAAAGGCAGAGTTGCTGGGTTTAGGTCAGTCGCTGATCTACTCCATCGAGCAGACGAAGCTTCCGATGATGCTGGTGGTGTTACGGAAGGGAACGGCGGCGGCTCACTACGTGATGGGCGGGCCGACGGCAAACAACCATACGGCGTTTACGCTGGGGACAGCGGCGACGGAAATCAACGTAATGCACGGAGAAACAGCAGCAGCGGCAAGCTACGCACGGCGTCTGGTAAAGGAAAAGGATGCGGGGAAATCATTGGACCCCATAATTGCGAAAATGAACGAGATGGTGAAACATTATCGGGATACTTCGCGGCCAATGTACTGTGCCAAGAAAGGGTTCGTGGATGAGGTAGTGCGGTTCGGCGAGATCCGGAAATACTTGGTCGCTTTCGCAAACGGCGCATATCAGAATCCGCGGTCGATTTGTCCGAAGCAGCATATGATGTTACCACGGCTTATCCAGTCCCAGGTTGTAACGGGGTTGAAAAGGCCGGAAAAATAATATATACTTAGATAGTCCAAATTTTTTTTAAAGAAGAGGAGTGTTTTATGAGTGAAAATATTGTAGCCCCGATGCCGGGGAAAGTTGTGAAGTTTTTGGTCAAGGTTGGTGATCAGGTAAGCGCAGATGATGAAGTGCTAATCATAGAAGCCATGAAAATGGAAAATACCATTTATGCGTCATCCGGCGGTACGGTTCAGGAAATCAAGGTTAAAGAAGGTGACTTGGTGGATACAGAGCAGCTTATGATCGTATTGGGATGATGTGGAAAAACCCGGGATGGAAAAGTAACTGACAGCAGGCTATTGCCGTCGTATGTTTTTTACAAGAATTGTTTTTAAAGTTTCCATAGGGAATTATAGAAAGTGAAAGTAAGATGTCCATTGGAGAGATACTTATCTTAGGATTTAGAACTACGGTTATCGGTATGGGGATAGTTTTTGCCACGCTTATTTTGCTTAGCGGAGTAATCGTCTTGCAGGCGAAACTGTTGTACCGCAAAAAAAAGGATCCTGGTTGAAAAATATCCGCTCAAGCGATAGTTGAGCCTCGTGCCAATGTTTCCGGAAAATCCAGAACCGCTGATTCATTTGCCGGTGTCTCAGGAAATGAAGCAGCGTTTCTGTGTTCGATGGCGCATCGATTAACACAAAAGATATCATTAATTTACTTAAATAGTTAAGTGAGGTGGATTAAAATAATGTCATTCATAGATTCATTCATTAAAGCCTTGGTGGATGTATGGGCTACCTCGGGATTTGCAGCCATGACCTGGGGACATCTCACAATGATGGCAGTTTCATTTGTCCTTATTTACCTGGCGATCAAAAAAAAGTTTGAGCCTTTGTTGCTGTTGCCTATCGCTTTCGGTATATTTGCGGCAAATCTGCCCATGGCGGGGCTGATGAACCCTCCTTCAGAGGGGGTTATCGGCGGGTTATATTATTATTTCTCTCAAGGTATACACCTGGAAATATTCCCGCCTTTGATATTCCTCGGAGTTGGGGCCATGACAGACTTCGGCCCATTGATTGCGCGCCCATCCAGTTTGCTCATGGGCGCCGGCGCTCAGTTTGGCGTGTATTTTGCGTTCATCGTTGCATTATTGCTGGGATTTACTCCTCCGGAAGCAGCTTCCATAGGTATTATAGGGGGAGCTGACGGTCCCACCTCAATATTTCTTGCTGCGAAGCTTGCGCCTCATTTGCTGGGGCCAATAGCAGTTGCGGCATATTCATACATGGCGCTGGTACCACTCATTCAGCCGCCAATTATGAGATTGATGACTACGGAGAAGGAAAGAACAGTTAAAATGGCTCAGTTGAGGAAAGTGTCCAAGGTTGAGAAGATAATATTCCCAATAGTTGTCGCCGGCCTTATTTCCCTGCTTCTGCCTTCTATTGCTCCTCTTATAACGATGCTGATGCTTGGTAATCTTTTCCGAGAAAGCGGAGTTGTGGAAAGGCTTTCCGATACTTCTCAAAATGCCCTGATTAACATAGTTACAATTTTCCTTGGTTTGGCAGTCGGAGCCACTGCCAGTGCCGAGACGTTTCTCAGAGCCGATACGCTTAAGCTGATCGCCCTGGGTCTTGTTGCTTTTGTCTTCAGCACGATTGGTGGGGTGGCGATTGGCAAGATTATGTATAAGGTTACCGGCGGGAAGGTCAATCCTCTTATCGGTTCGGCAGGAGTATCGGCTGTTCCCATGGCGGCGCGAGTCAGTCAGGTTGAAGGACAGAAGGCAAATCGATCAAATCACCTATTGATGCACGCAATGGGACCAAATGTTGCCGGTGTTATCGGGACGGCTGTGGCTGCCGGAGTTCTGCTGACACTTTTTAAGTAATCCTGGTTAGGCGAAAGTTCCAATGGCCGTTAATGGCCATGATGTCTAAACATTCAGCAATGCGCGGCCGATTTTTTCCTGCCGAATCTGCAGAAGTCTTTTCTTGAGCGTCAGCAGTGATCCCATATCCCGCTGAAGGTAATCGCATTCGGCGGGCGTGTTGCTTTTCCAATTGTCGGTCATTTGACCGATGCCGGTGTGAAACTCCGCAGCCAGTCGCCCAAAAGTAATCATGATGGGAATAGGTCGGCCGTTGCCCCGATCAAGCTGGTCTGCCGCTTCATAAGCGATGATCCGCAGGGTTTGCAGCAGGGCATGGAGAGCTCCCAACTCTCCTTCCAGCGCCCGGTTCGTTTCCGTCTGATGCTCCCGGATGGTGTCCATCAACATGGTCAGTTGTGCGGCCATGCCGCCCAGCGCAGGTCCCATCATCACCACATCTTCTATTTCTCCGAAGGGGACGACGATATCCGGCCAGGCGCTTCCTTCCTTTCCCAGAACGAATCTTTGCCCGATGACGCAATTTTCCAGTTTAATGCCGCCGTGCGGCGAAGGTTTCAGAAAATTTATGGCCAGCGGCGGTGTTACGGTGACGCCTTCACCATTGCGTGGCAGGATAAAGGCCGTAAAGCGCTTTTTTGTCTCGATGTCATCGGTACAGGCGATTACAATAAAAACGTCGGCAATCGGGCCGTTGGTCAGATAGGTTTTCTCACCGTTTAAGACAAAATGCTTTTCGTGTTTTTGGGCTTTCGTGGTCAATAACTTGGGGCGTGAACCGTGTCCCGGTTCGGAGACGGCAAAAGAAAATATGGTTTTCCCTTCAGCTGCGGCAGGGAGATATTGCCGACGCTGCTGAGGCGTGCCGAAAACGTTAATGACGTAATGAGCAATGATCTGCTGGTAGAGCCAGGATACGGCCAGACCCAGGTTGTATCCGCTTTTAACAAAGGCCTCTCCCCCTTTCAGAAGGTCGAGATACCCGCCGCCGGCGCCGCCGTAGATTTCAGCGATCCCGATTTGAAAAAGGCCGGCCTCGCCCATTTTCCGCCAGATATCCATGGGAAATTCCTGCCCCGTCTGTAAATCCGGTCGGCAGGCAATATACTCGGCGGCAAAAGCCGCCGTCTGTTTGTGTATTTTTATCTGGTTTTCATCCGGTTGATGCATACTTCTCTCTTATTCACCTGCGAGTCCTCAAAATTGATAATAAAAAAACAATGAATTCCATTTTTACTCTGAAGTCCTGTCTCACTAACGATTTTCTATTTAATTCCTGCACCGTCGAGATGGTAATATTAGACGGTCGCCCGTCGGTCGTCTAACAGGCGCGCATCTATGAACGCCAAACGAGCCATTTGACCGCAGCTGCAGCGCCGACACCCGAGACGATCATCCCCAAACCGATCATCATGAATAAGAGGGAGAGGCCGCCACCCCCATAATATACGAGAACGAAGCCGCCGACTGCCGCGATGAGAAAGCGGGCGCTTCCTGCCAGTACGGGCCATAAGACTTTGCCGGCCCCCTGGGAGGCGAAAAACAGGGCGATGCCAATGCCGAGGAATATATAGCACCCTCCAACAATATGCAGATAGGTGTAGCCCGCATGAAGGACCCCGGGATCGCTGCTGAACAGGTCTGCCCAAAGTCCCGGCCATAGAGCAACGGATATGCCGACACTGCCGGTTATGCATGCCGCAATGCCGGCTCCTGTCCAGGTGATCCTGCGGGCGCGTTTCACGTTGCCGGCGCCGGTATTGACCCCGATCATCGGGACCAGCGCGGATCCGATGGCAAAAATGATCGGCACCTGGAGAAGCTCCAAACGCATTCCTAGCCCATAACCAGCAAGGGCCGCGGTGCCGAAGGTGCCGACCAGGCCGGTAACAATGACAGTAGAAGCAATCGTTTGGACGGTGCTCAAAGACGAGATTAGCCCCACCCCTAGAATATCTTTTAAAATGGCCTCACTCATTCGCAGCTTGAGCCAATGTACGTGAAGTCCGCTGCGCCCTGTGATGATATAGATGAAAAAATAGATTGCGGCCGCGCCGAAGATGCAAACAGCGGAAATTGCGGCCCCAGCGATGCCGAGGCCGGGAATGGGACCAAACCCCAGCACCAGGGCGCCGCACAGCGGAATTTGCAGCGCCGCGGTTATGCTGAGCGTTACCGCGGGGACCATCATATTTCCCGTTCCACGCAGGATACTGGCGAAGATATTGCAAAACCAAACCGTTATCGCACCGCCGAAAATAATCGTGGCGTAAATGACCGCCTGATTGAGGGCCGGACCTTTGCCGCCAAGAATCTCAAAAAGGTTTGGCCCAGAAAGGATCATCGCGGTTGTGAACAGCAGACCGAAAATGACCGCAACGAGGAAGGCATGCATGGCTATCTGTTCCGCTTTTCCTCGATCTCCCGCCCCCAGGGCTCGGGCTATCGCAGAGGAAACGGCGCCGCCGATCGCACCAGCCGACAGCATATGCATCAGCATAACCATGGGAAATACCAAGGCGATGCCGGCCAGGCCATTGGTTCCAATGTGGCTGATGAACCATATATCGGAGAGACTGACCATGCCCTGCATGAAAGCGAGAAAGATGTTGGGGGCGGCAAGACGACCGAGCGTCGGGAGAATCGGTGATTCGAGGAGCGCTTGCGTGCGCCGGTCCGTAATGGCCGGTTTATTTTCCTCTGCGTCCTGATGAGTCCGCTGTCCCTCCTGCTGATTGGCTGGGCTTATTAAATTCATCCCCGCCTCCTTTAAAATAGGGTTGCTACACGACATTATTTAATGTAAGATAACAATAATATTATCAGTTGTTAAATGCAAGTAAATTTTTAAGAGATGCAGAAGGAGACCGGTATGCGCTCGAAAGAATTTCGTTCCAAATGCCCGATTGCCAGCGGCCTGGATATTTTAGGGGATAAATGGACCTTGGTGGTGATTCGTGATCTTTTCCGGGGAATGGAAAAATTTGGTGACTTTGCTGCATCTCCGGAAAAAATAAAAACCAATATCTTAACCGATCGTCTGAAATGGCTGGAAGAAAACAAAATCATTCAAAGAAAGCCCTATCAGATCAAACCCACCCGGTATCAATATGTGTTGACGGAAAAAGGCAGGGACTTACGCCCCATTTTATGGGCCATTGCCCTCTGGGGCGAGACCCATATAGAAGGAACATTTAAAGTGACCGACAAGATGCTGGGAATTTCTGCGGGTGTTCGGGAGTAGCGAATAGATCGCGTACAGATCAAGGATATAATCATTTATTTTTTCGTTAATGGATGCTTTTCCCTTTCGACACCCGAAGGTTTGCTCGCGTGTTCGGCAGTCTCTCTTCAGCGCTCCGTTTTTTTGATCTTTTCAATAGCCTCCTCTACCGCCGCTTGCTTCGCCTCGATCATGTGTTTATCCGGCTGCCTTTTTGTCATCTGGCTGGGAATGGCGGGCGCAGCGGCGGGCACTGGCTGCTCTCTGCGCGATCCAAATGTAATCGCATAAGCCCAGGTAAATTCTGCGCCCATCAGAAAAATCTGAGCGGAGTAGTACACCCATACCAGCATGACGACCAGCGAACCGGCGGCGCCGAATCCTGAAGTCAAACCACTCTTGCCGATGTAAAATCCGATCAGGAATTTGCCGAGTGTAAAAAGCAGAGCGGTCACGGCGGCACCGATCCAAACGTCCGCCCAGTTAACTTTCACCCGCGGCATGATCTTATAGATCATTGCAAACACTGTCGTTGTGAATGCTAAGCTGACTATAAAATTAATCACGTTCGCAAGGATTGCCCATTCTGCGAACAGCGGTCCCCACAATTTTCCCAGGGCGGCCAACACCGCACTGACCACCAGTGACACCATCAATAAAAAGCCGATGCCCATGATCATACCTAAAGATAGCACGCGCTCGCGCAGCAATCCCCAGATTCCACCGTTGTTTCTTTTGGGTGCGCGCCATATACGATCCAGAGCATCCTGCAATTCGGCGAACACCGTTGTTGCACCGATTAATAGCAGAATTCCCCCGATCAGCAGGGCGGTGACGCTTTCGGCTGGCTTGTTCACGCTTTCGAGTAAACCTTGTACAGCCTCGGCGCCCTGCCGCCCCATCAGGCCTTGCAATTGTCCGACAATTTCGCCGCGCGCCGCTTCGACACCGAAAATAAGCCCGGCAACCGAAATCACAATCAGCAATAAAGGTGCGATCGAGAACAAGGTGTAGTAAGCCAGTGCCGCTCCCATACTTTGTGCATAGTCGTCAACCCAGGATGATGCCGCGGCTCTAATCAGAATCCAAATATTTTTTAAGGTCATGACTACTCCCTGCGGCGATTAATGAGCCCTGATTTTACCTCATACGCCGCTCTCGTTTTACGCCGCACATGAGCGGGCCTTGTCAACGGCTCTGGTTCAAATATCAGCATTTTGATAAGATATTGCTTGTTCATGGTTGAACTATAAGAAACCCGGTCTTGTAAGTCAATTATATATTGATTACCGTACGCAATGAAGTAGGCAAGTCAAAATTGCCGAACGACTTAGAAGAGGAAGCTTTGCTTGCTGAAAACATCTATCAACAAACAATGTAAGATCATTGAAGACTATTTCTGGAAATATTGAACGAGCGAATTCACTTGCCGCCACCAGGTATGGCCCCTGCTCCGATGGCACCAATTCCAACATCACCGATGCCTCCGCGTCTACCCTTGGGGGTTATTACCTGCAACAGGACATCATCCCCTCGTTCCCAAATGACTGTTCTGTATTCAAACAGGATTTCATAGTAGCCGCGCACTTTGCCCTTGCTATCTTTTATGATGAATTTGCCCATATTATTTCTATTCAGCTGCTCGTATTTTTTCATCTTCATTAACGACCCTTTTCATTTCCTCCAGGAGCTCCTGTAAGTGTCTCCAATCAGGATTCCTGTCTGGAAAGCCATGGTTTGGTCAACTCAAAATTCCTGCGCGCAATGCCGGTGCGGGCAAAACCGCCCTCCTCGGGTTTGGCTGCCGAATGGGCGCCGAGTCCAAACATGAGGCAAAAGCTCGCATAGGCGGCCTCAATTTCAGTACTGAACCCCATGGCGTCCTGCATGTGATTGATGGAAGCTTTGATCGTTCCTGTCCATGCGGGGGCCATGAGGTAATTTTCGGCCACGCGCCCGGCATAGGCGAGGGTTTCTTTCTCTATCTGATCCGCAGGGTATATCCGATTGACGAACCCGTAGGAAAGGGCCTCAGCCGCCGTAATGAACCGGTGCTCCAGGAGGATTTCCTTGGCTTTGCGCGGACCTATATCCCAAGGGATGGAGAAGTATTCGACCATACCGGGAAGAAACAGGGTATCCTCGGTAGCAAAAATGACATCCATTGCTGCGGCCAGCATCCACCCGGCGTAAATGCAATAACCTTGCACCATGGCTACGGTCGGCTTTGAACAGTTGCGCCAGTCAAATGTTTTTTTCACAAACCATTCGTGCATATCCGCCACCTTCTTCGGCAGGTTTCCATCCTGGGGCATCGTCAGGCCGTGTTCCCGGCAATATTGGATTTCTTCCTTCGTTCCCAGATCGTGGCCTGCGGAAAAAGCCCGCCCCGCGCCGGATAAGACAATGGCTCCGCAGTTTTGGTCGGAGACCGCCGCCGCGAAGGCCTGATCGATTTCGGCAAGCATTTGGTAACTCTGGGCGTTCAGATACTCCGGCCGGTTAAAGATGATCTGCGTCACCTTGCCGGGCTTGTACTGGATCTGTTGATATTCCACGAGACTTCCCCTTATTTTCAGGTTCTTCACCCCTGTGATTTGACCATCGATGCCTGCACTCTTTTCATTTTTTCCAGCCGCTCCCGCTTGCTGACGAGGCCCTTTCTGTCCAGAAGATTAATCAATACCTCGGATTAAATGACTTCGGACATCAGCAATTCCTTTATATCGACGGTCTGTTTCTGGTCAATTTTCTCTGCCATTAGTTTTCAATTCCTATCACATCTTGATAATATTTATTCTGCTATCAGTTTATTACCCAGATCGAAAGCATCTTGCATTACCTTTTCATTAGATCGGATTTCACCAGCAGCCATGGCACTCCCATAGACCATCCCTACAAGCAAAGATTCTGTGTATCTAAATGCGTCCTGAAAAGTCCGTAAAGCATTGATGCAACCAGATGTGAAAGGATCTGTATCTCCATATGCCATGGCTACTGCAATCCGTTTACCCCGGAAAGGATCTTTATTGTAGGCAGGAAGTGCAAAACAGCGATCCAAAAATATCTTGGTCTGTGCGGATATCGTAAACCAATAAACAGGACTGGCAATAACCCAGGCGTCTGATTCTATAAGCTTTGGATAGATCGCTTGCATGTCATCCTTAATGGAACAACCTTTACTCCCCTTCTTTTGGCAACTCATACAGGCTTTGCAAGGCGCAATATTCTTTCCGTGCAGATAAATGGTTTCTCTTTTGGCACTTCCTGATTTTGCACCGTTGCTGATCTGCTCCGCCAGAATAGCGCTATTCCCTTTTTCTCTTGGACTGCCTAAAATTACCAGAACTTTTTTTGCCTTCATAACACCTCCCTTGATTTTTATTACGATATGTCCTGTTTTATTCCATCCAATAATTCCCTTATGACCGGTTTGATAAATATCTCACTGAGGTCAAAGTGCTTTATGGCTTTAATCATCACTTGATTTTTTTCTTTCACTGTCGCCTTGGCGTTCAGGATTAGAATGTATTTCCCTTCTATACGGCAAAGACCGCCCACACAATACGATTCCTCAAGATTAATATTTTCATCGCGCACCAATATTTCCAGTCGTTCGGCCAGTTCTTCGAGATAAGATAAAAGGACTTCGTCATTTATCACCTTGTTGACACACCTTTCAGGACTTAACGCTAAAAGACATTAAACAATGATCCGCAATGTTTGCAGTCATAGCCTCCGGCTCTGCCGGAGGCTATGACTATCTCCATTTTTCTTCTTCCAATAAACAAAGGCGTATCCGGAAATTCGTCTGCGCCTTTGTTTCTATCACTTTTTCAATTCTGCCTCGACGGTTCTTCTTCCCCCCCATTTTTATAATCGGCAATAAAAAGAAGATCAATCACCGTCTATATTTTTCTGAATATAGAGACGGCCATCATCCATCCAATAATTGTAGTGGAAAAAGCGCCGTCGGTCTATACCGGCGCCGGCCGTTTTCAACCAGAGATCTTCATGGTTGCCACGAAGGGCCACCATACGGCAGTTCAGGTTCATCATCGTATCGAGGACGCCCTTGCTGTCGGGACCGCGATCGATATAATCCCCCAGCAAATAGAGATGGTCTGTTTCCCTTATCTTTATCTTCTCCAGTAAGCCACGAAAGGTTTTGCAGCAACCATGGATATCGGTAATAGCGTAACGCATCTTTAACATCATCCCAGAAATTTGAGGCGTTTTCCATATCACATTTTGTGCCGTTTTGCATGCAGAATGACAATCGGGGAACCGTCATACCAGCGAAGTCTAGCATCATAGTTGAGGTTGAGGATTTGTTGACTTCAGGAAACAACCTGCCCATGATGTATGATCAGCATGGAAACGCGATCTGCACAACAGTCCTTACGGAGACGCTAATCTGAGCGATGGTTTGCCTATATGAATATGGGCGCCAGTGGATTTGCCTGCGAATCTCCCACGAAACGCCAGGTAAGGAATACCGGCGTCTCGCAGATAATTCATGAGCACTTGTCCCTCGGCGCTATCGGGATGGAGTGCTACGTCCATCGCATTACTGTGATCCAGATTCATCCGTCGGTGGAGGTCGGTCCCACCCCGAGCAGCTACCGGCAGTGAATAGCCAAAGCGAGAGGAAAAGAAATTCTCAATTTTTTTGGAATCCGCCAGCGACCATTGGGCTTTACCGTCATAGCGTATAGTGACGCCTGTTCGATGCTCGGGCTCTTTGATTTCTTGCTGCATCATTACACTATTGGTTTGAGCCTGCGTCTCAGCAATCAGTTTTTCGGCTCCAGCGATTCGTCGTTTCGTTATCTTAATAGAGTAATTTGCCATTGCCACTGCCAGTTTGTTTTCTTCGAATTCTTTTCGAGAAATCAGGTCTTGCCTGAGTAACTGCTGCTGTAAGTCGACTTCCCTGGTAATGCGCTCTAATTCCACTTGCTGGCTTTCAAGTACAATCAAAAGATGGTCTTTGTATGCAGTCGTCGTTATTACGATTTCATCGTTGAGCTGTAGGACCTCAGCAATCACATACTGGGTGAGTGCCTGCTTTCCTGCTGGTTTGATATTTCTTTGAGCAGCGGAGGATATAGACATGAAAAAGCATATTGAAATCAACGTTGCTATCACAGTCACAGATTTAGTCATTGATTAAATTTCACTCCATGGAGCGCTATCTTTCAGGTTATTAGGTTACAACACCAACTCCTCAATAAAGGTGATTAATTGGTTGACATTCCGGCAGGGACGAACCTCGTGGCAGTGATGCGTGTAAGTTTTGATTTCGCTGTCACCCGTGCCCCAGAGGTTTTCCTGTTCGGGATTGAGCCAGATCACCCGGCGGCAGCGATCCCGCATTTCACCCAGAATCATATCCTCGGGATTCATATAGTTGGAACGTCCGTCGCCGACAATAATCAGGGTGGTCTTCTTGGTCAGAAGATCCATGTAGTCTTTTTTAAAATTTCGCAATGTCTCACCATAGTCCGTGGACGTATTAAAATTTACGGTCGATCCTTCCATTACCATATGGATCGCCTCATTAATATCATGTTCTTCAAAAACTTGCGTGACATCTGTCAACTTGTCAATAAAAACAAAACTGTTGACCTTATCAAAGCAATCCTGAAGGGAATAAAGAAGATTTAGCATAAAGCGTGCCGCCGCCCAGACGGAGCCGGACACGTCACAGAGGGTGACAATTCGGCTTTTCCGTTTTGCCTTCCGGCGATATTTGATCTCCACAGGAACGCCATTATATTTGGCTGATGCCCGCAAGGTCTTTTTCACATCGAGATTTCCCCGATCCCGAACGGAAAAGCGGCGGCTGACGGTGTTTTTCAGCTTGCGTACGAGTTTGTCAATGGCGTCACGCATTTCCTCAATTTCCTGGTGGGTAAAAGAAGCAAAAGATTTTTCTCCCAGATCCTTCAGGCGTTGTTCATAGGTTTTGACTTTTTTAGTGCTTGTGTCGCCGGGACGCGGCTCAAACATGAGAATGGAGCGAGCTGCAGCAAGGCGCTCCTCAAAATAGACAGCAAAATCGCGCCTGGCGGCGGCTTCCATTTTTAAGTCATTTTCCGCAACCAGCGCGTCCGCGGCAGACGCCGCTTTTGTAATCTGGATGAGAACATTAAAACGGCTGGCCAGAGGGCCGAAATTAAAACGAACCGGTGTTGTTTCGTCATCTGATTCCGTTTGTATTCGGCGCATCTCCTGAAGGAGAGTAAGAGGATTTCCAGCGAGGAAATCTATCACAGCATCATAAACAGGGCTTTCGTGAGGTTTCTGTTTGAGAATGGCTGCTGCTTTTTTTATGTGCTCAGAATGAGCGGCAGCCTGCCTCATATCACCCGTGTCCATACGCATTTCATGAAAGAAGAGATGATAGAGACGTTCAAATTGTAAAACTTCCCTTATACTTTTAGCGAAATTGGCGCGTAAAAGCGACCGGAATTGCACCTCATCGGTCGGGTCGATCAACTGCAACTGCTTGAGGCTGTCGAGAACCTCCGAGGTCGAGACCCGAAGCCCCGCCGCGCGGCAGCAGGAAACAAATTGTTGGATGAGATGGACCATAGATCACCGGATCGCTGTTTTTATGTTTTAGGGATTCTTTGGTTTTCTTTCATCTCAGGAAACAATCCGATCCATATTCTTCCGCACTTTTTCCAGATCCATCTGGTATTTGCAAATGACGTTGAGTGTCTCCGAGACAACTTCAGGTGTCAGTTCATTGATCTGCAACGCCAGGAGGGATTGCGCCCAATCCAGCGTTTCCGAAATACTGGGGCTTTTTTTTAGATCCAGTGTTCGGATTTTGCGGATGGTATCAACCAGAATGGCGCAAAGTTTTTCCTCGATGTCCGGAATTTTCAAGCGGACAATGGCGATCTCTGTTTCCCGCGCCGGATAATCAATATACAGATGAACGCAGCGACGCTTGAGGGCGTCGCTCATATCCCGATAGTTGTTGGATGTGAGCAGAACAAAGGGAATGTTGACGGCCTTGCGCGTTCCCAGTTCGGGGATCGAAACCTGAAAATCACTGAGCAGTTCCAGAAGAAAGGCCTCGAATTCCGGATCGGATTTGTCCACTTCGTCCAGCAGCAGCACCACCGGCTGCTCCGAACTGATGGCTTGCAGAAGTGGTCGCGGCTGAATAAAGCGGTCGGAAAAGAAAACGTCTTCTTGGGCGGCAATCTGATCCACCGCCTCGGTCAGTGTTGAGGCGGAAGAGATGATGTCGTTGAGCCTGTCTTTCATCATTTGCGTGTAGAGCAATTGTTTGGCGTATTCCCATTCATAAAGGGCTTTGGCTTCGTCCAAACCTTCGTAGCATTGCAGTCGGATCAGCTCACGACCAAGGCTGCGGGCTATCGCCTTAGCCAGCTCAGTCTTGCCGACGCCGGCCGGCCCTTCGACCAGAATGGGCTTCTGGGTTGCCTCAGCCAGAAAAACAACCGTGGCAATTTCCTTTGAGGGAATGTAGGCGGCTTTTGTCAACCTCGATTGAACATCCACAATACTTTTATATTCCATGAATAGATTAATCCTTTCTGATCGTCTAAAAATAATAATGGGAAGGCGGGGTTATTGCTGCCGATAATTAATATATTGGCAAGAGCGTTCTTTTGTCAATCATAATAAGAAAAAAACATGGGTCACGTTTTATAGGGAACACCTTTGGATGGAGAGAAGCTTTAATAACTTATGGTTTGACGATTGTCATTTCGGTTTAGCATTGCCGGCATTATTTCCCTGATGGTGATACTTTTGGGAAAATTTTCCAAAAAGAAGGAAGGTTCATCTTCCGGGGGCATGTTTTTATGCTTTGTCGGGCGATTAGACATTACGGCTTGAAATCCGTCGTAATTTCTGCTTAATCTCTCTGACAAAGGTAGATTCAACATGGTAACAAAAACAACCCCCGTCAAGAAGCATGATCGATGGGTTTCATCAGCGCTGAAAGTCAATCTGGAAAGGACGGCGGTAGACGTCCAAATACCGCAGCAATACGCGCCGATTCTGCAGATTGTCAAAGACCACTATGGCTTGCAGAAAAAAACACGCGAGCTTTTGACGGAACTCAATCATCCTTATGTCAATTGGGAATATGTTCTCAAAGAACTCAAGTCCATCTCCATCGGTGATTTTTATATTTACAACAATCATCCGGAGGGACTGACCGCTTTATCCATCCTGCTGACGATTTATTTTGACGTTCTGAAATCGCCTGCGTCCGAAGATGTGAAAGACAGCGCCGTTCATTATTTGTTTGACTACGCGGACGCGATTATTACGCAGAGCAATGAGCTGCTGGGAAGAAACCTGTCTTTATTTCCGGGACTCATCACCTCTCTGATGAACATCGCCGATGCGGAATCCGCTCTGTTCAAGAAATGCTCATCCTATCTGAAAAGAATTATCCGGGCGGTTACGGAAAAGAAGGTGGTAATTACCACGCCGTCTTTCGATTTGCTGCTCTATAAGATGTTTCGGGCGACGTATTCCTTCTGGCTGGCTCAGCCCGACCCAGCTTTATGGCTGATTGCCGAGAGCAGGGCCGATGCGTTGTTCGATGAGAAAACTTATATGGAATTGATCGAGCCGCTTAGCCATCACCATTTTCGCAAGATGCTCCTGGATCTTGAAGCGCTTTGCCCACGGGACGGCGAAAAAGCGGGAGCGCATATCGGGGAATTTTTACCCCTGCCGGATTATTTCCAGATCATCGACGGCTACCTGCATGTGGCCGACGCACTGGAAAAGTCTCAAGCTTATCAGGGCCGTCATCTGATTAAACTGGATTTCCTTTTCGGGATTATGAGTGTGCCGGGGCTGCGGGATATCCATGTCAGCGCCATGCGGGAAATCAATCACTCACTTCGGCTGGTTTTTCAGGAGGAAAAAAAGGAAAATCTGGACGGCTTTGTGCGGAAGATTTTCACTTTCTTAAAAAAGAATACGTCACAAAACGAATTTCGCGGCGCGAGCGTCGATTGCATTGTCACGGCGGCCAGGGAGGTTTTTGCACAAAACGCACACCCGTTGGTGGAAGCATTCATTGATGAACTGATTGCCTACGGATTTGAATATCCGGAAATTCAAGGATCAACGACGAATTGGCAGGTGCAGGTCAATCCCGAACATATTCGAACCATCCGCGTCTGGCTGGAAATTATTGCCATGAAGCCGCGCTGGACGAAAAGATTAATCTCCGCCCTGATCATTAATTTAAAAATCGGCGGGATATTTATTCGCGATACGGATTTGATCCAGCGCGACATTTCAAGGCTGCTCAACACGGACATCGCCCCAGCTTACAACTTAATCAAACAGCTTTTGCGCGTCTTTCCCGTGTATTTCAGTGAAATCGGTGCGGAAGGGGAACTTCGTGACATTACCACCCGCGTGGATGAACTATCATCTCGCAACGACCGGTTGATCGATTTCTTCCGCAAGCAATCCCATGTGGAAAGCAATAGTCTGCTGGTCGAGTTTATCGAGGACATTTTCCGCTACTGGTTTACCGGCGACAAAAATTTCATACGCACGCACATTCCGGATGAAGTGTTTGAGCAGGTCATGAATTCCGGCATATATTTTAACGGTATGCATCAGTCGCTCATCCGTCTTTTTCCCAAGACCGGCAGCCAGCCGCGAAAATTTCTGGAATGGGACCAGGCTAAAATTGCCAGGGAAATTCAGCAAATCACGGATGTTTCCGAGACGGATAAAGAGCGCGTTTCACTAATGATCCGTATTTATCAACTGATCTATAAAAAATATTATCCTCAGTATTTTGATTTGCTCAAAGACCTGGAGTCTGTCAATGCTTTTGCCACGCAGGATATCCAGTCTTTGAAAAGATCGCTGGGCTCTAAAAACCACTACCGCAGCCTGACGATCATCCTGAAATTCCTTGGCGCGCTCAAAGCCAGAATTCTTTCCGGACAGAAAACCCAGTCTTTTGAAAATATCTACTATAAAAGGCATATTGCCGCGGGCATTCCATCCATGTACGGAACTTATCATGAGGAAAAGTTCGACGCGCTGGGGCTTACGCTGCGCCTGGAGAGCCTTGGAGAAATGTTGTTTGAAGAACTGATCAAATCACTGAATCTGAAATTCATCACCAAGCGCACCATTATCAAGATTCATGCTTATCTATGGCACTATCTCGGCGCACTGGAGCTAGAGGGCATTTCCACCGAAGGACTGGTGGCCAAAGTCAAATATGTTACGAGCGCTCTGCCCATTAAACAATTTTCCGTGGATCAATATCTTGATATTTTCCGGTTCATCTCCAAAGGCATTCAGGATATCATTCGCGATTATTATATCGACGCCCACAGTATCAGTTTGCCGGTGATTGTCCGTCAGATCAAGTCGCCTTCAGATCATATGGACTCAAAAGGCGATCCGCGCAGGCCCGATGAGTTGGTTTATCAGCAATCGGAGAATTTCATCCGCGGCATCATCTCGTCGGCCTTCGGACTGCAAGTGCTGGATAATTTCGTTCACGCCGTCATTAAAACGCTCAACGCGGAACTGGAAAAATTCAAGGATAACAAGAGAATTCTCAACCTGCTGATGGATTATAATCCTGAACTGGCTGTTTCCTCCATTTATAGCAAGAATGCCCAACTCGACAATCAGATCCTTCTGGGGAACAAAGGCTATTTTCTCAAAAAGCTGGTTTCTTTCGGTTTTCCGGTGCCGCCGGGTTTTATCATTACCACGGAAGTGTTTCGTGGCTATGACGCCGTCTATGGTTATAAGTATATCTTCAGCGATCTGGCCGCGCGCGTCAACAAAGGGATCACCGCGCTGGAAAAGAAGACCGGACGTAAATTCGGCGACCGCAACAATCCTCTGCTTTTGTCGGTCAGAAGCGGCGCCACGGTTTCTCTGCCCGGGATGATGCGCTCTTTTTTAAATGTGGGCATCAACGCCTCTATTGCGGAAACTCTCAGCGGGAGAAAGGATTTCCAGTGGGCAGCTTGGGATTGCTACCGTCGCTTTCTCCAGACCTGGGGTATGTTTCAGGGACTGAGCCGCGATTTTTTTGACGCCATTATGGACGACTTCAAACAAAAATATGGCGTGGAAAGAAAAATTAAGTTTCCGCCCGACCTGATGAAACAAATCGCCCTGTCATACAAGAAAGGCATTCTCGACAGCGGCATTCCGCTGGCGGATGATCCGATGCGGCAATTGCGCCATGCCATTTTGCATGTTTTTGATTCCTGGTATTCGGAGCAGGCCCGGATTTATCGCCATCAGATGCATTTATCCGATGAATGGGGAACGGCCGTCATCGTGCAGGCGATGATTTTCGGCAATCTCCATGAACGTTCCGGTTCGGGCGTAATTTTTACGCGCGATCCGAAAAGCGCCTCATCCGATGTTACGCTGTGTGGCGATTTTATCTTCGGCGTTCAGGGCGATGATATTGTGTCCGGTCTGGCCGAAACCTTTCCCATTTCGGAGCGTCAGCGAATCGCCGAACATCGCAATACGGAAATATCGCTGGAAGCCACCTTTCCGGCCATCTATGCCGAGTTGGTCAAAATAGCCGAAATTATGATTTACGAAAAAGGATTCAATCATCAGGAAATTGAGTTTACGTTTGAAGGTCCCGAAAAAGATCATCTGTTTTTACTGCAAACGCGCGATATGGATCAGACCAAAGCAAAAAGCCTGCGGCGGTTTAAGGACACGGTCTTGTTGCAGGCCTCCATGCTGGGCACGGGGATCGGCGTAAGCGGTGGCGCGCTGTGTGGCCGGGCAGTTTATTCCGAAAAAGACATTAATCGTTTTCGCAAAACGGAGCCCAAAATGCCTCTCATTCTCGTGCGTCCCGATACGGTTCCGGATGATGTCGGCGTCCTTTTGCAGGTGGAGGGACTCCTGACGGCCAAAGGTGGCGCAACCTCTCATGCCGCCGTGACCATCCCGCAACTGGGCAAAGTCGGGGTGGTGGGTCTCAGTAAACTGAAGGTCTATGAAACAGAAGGTTATGCCACGCTGGAAGGGCATACCATCAGGACGGGAGATTTTATCTGTATCGACGGCTGGAGCGGCGCTCTCTATTTAGGAAAACATGAAAGAGAAATAGATAAGTATTATTCAATCACCCTCTAAAATCTTTGAAAATCCCCCCGCTTTTCGTGAAAAGGGAAACGGGGGGATTTGTCTCGATGGGTATCCCGCTTATTGAATATTCTTGTGGATATAGACGGTCAAATCTCCCATACGGTTCGTGTAGCTGCCGTATTCGTTGTCATACCAGCCGAAAATTTTGGCATGAACGACCGGGACTTTCAGCATTCTGTCGCCGATGCCATGGAGGAGGCCTTCGGGTAGATTCGGGATATGAGAAAGATCAACCGGAATATAAGCGGTTCTTGTGTGATTGAACTGGCCTTCAATAATAACTGCCGCGTCTTCGCCGATCAGATCGGTTGAAACATTCTGCTGCATCGTGAAGCGAACCAGAAGATTATCCTGGGCGACCTTGCGGTAAATTTCATTGAGCTTTTTGGTGTTTATACTAGCTGTCTCCCCCGCTTCGTTCTGGCGCGCCTGAAACGTTGCGTTCAGTATGATGAGCGACAGCGTATTGGTCGGCACCCGGATGGAATCACCCATGAACCCGATGTTTTTAACTTCCGGAATCACCTCAATCAGGGTCTTTGCGGCGCCGGTCGAGGTGAGAATAATATTATTCAGGATGCTGCGCGTTTTGCGAATATCCTTTTCACCCGCCTTGGGCAGTTTATCCAGAACGCTCTGGCTATTGGTGACGGCATGGATCGTGGACATGGATGCCGTCAGAATCGTGCTGGTTTCCTCATTGCCCAGAAGCGGTTTGACCATGTGGGCAAGGGCCGTTGTGGTGCAGGACGCGGCGGAAACCAGCAGATGCTTCTTCCGGTCAAATGCCGTGTGATTGATTCCGTAAATCAGGGTTGTCGTATCGTCCGGAGTCGAAAGAGCCTTGTTATTGATCTTGAAAGGTGCGGAATGGATCACCACCTTCGCGCCGCCGTTTAAGTGACCCCGGATTGAGCCTTTTTTGTCGTCAACCGGAACCGTCGGATCTTTGAAATTGCCGCTGCAATCAACAACTATATCCGCACCGTATTGACGCCAGGGGATATTGAGGGGATTCCTCTCTTCGCGGAGAATGGTCACCGGTATGCCGTCGATAATCATTTTCCCGTTTTTGTTGTCCGTGATTTGAATGACAGGCTGCGCTTTAATGCCGTAGAGAAAACGGTGGAGCAGTCCATAAGTGCCATCCGCTTCAATCAACCGGGCAATCGTGTCCATACCCGTGCCCACATCGCGGCCTAGGTTAACGACGATCTCCTTGAAGTACTTTCTGCCGACGTGATGCCACAGACTCAGCTTGCCGATTCGTCCTAAACTGTTAATGCCGAGTACCGGCAATCTGCTTTCCGACTTGCTACTTTTTACCATGATATATTTCCTCCTTTACCCCCATTGTGGCGGGAATGATTTTATTGTGTTGTGAAAGGGATATGCAAAGGCGCATAGAACCCCAATGATAGTTATGGAAGATATGTCCGTATAAATATTGCGCAAGTCCGATATCCATAATTCACTGAGGTCATTTTGGGAATGACCAGTATTTTCTTATCGGAAA
The DNA here is from genome assembly GCA_009773315.1 of Syntrophaceae bacterium. GTDB lineage: Bacteria > Desulfobacterota > Syntrophia > Syntrophales > Smithellaceae > UBA8904. Next base: position 79,617 of record WRPE01000002.1, read on the forward strand.
CACCGGTCAAAGTCAAGAGCTTAAAGGATAAAATAAATAATAATCAAAGGGTATAGTCAGCACAGATACTCAATTTTATGTTTTTTTCTGTCGATCATCTTTAAGGAAACCCTCCACAATGATTTTCTGCCCGTCATAATTATATGTTGTCACGGTGATGTTCCGCGTATGGATTTTTTCGCCTTTGGATTCCCAAACAGATTGCATCAGTTTGCCTCGGTGATGCCGTCTTGCATCTTATGGTATGCCAGCACGGCCGCTATGGAGCGCGCGGCACGCTCGGGGTCCTGGTAAATGGGCACACCCTGGTCGAGCAGAAACCGGACCATTCTTTCCTGAAGACTCCGGTAAGTGAAACCGATGATCGGCTTATCGGGGTGAAGCTTGGTCAGGCTGAAAAAGGTACTGGCATATTGTATTATCAGCTTGTCCATCTCTGTGTGAATAGATTCAGCAGGTACATCCATTTCTTTCAGAATGCGCTCGATAAAGAGACCCGGAGACAGGAAATAGGTCAAAAGCATATCTGCGTTCTTCTCCTGCAGCAATATATCCGGAATATTAAAGTAGTCTTCTGCGGGATTTTTACTGAATGTCATATCAACCGGGTTTGCCGTGCTGGCTGTCTTGGGGATCAACGGCTTGAGCTTTTCTAACGTTTCGGAAGAAAGCGGCGGCAGTGCGAGGCCTGCCCGTCCGCAAGAATCCGCCGCTGTGGCTCCGGGGCCCCCTGAGTGGGTCTGGATGATAATCCTGTTTCCCAATGGCCTGGGGAGTGTTCCCAAGGCGAGTGCGTAATCAAAGAGTTCCGTCAGTGTCTGCGCCCGGATGATGCCGCATTGTCTGAACACGCCGTCGTAGATCTCGTTGGGACCCGACAGGGAGCCCGTATGAGATCGACCTGCATTCTTACCCGCCTCGGACCCGCCCACATAAAGGGCCACGATGGGTTTACGGGCGTTTATCGCCTTGGCCGTTTCAATAAACTTTCTTCCCCGGGTGATCCCTTCAATATAAAGGGTGATGACCTTTGTGTTGGGACAGGCGCCCAGGTATTCCATGCAGTCGACAATATCGATATTGGCCTCATTCCCGACACTGAGCGCCGCGCTAAAACCCATTCCATGGCGATGAAGGTAATTAAATATTTGCGTAATAAAGCTCCCGCTCTGGGAGGCAAGGCCGACGAAACCGGGGGGGCCTTCTGCTTGAATGGGTGTGGGATTCAGCTTGATGTGAGGGTTGGCAACGCCAAGACAGTTAGGTCCGAGAAAGCGGATACCGTACTTAAGGGCAATGGTCTCCAGCTTTTTTTGTATTTCAACGCCTTCCGGGCCCGCTTCCCTGAAACCTCCGGATACTACGATAGCGTGCTTGATGCCTTTCTTTCCGCAATCCTCCATGGTTTGGCAGACAATCTCTGTCGGCAGGACGATGATCGCCAGGTCTGGGACCTCCGGTAGATCCATAACACGGGTATAGGCCTTACGTCCGCGTACTTCTTTTTCGGTCAGGTGAATCGGGTATATTTCCCCTTCATAACCCAGGGCCTGCATGGATGAAAGCATGATGGATCCCATGCGCATGAAAGTATTGGAAGCACCGAAAAAGGTGATGCTCTTTGGATTGACAATGGGATACAGAGGACTTTCCTGAATTGAACGGATCATTTTTTTCCCTTCTCAAATCGATTGACGCTCAGACTATTTTTAAAATATTCCCGCAAAAAAATACAATGTTCCTCACATATGATGATCAAGAGAAACATCGTTACGCAAGGTCGTTACCAGATAATCTCCTATTATTCAAGAATGCATCCGAAAAATTTTTAACAATAAAGATTGACAGGCCGGTATTTTATAAAATAAGAAACGACATGATAAAAATAATCACAGTCTGAGGTGCCATACAATGATTGATCCCAACTCTTTAATTCAGAATGCGAAATCCCGCGGCCAAGGGGCCTTGAATGAATATGATTCCAAGTTGGTTCTTGCCGCTTTTGGTATCCCCGTATGCCGGGAGGTTCTGGCATCTTCAGCGGATGCCGCGGTTGCGGAATCTCTCAAGATGGGATTCCCCGTTGTTCTTAAGGCATCGGGAGAGAAACTGGCGCACAAAACTGAAGCCGGCGGCGTTGTATTAAATGTGAAGAATGAAGAGGAGATCCTATCCGAAGGCCGGCGGCTTCTGGCGATTCCGGGATGTGAGTCCCTGTCCGTGCAGGAGATGATTGTGGGCGCCCGGGAACTCGTCTGTGGCCTGACTCGCGACCCCTCATTCGGACCGGCGGTGATGTTCGGTCTTGGGGGAATTTTAACCGAGACTCTCAAAGACACCGTTTTTCGGATTGCTCCTCTCACCCTGTACGATGCAAAGGACATGATGTCGGGGATTCGAGCCCGTGATATTTTAAAGCCCTTTCGTGGAGAAGAGGCGGTCGATACGGAGCTTCTGGCAAAGATTCTCGTGGCGGTGGGAGCAATCGGCCTTCAATACGAATCAATTGCCGAGATCGACATCAATCCCCTCAAGATTCGCCGTGACGGCAAACCCGTTGCAGTGGACGCGCTGATTGTGCTCGCATCCTGACACATTAATTATCGCAAAGCAGATTAAGATCATTCGGTCGTGGATATCGGTACCGGGATTGCCATGGCGGCCGGGATTCTGGCCAAGAAAACCCATGTCCCTAATAGTCATAACAAAATATACAAAAAAGTAATCAGACATTATTCTGTCTAAATATTGCACAAAATTATCTGATGGAGTATGATCTATACGATAAATTATATCAGGTTTTTTTATGCTGTATAATCATTTCGGGGACGAAAACGCTTGATAAAAAAATAGTTTCTAAGGAGATCACCGTGTCCAAGCATGTTCAAATGAAGAAATGGAAAGAGGTGGCAGTCAAAGAGTTAAAAGAAAGACCCTTGGAATCCCTCAACTGGGAAACACCGGAAGGTATTGTTATTAAGCCCATCTACACCGCTGAAGACCTGGAGGGACTGGATACCGTCAACACCCTTTCCGGTCTTGCCCCGTATCTGCGGGGACCGTCGGCCACCATGTATGCCAACCAGCCCTGGACCATCCGCCAGTACGCGGGATTTGCCACCGCCAGAGAGTCCAACGAGTTCTACCGGAAAAATCTGGCCGCCGGGCAGACGGGTTTGTCCGTAGCTTTTGATCTGGCCACACACCGGGGTTACGATTCCGATCATCCCCGCGTCGCGGGTGACGTCGGTAAGGCCGGCGTGGCGATTGATTCCGTCGAGGACATGAAAATCCTTTTCAATAAGATTCCCCTGGATAAAGTCTCGGTCTCGATGACGATGAACGGTGCGGTGCTGCCTGTTCTTGCCGGATATATCGTGGCTGCAGAGGAGCAGGGCGTCGAGCAAAAGCTGCTGGCCGGCACCATCCAGAACGACATTCTCAAGGAATTTCTAACCCGCAATACTTATATTTATCCGCCGCGTCCCTCGATGCGGGTGGTCTCTGATATTATTTCCTACTGCTCAAAAAATATGCCGCGTTACAACACCGTTTCCATCAGCGGTTATCATATCATGGAGGCGGGCGCGGATTCTGTTTTACAGGCGGCCTTCACATTGGCCGACGGCAAGGAATACATCCGCGCGGCCATTGACGGTGGCCTGAAGATTGATGATTTCGCGCCGAGGCTTTCTTTCTTCTTCGGTGTGGGCATGAACTTCTTCATGGAGATCGCCATGCTGCGGGCGGCGCGCTATTTGTGGCAAAAAATCGTTGGCGAATTCAACCCGACCAATCCGCGGTCTTGTATTCTGCGCACGCATGTGCAGACGTCCGGCTGGAGTCTGACCCAGCAGGATCCCTACAACAACATCATCCGTACCACGCTGGAAGCGCTTGCAGCGGCGCTTGGCGGTACACAATCGCTGCACACCAACTCCTTTGACGAGGCGGTCAGCCTGCCCACGCCGCTATCCTCAAGGGTCGCCCGCAACACGCAGATCATCATTCAGGAGGAGTCGCAGATCTGCCATGTGGTCGATCCCCTCGGCGGTTCCTATTATGTCGAATCTTTAACGGCATCGATTATCCGGGAAGCCCGGAAAATTATGGATGAGATCGAAGAACTGGGCGGCATGGCGCGCGCCATTGAAACCGGCATGCCGAAACTGCGCATCGAAGAATCCTCCGCCCGCCGCCAGGCCAGGATCGACCATGGCAAAGACACCATCGTCGGCGTCAACAAATACAAAGTCAAAGAAGAAACACCGATTGAAGTGTTGGATATTCCCGGCAGCGTCCGCGACGAGCAGATCGCGCGCCTCAAGGATATCAAGGCCAAACGCGACAATGCGGCTGTGCAAAAAGCCCTGGAGAAGATTACAAACATGGCCGAGCAGGGCGGCAACCTGTTGGCCGCGTCAATTGAAGCGGTAAGACTGAGAGCGACTGTGGGAGAAGTATCCGACGCCATGGAAAAAGTATTCGGCCGCTATGTCGCGACCACGCGTGTCATTTCCGGCGCTTATTCCTCCGAATATGGCGATAGTGACGTCATTGATGCGCTGCGCGGGCGGACAGAGAAGTTTCTTACGAAAACAGGCCGCCGTCCCCGGCAATTGGTGACCAAAATGGGGCAGGATGGCCATGACCGGGGGATCAAAGTGGTTGCTACAGCTTATGCGGATATCGGCTTTGATGTGGATATCAGTCCGATGTTTCAAACCCCGGAAGAAGCGGCCAAAATGGCCATCGAAAACGATGTGCATGTGGTGGGCGTATCGAGCCTTGCCGCGGGACACAAGACCCTTGTTCCTCAGCTGATAGAAAATTTGAAAAAAATGGGCGGTACGGATATTCTCGTGGTTGTCGGCGGCGTGATTCCCCCCGCGGATTATGACTTCCTGTATTCCCGAGGCGTCAAAGGTATCTTCGGACCGGGCACAGCCGTTACCGACTCGGCGGACACAGTGCTTCACTTACTGGAAGAAAAGTACCTATAAAACAAAGAAGGGAAAGGTCTTGCCATTCCTATATCGATTATTTGTTTATGGATGGAACGATTCCACAGGTTTGTCCCTTCCTGGTTTATGACTAAATAAGGAGCCAAAAATGCCTTTTATTCAATTGTTGCTTTTAAATATCCCTACCGTCATTCTCGGCATTATTATTGTCTTCCTATATGTTATTGTTTCTATTATCGGTTTATATATTGTTCGTGCATTTCATCCTCCACAGAAGTTCAAACTCCATAATGACGTGGCCGGATTCATTTTCGCAACTCTTGGCGTTATCTATGCAGTAATGCTAGCTTTTTTAGTAATCGCAACATGGCAGAATTATGATGAGGCGGAGAAAAACGTGACCAGAGAAGCTAATTACATTGCGTCTGTTTACAGGGATACCAGACCACTGCCGGCCTCCTTCCGCAATGAACTGAAAAAAGATCTGATAGATTATGTAAATTTTATAATAAATGATGAGTGGCAGATCATGTCCAAGGGAGAGAGAAGTCAGAATGTCCAGCAGTCTCAGGATGAAATATGGCGCCTTTTCAGCAGCTATATACCCAAAAATGAGACACAAAAAATCTTCTTTGCGGAGTCTGTTAGAAAATTGAATGAATCATTTGAAATGAGGCGGATGCGCCTTCTTGAGGCTAATTCGGGAATTCATCCCATTCTTTATTTTGTTCTAATTATTGGAGGTATCATCACTGTCTCGTTTATGCTGTTCTTTGGAACGGAAAACTTCGTTCCACAGCTCATCATGACATCGATGCTGGCGGCGATGATAGCTATTGCCCTCTTTACGGTCATCGCTCTCGACTATCCTTTTATAGGCGACATCAGCATCAAAGCGGATGTTTTCAGAAATGTCTTGAAAACCCTCATGAGTTCGACAGAGGCACTTTAAATCATAAACGAAAGGAACTGATTATGAAATCATTTTATCGCATCACCAATTATTACAGCCAAGATGAGTTTTTATCAGCAATCGCGAGTGCGGATTCTTATACCAAGCGAAGTGCATGGGTGGATGAGAACATTAAATAAGACTTCTGCATAGATTTGAAATCGTCCGCGGGATAAATTTCAGGGCAGCTTGACAATGAATTCTTTGACAATCGCGGCAATTTCCGCCGGTTTTTGCATGGGAATTAAATGTCCGGCTTCAGCAACCGACCCGTATTTTCCCTGCGGCAGGAGTGAAACAGCTTTTTTTATATCCACCAGACCTATGTTAGGGCTTTTTTCTCCTTCAATCATCAGCACGGGACATTCGATCTTTGTGAGAAGCGGCCAGGGGTCACGGCTCCAGCCGCCCATGAACATGGCGGCCTCGCTTTCCGGTGTGCAAGTCAGGCGCATATCGCCTGCCTGCTGCTTTTCCATACCATGCTGCATATAAAGATTCAGGACTTCTTCGTCCCAGTCCGAAAAGAATGAACGCGATTTCAAATAGGCCATGGCTTCAGTTTCACTTTGCCAGTGATTAACCCGTTTAATCGACTTGGAGGCCAGCGGATGGTCTTTCAGGCTGATTTCCGTTTTATAAAATTCATCCGGCAGCAAGATCGGCTCTATGAGGATCATGCCGCGAGGCTTTAAGCCATAAGCGGAAACGGCAATCGTCAACACCGTCGAGCCCATCGAATGCCCGACCAGTATGGGTTCTTCAATTTTCTGCCCGTGGCAGAAGGTGGAAAGGTCCTGGGCGATCACATCCCAGCTCAAGCCGCCTTTTTCCGGCTCACACGAGCGATAGTTGCAAATGTACGGCGCCCATACTGAATATTGAGGAATAAATTCTTCGATGATCGGATGCCACAGCCAAGGCAGAAATCCGGTGGCATGCGCGAAAAGAATATGACGGGGGCCACCCTCATAATAAAGATAGGGCAACTCAGCGCCGCCCACATCTTGCATCTTTAATTCAGGTATTTCCTTTTTCATATTAAACAGTCCCTCGGTTTAAACACCGATACTTTCCGTCAGAAAACAAAAACGGCGGCGGCAACCACCGTGGTATAATTATTATCCATGCAGATTTTTGACTGGGTCACATTTAGCGTCCGGACAATTTTGCCGCTGATTTTAAAAATTTCTTTTTTTTCGTCCCAACTTTCATCGACATTGAAATCAATTCCCAGCGTGGATGCCAGCATGGCCGCGGCCAGATCTTCGGCATGATCGCCGGTTTGTTTTTCCGTCATGCCGTAGGCATGATGCTCGCTGATATAACCATACGATGACTTATCCGCGGGGATCGCGCAGCCGACCGACGCGGCCAAGAGCCGTTTGGGTTCATTGCTGCAACAGCGGCTCATCACGCAGTAGGTAATGGCGCCCGGCACCAGTGATTTGAGACCCTGCGACTTGGGGATCATTTTACAGCCGGGAGGAAAAATACTGGACACCTGGACTAGATTGCATTTCTCAATACCGGCATTGCGCAAGGCACGCTCAAAGGAATGCAATTCATCCTTGTGCGTGCCCACGCCTTTGGTAAAAAAAATCTTTTTGGGAACAAAATCCTGCATGGTCATCTCCTTTTCGCCTGCGCGGGCGGATTAATTCTTCTCAGGGGGAGAACCTACGCTATCCTCCATCGGTCTAAACAAACGCCGTATTGGAGTATAAATATTCCACCTTCTCTTTATGTTTGAGTTCTTCATTGGCGATCGCTTTTTCAATGATTGCGTTAAAATTTTCTTTTTTCATATTCCGCATCACCTTGCAGATTGTTGATTAATACTCGGTCAGCGTGGCAAGACCGCGCTCACCCACCAGAATGATCCGGGTGTGCGTCAGGCGCGTGGAAATAACCTTGGCGGTGGACTGCATGATTTTGAAGCCCAAGGTACAGTCTTCATCCATCATCGCTCGCAGCTTAAAGGAGTCAAACGCAATCAGCTTGGTATCCTCAAGGCAACGGGCGCCAAGCGTATAGGTGAACGGCTCCACCACAGCCGACCAGCCCATGGATTCCCCCTTGGTGACCACATCAATCGTCACCTGCATGGGCGGTTTGCCCGGCCCCATGTAGTTATCCATGAACAGGGCAACTTTTCCTTCTTGGAGTAAATAAAGGCAGCGGGCCGCATCACCGTTGGAATAGAGCTGTGCACCTGCCTGATAGTTTTCCTCATTGGCCAATGACTCCAGCTTAATCAGTTGATCATTGGTAAAATCCTTCAAAAAGGCAAATTTTTTCAAAACACTGATGGCGATCATAAGTCTTGCTCCTTTCGTAAATATTGAAGTAGTTTAATATTTTATACCAGCCTTCATTTTCTTATACTACAAATTTATCAAATGCCCAAGGTGTCATGGTTGTAATTTACACGAAATTCCTTAGAATGCAAAAGAAAATGATTATGAAAAGCACAAACCCTTTATCTTGCCTGAATTATAAAAAAAGATTATATAAGGTTATCAATTAAAGGATGCCTTTATGATGAATACATTTTTCAGTCTGTCCGTTGTTTTATTATTTATTTTATCAGGTTGTCTTGCCGCGCCGGATACCATTCGGGATGTCCGGAAATTACGTCAGGATCATGCTTCTTATTTTACCGACGGCGTCCAAAGCAAAGAGCCGTTGACTGCGGCAAGTCAAGCACGGATGGAAGAAGATTATAACACCATCTACTTTTCCGTATGGCACCAGAGCAGTCCTTTTCATGCCCTGCCTGAAAGAGTCCAGCAGGATTTCAGGAAATACACTTTCAAACCCGGCTACGGGGAAAATAAAAAGCTTCATCTACCTTCCTGGGCGAAAAAACTCGAAAGCAAAGCGTCTTTGAATAACTACCCGAATGCCCTGTCTCGCGGCATCACGACCAGAAATACGAATTTAAGGGAATTGCCAACCAATTCGCCCCACTTTAACAGCTCCGACGGTGACAGCTCGGCCTGGCCGTTTGATAATTTGCAGCGGTCATCCGTTCCCGCCAATACGCCGATCTTTGTTTGCCAGCTCAGCGCGGACAAGTCCTGGGCGCTGGTAGAGACTTCCTTTACTTACGGTTGGATTCCGGTTGAAGATTTCGCTTCCGTGGACAACGTATTTGTCAAAACCTGGGAATCAGGACGCTATGCGGTGATCATCCGCGATCATACGTCTGTTCTAACCGAAAACGGCCTTTTCCTTGTGCGGGCGTCGGTAGGGCACATTTTCCCTTTAACGAAAAGTTCAGCGGACCGGATACAAGTGTCGATTGCCGTGGCTGATCAAAACAGACGAGCGGTGATCAGACGCGGTTTTGTCCCGTCGGCTGCGGCTGCGGCAAAGCCGTTGCGCTTCAATCCTGTCCATGCGGCAAAGATAGCCAATGAAATGATCGGCGAACCCTATGGATGGGGCGGACTTTACGGCAACCGTGACTGTTCTTCCATGACCCGCGATTTCTTTGCTGTCTTCGGTATCTGGCTGCCGCGGCATTCGGAAGACCAGGTGAAAGAGGCAGGCACTTATATCGACCTTTCCGGCCTTCGTCCCGAACAAAAAGAAAAAATTATCCGGGAGAGGGGTGTTCCTTACCTCAGTCTTTTGTGGCGCAAAGGCCATGTGATGCTGTATATCGGACAGCAAGACGGCCGAGCGCTGATTTTTCATAACATCTGGGGTATCCGGACCAAAGATTTGCAAGGACGTGAAGGACGGAAAATCATCGGGCAGGCGGTTATTACCACCCTGCAACCGGGGCAGGAGCTGAGAGATATTGATTCGGCGGCCGGCTCTTTGCTTGACAACATTTCCGCCATGAATATTCTGACTCCCGCCAACCAGGAGAAACCGTCAAAATGAACAAATATAAGATCGTTCTGGAGTACGACGGTACCAATTACAGCGGCTGGCAGGCGCAGAAAAACGCGAGAAGCATTCAAGGTGCCCTGGCTGAAGCGGCGCAAAAATTTCTGGACACGCCGGTGGAAATTCAGGGGGCGGGGCGCACCGATGCCGGTGTGCACGCACTGGGGCAGGTGGCCCATCTGGAAACAAACCGCAAGGTCCATTGCGAAGCCTTGCGCATCGGACTCAACGATCTTCTCCCCGCGGGCATTAATATTTTATCTCTGGAAAACGCTCACCCGCGCTTCCACGCCCGCCACTCAGCCGTCAGCCGGAGTTATCTTTATCTGATTGCCTCCCGGCGCACCGCTTTCGGCAAAAAGTATGTCTGGTGGGTTAAAGACAAGCTTCATGTCGGCAAGATGCGGCAGGCGCTGGCCGTTTTTGAGGGATTTCATGATTTCGAGTCTTTTGCCGACAAGAGAATGGACAAGGATACATCAACCAAGGTTGATATTGAAGGCATCGAGCTTAAAGAATTTAACAACCTGCTGGCCATGCGAATTTCCGGCTCCCACTTTTTGTGGAAAATGGTGAGACGCATCGTCGGTATGACCGTCGAAGCCGGACGAGGCAATGTCACAGTCAAAGACCTGGAGCAGATGCTCAAGACCTTTTCCGATGTTCCCGCTCGTTATACCGCCCCGCCTTCCGGTCTTTTTCTGGAAAAAGTATTGTACGAAGGCGATCATTTACCGGAAATCCAAACGCCGATTCATTTGTTTTAAGAAAATTAGATCAGGCAGGCCTATGAAGAAGCTCAAGAAAAAAGAACCGACAACCTTAGAGACGCTCAAGGATTTGATCAGCCGTAACCGTGAGTTTGACATTATCGATCTTTTCTCCGACATGCATCCGGCGGATATCGCCGATCTGATTGATGAGCTCGATGAAGAAGACCGCCTGCATCTTTTTTCCCTGCTCGATGTGGACACGGCCTCCGGCGTTATTCTGGAGCTTTCGGATACCTCCAGAGAGCAGCTTATCGAAGACCTGTCCAATAAGCAACTCACCGACATTATCGAAGAGATGGAATCGGACGACAAGGCGGATATCATTGCCGAGCTCTCTGATGATCAGGCCAAGGCCGTCCTTGAAGCCATCGAACCCGAAGAATCTCAGGACGTCAAAGATCTGCTGAAATACGCCGAGGATACCGCCGGCGGCATCATGCAGTCGGAACTGGTCTCCGTAAAGAAACAGGCCACCATAAACGACGCCTTCCAGGCGGTTGTGGACGCTAAAAACGACATGGAAAACATCCACAGCATTTTTGTCGTGGATGATGAAGACAAACTGATCGGCACCGTTCCTCTGCAAAGCCTGATCACCACAAAGCGGTTTACCCCCATTGTGGACGTTATTGATGAGGATATTCCCAGTATCAACGCGGATATGGATCAGGAGGACGTAGGGCGTCTTTTTAAAAAATACGATCTTGTTTCCGTGGGTGTTGTGGACAATGAACAACATCTGCTGGGGCGAATTACCATTGACGATGTTATGGACACCGTACAGGAAGAAACGTCCGAGGATATGTATCGCATAGCCGGTCTGGGGCAGGACGATTCAATTTTTCACAAAACCATCGACTCTGTAAAAAAACGACTTCCCTGGCTCTACCTTAATCTCCTGACGGCGCTGACCTCCGTGCTGGTCATTGGTTTTTTCGAGGACACCATTAAACTCATGGTGGCTCTGGTCTTTTTCATGCCTGTTATTGCCGGGCTGGGCGGCAATGCAGGGGGCCAGACCCTGGCGCTGATCATTCGCGGTATTGCGCTGGGAGAAGTTACTTTTGAAAATGCAAAACGCGTTCTGTACAGGCAAATTGCCGTTGGCGTGACCAATGGCCTTGCCGTGGGCATCGTTATCGCTGTTATCGCCTATTTCTGGAAAGGCATCCCCGTTCTGGGTCTGGTCATTGGTCTGGCTATGATCATCAGTGTTTTTGTGGGTACGATGGTCGGTGTCTTGATTCCGCTGGCCCTCAAAAGGCTTGATCTTGACCCGGCGCTGGGTTCCAATATTCTGCTGACCGCCTTTACAGATGCTTTTGGGTTTTTTTCCTACCTGACCCTGGCCACAATATTCCTCAAATTATTTACCTGATATCCGGCTGTCCATCTGGTGGGCATGTGTGGCACAGAATGCTTTCTGGAGAAAATACCGTCAACATTTTAGTTTCCCCTTCTTTAAAATAGCACAAAATTGTTCTATATTGTCATTGCGCTTATTCGCAAATAGTATAGGCATATCAATAGCTAATATATCTTAATCGCTTTGGCACTATCCTTGCTGTAAGAGAATCCGAAAGAAAAAACTTTTTAAAGGAGGTACTTATTATGAATTCGGGAGATACCGCGTGGGTTTTGATGGCCAGCGCGTTGGTCTTGTTAATGACCATACCGGGACTGGCATTTTTCTATGGTGGACTGGTGCGACGCAAGAACGTCCTGTCTATTTTGATGCAGTGCTTTGTCATCGTCTGCGTCATCAGTCTGCAATGGATGTTGTTCGGCTATTCCCTGGCCTTTGGCCCATCGTTCCACGGCATCATCGGAGGACTGGATTGGGCCGGACTGAGGGGAGTCGGAGCAGTGCCAAACCCGGCTTATGCCGCAACGATCCCGCATTCCGTCTTTATGATCTTCCAGGCCATGTTTGCCATCATTACACCGGCCCTGATCATTGGCGCTTATGCTGAAAGGGTAAAGTTTTCCGCTTTTCTGGTTTTTACGATTTTATGGGCGACGTTTGTTTATGATCCGCTGGCGCACTGGGTATGGAACACGGGCGGCTGGTTGAGAGCTTTAGGCGCGCTGGATTTTGCGGGCGGTATTGTTGTACATGTCAGCTCCGGTGTTTCGGCGCTGGTCCTGGCCATATTACTCGGCAAACGCGTTGGTTACAATCACAAACCCATTCGTCCGCATAACTTGCCTTTCACTGTTTTAGGTGCAGCGCTTCTGTGGTTTGGTTGGTTCGGATTTAATGCGGGCAGTGCTCTGGCAGCTGATGGTCTTGCCGCCAATGCCTTCATCACAACCCATATCGCAACGGCAGCGGCGGGTTTGACCTGGGCGCTTGTGGAATGGTGGCACAACGGGACTCCGACTATTCTGGGAACCGTTACCGGTGTCGTGGCCGGCCTGGTCGCCATCACACCGGCTTGCGGTTTTGTCAACCCGATGAACGCGATGTTTATTGGTATGATGGTCGCAGTCATTTGTTACGTGGCCGTCTCGATTATTAAAGGCAAGCTAGGCTATGATGATTCACTGGATGCATTCGGTGTGCACGGTGTCGGCGGGATTTTCGGCACTATCGCCACCGGCATCTTTGCGCAGAAAGCTATTAATGCGGCGGGGTCGGACGGACTTCTTTTCGGCAATGTTCATCAGTTCCTGGTTCAAGGATTGCTCGTGATTGTGGCCATTGTCTTTGCTGTTGTGATGACCTTCATCATCTACAAAATTGTCGATGCGATCATCGGTATGAGGGTCGAAGAAAAGAACGAACTGATCGGCCTGGATCTGACGCAACAGAGCGAAGCCGCTTACACCGTGATTGAATAGGAGGAAAATGTTATGAAACTCGTTATTGCTATTATTCAGCCGCATAAGCTGGAGGCTGTGAAAAAAGAACTGGAAGCCGTGGCTGTCAACTTGATGACCGTCACCAATGTCCTGGGACAGGGACGCCAAAAAGGCGTCACGGAAATCTATCGTGGAGCGAAAGAAGCAGGCGGCCTGCTCAATAAAGTGAGATTGGACATCGCCGTCAATGAAGCCTTTGTCGATCCCACAATAGATGCGATTGTCAAAGGCGCCCATACCGGCTCCGTGGGGGACGGCAAAATCTTTGTCGTTGAACTCGCTGAGTGCATCCGCATCAGCAATGGCGAACGAGGCGGCAGCGCTATCGGCTGATTCCCGTTTTAAGAATTATTCTCAAAAAAGCCAGGCTGTGGTATCTGCCGGGCTTTTTTAAAATAAAGGGAACCAATGGATCGTTTCCTCGCCTCTTTACATTTGCCTCAACGCTTTGCTCTGAATGAACCTCTTTTCGCACAGGGATCTCTGGTGGTGGATTACCACTCAAATATTTAACCGCCGGAGTAATAGTGAAAATGGGTTGTAAATTACTGCGACTTTTTGATTTAAATATGATAGTTTGCCGTCACGAAATGGCTAGATAGTAAAACGATTCCCGTGGGAAGGACGAGCTATGGACAAGATCGCTGAGTTCAGGACAATCGTTGATCATCCTTATTTGTATCTGCAAAAACTCAAAGACCAAACCGGCAAAAAGATAGTGGGCACCGTCTGTTCCTACGCGCCTGAAGAATTGATCTATGCCGCAGGCGCTCTGCCCGTCCGATTGTTCGGTTCCGATTCGGGCATTCATCGCGCTGATCTTCATCTGCAATCCTACTGCTGTTCGCTCGTGCGCGGTATTCTGGAGGAAGCGTTATCCGGAAAGCTGGATCTTCTTGACGGAATGGTTTTTCCGCATACCTGCGATTCCATCCAGCGGCTCTCGGACGTCTGGCGGCTCAATCTGGTGAAACCCTTTCACGCGGATGTCGTGCTGCCGGTCAAACTTTCCACGCCCAGCGCCCTGCAGTATCTGCTCGACGTTCTCAAAAAATTCAAGACGGATTTGGAGCGCGGGCTCGCTCAGGAAATCACGGAGGCGGGTCTGATCCATGCCGTTAAAATCTATAACGCGATCCGCGCGCAGATGAAGCGTCTGTACCAGCTGCGTTGTGAAAACCCACAAGTTATCAGCGGGCAAGATTTTCACACTATTATTCGGGCGGCGATGATTATGGAACGGGAAACATTTCTCGAAGATCTTGCGGCCATTATAGTGGAGCTTACGAAGACGGCGTCTGAAAAAAAACCGTCTGGTACAAAAAGACTGGTGCTCTCCGGCGGTATTTGCAGTCATCCGGATATTTACGACGCGATTGAAACCGCCGGCGGCGTTGTGGTCGATGATGATTTATGCACCGGGTCGCGGTACTTTGAAGGCATGATCAATGAAAATCTTCCGCCGCTCACAGCAATCGCAAAAAGATACGCCGAACGTGCCAGCTGTCCGGCCAAGCATGCGGGGCTGACGAATCGCGGTGAGGGCCTCCTGAAAATGGTCAAAGACTGTAAAGCAGAAGGCGTTGTTTTTCTGCTTCTCAAATTCTGCGATCCGCATGCTTTTGATTATCCTTATCTCAAGGAAATGCTGGATCGGAAAAAAATTCCTTCTCTGCTTCTGGAGATGGAGGAGCAGACACAGGCAGGCGGCCAGTTGCAAACGCGATTGGAGACTTTTATCCAAATATTATAAATGATTAAAGGCGACGGCATGAATGATGACAAATTTGATTTTCTGAAAACGCTCGGCATTTATCTGTTCGGTCAGGCTAAAAAGTTTTCTCTGCGGTTTAAAAAATCACCGACGATGAAAGATCTGATGATGGTCTATTACAGCGAGGCCAAATCGGCAAGGCTCACGGGTAAAAAAGTGGCCTGGATCACCAGCGGCGGTCCGGTAGAGCCATTGATCGCGATGGATATTATTCCGATCTATCCGGAAAATCACGGCGCGATGATCGGCGCGTCCAAAATGGGCGCGGGGCTTTGCGAAAAAGCGGAAGCCATGGGCTATTCCAACGACCTGTGTTCCTACGCCCGTTCCGACATCGCCTGCGCGACCGTCAACGGCGGTCCCATCGGTGGCCTGCCTCGTCCCGATATGCTGGTTTGCTGCAACAATATCTGCGGCACGGTGCTCAAGTGGTATGAAGTGCAGGCACGCTATTTTAATGTGCCACTGTTTATTCTGGACACGCCCTTTTGCCATACCGGCTATTCGGAAGAAGCGGCCCGTTATGTCCGCGCTCAAATCGACGAGTACATTCTTTTCATCGAAGAAGCCTGTAAGAAAAAATATAATTTTGAACGGTTGAGGCAAGTGGGGCATCTTTCTTATGAAGGACAACAACTCTGGCAGGCGGTTCTGGATACGGCTGCGCACCGGCCCGCGCCCATGAGCGCTTTTGACGCTTTTTATCATTTGGCGCTGATTGTTACTTTACGGGGAACTCAGGAAGCCGTGAACTATTACCAGCAACTTCTGTCAACCATGAAAGACCGGGTTGCACGCGGCATCAGTGTGGTGCCGAATGAAAAATACCGTCTGCTGTGGGATAACATTCCCATTTGGCCCCGTACGCGCTGGCTGTCGCAAAAATTCGCCTCACACAATGCCTGCCTGGTAGCGGACACCTACACATCGGCCTGGTGCGGGGCGATGAAGTATATTGACGAAAGTAAATTTCTTGATTCGATGGCGGAGGCCTACACCCGGATTTATCTGAATATCGGCGTCGATGAAATGGCGAAAATGGTTATCGAGATGATCGACAAGTATGATGTCGATGGATTTGTGTTGCATTCCAACCGCAGTTGCAAACCATACTCCTTTGGTCAGCTGGACATTCAGCGGATCGTGGAAAAAGAGAGAGGGATTCCGTGTCTGATGATTGAAGCGGATATGGTCGATGACCGGAGTTTTTCCGAAAGCCAGATTTCAACTAGAATTGACGCGTTTATGGAGATCATAAAAGAAAGAAGATTTAAGTTTAAGTAATTACCTGAATCTTGCATCAAAAGTTCAACAGACGAACATACATCAAGCAAATGCTTACCGGTAAAGGGATAGCAGGGATCACAAAATATGATTTTTTTACTGATTAGGGAGATTTCCATTTTATGCACTTATTCGAATACCCGTCCTGTTTGGGTTTGATGAACACGTCCTAACACGAGTAAAAACAAGGGTTCGAGAGTCATGTATTTTTATGTCATTTCCAATATTATGATATTACATCGGAAATAGCTTGTGCAAGAAATTTCTTGCACGGGAAATAATCAAAATGGTGCAAGATTGCGGAATTAAGATTTAAGAAGACGCGCTCGCGACGAGCGACGAGAGGCGAGAGGCGAGATACGAATGATGCGGACAGCGGGTATTGATATCGGTTCGATTACGGCCAAGGCGGCTATTGTGGAAGACGGGAAAATTCTCGGAACAAAGATTATTTTTACCGGCTATAACGCGGAGGCGGCAGGTCTCAAAGTGTATGAGGATTTGCTTTCCGAATCCGGTCTCACTACGTCATCCGTTTCTAAAATCGTTTCCACCGGCTACGGCCGCAATTCGGTTAAATTTTCCGACAAAACCTTTACGGAAATTATGGCGCATGCCGCCGGAGCGTATTTTCTGAATTCGAAGATTCGAACCATTATTGATATTGGCGGACAAGACTCGAAAGCCATGGCGCTCGATGAACGGGGCAAGGTCAAAAATTTTGTAATGAACGACAAGTGTGCGGCTGGAACCGGCCGCTTCCTGGAAGTGATGGCGCGGGCGCTCGAAGTCAATCTCGATGAATTCGGCGCGATGTCGCTGCAATCGAAGCAGCCTTCAAAAATCAGCAGTTTGTGCACGGTCTTTGCGGAATCGGAAGTAATCTCACTTATTGCCCGCGGTGAAAAAAGGCAAGACATCATCGCCGGTATTCATGAATCCATTGCCGCCCGCGTCTCATCGATGCTCGCGCGTGTCGGTGTCTCCGAACCGGTGATGATTACCGGCGGCGTAGCGCGCAACGCAGGCGTTGTGGACGCGCTCACGAGGAAACTCGGCGTAAAGATTGCGGTGTCATCTTACGCGCAAGTCAATGGCGCGATCGGTGCGGCTGTTTTGGCCTTATCTCTCTAATCTAACTCGTATTAGCACTGACGGGGAAATATTCATTAGGACATCGTCGAGCAATCTGATATAGGTTGCCGACAAACATAAAATAAGGAGATCATAGTGCTTTCTGTTGGTGAAAATATTGATGCTTATTGTCTGAAATGTAAGTTAGTTCTGGCTCACCTGATATTGTTCAAAGTGGATGACGTGGTGAGCCGCGTAAAATGTAAAACCTGCGGCGCGGAACACAAATATCGGGGAACAATGCCGGGCGTCAAAAAGACTGCCGCCGTGCGTGCCCCCGGCGCTGTCCGGGCTAAAAAACCTGCGGCAGCAAAAGTGGCGGTTAATGACGCGCCCCTGCAATGGGATCTTAAAAGCCGCAATATGCCGGCGGGAACATCCATACGGAATTATTCAATTAAGGAAACTTTCAAAGTCAATCATGTGATCAATCATCCGGTATTCGGGGTGGGTTTTGTCGAGAAAGTCGTCACGGACAAAAGTATCTCCGTGTTGTTTAATGATTCTGTGAAGTTAATGGGCATGAATGTCTCTTCCTGATGTCAGGCATCAGAAGTCAGGTGTGACGATCCATATCTGCAGGGCGCATGATCTTGCGCCCTGATACCTTGTGCAAAGGCCGAAATATTCTTGTTGCTTTCAACACGGGCTTGCTTTAATTTTACCCCGAGCGGCAGCGTCATTAAAAAATATTATAAATAGCATCAGGAGGCAGGTTATGGAAGATGTCTTATCGGCTTGCACAGTGACTATGAATATTCCCGTGGCCTGGGGCGAGATGGACGCCATGGGGCATGTCAACAACATTATCTATTTCCGCTATTTTGAAACCGTGAGAATCGAGTACTTCAACCGCCTGGACATGATGGGTTATCAACGTGAATCGGGCATCGGGCCAATCCTGGCTTCCACTGAATGCCGCTTCAAGATGCCCCTGCATTATCCTGATACGATCATCGTTGGATCAAAAATTCTGAGTTTGGCAGAAGACAGGTTTGTCATGGGCTATGAAGTGTTCAGCACCAAACACAGAAGGATCGCCGCCGACGGCGAAGGTGTGATCGTAACCTACGACTACAAAAATAATAAAAAAGTCCATATCCCCGAAGCGCTGAAAACAAAGATTATGGAATTGGAGAAGATAGAGAAAACTACGGCCCTAACCATCTGACAAAATTAAACGCCGCCATCCCGCCCAGATAGGAAACAATCAAGGTCATAGCGATGGTGGAATAGAACCATCTGTTACTGTTCATTTCTTTGCGCAGGACAGCGATGGTTGCGGCACAGGGGATAAAAAGCATCATGACAACAAGAAATGCTGCGGCCGATTCCGGACTCATGATGGTGGGCAGGGTTTGAGAAAGCCCGTCTTTTCCTACGGAGTAAAGAACACCCAGCGTCGCCACAACATTTTCCTTGGCGACGAGTCCTGTGATTAACGCGGTGATCATTTTCCAGTCCAGCCCGAGTGGCACGCCCAGCGGCTGAAGTAACCTGCCCACGGAAGCCAGAAAACTTTCTTCCACATTGCCCGTTGGAAAATAAGATAAAATCCAGATCAAAAGCGAAACGCCCAGGATAACCGTCCCGGCTTTGCGGACGAAGGAGATGGTTCTCGACCAGATGACCATCAGAATCGTTTTTAAATCGGGACAGTGATAAATCGGCAGTTCCATGATGAACGGCGCATCCTGTTTCCAGAGGGTTTTGTTGACAAAAATTCCGGCAATTCCTAATACAACAATATTTAACGCCAGTATGCTCCACGACACGAAAACAGCGTTTTCTCTGAAAATGGCGGCTGAAACCAGTGTCAAGACGGCTAGTCTGGCGGTGCAGGGAACAAGAGGAATCAAAAGCAGTGTAATCATACGGGCTTTGCGTGTTTCGATAATGCGCGCGCCAAGAACCGCCGGAACGTTGCAGCCGAAACCCAGGCACATCGGGATGAAACTCTTGCCGTGCAGGCCGACCAGATGCATGATTCTGTCCATCACAAAGGCGGCGCGAGCCATATAGCCGACATCTTCCAGCAAGGCCATGATAGCAAAAAAAATCAGCAATACCGGCAGGAAAGTCAGGACAGAGCCTGCCCCGCCGATGACGCCGTTGAGCAGCATCCCTTGCAGCCAGATCGGCCAGCCGCTTGTGGCCGGTGTGCAAAAGGCAATGAATTGCGAGATTAAATCGGCAAGCCAGGTTTGCAGCGGCACGCCGATAGAATAGGTCAGGAAAAAGACAAAGGCCATGATGGCCAGTAAAATCGGAATGCCGAAAATCGGACGCGTCAGCACATGATCGATTCTGTCGGTGAGCACAACCTGTCCCATTCTGAAGTGGGAGACGGCCGCCCGGGTCATTTTTTCAATCCAGTCATAGCGGCCGTTAACCACGGCATGCAATGCGTCTTCGTGTTTGCTGAGCAGTGTTAGAATCGTATTCCAGCCGGATGGCTGCGCTTGCTTTTCAACCATGGCGGATACTTCCGGGTCGCCCTCCATTAGTTTAACAGCCACCCATTCGGGGGTGTAAGGATTCTGAATATAAGGCCGGATGGTTTCCAGTATGCTTTGATAAATTTCCAGATGATCGGCGGAAACCTCAGGCAGTTCGGGTTGAAAATTTTGAGGGCAGGAAGCCAGTTCCGTAATTTGATCCACCAGCTCTTTGATGCCGCTGTTACGTTTGGCGACCATGGGAATGACCGGTAGGCCCAGAGAATCCTGTAAAGCCTTCGCGTCAACCTGCGTGCCCTGGTTTGATGCAACGTCCAGCATGTTGATGGCCACGATCACCGGCCGATTGAGCAGTAAAACTTCAGATAAAAGATAAAGGCTTCTCTCCAGCGCGGCAGCGTTCAGCACCAGCACGACAAGATCGGGCTTTTCCTGAATGATGAAATCACGGGTGACTCTTTCTTCCTCGGAAAAAGATGTGAGACTGTAAGTGCCCGGCAGATCGACAATGCGGATTAAAATATCATTGGCGCGGTGCAAGCCCTCTTTTTTCTCGACGGTTTTTCCGGGCCAGTTGCCTACATGCTGGGAAAGCCCCGTCAGAATATTAAAGACGGTGGATTTGCCGACATTGGGTTGGCCGACCAACGCGACGAATATTTCCTTTTCGATGGGGGGAAGGCAGGTCTCATCGTTGGCATTGATTTTGTAAACCATAATTTTCGAGGCTTCGCCTCGTCCTAGAGCAATCCGGGTTGCCGAGACTAAAATAACAACCATTCCGCCGCTGACCTGAGCGATGCGGAATTTTGCGCCGGTAATGATACCCATGCCGGCCAGGCGGCTGGTCAGGGCAGACCTGTCTTCAATGGAATGAATGACGCCCTGATCTCCTTCCCGCAAATCTGTGATGACAACCAGGTTACTCATTCGGCTCCAACTTTAAGACTGACGCGATATTTTTTTAAAATGCATTCCGGGCCATAAGAACCTTTTGTTTTCCGTAAATTCTTGTTGCCCATATCCTCTTCCAGATTCAGATACTTATATTGCGACTGCAATTTTATGGCCGTATCGTTGAACATAAACTCATAAATGCCATGATACTTTTTGGAGGCTTTGGCAAAATGCAGGCAGAACGTATCTTTGTTGAGCGTCTCGCCAATGATGAATCCCGCCGGTTCATTCTCAATGTAATATATTGTGCCCCACAGCGCAAGCTCCGAGGCTTTTTTCAAAGCCTCGGAGCACACCGCAAAATCGGTTTTGCTGGCGGTGACGACGGATTCGTCCTGCCACTGGCGCAAAATTTCCAGGCTGTCGAGTAGGGTATCATCGGATAGCGGTCGTTGCAAGGGT
Organism: Syntrophaceae bacterium; assembly: GCA_009773315.1. Classification (GTDB taxonomy): domain Bacteria; phylum Desulfobacterota; class Syntrophia; order Syntrophales; family Smithellaceae; genus UBA8904. The sequence continues at coordinate 101,084 of WRPE01000002.1, forward strand.
TGGAATGCGCCGATAAACTGATTCAGATGATTGCGGTGACGGGTATATTGTTTTCCGGCGAATGACGCCATGTTCGAAGTCAGATAAATATAATCCGATTCACTGTCGTCGGACGTGACACAAAATTCATCTTTCGGAAAAAACGCCAGCCATTCTTCGGGGATTGGAAAGAAAAAATTTTTATCATTCAACAAATGTCTGAGCGTGTCCGGGGAGCAGGCCTGAGGGTTATCCAGCGGCATGATATAATTTTGACACTGACGGTTGTAGGCGGAGATGAAGGTTCCGCAATCTTTCCTCAATATTTCATAACGGCTGACATTGCGGAATAGATAAATATTGGTGAATGTATAGTCTGAAATGTATAACTTCATTTGCCGGAAACGTGCGGACAGAAATGGCCGGTGCTTCAGGTCAATAGTTTCAATAATATCCATAAAATAAGATGTCTTAAGCCCTTCCGAGTTCTACTCACAGATTAAAATGGTGCTGATGTTCACGAAGCCAGCGCCGCTGCGCCTTGTAATCCGGAATCACTTCTATCACTAAGTTCCAGAATTTTGAAGAATGATTTTTCTCCCGGATGTGCATCAGTTCATGCACCACCACATAGTCAATTACTTGACGCGGCACCATGATCAGGCGGAAGCTGAATGATAAATTATTATCTTCCGAGCAGGACCCCCAGCGCCTCTCGGCGGATGTTATCCGAAGGCCGCTTGACGTAAGCTTAAGCATGCTGATGTAAAAATCAACTCGTTCACTTAAATATTGCCGTGCTTTTTTCTTATACCAGGAAATAAAGCAGTGTTTTTTCATTTCTGTGTTTTCGGGGCAGTTCAGGAAAAAGCGGTTATTCCAAAAAATAACGCCTGTATTTTCCAGTGGTTCAAAAAAGGCTTCCAGGGGATAGGCTTGGCCCAGATAATAAAAATTTTCACCGGTGACGTATTCTTTTTTCTTATGCAAAGGCAGAAGTTCAGCTTGCTTGCGCATGGCCCGATCAATCCAGGTCTGTTTTTCTTCAACAAATCGGTTGATTTCCGCGACAGGTGTAAAGTAAGGCGCGTAAATCATGAGTTCCGAGTTGTCGCCGATTTGCAACGAAATCGTTTTCTTGCGTTTGCGGCTGCGTTTCAGATTGTATTGAATATTCATAAGCACCTTATGTTTTCAGTATAGAATGCAAGCCCTGATGAGTCAAGGGAAAGGGTTTTTACTTGCTGTCCAATCAGTAATAATGCTACAATTAAATAAAATAAGGAGGCTTGAAATGAAGAGAAAGGCTATTCTTTTCCTGGCAGTTGTCATGATACTTTTTTCTGTGTCTCTTGTAAATAGTTCCGGCTGGCAATTAAAAGATATGGGAGTCGGCATCTATGATGACGCGGCTTACGATAAGGAACTGCGGATTGTGGAAAAGAGAAATACCTGGTCCATGCAGGAGTTGCAGAGCAGAAGCGCGCTAATTGGACGCGGCAAGGTGTTTGGCGCGTGGCTGGTGGGTCCTCCGGTCAATACCTACTTGAATAAGAACGGTGTTGCGGAATACGGCTACAAGTATCGTCTGACCGACCCGAAGGGTCAATCCATCGTTGCCGGCCCGCATGGCTTTTATATGCCGGGCTTTACGACAACAGGCATCAATGTCGGAGTGGTCGGAAACTGGAGAATCGATTATATGCTCTGGCATAGAAGCACAGAGCAGGTTACGCCGATTGGTTCAATAGAGTTTAAAATTACTGATGGAGCGACAGCAAAACCTGTCCAAACCGGCTGGCAATTAAAAGACATGGGAGTTGGTATCTATGATGATGCGGCTTACGATAAGGAATTGCGGATTGTGGAAAAGAGAAATACCTGGTCCATACAGGAATTGCAGAGCAGAGGCGCGCTAATTGGACGCGGCAAGGTGTTTGGCGTGTGGCTGGTTGGCCCTCCGGTCAGTTCCTATCTGAATAAACATGGTCAGGCTGAATACGCTTATAAGTATCGCTTAACAGACCCCAAAGGTAACTCCAGCGTCTTTGGCCCGCATGGCTTTTATTCGCCAGGCTTTACGACAATTTTCATTAACACCTGGATTGCCGGAAACTGGAAAGTCGAATTCACGATCTGGCAGAGAAGCACGCAACAGGATACACCGATCGGGACAATCGATTTCAAAATTACGGATTAGAGGCATTATTGAATGGAACAGAGCGATAAACGCCCCTGGGGCTACTTTGAAGTATTATCGGATATGGGAGATCATAAAGTAAAACGGATTGTTGTCGCGCCAGGCGGCAGCCTGAGTTTGCAACGCCACAAACTGCGTTCGGAGCACTGGTATGCCGTTTCCGGTGAGGGTGTGGCGACCATTGACGGCAAAACTTTTTCTCTGCGCGGCGGTACAGCGGCTGACATACCTCAAGGCGCGACCCACCGTCTGGAGAACCTATCCGGTATCGATCTGGTCATCATCGAAGTCCAGACAGGCACGTATTTCGGCGAAGACGATATTGAAAGGCTGGAAGATAAGTACGGCCGAGCTTGATCAACATCAATGAGCGCAGGGGTTGCAAAGAACCAGGCTATCTTCATAAGTCATGGGACAGACGGCACAAATAATATTGACAGATTAATCTCCATCGGCTATATTGCAGTTGTATTGCAACATGGCCGATGGAGATTTTAAATGTACCACACAAGAACGCTCGAAAAATATTTTATTCAGGCCTCCCGTCAATTTCCGGTATCCCTGGTTACCGGCGCGCGGCAAGTGGGCAAGACAACCTTCCTGCAGCACTTAATCGGCAATGACAGAACCTATGTTACACTCGATGATCCGCTGGTTTTAAATCTTGCCAAGAACGATCCGGCCCTTTTCATGCAGCGCTTTCCCGCTCCGCTTTTGATTGACGAAATTCAGTACGCCCCTGAATTGCTTCCCTATATCAAGATGGAATCCGACAAACAACGAAAAACTGCTCTTTACTGGCTGACCGGTTCGCAGCAGTTTCATCTCATGAAAGGGGTTTCAGAATCGCTTGCCGGACGTGTCGGCATCGTGCAATTGCTTGGTTTTTCACGCCGGGAGATGAGCGGCCTGAGCGAAACATCCACGCCGTTCCTTCCACTACCCAAAGAGATCGACCGGCGGTTGAAGTCGGGCGGGACCGTCACACTCAAAGACCTCTACAACATCATCTGGCGCGGCTCTTTTCCGGCCATAGCTATCTCGAAAAATAAAGATCGCGATCTATTCTATCGTTCTTACGTTCAAACCTACCTGCAAAGAGATGTGCGGGATCTGGCGCGTGTCGGCGACGAAATGGCTTTTCTTAGATTCTTGCGCACGGCGGCGGCGCGGACAGGCCAGCTTCTCAATCTGGCGGAAATGGCGCGCGATGTGGACATTTCCTACAACACAGCCAAAAGCTGGCTTTCAATCCTGCAAGCCTCCGGTCTTGTGTACCTGCTCGAACCTTATTTCACAAACGTCACCAAACGGTTGGTCAAAACATCCAAACTATATTTTCTTGATACCGGCCTGTGCGCATGGCTGACCGAATGGTCAAGTCCGGAAACTCTGGAAGCCGGTGCTTTTTCCGGAGCGATTCTGGAGAGCTGGATCTTTGTCGAAATTCTCAAATCGTGGCTGCACAGCGGGCAGACGCCGCCTTTTTATTACTATCGCGACAAAGATGGCAAAGAAATTGATTTGCTGATCATACGCGACAATACCATCTACCCGCTGGAATTCAAAAAAACCTCTTCGCCCGACAAAAAGGCTGTTCAGCATTTTTCTTTATTGGAAAAGCTCAATTTGAAAGTCGGCCACGGCGGTGTTATTTGCCTGTCAACTCAGTCCCTGCCGATCAATGCCGGTGTTTCATCTATACCGGTTAGTGCGATTTAGAATGAGGGGTGATGATGAAGATTGCAAAATACGAAGATTACAAAGTAGGGGATAAGGCCGAGCACACCAAAACCGTCACGGAGGCGGATGTTGCATTCTTCGCGGAGATTTCCGGCGATTTCAATCCTCTTCACATGAACGAAGAGTTTGCCCAAAAAAGCCAGTTTGGGAAGAGGGTCGTTCATGGTTGTTTTTCATCCGCGCTCATTTCCGCCGTCATCGGGATGAAATTGCCGGGGCCCGGAGCGCTTTATGTCTCCCAAACAAGTAATTTCCGAAAGCCCGTTTTTTTAGGGGATACCTTGACAGCCGCGGCGGAAGTATCAGAGAAGTTCACGAAAAAAGAGGGTATGTTAAAATTTCTTAAGCTCAGCACTGTCGTCGCAAATCAAAACGGGGTCGTCGTCACTGACGGGGAAGCGCTTGTCATCATTATGTGAAAACACCCGCCCCGCATGAAGTAACTTAATTTCTTAAGGGCGTTGTCATTGGTCCCCCAGGAATTCCCGCCGGAATTCCGAGGTAATATAAATCTATTCCCTTTATTACTCTTGTTGCCTCCTCACGAACACAAAGTCTCCACCTTCATCGCCTGCCTCACTGATTGCTCCGTACAACGGCATCTGGTTATTCGGTGAGTTATTGATCACGGCCTCCTTGAAGCTGACGAAGAGTTTTTGAGCATCCAAGTAATTTTCCTTGTTTTCACGTAACCTCTTTGCCAAATACTCTACAAAGACACTCCGATCTGGCACGGTCTTGAGCGAACCGCTTGTGATCGCCTTGCGACTCTGCATCTCGTAAATTTTTTCAATGGAGGCATTGGGGCTGGTAAAGGCTTCCCTTACCTTGAATATTCCACCTGAGAAACATGCGTCGGCAACAAGAAGTACGTGTTTAGCCTTAAGTGCGCGGATATAATTGCGTATTGTGCTGTTAGGTATCCAGTCAGTTGGATTATTTATTCCACTTGCATCTCTCGGCAACCAGTATCCCTCTTTCATATCATCCATCCAGACGCCATGTCCTGCATAAAATATTAATAGGTTGTCGTTTTCTGAAAGTTTTTTGCGCAGATCATTGAATGTTGTTCCAATGGTCTTTCTATCCGGGTTTTTTAAGAAAACAATATTTTTATCGTCAAAAGTGTAGCGTTTGATCAGAATATTTTTGATTGCAATAGCATCCGCAATCGGGTGATCCAGATTATTGATCTCCCTGCTGGAGTAATCTTGCACGGCAATTATGAGTGCATGGTATTTGCCGGTGTTAATTGTTACCGTTGCTACAGGTTTCTTGATTTCTATATCCGGCTTTTGTACAACTTTTACAATCTCCCGTGTTATTGAAAAAGTCCTTGTAATTGATTTACGCTGGGTGTCCGTGGCAGAAACAGTAATTTGATTTTTTCCAGGCACCAGCAAAACCTCAGACGAAAATTGCCCTTGATCATCAAGAGCCGCCTGTTGGCCATTAACAAGGACTTCTGCTACACCACTGCCACCTGTCGCGACACCTGTTATGGCGAGGGTTGAAGATTTTAAGACTACTTTCAAGCCTCTATCAATCTCAGGTGATGTAATTGAAATGGAAATAGGTTGATCTGTTTTTATTTCCGGGGACGGGACTGACGTAGTTGGAGGTTGTATGACCGGCACAGGAGTTGAATGCGCTTGTGTCGGTTGAAACGATTTTAAGTCAAAATGAACTTCTCGATCACTATGTGTATCATTTCTATAAGCTACTTCTGAATCTTCATGTCCAGCAAGAGTCATTTTATAATATTCCGCTGCCCAATTACTTTTCCCAGAGGGTAATGACATTGTACATGGAGTTATGCAATTCAGAGGTTTTAAGGAATCTTGTGAAGGCCCAGCGTAAACCAATGCACCAGAGGGTGTGGAGGTAAATATTGCTTTAATGGGTTCATTATGAACCCCTCCCCATTGTCAAGACAAAAAATATACAAAGTTAAGGTGTGTTCAATAAGCCTGCACGTTGTTTAAAAAATCCTTTTCCCTTTACTCAT
>WRPE01000041.1 GCA_009773315.1 Syntrophaceae bacterium
CCGGGATCATGGCCTACCTCCTGTCCTCGTTTTTGAAAAACAAGTAACAGAGTCAGGTGCATTTGTCAATAATTTATTTTACTATGTATCGTTGTAGGGCTAACGCTTCTTTAATTTCCCTCGTATAATCAGAAATAATATTTATCAGCTCACTACTATTCCGGTTTTCATCAATCAGTTTAACGATTGCGCTGCCAATGACGATGCCGTCGGCAAGCGCGGCGATTTCTTTGGCCTGAGCCGCGTTGGAGATGCCGAAGCCCACGACTATCGGCATTTTGGTGAGTTTGCGGATTTTTGACACGTCGCGCGCGATGTCGTCGATTTTCGGCGCGGCGGTTCCGGTTGCGCCGGTGATGGATATGTAATAAAGAAATCCCGTTGCGTTACGGACAATATTTTTCAACCGGATTTTCCCGGTTGTTGGTGCGACAAGCGATATGAAATCGAGGCCGACCGCGTCGGTATGAATCCGCAGTTCTTGCGCTTCTTCTTGCGGCAGATCAACAACCAGCACGCCGTCCACGCCGGCTTTTTGCGCGGCCTTTGCAAATTTCCCAACACCGTAGGTAAAAATCGGATTGAAGTAGCCGAAAAGCAAGATGGGAATTTGTGATGATTGGCGAATATCGGCAACCAGATCAAGCACGCCCTGCAGGGTCGTCCCTGTTTTGAGCGCGCGTTGCGAGGCAGCCTGAATAACCGGGCCGTCCGCCGTTGGATCGGAAAAAGGCACACCGATTTCTAGAATATCGACGCCGGCTTTTTCCAATCCGAAAATGAGTTCCTTTGTGACGGTAAGCGAAGGATCGCCGGCCGTTAAATACACAATCAACGTTTTTTCATTTTTGGCGCCTAAAGATTCAAACCTCTCTCCAATGCGTCCCATATCTTTCCTCATTTCATCTTTTCTATGCGTCATTGCGACGCGTGCCCTTCAGGGTAGCGAGGCGAAGCAATCTCATGTGCTTAGATTGCCACGCCATCCAAGGGATGGCTCGCAATGACAATTTGATAATACTTTTACAAAAGATACCCTGTCGTAACACATAAATACTTGGACTCACAAAAACATTAGAGTGCGTTTGTCTCTATAATTGTCTGCGCGTCTTTGTCGCCTCGTCCGGAAAGACAAATCACCAGAATCTTATTTTTCTTCATCTGCGGCGCAATTTTCATGGCATAGGCAATCGCGTGCGCGCTTTCCAGCGCGGGAATGATGCCTTCTCGGCGTGACAGGAAAGAAAACGCCTCAACGGCTTCCGCATCCGTAACCGCCACGTAAGTTGCGCGTTTGGTCGCGGCAAAATAAGCATGTTCCGGCCCGACACCGGGGTAATCCAAACCCGCCGCAATGGAATAGGCATCGCGCACCTGACCATGCTTATCCTGCAACAGATAAGTTTTGTTGCCGTGCAGAATGCCGACTGTTCCGCCGTTAATGCTCGCGGAATGCTCGGTTGTATTCAAGCCGCGACCCGCTGCTTCCACGCCAAACATCGCCACTTCCCTTTCGTTGCGAAACGCATAAAAGGTGCCCATCGCGTTTGAACCCCCACCCACGCAGGCTAAGAGAACATCGGGATTTCGGCCTTCCATTTTGTTCAGCTGCTTTTTAATTTCTTTCCCGATTACCGACTGAAAATTTCTAACCATCATAGGATAGGGATGAGGACCGGCGGTTGTGCCGATAATATAAAATGTATCGCGGACGCTTCCCACCCAGTAGCGCATCGCTTCATTCATCGCGTCTTTGAGCGTTGCCGTGCCGCTTTTAACCGGCACCACTTCCGCGCCCAGAATTTTCATGCGGAAAACATTGGGCGCTTGGCGGCGAATGTCTTCCTCGCCCATGAATATTTTACATTCCATGCCAAAAAGCGCCGCTACGGTGGCGGTGGCCACACCGTGCTGTCCCGCGCCGGTTTCGGCAATGACTTTCTTTTTGCCCATCCGGCGCGCCAGAAGCGCCTGCCCCAGCGTATTGTTGATTTTGTGCGAGCCGGTATGATTCAAATCTTCACGCTTGAGATAAATCTTCGCACCAGCCAAAGCCTTGGTCATCCGGCGAGCAAAATAAAGAGGGGTCGGACGGCCTGCATATTCACGCCGATACCAGTCAAATTCTCTGGCAAAGGATTTGTCATTTTGGGCTTTGCCATAGGCCTCTTCCAATTCGAGTAACGCGGTCATCAGTGTTTCCGCGGCATAGCGTCCGCCGAAAATACCAAAATGCCCATTTTCATCCGGTAGTGTTTTCATAAATTCTTCCTCGATGTAAAGATAAGAGGTGTATCATCTCCGTTCGTCTGCCTTTTGATGATCTCCATAATTCGGACAATTTTTGCACAATCTTTTTTGCCCGGACGTTCTTCAACGCCGCTGTTAATGTCCAGCGCGTCAGGGTTGGCCTTTTGCAGTGCGTCGATGATGTTGCTTTCATTTAATCCGCCGGAAAGAATGAGCGGCTTTGAAACTCTGCCGGCCAGTTCCCAGTTGGATGTTTTTCCCGTGCCGCCGTAGAGGCCTGCGTGGCGGCTGTCCACTAAAATGGCGGAGACATCGAAGGCAGAGGCTTTCTTCAAATCTTCTTCGCTTTTCAATTCCAGGGCCTTGATGACTCGATTGGCCGGAAGTTGACGGCAGTAGTCAGGTGATTCGTCCCCGTGAAGTTGCAGCATGTCCAGGCCGCAATAGTCAAAGATCCTCTTTACTTCTTTGGTTGTTTCGTTGACAAAGACACCGATTTTTACTAAATCACGCGGCAGCCTATCAATGATCACTCTGGCCTTTTGCGGTTCGATGTAGCGTGGTGAGGGCTGGTAAAAGATAAAGCCCAGCGCCGCAGCGCCATTTTCGACAGCGCAAAGTGCGTCATCGAGATGAGTGATCCCGCAGATCTTGACCTGAATCATTCCTGAATCTCCCCCAGAAACTCCCGCAGTTTTTTGCCGATGTCCGGCGCTGTAACCAGCGCCTCGCCGATCAGAAAAGCGTTAATATCCGCCTGCATCAGACATTCAATGTCCGCGCGGCTTCTGACTGCGCTTTCCGCCACGACTGTTTTATCCGCCGGAATCTGCCGCTTCAAAATCAGGCTTACGTTGATGTCGGTGACGAATGTATCAAGATTGCGGTTGTTGATACCGATGATGTCCGCACCCGCGGCCAGTGCCGTCTCCAGTTCCTCCTGGGTATGCACTTCTGTAAGAGGGCTCAGACCCAGCTCTTTGGAAAGCGCGATAAATTCCTTAAGCCTCTGTCCTAACACCCGAACAATCAACAAAACAGCGTCCGCACCAATGGCTCTTGTTTCATAGATCTGAAGCGGGTCAATAATAAAATCCTTACGCAAAACGGGTATTTTGCGCTCTTTTTTGATTTGCGTTAAATAGGTTTTATGACCGCAAAAATATTTTTCATCGGTCAGCACTGAAATCGCCGCCGCGCCGTTTTGCTCGTAAGTTTTTGCGATGCCGAGCGGATCGAAATGCAAAACCAGCTTGCCGCGTGACGGCGATGCGCATTTCACTTCAGCGATAATGGAACAGGCTTTGCCGCTGATCGCCGCCTGGAAATCCCGGCAGGGCGCAAGTCCCGCGATAGTATTCCTCAACGCAGATATGGTTGTGGTATTTTTCAACCGCATCACTTCTTCTTTTTTTGTTTCAATAATCTGGTCTAAAATCATTTCTTCATCAAGCCGGCTTGTTTGTACTTCCCCTCCCCTGGAGGGAGGGGATTGAGGGGAGGGGGATATTGCAAATATCCCCCAGATATTATGAGTTTTCACCCTCTCCCTAACCCTCTCCCCTCGAGGGAGAAGGAATAAAAAAACTTCTTTGTCTTAGCTGTTGCTCATCTCAATGAGCGCCTGAAGTTTCTTGACTGCCGCGCCGCTGTCGATGCAATCGGCGGCCAGCGCAATGCCGTCTTTTATGTTGTCCGCTTTTTCTCCGGCCACAATGGCCAGCGCCGTGTTCATCAATACAACGTCCCGGCACGCGCCGGTTTTTCCGGACAGGACATCACGGGTGATCTGTGCGTTTGTGGTCGGATCGCCGCCACGGATGACATCCAGCGGATAGGTTGTTCCGACGTAATCCTTCGGATGGATATTGTATGTGCGAACAATACCGTCTTTTAATTCCGCCACGCGGGTTTCACCCGTAATGGTGACTTCATCGAGGCCATCCGAACCGTGCACGACAAACGCCCTTTTGGTGCCCATATTTTTCAAAACGTCCGCGAACATTTCCGTAAGCTTTGGATCATAAACACCCAGCAGTTGCGCGGTTGCGCCCGCCGGATTGGTAAGGGGCCCCAGCATATTAAAGATGGTGCGGATGCCGATTTCACGGCGGGGGCCAATGGCGTATTTCATGGCGCCGTGCAGTTTTGGCGCAAACAGAAAGCCGATGCCGATCTGCTGAATACACTCTTCCACGATTTCCGGGTCCACACTGATGTTGACGCCCAGGGCTTCGAGCACGTCGGCGCTGCCGCATCCACTGGAGACGGCCCGGTTACCGTGTTTGGCCACAACAATGCCCGCTGCCGCCACAACAAAAGCCGTCGTGGTGGAAATGTTAAACGTGTTGAGCTTGTCGCCTCCCGTGCCGCAGGTATCAACGATGGTTGTCGTGCAGGCATTGATGCGCGCGGCTTTCTGCCGCATGATGCGGGCCGCGCCCGTCACTTCTTCCACGGTTTCGCCCTTCATGCGCAGTGCGGTAATTAACGCGCCGATTTGCGCGGGTGTGGCCGCACCTATCATTATTTCTTCCATCGCTGCCATCATCTCCGCTTCCGATAGGTCTGTTTTTCTGACGGCTTTATCGATTGCTTCCTTGATCATGATGAACGTTCCTTTCGCCCTGTATATTTTAAAAAGTTTCGAATAATGCGTTTGCCCTGCGGTGTCAGCACTGATTCCGGGTGAAACTGGATGCCTTCCACCGGATATCCTTTATGACGAAATCCCATAATTTCGCCTTCGGTGGTCGTCGCGCTTACTTCCAGACAGTCAGGCAGTGTTTCGGGACGCACGACGAGTGAATGATAACGCCCGGCGGTAAAGGGATTGGGCAGTCCTGCAAAGATCGTTTTACTGTCATGATTAACGGACGAGACTTTGCCGTGCATGATGCGTTCGGCGCGGACAATGTCGCCGCCAAAGGCGTAGCCGATGGATTGATGCCCCAGACAGATGCCCAGAATCGGTAAGATTTTATGAAAAGCGTGCACGACATCCACCGTGATGCCCGCCTCGCGTGGCGAGCAGGGACCAGGCGACAGAAATATTGCCTGCGGGTTGAGCTTTTTAATTCCATCGAGCGTGATTTTATCGTTGCGATAGACTTGGACATCCTCGCCCATCTGTTCCACGTATTGAACGATATTAAATGTAAAGGAATCGTAATTATCAATCATTAAAATCATGTCTCAACTCCTAGTTGCCGTTCTCCAGAATAAAACCACCGGCGGCCAACTTAACCGCCTGCTGCATGCCGCGCGCCTTGTTGAGCGTTTCCTGATGTTCCGTTTCGGCTTGCGAATCATAAACAATACCCGCACCGGCCTGGACGAAAATCTGGCCGCCTTGGATCACCATGGTGCGGATGGTGATGCAAAAATCCATATTGCCGCTGAAGCTGAAATAACCGACCGCGCCGCCATACGCGCCGCGCCGCACGGGCTCCAGTTCATCGATGATCTGCATGGCGCGGACTTTGGGGGCCCCACTCAGCGTGCCAGCCGGAAAGGTGGCCGCCATCACGTCAAACGCATCCTTGCCGCGGGCAAGTTGCGCGCGCACATTGGAGACCAGATGCATGACGTGGGAGTATTTTTCCACCACCATATACTGATTGACCTGGACTGAGCCGGTTTCAGCAATCCGTCCCAGATCGTTTCGCCCCAGATCGACCAGCATCACATGCTCCGCGCGTTCTTTTTCATCGGAGAGCAGTTCGTCGGAAAGCGCCCGGTCTTCCTGTTCAGTTTTGCCCCGCTTGCGGGTGCCCGCAATCGGTCGCAGTTCCACATCGTTTTGTTCCAGCCTGACCATGACTTCGGGCGAAGAACCGATCAGCGTCAGATTGTCCAGCTTGAGGAAAAATAAATACGGCGACGGATTGACAAACCGCAACGCCCGGTAGAGATCGACCGGATCGGTATCGCACTCTGTTGAAAAGCGCTGAGAGAGTACCACCTGAATCACATCTCCTGCGGTGATATAGTCTTTGGCCTGATCGACAATGGCCTTGTATTGGTCGGGCGTCATATTGGATTCAAAGACCACATCGCTGACCTGTTTTGCCGGTTTTGCCACGGGAACGGGTTCTGCTAAAAGCGCGATCATCTCATCAATTTTCCGGCAGGCTGCCTTGTAGGTGTCTTCGATAGAGTCCGCATCTTCCGTGTAAGCGCAGGCGACCACCTTGATGGTGTGGCGGATGTTATCAAAAATCAAAAGAGAGCCGCTGACAACAAAGACAGATTCATCCAGATTCAGATCGGAAGGTGGCGCGCAGGGAAGCTTTTCAAAATAACGCACCATGTCATAACCCAAGTAACCGACTGCGCCGCCGTAAAAGCGCGGCAGCCCGGGCGTGGCGACAGGCTTGTAACGTCCCAGCAGGTCGCGCAGCAGACCCAACGGGTTACCTTTGTGCTCGCGGGTCGTGACTCTTCCTTTTTCTTCGATAATGACTTGTGTGCCGCGAACTCTGAATACGACGCCCGCGTCCGTGCCGATAAAAGAGTACCGTCCCCATTTTTCACCGCCTTCAACGCTCTCCAGCAAGTAGGTGTGATCCTTGTGCTGTAATTTTCGTAAAACGGAAACCGGCGTTTCAACATCAGCCAAAATTTCCCGATAAACGGGAATCAAATTTCCCCTTTGGGCAAATGCTTCAAATTCTGCGAGCTTGGGCTGGTACATATTCTTTCTCCTTATATGTGGTGTTCATTATCCCGCCCAAGGCGGGATCGTTCAACTTACAAATTCCGGCGCGCTATGCTTCCGTAATTTGAGTTTCACGTAAAAAGGCCGTGAGTTTCGTCACGGCCTTTTGGTTGATAAAAACAAAAAAGCCGTGGAGACCTGAGAGGCTCCCCACGGCTTGAACTTTAATTATAAAAGATCAGCGGCGGAAAATCCTCCCTGTGAGGCTCCACCACCACCCGCTATTCAGATTGAATGTTACAGCGATTTTTTTCATGAATCTTTCTTTCCTTGCTCAATTGGTGTGTCTTCATAACAATATTGGTTATTTCTGTCAATAATTTATTTTGGAACATCTTTCTGCGGGGTTTAAAGCGGATACGGATCGTTTTCTGATCTGGTCAAATAAAGAAATTTTATTGACAGGAAGCGTCGTTTTTCTCTATATTCCTTTTCGGAAAATCAGGAAGCTATCATCGGAGAAGCATTTGGAGACGAACAGGCATAGTGACTTGGCCGCAGCGGTGGCCGTACTGACCGAACACGCCCGTGAGATCATTGCCGGTTCCTTTAAAAATGTGGACAGGATTTTCAGCCTCACAGATAAAAAGAAGAACTCACCGGAAATTGCGGAACTGGCTGAGACATTCGGAATGATGTCGGTTAAGGTAGAGGCGCGGGAATTTGCGCTGGAGCAAACGATCAATGAGCTTCGCGAAAAAAAGGCCGACCTCGAAAATTTAAACCGGATTCGAACGCAGTTAGCTTCTATTTTTATCAGTGTCGTATTACTCATAACCTTTTATACGTTTGTGCTGGGATTTCTGAATTCCGGCTTCATCACGCGCTATGAATTTTTAAACCACTACAAGGTCTATGTTTCCAGAGGCCTGGAAGTTGTTACGCTGCTGATTGTCATTTGGATGATCATCGTAAGCGGCTTGCCGCTGCGGAACTTCGGGGTGACGCTTGCGGGATGGAAACGGTCTGTGTTCGAATCCGTGGCTGTCTCGGCGGCGGTGATTGGCGTCCTTTTTGGGTTTAAAATTGCAGCCAATACTTACTATCCGGGTCTTTTCAAGGAAACCGAACTGGTTCGCCTTGAATATTTCGGCTATACCTACATTGTTTATCTTGTTGTTGCTCCGATGCAGGAATTCATTACGCGGGGCACCGTGCAAAGCACACTCACACGTTTGTTTGCGGGACGTTATAGCGGCTTTCTGGCGATTCTTGGACATCATTTCTTTTCGGATCCCTGCATGTCTATGCCTCGATCAACCTGGCCGTCGTTGCCTTGTTGACCAGCTGGCTGTGGGGCTGGATGTACAATAGGCAAAAAAATCTGGTCGGAGTGAGCCTTTCTCACTTTCTGATCGGGGATATGGCCGGACTGATGGGATACTGGAACTTTTTCTAAAAAGGGGATGAAATCGATTTATGCAAAAATTAAAATGGGCGATCGCCAGACTTGTTTTTATTATTGCGGCACTGGCGGCCACGGCCACGGGAAACATTCTGGGTTTTCTTCTGGGCCCGCTGTATTCCTGGTATTTTTTCAATGACCTGAATTGTTTTAAACACTACCGGCATTTTTACGCCATTACCGCCTGCGGCTGGAAAATGGTTCTCGCATGGATACGGGATCCTGATTACCGCAACATGTTTGCGATTCCGCTCGTGGCGCCGCCCATGATGGCCGCGGATTTGTCACGGGTGCGTGTTCGCGCCACATGGCCGAAAGATACGGGCGCATGCAACGGATGCGCGCAATGTTGCACCCAGAGGTTTTGCCCTCTTCTTGATACCGAAACGAACCGTTGCCGAAGCTATGGTTCGTTTTATTGGCGATACTTCAATTGCGGGCGTTATCCGGAGAGACTTTCGCAAATCGAGTATTACGAGTGCGAAAAGTGGGAAATCCTCGATACGCCGCAGCCTTAACCGGAGTGCCTGGATTAGCCCGGGTCATGTCATTCATCCTGATGCTTCAATGGCGAAGTATTTTCTTTCTTTGCGTTGTGCTCAATCATGGATCGAATTTCTTGCTCCTGAATCGGAGGCGCCGGTTTTTCCGGCGCAGTTTCCTCAGCTACGCTTATTGCCGGAGAGGCTGATTCCGCAGGTTTCAATTCCGGGACCACATCAACCTTTTCCAGCTCGATCATCCACAGGGCATGGCGGTGCCGGGCGTAATCCAAACGTACTGTCCCCGTGAAGATACCGCGCACCATCGGCCAGTTGGGCCGGAGCGCAATCGCTGCCATGTGCGCCAGGAAAGAAAGAAAAAATAAAAGGAAAAAGATATTGTGAATCCAGGTGCCCCAAAGCAAAACCGTATGGGACATATCCGGCGCGTAGATATTTTTGTTGTTTCTCCGTCCGTGCGGATGCCGTTCTCGGAAGCGACACGCCGGCCAAAGCCGCAGCGCCGGCGCTGATCTTAAGAAATGACCGGCGACTGATATTGAAATCTTACTTTTCTTTCATGACGCCCCTCCCTTAGACTGATCAGGATAAATCAGTAAACCCGCACAAAGCGTTTCGAAAATCATTCCGCTCTTCTTTTACTGTCAAGATTTATCTAATCATAACACGGGACGGTTTCAGTCAAAAGAAAAATAGCCCATCATTATAGATAATATCGATCGCCATAGCCGTATCAAAAGATGCCCCGCCATTCCAGGTTTTTTACAATCCCTTATTTTACTTGACATTTTAAGATTTTGGCCATTATATTCAGCCACGTTTTCTGAACGATATTTGATAATTAATGGATTAAATGGAAATATTATCTTACATCATTTTTATATTTCTGCTGATCATTGTCGTGCTGCAGATCTGGCAGTTGAAGCGAAACTCCGTCGATTGGACGCCACTTGCCGGCAAACTGGACGCTCTGCAAGACGCGCAGGAAAGAACAGATCGTTCAGTCCGTGATGAAATTGTCCGGTTGCGCGCAGAGACGCAGCTTCAGTCTCAGCAGGAAAGAGCGGAATTGGCGGGATCACTGAAATCCTTCGGCGATTCCGTCCAGACGCGCATGGCCGATATTGCCAAAATGCAAAACGATCAGATGGAAAGCTTTGGCAGGCAACTGTCCATCCTTACCGCGACCAATGAAAAAAAGATGGATGATATCCGTCTGGTCATTGACGAGAAGCTCAAACAAATCCAGGAAGACAATACACGCCAGCTCGACCGCATGCGTGAAACCGTCGATGAAAAATTGCAGGGCACGCTGGAGAAGCGCCTGGGCGAATCTTTCAAGCAGGTATCCGAACGGCTGGAGCAGGTTCATCAGGGTCTGGGCGATATGCGCACGCTGGCCGCGGGCGTGGGGGATTTGAAAAAAGTACTCACCAACGTCAAGTCGCGCGGCACTTGGGGGGAAGTCCAACTGGGTGCTCTTCTGGAAGAGATTTTGTCTCCGGAGCAATATTTAAGGAATGTCAAAATACACGAGCACGGGAGCGATTTTGTCGAATTTGCCATCAAACTTCCCGGCCAGGGCGATTCACCCTCCGATTTCGTGCTGATTCCGGTGGACGCCAAATTTCCGGTGGAAGACTACTCCCGACTGATGGAGGCGCAGGAAAAAGCCGATGCGTCCGGAGCGGAAGATGCCGTCAGGCAATTGGAGAACAGTATTAAAAAGGCGGCCAAAGACATATCGCAAAAATATCTT
This sequence comes from Syntrophaceae bacterium, assembly GCA_009773315.1. Taxonomy (GTDB): domain Bacteria; phylum Desulfobacterota; class Syntrophia; order Syntrophales; family Smithellaceae; genus UBA8904. Next base: position 10,638 of record WRPE01000041.1, read on the forward strand.
GCTCCTCCCAAAACCACGGATTTCGGCATCATGTTTCTGCCGTCGGAGGGGCTTTACGCCGAGGTGATTCGCCGCACGGCGCTAGTTTCGCACCTGCAGCGAGAATACCGTATCGTGATTTCCGGGCCCTCGACGTTTGCCGCGTTTCTCAATAGTCTGCAAATGGGTTTCCGCACGCTGGCGATTCAGAAGCGTTCCGGCGAAGTGTGGAAAGTGTTGGGCGAGGTGAAAGCGGCGTTCGGCCGGTTCGGCGATTCGCTTGATGCCGTGCGCAAAAGACTGGACCAGGCCGCAAGCTCCGTGGACGACGCGCAGAAAAAGACGCGCACGCTGGCCGGCAAATTAAAAGCGGTGGAAGTCATGCCGGACGTTCCGGCCGAAATCACCATCGCGGATACGGAAGCGGACTAAGCAGGCGATACGTTTATCTCGATTCATCCGGGTTCTACGCACTTGTAAAATATATTTTGCTTATTAGTCATCTGTCGGCAATTCTTGAGAGCATGCGCTTTTTCGAACAGTATTCACTAACGTCGATTTTCTTTACAATAGACAAATTTCCCATGTTTTACATGCCAGGTTTTTGATGGCAATAAAGACCGAATACCCGATGGCGGAAATGTAATTGCGTTGATCTTGTATAGAGGAAATATTTTTCGTTAATCTAAAAAGCAATCATCATTTTTTAATCTATGGAAAAAAACGCTCAAGTTGTGTATAAGTGATTATAAAAGATTCGTCTTAAGCTAATGGCGCGTAGCGATCCATACGGCCGGGTCGACGTCTTATCACAAGCTTTCTTGAAGTTACTGAGCAGGGGAACGGAGGATATTCATGCAAAAGAAACCGATAATTATTGTAATTTGCTTTTTTTGCCTGTTTCTGGCAGCGACCGGATACAGCCAGACAAAAGGCGATTATTTGGAACAAGGCATCAAACAACTCTCAGTCGAAAACTATGATGAAGCGATTGACGTTTTGGAAAAAGCAAGAATAAGTGATCCACAATCATCCGCCGCCGCCTATTATCTGGGTATGGCCTATAAACATACAAATGAATACGATAAGGCGCTGAAACATCTGCAGGACGCTATGACACTCTCCCCGCCGGTCAAGGAAGCCGTAACAGAATATATCAGCGTTCTGTATCAGTTAAACAAACTGGACGATGCCCAAAAATGGATTAGTAAAGCTCAAAATGAAAAAATCGACCCTGCCAACATCTCATACTGGGAAGGAATGGTTTTAGCCAAAAAGAACCAGTGCGCAGAAGCCATTGCCGCATTTGAAAAGGCCAAGACGCTGAATCCAAAACTGGCGCAGTCCGCCGATTATGAAATCGGTTTATGCTATCTTATGGAACAGCAGCTGGAAAAGGCAAAGGAAAGATTCAAGGCAACCGCCGCCTACGATCCCACATCCGATCTGGCGGCCAACTCCCGCCGTTATCAGGAAATCATAGAAAAAAACATTTTCTCGGGGAGACCGCTTCGCATCACACTGGGGCTTTATGGCGGTTATGATTCAAATTTAATTTTAAAACCGCGCAATGCAGCCTTCGCACCGGGAATAGCCGGTCCTGGCAGCGGTTTTTTCAGACCGTCCTTGCGTGCGGAATTTGCGCCTCGCCTTAATGGGCCGTGGCTTTTTTCCGCCCTGTATGCCTTCAACGCAACCTATAATCAAAATTATGTTCACTCTCATGACTCGATGTCCCACACCGTTGCTGTTTTGCCCGGTTATAATTTCGGCAGGTTTTCCATAAGCGCGCTGGCCAGCTTCACAGGCTATCTGCTGAGAACCGATCCTGATGTGATCCCTGATGAACAGGCGAATCTGAAAAGATACCTGGAATATGGGACGGCGGGCACCATCGTAAAAATTCTTGCGACACAAAACAACATTCTGGAAGTTTTTCTGGGTTACGACAAGAAGGAATACTACAATCAGAGGCTTCTTTTTGCAGCAAACAACCGCGACGCCATTGGCCCGCGAGCGTATATGAGTTGGACCTGGTTTTACGCGGACAAAGGTTTCTTGTCTTTGCGCTATGATTACAGTGAAGACCGGACGGACGGCATTTATTGGGATAACAAAATGCACCGTTTATCGGGAAATGTAAATATTCCGTTGCTGCCCCAGTCGATAACGCAAAAAGTCGGTTACCTGTATCTTCAGGCCACCGGCGGCTGCGCTCTTCAGAATTACACCTATGAACAACCCTTCATGGGTTATGACTGGGCGATCAAATCCGAAAGCCGGAGGGACCTGATCTATAATGCATCAATTGGTTTGAATTGGGAAATAATCAAAAACGCGGGTTTTGTAATGCAATACAAATATGTCCGGGCGGATTCCAACATCCCCATTTACGAATATGACGATCATATTTTCACAGCGGGCGTGGAATTTAAATTTTAACAAACCATGGAACGCTGTGTGAATAAAAGGAGGATCAACTCATGAAAAAACTTTCTATCGTAGCCTGGTTAATAGTATCCATTCTGCTTGTCGCGATGGTTGCCTGGGCGGCGCCAATCGGCAAGATCACCGGCATCACCGGTAATGTGGATATTATGCCGGCCGGTGATACACAGGCCAGAAAACTGATTACCGGTGATACGGTAAACACGGGAGATATCATTCGCACAAAAGGCAAATCAAGGGTGGAAGTTTCTTTCAACGACGGCAATATCCTGCGACTGGCGGAGAACACAAGGCTGAAAATAAGCGACTACATGTCCGGCAAGGACAAAAACGTCAGTGTCATCAGTTTGCTGCGGGGGAAAATTCAAAACACGGTCAAAAACATTGGCGGCGCCGGTGGGCGCTATGAAGTCCATACACCGACCTCTGTTTGCGGCGTGCGGGGAACCATCTTATTTAATTATCATCTTAACGGCATTTCCGGTGCATTATTTGAAAAAGGCGAAGGGTACGTATACAACTCCAAAATGCCGCAAGACATTCAGAGGATCACCGCGGGTCATGCCATGATTGTCTCCGGGGAAAATCAGGCGCCGCAATTGAGAGCCTTTACTCCTGGTGAGCTAAACACGTTAAAACAGGAAACGAATCCTTCGTCCGGCGTGTTTCAGTCTCTGGATATCAACAGCCAACCCGGAGAGAGAAGAGGCAACACTCTTGAGCAATACATACCTACTCCTGGAGAAACAAAACCCTATATCCCACCGCCACCCTTGGAACACGGACATGAGCCACCTGTTCCTCCGGAACCCCCTCCACCAAGACCAGAGTCATGATGGATTCCATCCCTCGTAGAATCTCAGAAAAAAGAGGCGCATCCCACGCGCCTCTTTCCATTTTCCATTATCCCGGTTTGTGCTTTGCCTTCTTTTGTATTGGACACAAACCTCTCGCGCCCATTGATTTACGGGATCACGTTTGTCTAGATGCAACCCTTTATGTTCGCACAGAATAAGATAAATCAAAAGCACACATCAGAAGGATGACCGTTATTTCCGCGCTGCTTTTTTCCTGAGGGTTGTCTTGCCCATACAGGCGTTTTTCCCTTCAGCCCCGCATTTACAAATATCAATATCTCGTGTCGGGATGAGCCCCAGATCGGCAATCATCTCGTGGTCCAGTTCGCTGTCTCGGCCTGTGGTGGTCAGATAATTTCCGGTCATCAGAGAATTCGCCCCGGCGATAATGCCCAGTGGCAGAAGCTGACGCAGATTCTTCTCTTTGCCGCCGCACAATTTAATGTCTTTATCCGGGAGCATGAAGCGGAAAACCGCGATGGTCATGAGAATTTCCATCGGCGGCAACGGATGCAGATGGTCCAGAGGTGTGCCTTTGATCGGATTAAGGATATTGATCGGAATCGAATCGACATTCAGCTTGCGCAGTGTTGCGGCAAGCTCGATGCGGTGTGTGACGCTTTCGCCCATGCCGAAAAGCGCGCCCGCGCAAACGGATAAACCGGCAGCTTTGGCGACGCTAATCGTTTCCACATTTTCTTCGTAGTCGTGTGTCGTGCAGATATTTTTAAAATAGCTGCGGGCCGTTTCCAGGTTGTGATGATAGCGGTAAAGGCCTGCGTCTTTAAGCTCACGGGCTTTTTCCGAATCGAGGATGCCCAGAGACGCGCAGGGATGTATCCCGATTTTGTTTATGCCGCGAACGGCTTTGAAAATTTCCGCCCATTCCTTTTTGGCTTTCACGCGCTTGCCGCTGGTGACTATGCCGAAAAACTCCGCGCCATCTTTTTTGGCCTGGCCGGCTTCAGCGATGATTTGTCCGGCGGGCTTGAGCGGGTAGGAGGGAACAGCGGTGGAATAGTGAGATGATTGCGCGCAGAATTTGCAGTCTTCGGAACAACGGCCTGACTTGGCGTTGGTGATACCGCATAAAATAATGTGCTTTCCCTTAAAGTGTTCGCGAATTTCGGAGGCCGCGGCCAAAACGCGGTAGGGGGCGGCGCAGCCTTCAATAAAGAGCTCCAAGGCCTTGGATTCACGGATGCCCTTTTCCCTCAAGGCCTTGTTCTTCAGGTTGTCGATCAGATCCATTGCGTTATTTTACCTTTAGGCATTCCGGTGTTTACATATCTTGATTTTGTCATTCCGGACTTTGATCCGGAAGCCAGGTTATAAATGGTAATCGCCCGCCGCTTCCGGCTGATAGATGATTTCATCCACCTTGAGTTTTCGGACGCCGGATGGAACAGGCCATTTGATGACATCGCCTTTGCGGTACCCCAAAAGCGCCATGCCCAGCGGAGCCAGAACGGACAGTTTGTTTTCCGCAATATTGGCTGCGGATGGAAACACCAGCGTATAGGTCATTTTTTCACCGGAATCCGTGTCCGTGATGCTCACTTTGGAATTCATGGTGATAACATCGCTGGGGATATTCTGCGGATCGACCAGCACGCCGCGGCACAGCTCCTTTTCCAGAAGATCGAGATTGGTCTGATTGGCCTTGGGAGATAAACGCACTCCGTCGATCAATTCGGTCAGCCTGTCCATGTCGAATTTTGTAATGTGTATCATCCGTTCCGCCATGATGGTGTATCCTCCGTTTTACTGGATGGCGGATTTTAAAACGAACCGCCGAAAACCGTTTGATAAAAAACGGAACACCGTTTTTGCCGATGTTCCGAATAGTGGATTTACCCTATCACAATTTTTAACAAAAAGAAACACACAGAAGTAGTCTGAGACGAAACTTTCTTTCGTTGCCATACCCGTCATCTTTTGATATGGCAGCGATAAAACATTGACGGCACAGTTGCGGATGGCGTGCGTATCTGAGTGTCCGGACAAGAATGAATAAACGGGTCAACCTTCGGTAAGGAGTTGAAAATATGAGTTTTATATACATTTTACTCGTTGTGCTCGGCATTACATCCTTTGCCTATCTTGCGAAGCTTTCAGCGAAAGACGGCGTATCCTCCTTTGATTTTACCTTTGTGATGTTTGCCGCCGCCGTCGTTCTGGGCTATCTCTTTGCGGAATTTAATCAGGTGGCGACGGCAAGCTATACATTTGAACTATGCTCCGTTTCCGCAATGGCCGGAATCGGCGGAGCAACCGCTGTTTTTGTTTTTAATAAATCGTTACGGGTTGGTCATTTCGGTTACTCCAATGCAATTTACAGATCATCGTTTCTAATACCGGTTATTTTCAGTGTTATATTTTTCGGGGCAACTCTGAATGTCATCAGCATAACCGGAATATTATTCATATTAACGTCAATTGTTCTCGTCTCCTGGTCAAACAATGCTTTTGCCAGGGACAAGAACAATAGTAACATGCTATGGTTTTTCATGATCATAGGTGCTTTTGCGTTAAGCGGTCTTCCAAGGATCGGACAGCTTTTAATAAGTCATTACAAACTCAATTCATTTGCATACCTTTTTATGTCGTACGCCGTCGGTTTTATTCTGCTGCTGATTTTCTTTCTGACCAGGCGGAAACGAGTGAAAGCACGGGCTTTGTTTTATGGAATCCTTGCAGCTTTCGCAAGCTATGTCGGCGTATATTGCACCCTTGAAGCGCTAAAACTTATGCCTGCTGCGGTTGTGTTTCCTATTACGCTTAGCGCTCCGATTATGCTTGGTATGATCATTTCATTCATTTACAGAGAAAAGATCAGGTTGGCTGGCTGGATAGGCGTTGTTTTAGGCATTTGCGGGATAACAATGCTCTCTCTCCAAATTTATACTAAATGATCAGGCAGAATAAGAAAAACAGCAGAATAAGAAAAACTTGACATTCTGCGACTTGACACTAAAATAAAGCATATTTTTAAAAGGTTTGGGTTTGCAAACCGTCTGACGCAATTATTGAACAGATAGAGGAGGGTATAAAACATGAAGAGAGTCATGCTGTTTATCGTAACCAATATCGCCGTGATTTTGGTTTTGAGTATTGTGGTGAAGCTTTTCGGGGTTGACCGGTTTCTCTATGAAAACGGAATCAACTACATGAGCCTGTTGATTTTTGCCGGTATCTTCGGTTTTGGCGGTTCGTTCATATCACTCGCGATTTCCAAGTGGATAGCCAAGTGGAGCACCGGCGCACAGGTGATCGTGCAGCCCCGTTCAGACATGGAAATCTGGCTGCTGAACACTGTGCAAAAGCAGGCCTCCCAGGCGGGTATCGGCATGCCGGATGTTGCTGTTTTTGAATCGGATTCGCCCAACGCCTTTGCCACCGGCATGAATAAAAACAATGCCCTGGTGGCGGTCAGCACCGGTCTTTTGCGTACGATGAAGCGCGATGAAGTCGAAGCGGTGCTGGGTCATGAAATCAGCCACATCGCCAACGGCGATATGATCACGCTCAGCCTGATTCAGGGTGTCGTGAACACGTTTGTCATTTTTATTTCCCGCATCGTCGGGTATTTTGTGGATCGCGTGATTTTAAAAAATGAAGAAGGCCATGGCCTGGGTTTTTTTGTTACCACGATTGTCGCCCAGATCGTTTTCGGTATCCTGGCCAGCGTCATTGTAATGTGGTTCAGCCGGAAGAGGGAATACGTGGCGGATGCAGGCGGCGCGAATCTGGCGGGCACCGGCAGTATGATTGCCGCGCTGGAAAGTCTGCAGCGCAGCGCTCACGAGCCCCTGCCGGATCAGATGACCGCCTTCGGCATCAGCGGCAAACCGTCAAAGCACGGGTTTAAACTGCTTTTCATGACCCATCCCCCATTGGAAGACCGCATCGAAGCATTGAAACGGTCGGCGGGCAGATAGGGGATTGAGGAGTTAGGGGAAGAGTAAAAGCAGGGAACGCGCGCGTTCCCTGCTTTTTTATATTCGCGGTCTGTAGGGAACGGTCGCGACCACCCGCGTGTGACCTTTAAGTTATGCAGGTGGCAAGACCGTTCCCTGCAATTCACACATGATTGCGCAGTTGCAGCTCCAGCGGATGTGGATTCAGATAAATTTGCTCCCGGAGATAAGGCTGATCATATTTCCGCACATAATGGCCGATCAGGGTCAAAGGAACGATCAAGGGAAGAAAACCCTTCTGATAATGATCGATAATTTCGAGCAGCTCTTTTTTTTCATCGGCGGATAACTGTTCTTTGAAGTAACCCATCATATGTTGAAGTACGTTGACATTTTTTTTCGGCGTGGTTTTCAGCTTCACCGCTTCCATCAGCAGCGTCTCATATTGCAAAAAGAGGTCTTGCATACTGAGGCTTTTTTGCGAGGCAACCAGCTTTCCCATCGCCTGATAGAGCTTTGTGCTGTGCGATAAAAGCAATAATTTGTGGCGGGTATGAAAGTCCACTAGGGCGCCCCGGCTGGATTTGACGTTCCGGATTTCCCGCCACCTCTGGAGGGTGAAAATTCTTTCAATGAAATTTTCACGAAGGCCTGTATCGTGGAGCCGGCCTTCCTCTTCCACCGGCAGCAGGGGAAAGTGCTCCATGAAAATCCGCGCGAATATCCCCACACCAGTCTTGGCGGGCATGCCTTTATCGTCATAGACTTTTACTCTTTCCATCCCGCTGGACGGCGAATCGCTTTTGAAAATAAAACCGCAAAGATTTTCAGCCGCCAATTCCGCTATGCGACTGTTCGCCCAGTGGACCATCATTTCTGTTTTATCCTCTCGGGTGCGACGGGTTACCAGACGCGGAGCATCCGTTTTTCCTTCCAGCCGCATGGCCTCTCTGGGAATTCCCATGCCGCATTCAGCTTCCGGGCAGACCGGCACATATTCCACATACTGTCCCAGGGTATCGCGAAGAAAACGGTCAAGCTTATGTCCACCGTCATAACGGACAGGATTACCCAGAAGACATGAACTGATGCCGATTTTTATTTTTTCCATGGCGTTTCCTCTTTGCCTCCGGAATGTAGCAGTGGATAAATATTATGTCAATGAATCAAAGACATTATATCGAAAAAAACCTGCCCGTGGGACACAAAGTTTGTCCGGTTGGGAAAAAAACAGTTGGGAAAAAAACTTCACAAAAATCATCCGATCGTGTAACATCAAGCCAAATTTTCACATAAAGCATTGGCAGTTTGTCTATCCGGATAACGCTTTATATTGAAACAGGGGTAAGCAAAATAATATCTGAAAAGAACGTATCCCGAGGAATCGCATCATGCAGAAGACGGCGATTCTCTAAGTCACTTTTAATGGTACAGGATTGTTGTGCAGAATATCATGTTGAATGACACGCTAAGCTTCTTTTATTATATTGTGCTTTTCGCGATTTATTGCTTCATGGGCTGGGTGATAGAGGTTATTTACCGGTCTAACAGCCAGCGGAAGTTTGTCAATGCGGGATTCCTGTTTGGTCCTTTCATTCCCATATACGGCTTGGGCGCTTTCGCGATCATTTTCATGCAGCATTTTCTCCAAGGCTGGCATCTTGTGCCGCTGTTTATTGTTTTCGGTCTGGCCATCACCTGCCTGGAATACATGATTGGATTTCTTTCCGAAAAGATTTTTAAACTAACCCTCTGGGACTACTCGGAAAACAGGTTTAATCTTCATGGCCATGTTTGTCTGCACTTTTCAATTATCTGGACATTGCTGGCATTGATCTTCGTAACCTTTGTTCATCCGGAAGTATCTCGACGTGTGGTGCTGCTGAATGAAGGCTTTGCCAAAACTGCGGCGATCGCTTTCATGATCTATTTCTGGATCGACTACACTTTTTCCGTGATGTCCCTTGCCGCTTTCCGGAGGGGCGTTGCTTACCTTTATGAGGAATACTTCAACTTAAGCAATACTGAAATTGAAAATAATTTAAAATCATTTCAGCGATTGCGCGAAGCTTTCCCTGACCTGAATAAGTATATTTATCAAAACATCAATAAGAAAATCAGAACCAGACTGAATTCTTTTTTAAAATCCATCCAGGATAAAATCATTCTGGAAATGGCGGGCAGGACGCCGTTTGAAAAAGAATACTACGAAACCGTGCAGGATATTCTCCAACATGAAGAGTTTTTAAAACTCAAAGATTATTTTCATCATAATTCCTCCATTTACGCCCATGTTCACGACGTAGCCTATTTTTCCTATCGGATATGTAAATATTTCAAAATGGATTATCGCTCTGCGGCTCGGGGCGCGTTGTTGCATGATTTCTTTCTGTATGACTGGCGCAATCATGATGTGCCGGATCTGCCCCGGAAAAGATTTCATGGGCTGGCGCATCCGACGATAGCCGTGGCCAACGCCAAAAAACATTTTTCGATCAATGACATTGAAGAGGATGTTATAAAAAAACATATGTGGCCGCTGACCATTGTACCGCCGAAATATAAGGAATCCTATATCGTTTCGTTTGCCGATAAGTATTTATCGTCCAAAGAATTTATCAATGAATATAAGAAAAGAATCAATCAACGTCAGGAGAAAAAACGCATAAACGTAAGGAGAAAAAACATGATTGACAAAAGCAAGCGTTTCAAACGGACTTATGTGCCACTGGAAGAGGTAGCCGCCCTGCAGGGAAGAAAAATTGAATTCGACAGTATCGCCGAGATGTTTTTAACGCGCGTCCGGGAGAATCCGGATGATCCGCTGGTCTATTATTACGACGATGTTGCAAGCTATGGACAGGTGAATGACCACGCCAATGCCGTTGCCCATTACCTGAAGGAAAAAGGCGTTCAAAAAGGCGATACCGTTTCCGTCATGATTTTAAACGCGCCCGAAATTTATTACACGATGTTTGGCGCACAAAAGCTCGGCGCCGTGGCCGGCGCAGTTAATTACATGCTCAAGGGACCGGAAATCGCTTATGTGCTTGAAGATTCCAGACCGAAGGTGGCGTTTGTCGGCAGCGACTACATGGAAGAATTTGCCAAGGGCTGGCGAATATCCGCGCACAAACCTGTTATTGTGGAGGTGGTGACCGACGTTGAACACACGGCCAGGATTGCCGAAACCACGCTTAAGGATATTCTCGGCGAATACCCTGCCGATGAATGTCTGGTAGCGCAATTGCTGGACGACCCGGTGATGCTTTTATATTCCTCCGGCACGACCGGCATGCCTAAGGGCATATTGCTTTCCAACCGCAACGAACTGGCCATCTGCAAAGGTAAGGCGGTTTTCGGCACCAGCAGGCCTGGCGATGTTTTTATGATTATTCTGCCCATGTTCCACGTCAACCCGCTTTGTGTCTGGACATATCCATCCATCTATCTGGGATTGACGATCTGCATCCGCAAGTCCTTCTCTCCCAAGGATTTCTGGCCGTCGTTGATGCGCTACGGCGTCACCACCGTGCAGGGGGTGCCGGCAATTTATTCTTACATCTATAACGCTGTCGATCCTAAAACGATCGATTTCAATAAGCTGAAACTGCGAATGGCCTTTACCGGCGCAGCCCCCATGCCGGTGGAGCTGATCCATGGCTTTAAAGAAAAATTTGGCGTCGAGGTTGTGGATGGTTATGGTCTGACGGAAGCGACCGGCGTTTCGACGACATCGTCGGGCATTCCGGAAAATATTGGTTCCATCGGCATGGCCTTCCCCGGCCTGGAAGTTGAAATCATGGACGACCACAACAATATTCTGCCCTATGGCGAGCGCGGCGAGATCTGCGTCAAGGGCGACGCGGTCATGATCGGCTATCTCAATAAGCCCGAAGCCAATGCCGAGAGCCTCAAGGACGGCTGGCTGCATACCGGCGATATGGGATACATGGATGAAATAGGCTACGTTTATATTTCCGGACGAATCAAGGAAATGATCAACCGGGGCGGTGAGAACATCTATCCGCGCGAAATCGAAATTCCGCTGGAGAAGCATCCCAAGATCGCCGAAGTCGCGGTGATCGGCGCGCCGGACGAGGCGCTCGGCGAGCGTGTCCGCGCCTGCGTCATTTTAAACGAAGGCTGCAACATGACGGCGGATGAAGTGAAAGACTATTTGCAGGATAAAATCGCCAAATACAAGCTGCCGGAATTTGTGGAGTTTATGAAGGACTTTCCGCGTAATCCCACGGGGAAGATATTAAAACAGGAACTCAAAAAAACATTTGGAGGGAAAAGATGATTATTTATGATCAAAAACCCTGGCTGAAATTTTATGGCGACGTACCCGTATCCATCGATTATCCCCGTGTGACGATGGTTGAAGCGCTGATGCAGTCGGTGCAGCGTAACCCCGATACCATTGCTTACGATTTCATGGATTATTCATCCACCTACAAACAATTTGCCCGTGATATTGATCAGTGCGCGGCGGCCCTAGCCGCAGAGGGGCTCAAACAGGGCGATTGCCTGACGATTGCGCTGCCGACGATTCCACAGGGGGTGATCGCTTTTTATGCCGTCAATAAAATCGGCGCGGTGGCCAGCATGATTCATCCGCTTTCGACCGCCCGGGAAATTGCCTTTTATCTCACGCTCAGCAAAAGCCGCATGGCGCTGATTCTGGAGGATCATTACGCCAAGTTCAAGGAAGTGGAAAAGGAAACAGGTCTTCAGGCCCTGATTGTCACAGGGGCTGCCGATTCGATCAACAGCGCTGCAGGAAAGCCTCTTCCGGCTGAGCCTGCCGATCCGATGGTGAAATCATGGCGCAGGCTGATGGCCGGTTCTTATCCGCCCGTGCCGCAGTCCACCATGGGACCCGACGATATGGCGGCGATTCTCTATAGCGGCGGGACTACCGGGCAACCCAAGGGCATCATGCTGTCCAACTACAACTTTATCAGTGAAGGCCTCATGACAGCGGCTTTCCGCAAGATCACGCATGGTGATAAGCACATGGTGATGGTGGCCAGCCTGCCGATCTTTCACGGTTTTGGTCTGGGCATCTGCTGCAACGCCATGTTCATCAGCGGTGGAACCAGCATTCTGGTTCCCACGTTCACGCCCGACACGCTGGCGGAAATCATTCTCAAAAAGAAACCCACGGCCATCTCCGGCGTGCCAACGCTTTACGATGCTTTAATCCGCAGCCCGCTTCTGGAGAAGGCGGATTTAGGCTGTCTGTTGAGCGCCACCGTCGGCGCGGATACGCTGCCGCGAACCGTGAAGGAACGCTTTGAAGACATCGTTCGCAGGCGCGGCGGCAGCGTGCAGCTGGTGGAGGGCTACGGTTTGACCGAAGCGGTAACGGGCATCATGCTGACCCCGGCCAATGCCTACCGCGAGGGCAGCGTCGGCATTCCCTGCCCGGATATGGAAGCCAAAATCGTTAGATCCGGCACACAGGAGACGGTGCCGGCGGGTGAAGAAGGGGAACTGTGTATCAGCGGCCCCGCCGTGATGATGGGCTATCTGGAGCAGCCCGAGGAGACGGCCAAAACGCTTCAGCGTCATGCCGACGGGAAAATCTGGCTGCACACCGGCGACATATTCTCCATGAGTGAGGAAGGTTTCTTTTACTTCAAACTGCGGCTCAAGCGGATGATCAAGTCCTCCGGCATGAATGTCTATCCCGCGCAGGTCGAGGCGGTGCTTTACCTGCATCCCGACGTACGCGACGCCTGCGTGATCGGCGTTCCGGATAAAGCTCAGATTGAACGGGTAAAGGCGTTTGTTGTGCTGAAAGATGCGGCCAAAGCAACGCCGTCGATGATCGAAGAACTGATCCGTCATTGCCGGGAACATCTGATTAAATGGTCGTGCCCGCGCGAAGTGGAATTTCGCGACAGCCTGCCGCTTACACGCGTGGGAAAAATTGCCTTTACGGTTTTGGAACAGGAAGAAATAGCCAAACTCAAGGCTGCGGGAAAATATACCGGGGAATAAGTCACTTGTTTTTTTAATCCCGCTGCTGCGGGACAAGTGTTAATTCTATGCAGCTTGCTGCGAGGTGGTTGATTAAAAGAAGCTCATCATAAAGCATAAAATACTGGTTAGGATGGTACAGCACTATGCAGTACGCCCGATACGTATTTTCCTGTATATTTGAAGATGATGCCATATTGCCGCCGTATAAGGGTTCAACGCTGCGGGGTGTTTTTGGTCGCGCGCTGAAGAAAGTTGTTTGCGCCCTGAAAAAGCAGGATTGTGCAGATTGCCTTCTTGCCGCTCGTTGTATCTACCCCGCCATTTTTGAAACAATCCCCAATCCTAATGTTACCGACAGCCGCAAGCGCATTGTTAATCACCCACACCCGTATGTCATTGAACCGCCGGAAGACGCCAAAACAATTTTTCACCGTGGCGATATGTTAAACTTTGGAATCCTGCTATTCGGCAAGGCCAACGAATATCTGCCGTATTTTATTTATGCCTTTGATCAAATGGGTCAGATGGGCATCGGCAAGCGAATGGACGGCAATCATGCTACTTTCTTCTTGCAACATGTGACCGTCAATGAAGTCCTGATCTATTCCAAAACTGACGGGAAGATTCTGCAGCAATCGGCTTTGCCGGATATATCCATAAAGTCGCAGCCGCTGCAAAATGACGAAGATTTGAGCATCGAGATAACCTTATCAACGCCGCTACGTCTGAAATATCAAAACAATTTAAAGGCCGAACTACCATTTCATATTTTGACACGCGCCATGCTCAGGCGTGCATCATCGCTTCTTGAATATTATGACGGCGGTGAGCCCGCACTGGATTATCGCGGCATGGTCTTGCGCGCTGAAGATGTGCTGGTAACGCAATCGACAATTTCCTGGTTGGACTGGCGGCGCTATTCTAATAGGCAGGAGCAAGCCATGCTGATGGGCGGCATGATCGGCAGCATCACCTATTGCGGAAAGCTTGCGGAATATTTGCCGTTGATTAATTTTTGCGAAAAGGTGCGTGTTGGTAAGCAGACCACTTTCGGATTGGGAAAGATCACAGCAAGATCGGTGAGCCATGCCTAACATTCTTCTGGCGATTACGGGGCTGAGTCCTCAAGTGATTACCGAGACCCTTTTTGCCCTTCATCAGCAACGCGCGCTCGTTGATGAAATTCATATCATCACAACACGCATTGGACGCGAGCATATCAATGCCCACTTGCTGGCGTCGGGCAGCGGCCAGTTTTACCGTTATCTGGCCGAATACGGAATAGACAAGGCGACCATTTCATTTTCGCATCAGCATCTACACATTATTTGCGACGAAAACGGCATCGAGATTGACGACATTTCTACGGAAGAAGAAAATGAAATATTATTGAAAAAGTGTTTGGAGTTATCTTATCGTTTAACAAGTCGTTCGGACACCACCGTATTTTTTTCAATTGCCGGAGGCCGCAAGACCATGAGCGCCTGCCTGATGGTGGCGGCCCAGATGTATGCGCGCCCGCAGGATCGAATTTATCATGTGCTGGTATCGCCGGAATTTGAAAGCAGCCGGGATTTTTATTATCCGCCGAAGAAATCCACTCCTCTGGAATTGCGCGACGCCAAAGGTCAGAAAGTCATCAAAGAGACAAGCTATGCAGACGTGAAGCTAGTACCACGTAACATTAAATCTTTCGTATATTAGCAAATTATGATATACTGGCGACAACCCAATGAAGGAGGTCGCCATGTCGCCAAGATATCGAGT
>WRPE01000042.1 GCA_009773315.1 Syntrophaceae bacterium
ATGAAATCAACAACAGAAAAAATGGGAGGTGTTTTTATGAGAAAAAAGATTGTTTACGGTTTATGTTTTCTATCCATGGTCTTAATGCTGGCACTGCCTTTTTATGCAGCGGCTGCGAACACCATTAAGCTTGGCGTGACGGAACCCCTTTCGGGAACATTCAAGGATATCGGCGAACGCTATCTCGATGGTGTGTTGTACGCCGTTCAAGTCATTAATGAAAGCGGCGGATTGCTCGGGAAGAAAGTTGAAGTTGTCCCGATCGATTCGGAATTGAAACCGGATGTCGCGACCCGCAAAGCGCTAAGCCTGATCCTGAAAGATGACGTGAAATTCTTCTGCGGCGGCACAGGAAGCTCCGTGGGAGCGGCCATGGCCCAGCTGGCGGAAAAACAGAATGTCATCATGTTCACCTATGGCATGGATGCCGCCAGCATGACCGGCGCAAAATGTAATAAGAATTTCTTCCGGCCCGGCGGAAGCACTGACGGACGCTCTTTCGCTCTCGCGCAGCTGATCGCGAAAATGGGCTACAAGAGAATCGCTATCATCGTCCAGGATTATTCCTTTGGGCAGGAAGCACTGGCCGCTTTCAAAAAGGAGATGGCCAAGATCAGCCCCTCCACAATAATCGTAGCAGAGCTCTATCACCCCGCCGGCACAAAGGATTACGCCCCCTATATCAGTCAGATCATTGCGGCCAAACCGGATGCCATCTTCACGCCCAACTGGGGCAATGACCTCACGTTGCTTCTCAAACAGGGACGTCCCATGGGAATGAAACAGAAAGTGTTTTCTTACTACATCAATGACGAAGTCACCATCCAGGCGTTGGGCGATGACAGTATCATGATCGGCAACATGGGCGCGGAAATCTACACCCTTTCCATTCCCACAAAGAAGAATGAAGAATTTGTAGCCAAATTCCACAAGGACAAGGGATATTACCCGACCTGGCTGCGAGGCAAGGCATACATGGGCACCATGTTCTGGGCCGAAGCAGTTAAAAAAGCCGGGACAACGGATGTAGCCGCTGTCATCAAGGCCTGGGAAGGCCTCACCTATGATGGTCCGGCCGGCCTTTGGACCATGCGCGCCTGCGATCATCAGGCACAGGTGCCCTATTGGTACACTGAAATCGTGGCAGAGAACAAATATTTCAAGCATGCTTTCGAGGCGCCAAGGGGCATGGTCGCCGCAAAGTCTGTGGAAGTGCCGTGTGCAGAAACAGGCTGCAAAATGCAGTAATATCAAAACCGTTTTGCCTTCGGATAGTTGATGCATCCCGGAATGCTTTATAATTCCGGGATGCATCGGTAATTTTGATGTTTTAGAGTAACAATTACCTTTTCCCATAAAAATGATAGATGGCGGAACGCAGACCAGGAGGATGCATGAGACTTAAAGATAAAGTGGCAATTGTTACGGGTGCCAGCAAGGGCATTGGCAAGGCCATTGCTATAGCGTATGCAAAAGAAGGAGCTACCGTCGTTTTGGCAAGCCGCTCTATTGATCTTTTGGAACGTATCGCAAAAGATATCAAGGCGGACGGCGGAGAGGCCATGGCCCTGCCTCTGGATGTGCGAAATCCGGAAAGCGTTAATGACGTGATTGAAGAAACCGTGAAGAAATACGGCCATCTCGACATTTTGGTCAACAATGCCGGGGTATCCATGGCCCACCCTTCGGAAAGTCTTTCCGCAAAAGATTGGAAAAATGCCCTGGAAACTGATCTTTATGGTGTTTTTTACGGATGCCAGGCCGCAGCGCGGGTCATGATTCCCCATGGCGGCGGCTGCATCATCAACGTCACTTCCATGTACGGTATCGTGGCGGCACCCGAACGTCTGGCCTATTGCGCCAGTAAGGCGGCGGCAAACATGCTGACAAAAGTACTGGCTGCGGAATGGGCGTCCAAAAAGATTCGTGTGAACGCCATTGCTCCCGGCTATACGCGTACGGAATTGGTGGAAGGCGTCATTGAAAAAGGCATGATTTCCCTGGCGGCAATTGAAAAGCGGACTCCCATGGGAAAAATCGGAGAAGTGGGGGATATGGTCGGTATCGCCGTATACATGGCGAGCGATGAGTCTTCATTTATGACGGGAAGTGTCGTTAATATTGATGGCGGCTGGGTAGCTTATGGGTATTTATAGTTCAATTCAAACGCAGGTTCTGAAACTAACGACTGAAGCAATGCCATCGCGCCTTTTTCCTGTGAGGGTTCGCCGCTGATCGCCAGCCAGACACTGCCTTCCGCGCCGGCTACGCCGCCTGCTGCAACCAGTTGCGCTTTTGCCCCCGTCAGCAAGGTAATGGCCTCGAGCTCCGTTATGACTTCACCGGGGACAGGCAGCAGTCTTGGACCATGCGCGCCCGGCTCATTGATTTTTGCCGCAAGTTCATCCAGATTGCCGAAAACGCGTTTTTCCAGACCAACTGGAATGATCAGTCGCACGCGCCGGCCGTAATACGCAGGAAGTGAAACACCAATGGTTCCCGCCTGCGGATGGCCGATCAAAATCGCCGCCCGCCTTGTCTCTAGATCAACAGCATTAGCGCCTTTTAAAATTACGTCGCCTTCCTTCAAATCAGAAACAATATCAAAAATGGTTTTGCCTTTTTGCCAGACGCCGTCTTTAATCACCACGTCTCCGGGAAAACCGCTTTCATCGGGAAGCCGTCCGTCTTCCTTTTTCGGCCGGGCCGGCGGCAAAACAATGCCGCGAAAAAAACGACCCCGCTGGAAAACCGCGGGCTGTCCGATGGCTGCGAGCAGTTCTTCTGCCACATAACCATTCGTCGTTCCGGCAATGACCACAACGGTTCCAGCTTTCAGCGCGGTGAGTACTGCGGGATGTTTGGCCATAGCCTTGCCGATCAGCCGCTTTCCGGCAGCCGGCGTCAGTGACAATTGTTTCATGGATGATGTCCTCTCTTTATTCTTTATCAGGCATGGTATTTTTATCCGGCAAGTAGTCTTCCCTTACCGGGGAAAACACCTCCACAGCGACGGAGTCTTCGATGATTTCCGCACGGTGCTCAACACCTGCAGCCTTTTTTTCAAAGTATCTTATTTCCTTAAACTTATCAAGACTGTATTGTGAAAAATCCGCTTGAATAAAGGCTATTGCATCTTGACAAATGGCCGGCAACGTGCCATCCCTTTTCAAAAAATTGTACAAAATTAAAGATAAAGGAGCTTGACTTATGGCAGAAATCGTCGCGTTTTCCAAAGAAGGCAACATTGGTTTGATTACCGTTAATAACCCCCCGGTCAACGCCCTGTCGCAGGCCGTTCGCGACGGCATTAAGGCGAGTATTGAAAAGGGCATTGCCGATAAAGACGTTGCGGCCATGATTATCATTTGTGATGGCCGCACCTTTATTGCGGGTGCGGACATCCGCGAATTCGGGAAGCCGCCCATGGAACCTCATTTACCGGACGTCTGCCATTTTATCGAAGATTCCCCCAAACCGGTCATCGCGGCAATTCATGGAACAGCGCTGGGCGGTGGCCTGGAAATTCCGCTCAGTTGCCATTTCCGAATCGCGCTTTCAAGCGCGAAAGTGGGACTTCCGGAAGTCAAACTGGGGCTATTACCCGGTGCCGGCGGCACGCAGCGTTTGCCGCGCGTGGCAGGCGTCCAGGCGGCTCTCGAAATGATCACCTCCGGTACGCCGGTTGCCGCGGCCAAAGCCAAAGCCATGGGCATTCTCGATGAAATCGTCGATGGCGATCTGAAAGCGGCGGCCTTGCTATTTGCCAAAAAGGTTGTCGACGAGAAACGGGCGATCCGTAAAGTAAGCTCGCTTGAGGCAAAAGCTGATTCTCCCACCGTTTTCGATGATTTTGCCAAAAGCATTTCCCGCAAGTCGCGCGGCTTTATCGCGCCATTCAAGTGCATTGAAGCCGTTAAGGCCGCTACGGAATTACCTTTCCCGGAAGGCATGAAGCGCGAGCGCGCCATATTTACGGAATTACAGGCATCCGATCAATCCAAGGCCCAGCGTCACGTCTTTTTTGCCGAGCGCGAAGTCGTCCGCATTCCGGGACTGCCCGATGACCAGCCGACTCGTGAAATCAAATCCGTCGGTATTCTGGGCGCGGGTACGATGGGCGGCGGCATCGCCATGTGCTTTGCCAATGCCGGGATTCCGGTGATGCTGCTCGACGTCAAGCAAGAATTTATCGACAAAGGCATGGTCGTAATCAAAAAGAATTACGCCAACACCGTGGCCAAAGGTTCTCTCAAGCAGGAGGTTATGGACAAACGCTTATCGCTCATTCAACCGACGCTGGCTTATGAAGATTTAAAAAATGTCGATCTCGTGATCGAGGCAGTCTTTGAAGATATGGCGATTAAAAAAGAAGTGTTCACCAAACTTGACGCCGTGTGTAAACCGGGCGCGATTCTCGCGTCGAACACATCTTATCTGAACGTCGACGACATTGCGGCCATTACCAAGAGACCGCAGGATGTCATGGGCATGCATTTCTTCAGCCCCGCCAACGTCATGCGGCTTCTGGAGAATGTGCGCGGCGCGAAAACCTCACCGGATGTTTACGCCACGGCCATGAAAGTGGGCAAAACCATCGGCAAAGTACCCGTGCTGGTGGGCGTCTGCGACGGTTTTGTCGGCAACCGGATGCTCGCCAAAAGGACTCGCGAATGCGGATTCATGCTGGAAGAAGGCGCACTACCCTGGCAGATCGATAAAGTCATTTACAATTTCGGTTTCCCGATGGGACCTTACGCAATGGGCGACATGGCGGGTCTCGATGTCGGCTGGCGCAACCGCAAGGCCAAGTACGATTCGCTCACGCCGCGTGAAAAAGCGAATACGATTCTCGACAAGATCTGTGAGATGGGACGATTCGGTCAGAAGACCGGATCCGGTTTCTATAAATATGACGAAAAGCGAAACGCGACACCGGACCCCATGATTGAAGAACTCATCATCAAGCATTCGCAGGATGCCGGCATTAAACGGCGCGTCATTACCGATCAGGAAATCATTGAACGCGCGATTTACGCCATGATCAACGAAGGCGCAAAGATTCTGGAAGAAGGCATCGCCGCAAGACCATTGGATATTGATGTTGTGTGGCTCTATGGTTACGGATTTCCGATCTACCTGGGCGGGCCGATGTTCTATGCCGATACGGTCGGAGTGAAGAAAGTGTATGACGCCATTCTGAAATACAAAGATATGGTCGGTGCCGAATACTGGACGCCTTCGCCGCTTCTGGAAAAACTGGCAAAAGAAGGAAAAGGATTTTATTCTAAATAATCTTAAAAAACCCCGGTGGACATTTTCCACTGTCCGCCGGGGTTTTTCTTTTAATCCCGCTTAAGCGGGACGAACGTTAATTCTCCGCAGCGAGTCACCTCATCAGTCAGGTCAATGGAGGGTTCCCTCTTCCCAATTGGAGAATTTTTTCAATATCATTTCCATAGCGTCTGTATTTTTCAGGCGATAAAATATCTTGGAGACTGTCCCTTTTTTGCACCAGTTCGGCCAGCGTGTCATCCGGCAGAAACATGAACACCGCACAGTTGGCTTCTTTGGCCTGCTCAAAGCGCCAGAGATAGAGCTTTTTGATCAGTTCTTTTTGCTCGCGTGCCAGCGCATAATATCCTTTTATTTTCGAGTAGCCGCGCCTGTCGAATGTTCTTTCCTGCCAGCTGGCGGTGGCAATTCTTGCAAAAGCTTCCGTAGCCGAGCTCTCCAGCCCTTTTTCACGTAAGTCGGCTTGTTGCTTTTCATAAAGCGCGGGCAACAGGGTCACATCCTGAACGGCATATTCCAATTGCTCATTCGTCAGCGGGCGATGATCCCAGCGTGAACGTTGCATCTTTTTGCTTTTCTTCAGATCCATGCCAAGGAATTCCTTAATCATTTTATCCAGAGAGAGCTGCCTGAAGCCCAGCAGCATCGCCGCCCGGTGCGTATCAAAAATGTTTTGAAATTCAAATCCATAGTCTCTTTTAAGCAGGCGGATATCGTTATCCGCCGCATGGAGAATTTTTACAACGGATTTGCTTTTAAAGGGTCTGGCCAAAAATGATAAATCCAGATCAGCCGTTGCATCAACAACATAGGTAGTTGTCGGGGCGTAAATTTGGATCAAACAGAGTTTTTCCCTAAAATACCGGAATGAATCATATTCCGTATCAATGCCTAATATCGAAGCCTGACGCAAATGTTCGGCGGCGCGCCGAGCAGCTTCGGGTGTGTTTACCAGTAGCCAATTTGTATTCATAGAGAGCAACTTAACCGAAACGGAAATTTAATGCCATAAAAATGATGCATCTTTATGAAAGAAACAATATCCAATAGTAGCCTACTGGTTTAGTTTTATTAAACTATTCTGCTTTACAAAATAATCTGATATGCTACGTTTAACAAGATGATTGAAAAGAGGGGACCGTCATTACTTATCATGAGAAAACAGTGGTTATTTCTGGTCATAGTCATATTTTTAGGAGGCTGTAACATGCAAAATAAATTTCTTTATTTTCCCAATGACGAATGGCCATCCGCGCAAATGCTGGTGGCAGAGAATCTGGCATTGTGGCAGGCGACAGGTTCTGATTACCGGGGCTTGATCGCTGCGGATAACACGCACATGCCTAATGGAACTATCGTTCTCTTTCACGGTAACGGCGGGACAGCTCTTGATAGAGGATTTTATCTGAAGCCTCTTAGGGATCTGGGTTTCCGGGTAATTCTTGCCGAATATCCGAAATACGGAGGCCGTCCGGGAAAAGTAGGCGAAAAGCCGTTTGTCGCCGACGCTCTGGAAACGGTTCGCCTCGCCTACAAACAATATAAAGAACCGCTTTATCTTTTGGGAGAATCGCTGGGCTGTGGCGTTGCCGCCTCTGTCGCCAAGCAAACAACTGCACCTATTGCCGGGATCATCCTCATCACGCCATGGGATACACTGGCTTTGGTCGCCAAATCTCTGTTTCCCTTCCTGCCGGTGGCCATGCTGCTGACCGACAAGTATGACAGTATCGGCAATCTGCAATCTTTTCAGAGGAACATTGCCGTGGTCGGCGCCGAGCGAGACGAGATTCTGCCTATCAAACACGCCTATAACTTATACGAGTCTCTGCCCGAGGGCAAAAAGCGCATATGGATAATCCGGGAGGCCGGTCATAACGACTGGCCGTTTCACGTGGACGGTTCTTTATGGAGAGAGATGACCGACTTCGTTAAGGTTGATAAACAATGAGAACTGCCGGAGACGACATGAATTGATGATGACAACCTAGTTCTACTCCGACATATAATTAATTATGGTCAGATCAACATCCTCATCAGGTACAAAGCGATTTGGTGCCGGACATCGGGCAGAGAGGATTTTTGCTTCAGCGCTCTTTGCCTGTCCCGCCAGCGTTCCGAGGAACGAACGGGGCATTGTCGATCTTTCCATGATTCCAAAGCGTATGGATTCATTGGGAAAGGCTGCTTTGCATCCTTCCTATTCTCCGATACCACAGGTTCTGCTGTTCGAGTTTTTTTCCTGTATGCGCTGGAGCGTCAGATAACCGAAAGCGAGAATGACCAGCAGCACATGCCGTCGCCAGCCGGTCCAACTTCTGCCCTCATGGTGATCCAGACCCAGCTCCTCCTTCAATTGCTGGTAGCCCTGCTCGATCCAGAACCGTTCGTGAAAGAGACGAACCATCTCCAAAGTCGGCATGTCCTGGGGCATATTGCTGAAGAAGTACCGGAGCTCATATTTACCGTCATCCTTCTTTCTTCTTTCAATGATCAGCCAGACTTCCTCATGAGCGATTCCTTTCCGATAGCCTTGAGCGGGGAATACCCTTCTGGATACCGCCTCAATCACCAGGGGTTTATCCAGACAATCTCTCCGGATCTCCAGATGCTCCCAGTCTCCTTCAGCGATACTTCCCCCCAGTTCAGAGACATTGACCGGCAAGGGATTCGTCTCGATAAGCTGCAGGGTTTTTCTCTTTCTTCCTCTTTTCTTCTCCGGGGGATCGGGTTGAACAAAAACGGGAGACTCCAGAAAAACCTGCGTATCCGCGTAAACGCCGACGACATAGCGCTCTTGCCTGTCGTCGAGCCCCCGGCGAAAATCCGTTATGTCTCCATACCAACTGTCTGCCACCACCGCCCGGTGCGGCGCCCCGTCGGCCCTCGTCTGATCAATCAGATCCAGCGCCATCTGCCACTTCGCCCGGTAATGGACATCCGCCGGCATGTAGGTCCTCTTGCGCATGTCGACACATTCCGGATCATCCGGATTATCCCACGACTGTGGAATAAAAAGCTCCATCGCGTATGGCCAGGCGAACCCTTGACCCACGTAGGTCAAACTGACCCCAATCTGACAGTTGTCAACCTTCCCAAGAGATCCGATCGATAACCAGCACACCCTGGGGATCGGCGGTCTCCGCAAGCATCCGTCTCCTGTATTCGCCAAATGCGCCGTCACGGTCCCACTTTACCTCTGTCAGCAACCTTTGCATCCCCCTTTCCGAGGCGTGAACCTTTTCCGACATCGGCTCGACAGACTTCCTATCCCCATCCATCATCAGCCCGACGACATAACATTGCGCCAGTTCTCTGGCTTCAGCTCTCTTGATGTAAGGAGCATACAGCGCCATGTAGTCGTCTATCCCGAAAAATACGGTTTCTCTTTCCATGAAGGCTGCATAGCACATCCTTCACAACAATGCAAGATAATATGTCGGAGTAGAACTAGGCAATAGACTTTTAATTTCAATCTATTTCGTCTTCATGATCCATAATTCACTTGATTAAATACTTTGTAAAGCGTATCGGAAATTCTAGAAGTATTCCTGGAGAGAATGGAGGACAACACCTATCTATCGCCGAGTGACCTTATCACGTGTGTTACAAATCAGCTCGCTTTTGCTTTTATTGTTTGTCATGCTTAGCCTTGCCGCGCTTTGCCTCGGCGCGATCCATATCGCTCCCTCCGATGTGGTCAGGGCCATCGTCAGCGCGCTTTCCGGTAAAACGCCTGCGTACGAAGAGGAACTGATTTTATTTTCCGTACGTCTGCCGCGAATTTTGTTTGCCGGAATCGTCGGTGCGTCTTTATCATTGGGCGGCGTGGTTTTTCAGGCGCTTTTGCGCAATCCGCTCGCTGATCCTTACGTACTGGGTATTTCCGGCGGATCAGCGCTGGGGGCCATCATTGGAATTGTTCTCGGCGCCTCTTCCTTTTATTTGGGCGTGCCGTTTCTGGCTTTCTCGGGCGCTCTGATTACCGTATTTTTGGTTTTTATTGTAGCGGGCGGCCCCAGAGGTGTGCTGCTGGATAATTCGCTATTGCTGGCCGGCGTGGTGGTTAACTCTTTTTTTTCCGCGGCGATTCTTTTTGCTCTGTCCATCGTCAACAGCATGGAATTGCATAGCATCAGCTTCTGGTTGATGGGTGATCTTTCCCGCGTAGCATTGAAAGAAATCGCCGTTGCCGCTTTATGCCTGGTTATCTGCTTTGTAATTCTTTACATGCAGGCACGCAAACTTAATTTAATGGTGCAAGGCGAAGAAACCGCTCTGCAGTTGGGCGTCAACGTCCGGGCAACGAAATATGTACTCCTGATTGTGACATCGCTCATTACGTCCGTGGCTGTTTCGCTTGCGGGCATCATCGGTTTTGTCGGCATCATGGTGCCGCACATGATGCGTCTGGTGTTCGGCTCTGATCATCGATTGCTGATGCCTGCGACGGCGTTTTTCGGCGCATCTTTTCTGGTTGTGGCCGATACGCTGGCGCGCATTGTTGTTGCGCCCGCCGAGTTGCCGGTCGGCGTGATTACCGCACTCTGCGGCGCTCCCTATTTTATTTTTCTCATGAGAAGGAAGGGCCGCGATTAATGTCGATCCTTTGCGCGCAAAACATTTCTTTTCGTTACACGAACAAACCTGTCATAAACGATGTGTCGTTTGCTCTTGACGAGGCGCGGATCGTCGCGGTGATCGGACCCAATGGCTCCGGCAAAACCACGCTGCTCAAAATTCTCAACGCCACGCTTTTTCCAGATACCGGCCAGATGTTCATCGAAAGTCGGGACACGCGACATTGGTCGCGTCAGGAAATCGCCCGAACGGTGGCGATTGTTCCGCAGGAGTCTCCGGCGATTTTTTCATTCTTCGCGGAAGAAATTGTACTGATGGGACGGTTTCCTCATTTAAGCTCCTGGGCGTTTGAAGACAAGAAAGATTACCGGATCGCCCGTGAAGCGATGGCTAAAACGGACTCGCTGCCGTTTGCCCGCTGCCGTTTTAATGAACTCTCCGCCGGAGAAAGACAGCGTGTGCTGATTGCCCGCGCTCTGGCGCAGCAACCGAAAATTCTGCTGTTGGATGAAAGCACCGTTTTTCTGGATTTGAAACATCAGTCGCAGTTTCTGTCCTTGCTTCGCGAGCTTAACCGCGAGCAGCATCTGACGGTTATCTTTGTGACGCATGACGTCAATCTGGCCGCGCAAAATGCCGACCAGATTCTTTTGCTTTACAGCGGGGAAAAATATGCTATAGGAACTCCCGCGGACGTTCTTACCGCGAAAAACATAAAAGAGGTTTACGATGTCGATGTGGGGATCGATCAGAATCCCTATAACGGATCGACCCGTGTGACATTATTGACCTGATTAGATTGTCCACTGAAGGAAGCCGGTTAAAGTCCGGCGCTGCCCCGCAACTGTAAGCGGAACGAAATCCACAACAAGCCACTGACGCATGACGTTGGGAAGGCGTGGAAAGTAGGTCGCCGCAAGCCAGGAGACTTTACGGACAGTTTCAATAAACTTGATTCCCGAGGGGGGAAGGAGAAGTTCCATGAAGAAGTTCCTGCTTTTTGTTCTGTGGTTGTCTTTCATTTCTGCTTTATCAGCACACGCTCAAAACCAAAAAGAAGATGAACCTGTTAAAATGGGAGAGGTCGTGGTCACGGCCACACGCGATGCGCAGGAAGTCCGCAAAACACCCGCGAATGTCACCGTTATTACCGCCGAAGAAATAAGCCTGTCCGGTGCGACGACCGTTGTTGAGGTCCTCGAAAAGCTCGAAAGCATTCAGTTCCGGACATACAGCGGCAATGCCTCACAAGCCATGATCGACATGAGAGGGTTCGGCGGCGACAATCCTTACGGCAAAACCCTGGTGATGCTCGACGGTCGGCGGCTCAACCGGACGGATATGGCCTCGATCAACTGGCTGTCGATGCCGATCCATATGATTGAGCGAATCGAAGTTATCCGGGGGCCGGGCAGCGTGATTTACGGCGACGCAGCGATAGGCGGCGTAATCAACGTCATCCCCAAAAAAGGCAAAAGCAAACCTGTCGTGAACGCGTCGGCGCTGGCCGGGAGCTACGGTTTGCACAACGAGCGGATTGGCGTTATCGGTGCGACGGATAAATGGACATATGCCGTTACCGGTGAAAATAATTTCCTATCCGGGTACCGGGATCGTTCAAAATATTCGGCACAGGGCGGCGGCGTTGATGTGGGCTATGCGGCTCACGATCTGTTCAACGTGTCGCTGGGCGTTTCCGTAAGCAGGGCGGATTATCAGTTGCCTGGCGCTCTCACCAAAGCCCAGATGCGTGAGGACCGCCGTCAATATCAGCCCGCCATGCCCCTGTATTGGATGAACGCCAATGATGATAACGATGGCCGCGACAAACACACCAACATTAATCTGGGTGTAAAATCCTTCTGGGGACCCTTCGGACAGATGGAAGTGAACGTCACGTATGGCAGGAAAGATCTGCAAAGCAATTGGCCGTCCTGGTATTCCTATCAATATTCAGATACGAAAGCAGATACTTACGGCATTTCGCCGAAATATATCCTGGACAAAGAAATTTTTGGATTTCACAACAAGGTCGTCTTTGGCGTGGACTATTATAACGAACCTTACAAAAAAGATATTTTCAACGACCGGGAAAGAACCTATCAATTAAGCGCGGCGAATTTTACGCGGGAAAGCCTCGGATACTATATACGGGATGAATTCAGTCTTCTGAAAAGTCTGATTTTGAGCGCCGGTTGCCGATTCGAACAGACGAAGATTAAAGGGACGAATGTCGATTTCTCCATGCCCTCCAACAGCTTTGACAATGAAAAATATTTCAGCGCCGGATCTTATGAAGCGGGACTTACCTGGCTTTGGGGAAAAAAATCAAAATCCTTTATCAAATACGCAACCATTTACCGCGTTCCCTTCCTGGATGAAATTGCGTCATTTAACGGGTTTGGCGGGTCGTTTCTCACCACGCTGGAACAGGAAAAAGGAACCAGTCTGGAAGTGGGCGCGGAATACTATCCCCTGGAAAATCTCAAGCTGGGGATAACCCTGTTCCGTATTGACATGCAGGATGAAATCGAATACGTCTATACGTCATTGTATACAGGCTATAATCAAAATGTCGGCAAGACGCGTCACGACGGCGCGGAAATTTCCGCTTCCTACTTTTGGCAGAAGTATCTCAAAGTTTACGGCAATTTAACCTATCACAAAGCGACTTTTGAAAACGGTATCAATGAAAAGAAAGAAATGCCAATGGTGCCCAATCACATTATTAACGCCGGTCTGGAAATCTACCTGCCCTATAATGTGACGATCAAGCCGGAAATTCGGCACGTGGGCGAAGCGTATTTGTCCGGCGACAACAACAACAATGCCGAGAAACTTGAATCATTCACGCTTCTGAATGTCTATGTGCATTATAAACCGACTTTCGGCAGACTGAATCTGACTGTATTTGCGGGTGTTGAAAATCTCACCGATACAATGTATTCGTCTTTTGGTATCGATTACGCCCAGTATGGGATGGATAATTTCTACTACCCTATGCCGGGGAGAACCTTCAAAACCGGCATTTCTTTTGAGTTTTAAAATTCAGGCGTGACAACATCTTTGTGCCATGCCACACCTGAATCGGTTTTATTACGGAGTTCATATGATTGATTTATTTTGTGTTTTGTTATAGTAAAACATGCATGTGAATTCAATAAAAATATTAAGGGAATAGATAATATGAATCGTAAAGTTACAGTGGTGGGAGCAGGCAATGTCGGGGCTACGACGGCGCAGAGGCTGGCTGAAAAAGAACTGGCCGATGTTGTGTTGATCGATATCATTGATGGCGTGCCACAAGGCAAATCTCTGGATTTAGCAGAGGCTGCGCCGATTGAAAAACATGACGCGCATCTCACAGGCACAAACACCTACGAGGCTTCAGCCAATTCCGACATCGTCATTATTACGGCGGGAGTCCCCCGCAAACCGGGCATGAGCCGCGACGATCTTCTGGCGACCAACCGGGGCATTATGAAAAACGTAACCGGGCAAGTCGCCAAGTATTCACCCAACGCCATTTTGATCATTGTCAGCAATCCCCTCGACGCTATGTGTCATGTGGCGATGGAAGAAAGCGGTTTCCCCAAAAACCGGGTCATCGGCATGGCTGGTGTTCTGGATTCCGCGCGGTTCCGCACTTTTATTTCAATGGAACTGAATGTCTCCGTGGAAAATATCCACGCACTCGTTCTGGGCGGTCACGGCGACACCATGGTTCCGCTGCCGCGCTTTTCCACCGTGGCGGGCATGCCGATTACGGAACTGATGTCTCCCGAACGGATTGATGCGCTGGCCACACGCACCCGTAACGGCGGCGCGGAAATCGTCGGGCTATTAAAAACAGGCAGCGCCTACTACGCGCCCGCCTCAGCAGCCGCTGAGATGGCGGAATCCATCCTGAAAGACAAAAGGAAAATTCTGCCCTGTGCCGCTTATCTGGAAGGTGAATACGGCATTTCCGGTTTGTTTGTCGGCGTGCCGGTAAAGCTGGGCAAAAATGGTATCGAGCAGATTATTTCTCTCCGACTGACAGCGGATGAGAAAAAAGCATTGGACAAGTCCGCCGCGGCTGTGCAGGAACTGGTGGATGCGATGAAGAAGATGGGCTAAGAGACAGCGCGGAGATTGCCACGTCTCCCGAGGGTCGTCTCGCAATGACAGAGGAAAGGTGGCACCAGGAGAATAGCGCCATGAAACGCAAGATCATTAGTATCGACGAAGAAAAATGTACCGGTTGTGGCTTGTGTGTGCCGGGCTGTCATGAAGAGGCGATAAAAATCATCGACGGGAAGGCAAAACTGGTCAACGATGTTTTTTGTGACGGGTTGGGCGCATGCCTGGGCGAGTGTCCCGAAGGCGCGCTGGCTATCGAAGAACGCGATGCCGAGCCGTTCGATGAAAAACTGGTTCAGGATTCCATTGCCCGCAAAAAGCAGAAAGACACTCCGTCGCAACATAGCAAATCAGCGACTCAAAATCTTAATGTCATGAGCCAAGCAGGCGGTTGTCCCGGCTCGGCTCACGCCGCATTTGAACGTAAGGCACAGGCTATTCCCGGCAAAGCGCAGGCAGGCGAACAATCATCGGAACTGACCCACTGGCCGATTCAACTGCATCTGGTAAATCCCGCCGCTGACTTTTTCCGCGGCAAAGACGTTGTGCTGGCCGCGGACTGCGTGGCTTTTGCTTCCGGCAATTTTCATGTCCGTTTTTTGAAAGGCAAGAGTCTGGCCATTGCCTGTCCCAAACTCGACACTGGGCAGGATGAATACATCGAAAAAATCCGCCGGCTGGTGGATGAGGCCAAAATCAATACGCTGACCGTGATGATGATGCAGGTGCCCTGTTGTAGGGGATTAATGCAAATTGCCCAGGCTGCCTTGCAAAAAGCGACAAGAAAAGTGCCCTTAAAGGCTGTTGTTATCAGCATTCAAGGTGATGTGCTTTCTGAGGAATGGGTGTAGATTAAAGGTCAAATGACGTGTGTATTTGTATGATGTCTCGCATGCCTATGGAAAACGCAGCCGGTAGGTATAGCGGCGGCGCTTTTCTACTGGCTGGTTTTCCTTCGAGAGAGCGTCAGTAAAACACCGCCCAGTCCAAAGGTAATGGCAAAAACTTTTATCAGCGTCCCAATATAGAAGGGTATCCAGCCTAGAAGCCATAGCAAACCCAAGCCCACCAATGTGTCTTTAACCATTGATTTCTTATGTCCTTGAAATAATTTGGTGATGATGAAATTACCCAAGAGTGAACTAAACGCGATGAAACCAATAATAGCTGCCAGAAGGAGAGCTGTAAACGCCAGCGGCATTAAAAAAATACCGATAATGGATATGGCCAGCAGCATAAAAAAGGGTACAATCATCAGCGTTGCCAGAAAACCCCATAAAAAAGATTTTATCTTGTTTGTCTGAATGGCAGCGGCAATAACGGCCAATGACCGGGGAATCAGCAATGCCATGATCAGCGCGATAATCAGGATAATGGCGAAAAAACACAGAGAAATAACATTTAAGATTAATGACCAGCCTTCCGATTCACCCCGCAGGGCGGAGGCAATGGATGATGACAGAGTGGATGAATTTATTTCCGTGATATCGCCGAAAACCATAGAACCACTACCCGTGGCTACAACACCACCTATGACGATCACTTTGCCCCGAACAACGGCTTTATTGGTCAATACAACGGAACCGGCAACGGCCAGAACATTTTGCTCAACAAGCCCGTTCACCGTGATCTGTCCGCCAACAGCAATAACGTTATCCACTTTCTGCTCTTCCGTTATGGTGATATCACGGCCTAGTTTAAAAATATTTTTTGCTTCTACGGGTAGTGACAAAAACATTATAAATATTATGGCGATGATGGCAGTTAGTTTAAATCTCATTAATCAACCTTCCCCTGTTGCCTTTCGTCGGGCAATGAATTTTTGACGGGCATATGCAATAAAACCCGGCATGACGGAAATAATAACGATGACAATGATCACGACTGTAAAATTGCTTTTAACTGTTGGTATATTACCGAAAAAATATCCGCCCAGTAGAAAAATGCCAATCCACGCGATACCGCCGGTGATATTAAATAATATGAATTTAAAATAACTCATGGCGCCGACACCGGCCACGAAAGGAGCAAAGGTGCGGATAAACGGCATAAAACGGGCAATAATAATGGTTTTGCCACCGTGCTTTTCATAAAACTCATGCGTTTTCAGAAGATATTTCTTTTTAAAAAAACGGCTGTCTTCGTAACTAAACACTTTCGGGCCGATATAATGGCCGATCGCATAGTTGACACTGTCCCCGGCGATCGCGGCAACGCAAAGTAAAATCAATAGCGCTTCAATATGCAGCGCCCCCAGTGCGGCCAGTGCGGCCAGCGCGCCCAGAGCAAAAAGCAGCGAATCCCCCGGGAGAACCGGCGTTACAACCAGGCCTGTTTCGCAAAAAATAACAATAAATACAATAATATAAACCCATACACCAAAACCCTCCACAATCGCCGGCAGGTACTGATCGAGGTGGATAAAAAAATCTATAAAATATAGGATTATATCCATAAATATGTTATACTCACTTCCGGAAGAAGAAGAATATTAAAAATTACGCATGGTATCCTATATAAGGTTAATAGCAAGAGTGTCAATCTGAAAAAGATTATCTATAAGAAAGGGAGAATACCGCCATGAGAACAAAAAAAGATTACATCAAAGGGCTTACCAAGATGAAGCGTAATTTGTACTTCGACGGCCAGCTTATCGACCGCGACGACGAATTGCAGATGAGGTGCCTTAACACCATCGGCACCACTTACGACGAAGCGGAAAAACCGGAAAATCAGGATTTGCTTACTGCCATTTCCCATTTAACCGGCGAACGCATCAACCGCTTTACCCATATCCATCAAAACAAAGAAGATCTGCACAAGAAGCAGGATATGACGCGCATGCTCTGCCAAAAAGTAGGCGGTTGTATCCAGCGTTGTATGGGCATCGACGCGGCTAACTCCATCTACAATGTCTCTTTTGAAGCGGATAAGATGAACAATGGGGCCACTCAATATCACGAGAACTTCAAGAAATGGCTCACCCGCTTCCAGACGGAAGATCTCATCGGCTGCTGTGCACAGACGGACGTGAAGGGAGACCGGATGCTTCGCCCGGCCGAACAACCCAACCCCGGTTCCTACGTATACATCAAGGAGCGCCTAAAGGACGGCATCGTCGTCGAAGGGTGCAAGGTGCACATTTCGGAGGCCTCCGTGGCGGACGAAGTCCTGGTTGTGCCCACCCGCGCCATGCGTCCCGAGGATAAGGACTACGCAGTGGCCTTTGCCATTCCCGGCGACTGGGACGGTCTCAAACAGGTCGTGACCATCCATTCCCTGCGGGAACGGGAACATTACCAGCGCGGTTTTATGCCAGGATCTACGGACTCTTATATGATTTTTGAAAATTGTTTTATTCCCTGGGAGCGGGTCTTTCTGGCTGGTGAATGGCAGCACGGCGGAGTCAATGCCCTTCTTTTTGCACTATTTCACCGGCATTCCTATTCCGGTTGCAAACCCGCTATCGGTGACGTTATCCTTGGCACGGCAGCTCTGGCTGCCGAAGCAAACAATATCCACAAGGAATCGCATGTCAGGGAAAAACTGGCGGAAATCATCATGGTGACGGAACTGGGCTACGCCGCTGGTTATACGGCATCCGATCTGGGCGGACCCCAGGTCTTCATGCCCGGTAAGGGCTTCGTGCCCTATGGCCCCGGTTCTTTCGTTCCCCATTCGATCTACTGCAATGTCGGCCGCTGCCTGTCCGGCGAGGCGGTCTTTCGAGAATCGGAAATCCTCTGTGATATCTCCGGCGGCGTCACGGCTACCTTCCCCCACGAGAAAGATTTTATGAATCCCGTGACAGGCGATTCGCTGCTCAAATACACCAAACGCAATCCTAATATGTCCGCTGAAGATCAGGCACAGTTCTGGCGTTATCTCGGCGATATTTTGTGCTCGGCGACAGGCGGTATCCGGAACATCGGCGCTTACAACGGCGGCGGTTCGCCGATTATGGAACAGATTGCCATTACCACGCAATATGACATCGAATCACGTAAGAAGCTTGTCAAATACATGGCCGGCATGAGTGGCGGCGATCGCGAAGCACTCAGCAAAAACCTTACTAAAGCAAAATAATTCCATCCACACCGGGTGCGGCAGTCACGATTGCCGCGCCCGCATTAGAAATAGCAATCTATAAAAGGTCGCCTAATTCGTCAGTAATTGCTCTAAACCAGAAATTGCCTTCCCCAAATTCTCCGGCTGGGTACCGCCGGCCTGGGCCATATCGGGGCGGCCTCCGCCTTTGCCGCCAACCAGCGGGGCAAGTTCCTTGATGATGTTTCCGGCGTGATATTTTCCGGCCAGATCTTTGGTGACCATGCATAAAAGCAATGCTTTATCATCGGCCTTGCTGCCCAAGAGAATGACGCCGGATGCCATCTTGTCGCGCAGTTTGTCGCCAAAATCACGAAGCGTTTTGGCGTCGTTGATGCTCACTTCCGCGGCCAGCACATTCACGCCGCCGATTTCTTTCATCTGGCTCATCAGATCGCTGGAATCTTTGGCGGCAAGTTTTCCTTTGAGGGCTTCAATTTCTTTTTCCAGATCTCTTACATGCTTGAGTATTTTGTCGGTACGGTCGTAAACTTCCAATGCACCAGCCTTGAACAGTCCCGCCGTGCGTTTTAATTCTGCTTCAGCGCTCTGCAAGTGCGTGAGCGCTTCTTTGCCGGTAACGGCTTCGATTCTGCGCACGCCTGCGGCAATGGCCGACTCATGAACCACTTTGATCAAACCGATATCACCGGTGCGTTGCACATGCGTGCCGCCGCAAAGTTCCATGCTCATTTCGCCCATCTTCACAATGCGGACCGTTGCGCCGTATTTTTCATCAAACACCGCTGTCGCGCCGGTTTTGAGCGCATCTTCCAGCGCGCAGACTTCCGTCTGCACGTCCAGATTGCGGCGAATGATGTCGTTGGCAATATCCTCCACCCGCTGCATTTCCTCATCGCTTATTTTGGAAAAATGGGTAAAGTCAAAACGCAGACGCTCGGCATTGACGAGCGAACCGGATTGTTTGATGTGATCGCCCAGGACGGCCTTGAGCGCCGCCTGCAAAATATGTGTGCCGGAATGATTGGCGGCAATGGCTTTTCGTCTTTCCTGATCGATCACCAGCCGTGCTGTCGAACCGATTTTTATTTCGCCTTCCCGGACAATGCCTTTGTGTACAATAAATTTGTCAATGGGTTTTTTCGTATCCTCAACGGTAAAGTTGAAACCAGCGCCTTCCAAATACCCCGTGTCACCTGCCTGTCCGCCGGACTCGCCATAAAAAGGCGTGGTATCCAAAACGATCTCTGCCTGCTGACCAACGCGTGCCGCATCCACCGCTTTGCCATCCACAAAAATGGCCGTCACCTTGGCCGCGTCTTTGTTGACGCTTACGTAGCCGCAAAACTCCGTAATAATACCCGAGCTGGAAGACTTTAAATAGCATTCGGCGACAGCCTCTTCGCCGCTGCCTTTCCACGCGCCGCGCGCTCTTTCACGCTGCTGCTCCATTTCGGTTTCAAAGCCTTCGGTGTCGAGCGATATGTTGTCTTTTTTAACGATGTCCGCCGTCAAATCTGTGGGGAAGCCAAACGTATCGTAGAGCTTGAAAATCAGCGCGCCCGGCAGAACCGTCTTGCCCGCACTTTTCAGCGTGGCCGTTTCTTCCTGCAAAATGCGCAGCCCCGCATCGAGCGTTTCCATGAAGCGCTGCTCTTCATTGAGAATGACTTTGGTAATGAAGGACGCTTTCTCCACCAGATCGGGGTAAACACCTTTCATCATATCGATGACGACCTGCGCGCTTTCATTCAAAAACGGTCGGTTGATGCCCAGCATTTTCCCATGACGCGCAGCGCGGCGCAGAATTCTTCTGAGTACATAGCCGCGGCCTTCATTCGCGGGCATAATGCCGTCGCCGATTAAAAATGTTATGGCACGGCTGTGATCGGCAATGACCCGGATGGAAACATCATGGTCGGCATTTTTGCCGTAGGTCTTGCCGGATGTTTTTTCGACAAAGTGGATGATGGGAGTAAAGAGATCGGTATCGTAATTGCTTTTGACACCCTGAATAACAGCGGTGAGGCGCTCCAGTCCCATGCCGGTATCGATATTGGGTTTGGGCAGCGGATTAAGTTTTCCGTTTTCGTCGCGGTTAAACTGGGTAAATACATTGTTCCAGATTTCCAGATGGCGGTCGCAATCACAGTTGATATCGCAGGTAGGAAGTCCGCAGCCGGTGCCTTCGCCCTGATCGTAAAGAATTTCGGAGCAGGGGCCGCAGGGGCCGGTTTCGCCCATCATCCAGAAATTGCTTTTTTCTCCCAGGCGAACAATGCGGTCTTTGGGCACTTTCATTTTATCATGCCAGATGGCAAAGGCTTCATCGTCATCCGTATAAATGGTCACCCAGAGTTTTTCCTTGGGCAGTTTGACCACGTCAATTAAGTATTCCCAGGCCCAGGCAATGGCTTCTTCTTTGAAATAATCGCCAAAGGAAAAATTGCCGAGCATTTCGAAAAAAGTATGATGACGAGCCGTGACGCCGACATTTTCCAGATCGTTATGTTTGCCGCCGGCGCGTGCGCATTTCTGGCAGGTGACCGCCCGTGTGTAGCCGCGATTTTCCAATCCTAAAAAAGCATTTTTAAACTGCACCATGCCCGCATTGGTAAAAAGCAGAGTGGGATCATCCTTGGGAATCAGCGATGAACTGCTCACTGTTGTATGTCCTTTGCTTTCAAAAAACTCTATAAAACTTTCCCGTATCGCGTCACCCGTCTTCACCATTGAACTCTTCCTCCGCTGCCTTCCCAATTTTGTTTAAAATCAAGCCCGGCGGGAAACCTCGCCCCATCAGGCTTTGAAATATTCTCTGTTTTTCCTTGATATCAAAAGCAGCCGATTTCTTTTTGGCTGCCCTTTTTTTGACCAAAACCGCTATCGCTTCTTCTTCTGATATTTCTAGCCGGGCAGCAGTAACAGCATCATTAATTAATTGCGCCCACACACCTTTTTCCTGCAAGCTGGCAATAATTTTTCGATTGCCCCAAAGCTTATTGACAGCCAGATTGCGCGCCCATTGAACCGCAAAAGACGCGTCATTGAGATACTTCAAATCGTGGAGTTTTTCCAGCGCTTCTTTAATGACAACTGCGGGAAAACCTTTTTCCCGCAGCTTTTTTCCCAGCTCTTTTTCCGAATGCGGCCTGAGCGACAAAAGGCGATACGATTTTTGAAGGGCTGCCGCCAGATCTAAAACTTTCACACTATTCTTCCTGGTCTTTGGGCACAACACCCAGCTTGGCGCGGACTTCGCCATCAATCTGCGCCATAATATTATGATTTTCTTTTAAGAATATCCTCGAATTATCGCGGCCTTGTCCTATTCTGTCACCCTTGTAGGAATACCAGGCGCCGCTTTTTTCAACGATGCCGTTTTCTGCCGCCAGATCCAGCACATCGCCTTCCCTGGAGATACCTTCGCCAAAAATGATATCAAATTCCGCTTCCCGGAAAGGCGGGGCCAGCTTGTTTTTTACCACTTTAACTTTGGTTCGGAAACCGACCACATCCTGGCCGTTCTTGATGGAGGTCATTTTACGGATATCGAGGCGTTGCGATGAGTAGAATTTCAGAGCGTTGCCACCCGTGGTTGTTTCGGGATTGCCGAAGAAGACGCCGATTTTCATGCGCAGTTGATTAATAAAGATCACGGTGGTTTTGGATTTGCTGATGCTGCCGGTGAGTTTGCGCAAGGCCTGTGACATGAGGCGTGCCTGTAACCCCATCTGCGCGTCGCCCATTTCGCCCTCGAGTTCCGCTTTGGGAACCAGCGCCGCCACGGAATCCACAACCAGAACATCCAGCGCGCCGCTGCGCACCAGCGTTTCGGCAATTTCCAGAGCCTGTTCGCCCGTGTCCGGCTGGGAAATCAGGAGCTCGTCGGTGTTCACACCAATATTTTTGGCATAAGTGACATCCAGAGCGTGCTCGGCATCGATATAAGCCGCGATCCCATTCTTTTTTTGCGCTTCGGCCACAATATGCAACGCCAGCGTTGTTTTTCCGCCGGATTCCGGCCCATATATTTCGATCACCCGGCCGCGCGGAACACCGAAGGTTCCCAGCGCTATATCCAAGCTCAGCGACCCGGTGGATATCGCTGGAACATCGGCTACACGCTCCGAGCTGCCCAGCTTCATAATAGATCCCTTGCCGAACTGTCTTTCAATCTGCGTGATTGCCAAATCCACGGCTTTTGATCTGTCCATATCTGCACACATAAGATGACCTCCTTCACACTGTAATTTTTAAAATTTGTTATATTTCTTCTTTCAACTTTTGTTTGCCGAAATATGATATTTTTGCCTTCGTGATCACCCTTTGAACGGAAACAACGCCAATTTTGTATAAACCGCTCCCTGTGGCGTCAGGTTACTCTGAAATAAGACCAATTCCTTGCTGGTAAATTCCCCAGTGGTAAAGGCGCTGTATTTAGCTAGGGCTCCGCTGATTCCCGTCAAACCATGTGGATCCTTGATTCTGCCCAGAGTCAGATGCGCCCGAAAAGGCCGGTCTTCTTTGGGGAAACCGATACCCGCAAAATCACTATCCAGTTGTTTCTGAAGGATGGAGAGCTTTTCCACATCACCCGTAATGCCGCACCAGAGAACCCGCGGCTTGCGGGCATCCGGAAATACACCCAGTTTTTCAATTTTCAGATTCACAGGCGATCTCAACGCTACACTGTTTTGCACCGCAGAAGATATGTTTTTTACATCTTCCGGTGAAATATCGCCGAAAAATTTCAACGTCAGATGCTGCCCCTCGGACCTTGTCCAACTGATCCGGCCGCTGATCTCCCGCTTCAATTTTTCCTGAAGGCGGGACATGGCCTGTAAAACATCTTTCGACGTCTCCATGGCCAGAAAAGCCCGAATGTCTTTTGTTGAGTCGGGCATAAACTATTTTATCTCCTGCAAATAGTTTTTCAGCATCATGAGCGCCGCCTCGGTAGAAACCTGCTTGTTTCTTTTGCGATCCCAGCGGAATGTGTGATGACGGCAAACGTTCTGGTTCACGTCGGCAAGTGCCACATAAACCGTACCGACAGGCTTTTCTTTGGTGCCCCCGGTGGGACCCGCAATGCCGGTGGAAGACAACCCCAACGAGGTTCCGGCAAGCTTGCGAACGCCTTCCGCCATCAGGCGCGCCGTTTCCTCGCTGACGGCTCCGTGCTTCTCAATGATTTCAGCGGGAACGCCCAGCATACTGATTTTGGCTGCGTTCGAGTAGGTCGTAAGCCCGCGTTCAAAATAGATGGAACTGCCTGATACATCCGTAAGGCGATTGGCAATCAAGCCCCCCGTGCAGGATTCCGCTACGGCAATGGTCATTTTCTTTTCCGTTAACGCTGTGGCAATGATTTCTTCCAGCGTTTGCTCGCCGTATGAAAAAATATAATCGTGCAGGCGCGCCGTCACTTCATCCTGCGCTTTTTGCAGATTTTTTTGCGCTTGATCCTGAGAGGCGGAACGTGCAATCAGCACCAGATGATTTTCGGGGAAAATGGGATAAAAGCCGACGCTTACTCCCAGTGCCGCGAAATCCACTGCCGCCAGACGTTCATCCACCGCACCTTCGCCAAGACCAAATGTTTTGATGGTCTGCTTGACTGTGTGCTCGTCGGGTTGCGGAAAGTATCGGCGCAAGACGGGAATAACGCCGTCGGGCACCAT
Organism: Syntrophaceae bacterium; assembly: GCA_009773315.1. Taxonomy (GTDB): domain Bacteria; phylum Desulfobacterota; class Syntrophia; order Syntrophales; family Smithellaceae; genus UBA8904. The sequence continues at coordinate 23,751 of WRPE01000042.1, forward strand.
CCTTTGTGTTTCGTACGGAACACCGGGGATGATAAAAACCAGCTTATCTGCAACCGGCAGAACAAATCCCGCAGCAGTACCTACTGGATTGGCGATCACTTCCGCTCCCTGCGGGAAGACAGCCTGTTTGGCGTTATTCTCCACCCAGCGCAAATTGTACCTGATGAATTTGTCTTTGATGCCCTGCAAAACAACCTCATCGGTGTATAAGGACAGGCCAAATGCCTGAGCAATTGCGGCAGTGGTAATATCGTCAGCTGTCGGCCCCAGGCCGCCGGTGCAGATCACTACGTCGGCAAAGGTCAGCAAATAATGCAAGCGGCTTTTGATGGCGGTAAAATCATCGCCGACCGACATCATAATCTCTACTTGCCAGCCATGTAAATTGAGTTCCCGTGCGATAAACGACGAATTGGTATCGGCGGTCCGCCCGTTCATTAATTCATTTCCAATAGTCAAGATGCCGATTTTCATAAAACACCTGCCAGCGTCAATAAAAACAAAATTAATCCGGCGTAAACGCCCGCACCAAGATCATCGGCCACCACGCCCCAGCCGCCGTGAAACTTCTGAAAATGCTCCAATGGGAAAGGCTTCCAGATATCAAAAATCCGGAACAGAACAAACGCCAGGCACAAATGCAGGCCGGTAATCGCCACCGGCAGCATCGCCACCTGTAAGCCCGCGATTTCATCGATCACAATCCGTTGATCGTCGGTTTTTCCGTAAAGCGTCTCCGCTTGCCCCGCAACATAAATGGAGAGAACCGATATTGCAATCACAAAGAGCAGGCGAAAAACCCAGGGCATGGGATAACAAAGCAGGCAGATCAAAACGCCAATCAATGTGCCTGCTGTTCCCGGCGCAACAGGCGACAGACCAGCGCCGAAACCCGTCGCCAGTATTTTGATGAATTGATCTTTCCCAGCGGTCGTCACAGGAGTCCTTTCATAATGTTATTTATTATCAATAAGTTAGGTTTTGAAAACCTAGCTTCTTTTTTACCGAGTGTCAAACTATTTTAGTTTAACTTCACCCATTCCAGACTAAATTTGCCAGGCTTGTCGATAGAACGTTCGTTCTATATCATACAGTTTTCGGGGATGTCAAGCAATCTTAATGGGTGGGCAGTTAAAAATTTGGCATGGTCACTATAATATGGTATGTAGCTGCCAAATAAAGGAATTTAAGAGAAAAATGACCATACCTATCGTATCCATTGTCGGTAAATCCAATACCGGGAAAACAACGCTCCTGGAAAAACTTATCGCCGAGCTGGTCGGCAGGGGCTGGCGTGTTGCTACGATCAAGCATAACAAGCATGGTTTTAACATTGACCACGAAGGAAAAGACAGTTATCGTCATAAGAAAGCGGGCGCGCATATCACCGTTGTTTCATCGCCGAATCAGCTGGCATTCATCCAAGACGTGGATCATGATCATTCATTCGAGGAAATTCGGGATAAATTTATTACCGATGCGGATATCATTCTCACCGAGGGGCTCAAGGTAAATGACTATCCGAAAATTGAAGTGTTCCGCGCGGAACTCAAACGGGAATTGATCAGCGCCAAAGATGGTAACCTGTTGGCTGTGGCCTCGGATGTGCAACTGGACGTGGATGTCCCCTGCCTGGATATCAATGAACCAAAGGCAATCGCTGACTTTATCGAAAATAAATTCTTAAAGTAAAATTTCGTGCCTTGAATCCATTGCTACTTTACTCTCGTCCAGTAATGACTTTCGCAAAGAAACATTAAACAGGCCGTGACTTGTAACTTGTCCGGGGTAATCTGGACCAAAGAGCATTTGTATTCGGAGCCCTCTTCAACTTCATATATTCTTCCGTCGACATACCGGCCGGCTTCTTTTTTAAGGCCCCAGAGAATCAACATCCCCATCAGCGGTTTATCTTTTCTGTCTTTTTTACATGTTGTGCACAACGTATTCTCGGGGACTGTGGTCAGTTTTACAATTTTGCCGTAGTAAATCCCGTCCTTTTCAAATATTTCGACATTTGATCTTTCCTTGCCCTTGTCCTTGCCTTTGAGAATCGGCAAAGACCATACGCCGATAATGGATTTATCGGCCGCATAACCCGTAAAAGAAAATGTTATAACGAAAATGAATGTCATCAAAAAAAGTATCGCTTTTTTCATATTTGCCCTCCTGCCGTAATCCTGTGAATGACATCAACCTCCTGCAAGCATATGAGCAATATCCTTTGAGCGCAAGGGGGAAAAGGCTGAAGACTAAAGGCTGAAGGCCAGAATGGAAAGTGCTTTGCACACTATTCACCGGCGCAGGCCGCCAGCCAAAATCATAAAACACCGAGGGCCTACAAAACAGACCTTCAGTCTTCAGTCTTCAGTCTTCAGTCTCGTGTGACCTCGCGCCACCTCGTGTGACTTTCAGGTCATCAGGTGGTTAGGTTAGCAGGGGATCAGCCTAAGTCCCTGAATTTGATCGGATCGGTCGCGTAAAGGACGGCGCGCTCGACACCCTCCTCGCGGAAATGATGGGTTTTTAGATAATCGGGATTATTGGCCATCGCAAGGAACGCTTTGCGTGATGGGTATTGCACCAGCATGAGCAAATCCCACGTTTCTTCGCCATTGAGCAACTCGTCGGGTTTCCCCAGATACAAGACTTTTCCCCCAACGCCTTCGACAAATCCTCCCGCTTCTCTGGTGTACCGCGCGTAAGAGGCTTGACCTTCCACGCCTCTGAACTTCAGCAGATTAAGCATGACCACCGGCCCATCATGGGGATTCTTGGCCAATTTGCGGAATTCTTCGGGGTTGGATTTAATTTCAGTCATTTTAGTTTCTCCTTCTTTGAAAATATTTCATGTAGGTGATCAATCATATCTTTTCAGTTCAAAAAGTTTTTTATTTTGCGTGGACACGATGTGGTAGAAACGGTCCTGCGGGATATAAATATAAGGAACATCAACGTCGCGCCGGTAAAGAAAATGTGACAGGATCAAACGATTAACAGCCTGATGGCCGACAATCATAATATTTTCCGCGCGCCGGTTGAGAAAGAATGATTTTTTAATTCCCGCCTCGATTCTCGATTTCATCGCCGCGTAACTTTCACCCTCGGGATACACATAAGCGTATTTATGGGCTTCGCGCTCACGAAAGACCTGCGGCATCTTTTTTTCAATCTCGGCATAGGTCATGCCCTCGCAGACGCCGGCATTGATTTCATCAAACTCTTTGAGCGCGATAATCCGACAATCGCTTTGTTTTTCTGCGATAGCTTCCGCCGTTCTTTTAGTTCTCAGCTTGCTGCTGGTAAAGATGTAAGATATTTCCTTTTTGACAAAAAATTGCCCCAGGGCTTCGGCCTGTTCCCTTCCTTTGGAAGTCAAGCCGGAATCGCCGCCAATGCGGTCCTCCAGGTTATACTCCGTTTGGGCATGCCGGATCAGAAAAAGATTTTTAACTTCGTCTGTGACCAGATAATCGCGCAGGCGTGCGTAAAGGGGAATCGAATCGGTATGCTTTTCTTCGATAATCTTATTTTGCAGTGAATCCAGGCGTACATAATTCCGCTCAACTTTAAGCGGCGCATAAATCATCTTGTAGTAGTTTATGCGTTTGAGAAACTCCGTTTCAGCCTGCAACCGGTCCATGCGAGCAAATTCGGGAAGCTTCGTTTTTTCCAGAATACTCCAGGACAAAATATCCTCATCATCATTGATACACTCGATATAAAGCAGAGGATGGTCGTCGAGATATTGCTCCATCATTTCCCGGCGGTTTCGCCCCGCATTCGTCGCATCCAAAATAGCCACCTGTCCGGAATTGCGCAGGTAGGCTCTGCCCCTTTCCATATTCATGCGGGCGAATTTTTTTCTCAGCGCCACGGCCGCCGGATTATTCGGGGAATAAAACTCGGCGCAGGATGTTTCCTTAAGCGGCCTGTAAATCCGGCGCAGATTGCCGTTGTTAAATATCCGGGTATGAATATTATCTTTATGGAAAGCCTCCCTCAGGCGCACGGCCAGCGTGGATTTGCCACGGGCAGGCAGCCCCATCAGGACAATATATAGTTTATCATCGTTCATAAACTTTTGACCACACTCTTGCCGTCCAAGCTCCGTAGAGACGTTGCATGCAACATCTCCACGTTATCTGACCATTTTACGACCGATGTCAAAAGCCTGCTCCAGAAGCTCCTGGTTTCCGGTTGCGGGCTTCTCTGCGCTGTCTGTATGAACAATTTTCCCCACAACATCCATACCCAGACCGCTGCCAGTCATACCGGTCAGATACATAATGGATTTCTGATATTGCACGGGATCGGGCGCACCCTGAGAAATCGCCAGTGCGTAAGTTTTGCCCGGAGGCACCATGGATTTGTAGCCGCCCTGCGGCAAATTGGCATAAAGAGAATAAATGCGATCCACAAACAGTTTCATCTGGCCGGACAAACGGTACATATAAATGGGGCAACCGAGGACCATTCCCGTACAGGTTTTGATCGCTTCCAGGTAAGGGCTCAACTCATCTTTCGCGCTGCAAAACCCTGGATTTTTCCGGCAACCCAGGCAACCCAGGCAGCCTTTGAAGTTAATGTCATGAAGCCGCACCTCGGTGGTCTGGGTGCCGCGCGATCGCGCACCCTCCAGCATGGAGGCAACGATGGCGGATGTGTTTCCCTGTGAACGTGGACTTCCATTGAACGCTAAAATTTGCATAAAAAACTCCTTTAGGGGTTTAGGCTGTAGACTGAAGACTGAAGGCCATTTTGTGGGCGCTTCGCGCCCATCACTCTATCCTAATAATACTTCAGACTATTGGCCTATCGTCTTTTTTACCTTCAGCCTTCAGCCTTCGGTCTTCAGCCTTTAGCCTATTTCAACCTTTTCACTCTCAACATATTCGTCGTTCCCGACACCCAGATCGGATGGCCGACGGTGATGACAATCAAATCTCCCGGCTTTGCTTCACCGGACGCCAAGGCAGCCTGAGAGGCTTTTTCAATCATATCATCCGTATCATGCAGATCGTTGACCAGGCGGGGCAGACAACCCCAGCTTAAGGCAAGACGCCGTATGGTGTTTTTATTGGGTGATAAGGCAACAATCGTCTGGCTGGGGCGAAAGCGGGAGATGTAGCGGGCTGTTCTGCCGGACTGGGTATGGGCAACAATAGCCTTTGCCTCCAGATGACGGGCCAGAACACAGGAGGCGTGAGCAACCGATTCGGAAATATCATTCCTGGGGATCATAGCCAGAAATTCTTCAAACGGAAAACCGCTCTCAGCGGCGGAGACCAGACGGCTCATATACAAAACAGCCTCCACCGGATAGTCGCCGGATGCTGTTTCTTCGGAGAGCATGACAGCATCGGTGCCGTCGAGCACGGCGTTTGCGACGTCGGCGGCTTCGGCACGGGTAGGCCGCGGCGAAGAAACCATCGAACGCAGCATCTGTGTCGCGGTGATGACCGGCTTACCTGCGGCGTTGGCTTTTGCAATCAACTTCTTTTGAATCAGCGGAACATCTTCCAGTGGTATTTCCACACCCAGATCACCGCGCGCAACCATGATGCCGTCCGAAATACCCATGATGGCGTCAATGTTATCAACGGCTTCATGTTTTTCTATTTTGGCGATCACCGGGGTATCTTTGCCCTTTGCGGCAATAATATCTTTGACCCTTTTGATGTCGTCCGCAATTTTAACGAAAGATAAGGCGATAAAATCAACCCCATTTTCCAGGCCGAACAGCAGATCATTGCAGTCTTTTTCAGTGAGGGATGCCGTGCGGATTGTGCCAGTCGGCAGGTTAATTCCCTTATGCGACGTCAGAAGGCCACCGGTGACTACTTTGCAGATAATATCGATATCATTCGCCTCTTCAACGACTAGCTCCATCAAGCCGTCGGCCAAAAGCAGCCTGTCTCCGGTTTTCACTTCCTTCGGCAAATCCTTATACGTGAGCGACACTGCCTCTATGCCGCCTTCGATCGGGCGGCTGGTTAAAATAAATTGATGGCCCGACGTCAGTACAATGCCGGGCGCAGGAATTGTGCCGATTCGGATTTTCGGTCCGGCCAGATCCAGCAGAATCGCCACCGGCCGGTCAAGTTTTGCGGACAGCTCGCGAATCGTTTTGATCTTTTGCAGATGACCTTCGTGCGAACCATGCGAGAAATTCAGCCGCGCCACATTCATACCGTTCAAGATCAAGGCTTGAAGAACGTCTGCCTTTTCGGAAGACGGTCCGATGGTGCAGACAATTTTTGTTTTTTTCATAAGCTCCTTTTGCGCTTCGCGCAGGCTATAGGTTCATAGGCTGTAGGCTATAGGTTTTTCTGTGGGGGCGCGCTGCGCCCCGCTTTATTCCATCGCCTATGGCCCATCGCCCCTAGCCTTTCTTTTTTCTCTAACAGATTCACAGGGGAACTTCAAGGAATTCGACCGGGAAACGGGTAACAGTAGGAACACTCTATCTGCCCTAAACTATTGTCGTTAAAGAGAAATGGGTGTTAAAGAGAAATGGGTTGACATCCCATGGACTTTTGTCTAATCTTTCGTCTATAATTTTAAGGAGGAGAATATGGCTGTAAAGATTGCAATTAACGGATTCGGAAGGATCGGCCGACTGGTTTTTCGCGCCGGTTATAAAAACAAGGATGTGGAATTCGTGGCAGTCAATGATCTGGCCGACGCTAAAACACTGGCTCACCTGCTTAAATATGATTCAATTCACGGCACACTCAATGCCGAAGTAAAATCCACACCCAATGCCATCATTGTTGACGGCAAGGAAATGAAGGCTTTTTCCGCAAGAGACCCGGAAACACTGCCCTGGAAATACCTGGGGGTAGATGTTGTTCTGGAGAGCACGGGAAGATTCACCGATAAAGATGGAGCCGAAAAACATCTGAAAGCCGGCGCCAGAAAAGTGGTGATCTCCGCACCCGCCAAAGGGGCGGACGTGACGGTTGTTTTCGGCGTCAATCCTCAAGACTATGACAAATCGAAACATCACATTATCTCCATGGGCTCCTGCACCACCAACTGCCTGGCGCCGATCGTCAGAATTCTGCATGAGGAATTCGGCGTGGAATACGGTCTGATGACGACGATTCATTCCTACACCAACGATCAGGTGGTACTCGACGAGCCGCACAAGGATTTGCGCAGGGCGCGCGCCTCCGCGCTTTCCATGATTCCCACAACCACCGGCGCGGCCCGCGCCATTGCAGAAGTCATTCCGGATATGAAGGGCAAGCTTGACGGCCTGGCGATCCGCGTGCCCACACCCAATGTTTCACTGGTCGATTTTGTGGCGACACTATCGCGCGAAACGAGCAAGCAGGAAGTCAATGAAAAACTCAAAGAGTATTCGCAAAAAGCGATGAAGGGCATTTTGTTTTGCTCGGAAGAAGAGCTGGTGTCCCGCGACTTTAGCGGCAATCCGCATTCTTCGATTGTGGATATGCCCAATACAACCGTTATCGGCGGCAAAATGGTGAAAATACTTTCATGGTATGACAACGAATGGGGCTTTTCCAATCGCATGCTCGAACTGTTGTCCTTCATCATGAAATGATAAATACGTGAAAAGAGGTTATGGACATGAATTACTTAGATCAGATCGATGTGAGCGGAAAGAAGGTATTGGTGCGTGTGGATTTTAACGTGCCGATGGACAAGTCAGGCAGAGTAACAGACGATACACGTGTCAAAGCGAGTTTAGCCACCATCAATTATATCCGGGAAAAGGGCGCCAGAGTGATTGTCACGTCCCATCTCGGACGGCCCAAAGGGAAAAGAGTTGAAGAGTTTTCATTGAAGCCGGTCGCGCCGATTCTTGCCGGTCTGTTGAAGATTGATGTTCCCTTCATCGATGATTGCATTGGCGAAAAAGCTCTGCAGGGCGTGGCCAATATGAAAGCAGGCGACGTGATTCTATTGGAAAATCTGCGTTTCCATCCGGGTGAAGACAAAAACGATGACGCGTTTGCCCTGGAACTCGCCAAACTTTGCGACGTTTATATCAACGACGCGTTTGCCGTATCGCATCGCGCGGCGGCATCCAATACCGCCATCACCAAGATTGTGCCCGTGTGCGCCGCAGGGTTCCTGCTGAAAAATGAAATAGAGTATTTTAATAAGGCCATGGGCAATCCTGCGCGGCCGCTCGTCGCCATTATCGGCGGAGCCAAAGTGTCCGACAAGATCAAAGTTTTGGAAAATCTCATTGATAAAGTGGATCGCCTTATCGTCGGCGGCGGCATGGCCTTCACCTTCCTGAAAGCCCAGGACCTGAATGTCGGCAAATCCCTATGTGAAGCGGAAATGCTGGACCTGGCCCGTAAAATCATGGAGAAAGCGAAACAAAAGAACGTTCAGTTTTTATTGCCGGTCGATGTGGTGATCGCCAAGGCGCCCGTGGCGGACGCTGAAACAAAAGTTGTCGCCGTCAAAGACATTCCCGATGAATGGATGGGTCTGGATATCGGCCCTGCAACCATCGTGGCGTTTTCCGACGCTGTAAAAACGGCCAAGACGATTGTCTGGAATGGGCCGCTGGGCATGTTTGAACTCGCCCCTTTTTCTTCAGGAACATTTAAACTGGTGGATGCAGTCGTGGCTTCCGGCGCGCTGACGATTGTCGGCGGCGGCGATACCGATACCGCCATTCACAAAACCGGTAAGAGCGATAAGATATCTTATATCTCAACCGGCGGCGGCGCGTTTCTGGAACTTTTGGAAGGCAAGACCCTGCCGGCAGTGGCCGCGCTCGGCTAAAACGGAGGAAACAAATGAGAAAGTGGATTGTAGCCGGCAACTGGAAAATGCACAACACCATCAGTGAATCCGTGGCGCTGGCTTACGCGATTAAAGAAGGAACAACCGGTTTGAAAAACGGTGAAGTCATTGTGGCTCCGCCGTTTACCGCTTTGCATAGCGTCGGCGAGGCCATCAAGGGCTCCACTGTGGCACTTGCCGCGCAAAACATGTATTATGAAGACAAAGGAGCGTTCACCGGCGAGGTTTCTCCGTCAATGCTCGCAGATGCCGGATGCAAATACGTCATCATCGGACACTCTGAGCGTCGCAAATACTTTAACGAAAGCGATGAAAATGTTAATTTAAAAGTCATGAAAGCGTTGGCAACCGGCTTGAAGCCGATTGTTTGTGTCGGCGAAACGGATGGCGAAAGAAACAAAGGCGTTACGCAGAGTGTCGTGAACCGCCAAGTCCGCAAAGCGCTGGCCGGTGTCAATAAGATTGATCATATTGTTATCGCCTATGAACCGGTCTGGGCGATTGGAACGGGTAAGGTGGCCACCTCCGCTCAGGCCGAGGACGTTCACGATTTCATTCGCCGTCTTCTCGTTGAAATATATGGCTGTATGGCCGATGACGTTCGTATTCTCTACGGCGGCAGTGTGACGAAAGATAATATCAGCGAGTTGATCGCGATGGAAGATATCGACGGCGCACTGGTTGGCGGCGCTTCGTTAAAGCCGGACGACTTTTTAGGCATCATCAATAAAATGCCGTAAGAAATCTCCCCTTGTCATTGCGAACAGTAATAACCAGTTCATCGAACCGGTTGTTACCGAAAGAAACTGGATAATACAGGCACAACTCTTAGAACAAGGGGTCTTGCCACCCTTCAGCGGCGGTTGCAACCCCTTGTTCTAAAAATTGTTTCCTACTTTCTAAATCATATGACAAAAATATTAATCGTTTACCATTCCCAGACCGGCCACACAGAGCAAATGGCGCAGGCCATCGCCGAAGGCGCAAAGGCCATCGAAGACGTAACGGTCATCCTGAAAAAAGCCGGCGACGCGACACTCGATGACCTTCTAACCTGCAACGGTCTGGCTATCGGCACGCCGGAAAACTTCGGCTACATGTCCGGCATGATCAAGGATTTTTTCGACCGGACCTACGCTGAGGCACAGGACAAAGTTTTCCGCAAACCCTATGTCGTTTTCATCAGTGCGGGCAACGACGGCTCAGGCGCGCTCAAAGCCATCGAGCGCAT
>WRPE01000043.1 GCA_009773315.1 Syntrophaceae bacterium
TATATGCCATATTTTAAATATTTTGTCAAGAAAAAATTGCTGTTTATTGAATTATTTTAATGCGTTAAATGACTTTTGACTTTTTACAGGGGCATCATTCTTGCCGTTTGCACCACTGGGCCGTCAAGGGTGTCGCAATGGGCATAAGTCACGACGGGCAGACAGAGCGAGAGTGCCAAAAGCGCGAAAAACACCGTAAACAAGGGAACCATTTTGATCTTTTTCATAATCTTTTCTCCTTTCGTTTCTGTGATGGAAGATGTTCCTCTCTTTGCGTTGAGAGTCTTGAACGGATCCGCCTGGACCCGTTAGCAAACTGCCTCTCCGGCAGCCGATATTACTTCAGCTTTCTGTCTCCCTTGACAATGTCTTCAAGGCCGGCAAGATCCTGTATGCGGATGCGGGAACCCTCTGTCCGGATCAATCCTTCCCGTGTCATTCTGGTGATAATCCGGGAAAGCGTCTCCGGGATCGTCCCCAGCAGTGTTGCCAACTGGTTTTTCGGGACATCAGGGCTCAGATCAATGTCATTGCCCTCTATTGTGCTCAAATGGATCAGGTAGGCGGCAAGGCGCCCTGGTACCTCTTTCAGGCAAAGATCTTCAATCAGCTTTGAAAATTTGCGCAGACGCCAGGACAGGACGGCCAGCATGTTCAAGGCAAGAGAGGGCTCATCCCTGAGGAGCTTTACAAAATCAACGCGGGGAAAGAATAGTGCCGTGGTTGGGGAAATGGCCTCCGCTTCGGCAGGGAAACCGTGACCGGTAAAGACGGCCACCTCTCCGAAAGATTCATTCGGACCGAATATGTGGTAGGTTAATTCCTTCCCCTCCGGTGAAACCTTGAAAATCTTTACATAACCATCGAGGATAACGAAAAAACCCGCCCCCTCATCTCCTTCAGAGAAAATCTTTTGTCCTTTTTCATAGGAGAGGAGCACGGCGGTATCGGCGAGCGCCGCGTACTGTTTTTGGGGCAACCCTTCAAAAAGAGGTATCGTCGCTAAACGTCTGATCAGTTCCATAAGGGTTATCTCCTGGTCAGGCCATATTTGTTTTCGTCTCACAATCTATTGTGAATGTCATTGACTTAAGTCAACCGAGAGCATTTTATAAGAAGAGTTTTGTGCTTTATGCCCGATCGACGCACGCAAAACCTGAAGCGAGCTTCGCCGGCGGCAATCGTAATAAAATCTATACGGTTGTTGAATTAAGACCTGACCGGGGGGGGGGGCCTTATTGGGCCAGATATCAGCTGTTTGGGAAGAGATGAAGATGGTTGTGTTTTCATGGACGGCAGTAGCTAATAAAGGGAAAACCGTCGCCAATCCAAGAGAGATGACCGTTAGCGCCGGGGCGGAATCGATCTTGTTTTTACTCATGGTTCCGGAGTTGGAGATTTTGACCTTGCAGATAGAACAGGAGGTCAGCAAAAACGCGTTGTCATGGTGATGGAAAGCAACAGCCAAGATGGCCAGGAAAAAAACGGACAGCGATAGCAAAACGATCTTTTTGATCAGGGAGTGGTGCATAGCGCTATTATTTCCATGTTATCCTTGTAAATTTGGTTATCTCCTACCATCTATTTCAAAGGACTGTCAAGGGATACTGTCAACCGTGGCACTCGAATCCGGATCTGTCCGATGTTATGACACTCAACAGGTAGCAATTACATCCCTCTTTTCAGGCACTCCCCAAAATGACTACTCGATAGTCTTAGCATCAAGTCCTTCAGACAGCGCTCGATTTCCCCTGATCGACGGTCACCGGATCATTGCCTGTCGCAACCGGATGACCGCCCCAAAACCAAATAGGTTGCCCAACATCGCACCCAACATCCAGGTCAAAGAACTGAAAACGAAAACCTCAACTCCAAGGACAACGAGAGTTAGATAAGCCAAAATGCTATAACCAGCAAAATACAAATTGTCATTATTGCAGAAACTGCGGATTTCATCTCGCTTCAAGACGAGGCCGCCCAGGGCAGCACCGAGGGTCACAAAAATAAGACCACAAAGAAGGTAGAAAACTGCCGGGGACGTCGCCAAGTGCAGTGCATGCAAGAACTGATTGTGTCGACCGAAGCCTAAACCGAATTGTGGACAGATGGTCAAAGTCAAGAGTCCGGCAGTCACCTCAACAAGAGTAAATTTGGTATAGACTTTCCAACGGGCAGGCCGTAGATCCTTTCCTACCATTCGCAGAATCGCCTCATCTGCTGGTTCACCAGGGGCAGTCGGCTTGGCATCGATAAACTCAGCAAATTCCTTCAACAGCGCTTGTTCGGATTTAGTTTCCCCCATTACGTACCTCCTTGCCTCCCATTAGTTTACGGAGCTTGCGAATGGCCCGGCTGATGATTTGTCTCGTATTGTCTTCCGTGGTTTGCATTTGTACGGAAATCTCCCTAAAGGTCAATCCCTCGTTAAAGCGGAACTCCAGGGCTTGGCGTTGGGCATCGGTTAGACTGGAAAGCTCTGCAATCGCAACTTTGATGCTCGCCGTGTCGGACGCCGGATCTGCATAGCACTCCACTTCCTTCTCGGAGATCGTTATGTGTTTCATGTAGGTGCTCTTCTTTCTGAGATGGTCAAGCAAGTCATTTCTGGCGATGGTGAATATCCATGGCAAAAAGGGAATTTCCTGCCTGTATTTTTGCCTGGCGACATGAAGCTTGGCAAAAACAGACTGGAAAACATCGTCTGCCTCACTTCGATCCTTTAATTTCGCAAAGAGGTATCCGAAGATGCGCTTTTTATGCCGTTCATACAAAGTCCGGAAAGCCTCTATATCGCCGTCGGCATAGGCCACCATAAGTTCCTCGTCCGTCAATTTCAGTCACCTTTTCTTGAGGTTGGTCGTCAGTAGTGGACACAAAATATTTCAGGCTGCCAGTCGTTCTTCATAGAACCATCGTTAAAAGAGACGGGAGAGAGAAATCCGAGTCTGGTCTGCCTTCTTTAACATTGGTGTCCATTATTTTCAACCTACCATATCTTAATACGTACTAAAGCAGAGTCTTGTGACACTATTTTCTTGCTCTGATCCAAGTACTTTAAAATGATTATTATTTTGATGGCATCTATTTTATTCATTTCGCCTGTCACAAATATGCCCCCTCCTTCGTTCTAGTGGGCAAAGGCACCAAAAAACTCATAACCAAGGGAGGAAAAAATGAAAGAAATGAAGAACGGTTTTAAAGGATTTGCGGCTATAACATTTTTGGCTTTGGCGATTCTGCTCGTACCACAAACTAGCATGGCCCACTGCGACACCCTCGACGGACCGGTGGTGGTCGAAGCGCGAGACGCTCTGGCCAAGGGTGACGTCTACCCTTTGCTGAAGTGGGTTAAGGCCGAAGAAGAAAAGGAAATCAGTGAAGCTTTCATCAAAACCCTGGCAGTGCGCAAGCTCAACCCCGCGGCGCAGAAACTGGCCGACATGTACTTCTTCGAGACGCTTGTGCGGATCCATCGTGCCGGCGAGGGGGCTCCGTATACCGGGATCAAGGCTACGGAGACTGGTGAAACGGTTGTCGCCAAAGCCGATCAGGCTCTGGAAAAGGGGTCCATCGATGGGCTGGCCAAGACCATCGCAACCCACACCGAAAAAGGAATCCGCGAACGTTTCAACCATGCGCTGGAAACCAGAAAGCATGCACAAGAAAGTGTGCGGGCCGGCCGGGAATATGTTAAGGCATATGTGACTTACACCCATTACCTCGAAGGAGTCGCCAAGGTCGTTGATGGCAAAGGCCATGGCGCCGTGGCGGCATCCCCTGCATCCCACGACAAACACTAATCAAAAAGGATCGGGCACCCTTGCAAGGGCGCCCGATCCTTAATTATTTCTGCTTCTGAGAAAGACCTGCTTTGAAAGTATTTCCTTTTTGCCCTGAAGCGGCTATTGTAAATACGAACATCACCTTTGCTTTACGGAGCTTTTCCCATGAACAAGAATAAGATGATAAAAATCCTGAACATCATTTTGCCTGGGCTATTATTCTAATTGACAGACAAGCCCGAAGTTCCTATACTGCCTCCCATAAAAAGCAAGTTCTTATCAAGGAAACAGGACCCTTAAATTTCATGAAATCAAAATTTTGCCTAACACAGGCTTATACTAAAGACACCGGACTTGTCATCGTCCTTATCCTGCTGCTGGCTGCTTACTGGACGGGGAAATCATTTTTCCTTCCTCTTTCAATCGCAATACTGCTTGTGGTCATGACGGTCCCGGTCATTCTCAAACCTCTGGCCTTTGTTTGGTATCATTTTTCCATGGGCCTCGGAAAGATTACCAACCGAATCATTCTCACGGTTGTTTTTGTGGGACTGTTAATTCCGGTTGGTGTGATCAGAAGATGTCTGGGATTTGATCCCATGAAGCGAAAAGCATGGAAAAACGGAAGAAACTCTGTTTTTACGGAGCGAAATCATATTTTTACAGCCGATGATTTCAACAGGCCCTATTAAGACGACGGTTCGGGAGGACTGATGGATATTCTGAAGGATCTCTGGGGGTTTATGCGGCAGCGCAAGAAATACTGGCTGCTCCCGATTATTTTGATCATGCTGCTGCTTGGCGGATTGATTGTTTTTTCCAGCGGATCTGCGCTGGCGCCTTTTATTTACACACTGTTCTAACGCGATGAAAAACCATCATCCAAATCTTTCTCCCAAGACAGGCGATTCCATGAATCGCCTGTGTAGAATTCTCGGCATTTCCCTGATGATAGCCGGAGTTGTTTTAAACGAATGGGTGATCCAATTTCTATCCCAGGGACAGGCCAAATTCGGGGAGATTGAAAAAAGTGTTTTTCTCGTCACGGTTGAAATTTTTCTGGTGCTTCTGGGATTGTTGATCTTCCGATATAAAAAAGTCGCCCTGCAAAATTTACTGCTGGTCTTTTGTTCGATTTTTTTTACGTTCGGAATATTGGAAATCGGCTTAAGGTATGCTCCTTCAAACCTGGAACAGGAAGCGCCTCTATGGATTCCCTATGAGCAAAAAATGATGAATGCCAGAATCAATGAAGCCCATAATACAAGATCAAAACTAAATCGTTACGGGTTTAACGATCAGGAGTACGCACTTCGCAAAGCCCCTGGGTTAACCCGCATCGCTGTTTTAGGGGATTCATTTATCTGGGGCGTTGGCGTCGAAGACCAGGTGATCTGGACGAATAAATTGGCGCGTCTGCTGAACCAGAACGGCGTTAAGTCTGAAATTCTCAATTGGGGAAAACCGGGCTGGTCCACGCTTGACGAATACCGTTTCCTGAAGTCAGACGGCGCCCGTTATGATTTCGATCTGCTGCTGGTAGGATTTGTGGTAAACGATCCGGTTATGGATGAAAGCAACATAAAACTTTTTATTTATACCGGCGGAATCATTGACAGGCTCCTTGTCCAGCCTGTCAGCCGGTATTTATTCCCCAACGCAATCTCTTTGTCTGTCGATTTGGTCAATAGTTTTTTTAATTCATTTTTTGGCTATGGTTATACCAACTGGCTGAATAAAGTTTACACGGAAGAGAATCTGAAACAATATCAGGCGCTGTTGAAGGAAATGTCTGAATATTGCCATGCCCGCCAGATCCGGATGCTCTTTGTGATGACCCCTGAAAACCACCATTCCTGGTTACAACAGCGGTTTGAAAAAATTATTCCGTTACTGAAAAATGCCAAGATTGACTATCTGAATTTGTATCCGGCCGTCCATGAAGAACTTCATCATATTCCCAATCGTAAATTATGGGCAAATCCGGGAGACGGACACCCGGGAGACAGGGTAACGGATGTCTATGCGCGTCATACGTATCGGTATTTGATGGATCAAGGCTATATCAAACCTTCCACCCAAAAATAAAGGATGAGAGTTTCAAGACTTTCATAAAGACCCTATGCCGAACTATTATCTTGGAATATCCGCTTTTTATCATGACAGTGCCGCCGCGCTGATCAGCGAAAACGATATCATTGCCGCGGCCCACGAGGAAAGATTTACACGCCTAAAACACGACCAATCTTTCCCGGCACATGCCGTCCGTTATGTTCTGAATGAAGCCGGTCTGGGGATAGAAGATCTTACCGCCGTCGCGTTTTATGATAAACCGTTTTTGAAATTTGAACGCCTGTTGGAAACGTATCATGCCTTTGCCCCAAAGGGATTTCAAAGCTTCCTCTCGGCCATGCCGATCTGGATCAAAGAAAAACTGTTTATGCGAAACCTCTTATGGAGTGAACTGAAGACGATTCATGGCCAACCCTTTGTCCATAAACCGCCGCTGCTTTTTCCGGAACACCATCTCTCCCATGCAGCCAGCGCATTTTACCCGTCCCCGTTTGATGAGGCTGCCATTTTAACGATAGACGGCGTCGGTGAATGGGCCACAACCACCATCGGTTTTGGCCGCCAAAACGCCATTGAAATCCTGAGCGAATTAACCTTTCCCCATTCCATTGGGTTGCTCTATTCCGCCTTTACCTACTACTGCGGCTTTAAGGTCAACAGTGGCGAATACAAGCTGATGGGTCTTGCGCCATACGGGATTCGAAATACCAGCCAATTTAAGCGGTACAAGAATGGTATCCTCGATGAATTGTTGGATATTCGGGACGATGGATCTGTCCTGCTGAATATGGACTATTTTGATTTTGCGACGGGCTTAAGAATGTGCAACGATAGCCGCTGGGAAGCTCTTTTTGAAATCCCTCGCCGGGAATCGGAAAGTGATTTGACCCAGCCCTATATGGACTTGGCCCTGGCCATTCAGGAGGTCACGGAAGAGGTGGTTGTAAAGCTTGCCCGGACGGCAAAGCAATTGACCGGAAGCAACCGTCTGGTTCTGGCCGGCGGGGTTGCACTGAACTGTGTGGCCAATGCCAAAATAGAGCGTGCGGGAATATTTGACGCGATATGGATACAGCCTGCCGCCGGCGATGCCGGTGGTGCGCTGGGAGCCGCCCTTGCAACCCGGCATATCTGGAAAGGAGAGGCAAGAACCCGCTCCGATCAGGATTCAGACGCGATGAAAGGCGCCTATCTCGGGCCTGACTATATACAAAGGGATATCGATAGACTAAAAAATAAATTTCAGGCAACGTGGAGGCGGTACCAGGAATTTGATCTATTGTGCGCGGATACGGCCCGACTGCTGGCGGAAGGAAACGTCATCGGGTGGTTTCAGGGACGGATGGAATGGGGGCCTCGGGCCTTGGGAAACCGCAGTATTCTGGCTGACCCCCGAAATCCGGAAATGCAAAAGCGGTTGAACCTTAAAATAAAATTTCGGGAGAGTTTCCGGCCTTTTGCGCCATCGGTTCTTTCGGAAGATGCCCGGGAATATTTTGATATCGAAACCGCATCTCCCTACATGCTTCTGGTGGCGCCTGTAACTGATCGACACAGAAAAGCCGCTTTGCCGAACGACCCCGCGGATATCCGGGACAGACTCTATCGGCTGCGATCGGATATTCCGGCCGTGACCCACATGGATTTTTCCGCCAGGATTCAAACCGTTCATAAAGAGACCAATGAACGGTATTGGAATCTGATCCACGCATTCAAGCGACAGACAGGATGCGGTCTTGTGGTCAATACCAGCTTTAATGTGCGGGGAGAACCGATCGTCTGTTCTCCTCAGGATGCCTATCAGTGTTTTATGCGAACCGATATGGATTGGCTGGTGATCAACGATTGCCTGTTTGAAAAATCGAGCCAGCCGAAATGGGAAGAGACACGGGAATGGCGGCAAGAGTTCCAGCTGGATTGATGATTCTTGCAAGATGAAGTGAACCTTCAACTGATTCCAATAAAAAACGTTGCCTGCCTTGCCATACATTTAGGTTGTACCCTGACTATTCATTTATCAATTGCACGTTCCCAATGCCTTCAGTCGTAGATAATCTCTACATGCCGCAGATAATCCTCAAGCCTTTTCACCTGCTGGCGGATATCCTCATCCCGACCTTCCTTTGCGGCCTTTTCCATCAGCATGCCGATATCGGTGATGGTTTCAAATCCATAGCCTCCGCCGGATCCTTTCATGCTGTGGCCGATAATTCGGACCGCAGCCATGTCCTTTTTTTCGAGGGCGTCGGCAATGGCGGCAATATCCTTTTTCCGGTTGGCCAGATAGCCGGGAATAAGATCAGCCAGATCATTATCCACATGCGCAATTATCTTTCCTGCCTGCTGTTCTTCCATATCCGCAGTATCTCCTTTTCGCCTATAAACTTTTCTGAATTCCGCCCAACAAAAAATTATCTTCCCAAAGGACCGGGAGCGGCAAATTTCTGTATAGTCTCCAAAAGAATCGGCTTGCGGATGGGCTTCGTCAAGTGGGCATCACAGCCTGCTTGGAAGCTCTTCTCGATGTCTCCCTTGAGGGCGTGGGCCGTCAGGGCGACGATGGGTGTGGGTTTGCGTCTCTCCTCCTGCTCCAGCCGACGGATCTCCCGTGTGGCCGCGTAGCCGTCCATCACGGGCATTTGCACATCCATGAGAATGAGATCGTAAACATTGGATAGGAATTTTTCGACGGCAGCCTGACCGTTTTCCGCAGTGTCGATCAGGTAGTTGGTCTTTTTCAGATAGGCCTGCACAAGGAAACGATTATCCTCGGAATCATCGACGAGCAGAATGTGCAGGGGACGGTGGTCCTCCGGAAGAGTTTCATCCGGGGGCGTATGTCGTTGAAGGAGTGTTTTCTCCCTGCTCAGGGACGATTGGAGGGTTTCCCTCAGTTCCTGTCGTTTCACCGGCTTGAGGAGGTATCCCAGCAGGTCTATGCTTTTTGCCCGTTTGCGGTCGTCGCTGCGGCTTTCCGAAGAGAGCAGCAATATATTCAAGGAGGCGGACTCGGGGTTGCCGCGAATTTTCTGTGCAAGGGTAAAGCCATCCATTCCAGGCATTTGACAGTCCAGAATGGCGATATGAAAAGGTGTCCCTTTGTTTTTGGCCTTGTCCAGCGCCGTCAGTCCTTCTTCGCCGTCCGCGGCTTCGGTGACGACGCATCCCCACTGCAACAGCGTCTCCCGCAGGATCAGGCGGTTGGTGGCGTTGTCGTCAACGACCAGGATATTCAATCCTTGCATGTCGATCTCCGGCCGGGAAGCTGGTTTTCGCTCTTCATCCGGGGGTGCTTCTTCCAATGGAATGGTGAAGAAGAACGTGCTGCCTTCTCCTAGTCGGCTTTCCACCCATATTTTCCCTCCCATCAGTTCGACGATTTGTCTGGAAATAGTCAGGCCCAAACCCGAGCCCTCGTATTTTCTGGTGATGGAGGAATCGGACTGGGTGAATTTTTCAAAGACGGCGTTCATCTGTTCAGAGGGGATGCCGATTCCCGTATCCCGGACAGAAAACTGTAAAAACCGTGGCGTTTTCCCTGGGGCATCCCCCGTAAGGGGCAGCACCGTCAAGACGATTTCACCCTTCTCGGTAAATTTAATGGCATTTCCCAGAAGGTTCATAAGAACCTGACGAAGCCGCGTCGGATCTCCCTGAATATGTTGAGGGACATCGGGATGGATACGACAGGCAAGTTCCAGATTGCGGCTATGGGCGCGCACGGCTATAACCTCACAGGATTTTTCAACGATATCGAAGAGGTCATAGGGTATGAGTTCAAGACTTAACTGCCCTGATTCCACCTTCGAAAGATCCAGGATATCATTAATGAGGATGAGGAGATTTTCGCCGGCGGAACGGAATATCTGGACGTGCTGGCGTTGCTCCGGCGTGAGGGAGGAATCCCAGAGCAGATCAGCCATGCCGATGATGGCGTTCATGGGGGTGCGGATTTCGTGACTCATATTGGCCAGGAAGTCGCTCTTGGCCGCGTTGGCCATCGTCGCCTGATTGGCCATGTCGTTGGCGAGGGCGTTGGCCTCCTCGAGCCGGAGATTGATTTCTTTCAGCTTCTCCTCCGCCAGCTTGCGCTCGGTGATGTCTGTGATAAAATTTAGTGTTGCTGGTCGTCCTTCCCAATCAATCAGGACAGAGCTGAGCTCAATCCATTTGATCTGGCCACTTTTGTGGATGATTCTGTGTGTATTCCGGGAGGGTGTCTTGTCGCCATTGATCTTTTGAAGATATCGTTTCGTTACGGCATCTCGATCTTCAGGATGAATTAATTCAAATACTTTAATGAACATTACTTCCTGTTCCGAATAACCAAACGACGCTGCCGCCTGGATATTGGCATATTTGATCTCGCCGTCCTGTATGACCAGCATGGTTTCACTGATATTCTCCACCAGAAGACGATACCTTTCCTCGTTCTTCCGAAGTTCCGCCTGTTGGGATTGGATGCCCGCATCGGTGCGGCGGATCAGGACATAGACAAATCCCAGCAGCAGCGTCAGCAGTAACACGCCGGCGGTTCCACCCAGGGTAATCAGGCGCGCAAAGGCCTCTTTTTCGGTCGTGACGTCGATCATAATCAGCAGGCTGCCGACCTCTTTGCCCGAAACGTCTTGCATGGGGGTTGCGAATACACGCCAATCCTTCCCCTCGAAGGGGATCTCCCGGTTCGTTTCTCCGTGAACATTTTTCTTGTCCAGAGACTCAACCCAGGATGCAAAGGCATCGGGCAGGCGGCCTTGAGAGGAGTAAATCACTGCGCTTTGGGGCAGGCGGTTCCAGTCTGCTTCCCTGCCGAGCAGGCGCATTCCCTCTTCCCATGTTTGCCGGTTCAGGTGCTCCTTGTTAATGGTCGCAGCCAGTTGGACACCTGATCGGGCATGAAGTGTTTGCAGGATATCTTCGATTTCCTTGCCCAATTCCACATAGCCGACAAGCGCGCCGTCGGCAAAAACCGGTTTCACAACACGCAAGGTAAAGGTGCCTAATGGCCCCAGCTCAAGGCCGGAAGCGGTTTTCCCTGTGCGTTCGGCCTCGAGGGCAGTGAAGCGATTGATGAGGTCGCCGCGTTTATCAGGCTTGTGGACGCGCAGAAGACAGATGCGGTTTTTATCGAAGAAGTAAAAATGAGTGAGGTTGTTCTCGAGGTGCAGCGTCTTAAACACAGGAAGCCAGACAGCAAGCAGACTTTCAGCGTCGCCTTTGCGGAGGGCCTTTTGCACGGCAGGGTCGGCGGTGATGGGCTGCAAGGCAGTGGCCAGGCCGATGGCCTGCTGATTCAGGGACGCGCGAAAGAGATCTTTCTCGTAGGCGTTAATATTTGCCGTATCTTTGGTGATCCGCTGCTGATGCTGTTGCCACAGGAGCGCTCCTGTACCCGTTATCAGCAGGAGCACCATAGCCGCCAGGGGCGGCAGGAGAGACCGCATGATTGGCTTGGGTGAAGCGTTAACGCGGCGGATGGAGAAAAAGACGGTGGCTGTGCCGATAAACAAAATCAGCATCATTCCCACAGGCAGGACCGCCTTTGAAGCCATATTCCATTTCCAGGCGCGGGCGTCTATATCCATTCCCAGCACGGCAAGCAGATCGCCGGTGCTCTTGTACGCTCCGGCGCAGACGATCAGATCATCCACCATCTCAACATAGGTGGTCTTCAGCATTATCTTTTTATTGACGGGATTTTCGTATTGGTAATCAACCCAGCCGCTTCCCCTGGACAGAGCGATTTTCTGTATCTCTTTTCGAAAGTATTTGCCCCCGGTCCGGTCTTTCTCGCCCTGCAGATTCCGGCCAACCAGTTCCGGCTTTACCGGATGGGCCTTCATGGTCATGGTGCGGTCGTAGGCGAAGGCGTAAAGCTCGCCCTTGCGGAGTTCCCCCTGTGGATTGTTGAGTTCCTTCAGAAGGCGATCCCGTCCGTTTTTCCGGTAGAAGTCCAAGGCTTTGCGCACAATTGTCTGAGCGTCTTTTTCGGTTATGACGCCGGAGGAAGTGGTTGCTGTATTATTGATCGGGACCAGCGCCGAGATCCACGTGCCCCAGCGATCGGAGGCCGGTCCTTCGATGGACTCGACTTTGGTGTCAAACACGCGGCGATAGCTTGCCGGGATATCCTCATAAACTTGTCCGGGCGGGGAATAGTCCTTTGAATCTGTCGGTTCGCTGTCCACGAAGAAGATGACGGTGCCGTCGGCCTTGCGGCCCAGAAGATAGATAAACCTGCTTTGCGGGTTAGCCAAGCGAATAGCGGCGAGCTGGTTTTTGATCTGCCGGTAATCGGAACTTTCCAGATCATCCTTGGTGCCCGCGAGCGCTGCGATGCGCTCAATATTGATCGTTTGCGCCACCAGTCGTGCCTGCATAAGCAGATCAGTGCGCATCTGGCGGTCAGTTCGCACCACCGTCCACCAGGTAAAGAGCGCTCCGGCAGAGAGAATAGTCACGAGCAGTAGCGCTACCACCATGCGCTTGTTTTTCATTTTGTAAAGTTGAATGGTCGGTTGATTACCCATGCGCGAGACTCCTCTCGAATCTTTTCGTCCACCGCTTGAAAGAAATGTTGGTTGACGACCTCGCGGGACTTATTTTCGTTAATCGCGCCGCAGGTATGATCGTCATTCAGGTAGCAGAGCTATGCCCGGACTTGGTTTCATATTCCATGGTCTAAATTCGTCAATTTTTCCGAGGTCCTATGCTCGTTGAAGCATGTATCAACTGCTTAAGAAATGCAAGTATAAAAAGATTTTCATCGAAGACCCGTCGCTTGTCCGGGATAGAGCGGGTCATTGGCACAGCATCCCACATCTTGTGGTAAGTTTTAATTGACAGAAAAGCCTGAAATTCCTATACTGACTTCCACGAAAAGCGAGTTTTTATGAAGGGATAAAAGACCGTGAAAAACGATCTGAGACAGCATGAGAAAGAGTACCGCAATCTCATCGAGAACGCCAACAGCATCATTCTACGGATCGGTAGCACAGGGAAGATCCTATACATGAACCCATTCGGACAGGCCTTTTTCGGCTTTGCCCAAGAAGAGATCATCGGGAAAAATATAAGGGGTACAATCCTGCCGGAGATGGAATCGTCTGGACGGGACATGTCGAACCTCATGGTGGCCATCTCGAAAGACCCGGCGCAATATGAGACCCATGATAATGAAAATCTGCGAAAAGATGGAAGCAGAGTTTGGGTCCTGTGGACGAATCGAGCCGTCCTTGATGAGAAGGGGGAGGTTGCGGAGATTCTCTGCATCGGAACCGACGTCACGCTCCACAAAGAAGCTGAAAAGCAGGATCACCGGTCTCGGGAAATACTAGAAGAAAAGGTCCGCCAGAGAACGCGAGAGCTGCAGAAAGTCAATGAAGACCTGCTCTTTGAGATTGTAGAGCGCAAGATTGCGGAAGAGGCCCTGCGGGAGAGCGAAACCAGATACCGGAGCATCGTCGAGGACGCCGTCGAGGGTATTTTCCAGACGACGGCCGAAGGAACCTATACTCTGGCGAACAATGCCATTACCCGCATGTTGGGCTATGACTCACCGGAAGAATTCATGTCCGTCGCGTCGAACATGGAGGAGCTGCTTTTTGCTGATCCGAGGCAACGCCTTGCATTCAGGAATATGCTGAAGGCGAACGGCCGGGTGAAGGGATTTGAAACCCAGTATGTGAAAAAAGACGGCGGCAGGGTTTGGGTTTGCCTGAATGTCCGGGCCGTGCACGACGACCGGGGCAATTACCTCTTTTATGAGGGCACCGTTGAGGATATTTCATCAAGGAAAACCGACGAAGTGATGGACGGCATCACCAGAGCACTGTGTACGGCCATCGAAGTCAGGGATCCCTACACGGCAGGTCACCAGGAGCGCGTGACGGAACTGGCCGTCGCCATCGCGAAAGAAATGCATTTTACGGACGATCATCTCAATGCCGTCCGGATTGCCGCCATGCTTCATGATATCGGCAAAATCTATGTTCCCGCCGAATTTCTGAGCAGACCGGGAATGATAAGCGAAAACGAATTAAATATCTTGAGGGATCATACGGAGGCCGGATATGGGATACTCAAAGGCATCGCCTTCGATTATCCCGTTGCCGACATTATCGTTCAACATCATGAACGCATGAACGGTTCGGGGTACCCCCGTGGACTTTCGGGGGATCAGATTCTCTTGGAAGCGCGGATCATCGGTGTTGCGGACGTCGTCGAGTCCATGGGATCTCACCGGCCTTACCGGCCTTCGCTTGGCATTGAGAAAGCCCTGGAAGAGATTCGGGAAAACAGGGGGACTCTCTATGACGCCACGGTGGTTGACGTCTGTCTGAAGTTGTTTACACAGCAGGGGTACCGCCTCGATACCTAGGTTCCTTCATCGTACAGGGAAAACAACAGCGTTCACCCCTTTGGCGGAAGGGAATTTAGAGACTGTTGGTCTTGTATGTCAAGGCAATATTGGGGGTGATAAAATCCCCGATGAAATCTCCTTGACAAACAAAGCCCGCCTTCGTATGCTCCTCCCGCAGAAAAATAAGTTTTTATCAAAAAAACCGTACCCTTTAAACATAGTGCAATCTTTCGTCTATCCGTAGCAAAGGAGCTTGAGCATGGGACAGGAAATTAATTTCTATGAGGTGATAAAGAATATTTTATCTCAACGCCTCAAACCGCCATATATAAAAAAAGAGATCAAGGCAATAATAATGGAGGCCATTGGCGGAGCCGATTACATCTCAGCAATCACCGCATATTTATGGGGAGCCTATAACAATTTCGATTCCGATGCCAAAATCGCGTTCAAAGAGATATTTTTTAACGACTTAAAGATACACAATCCATCGGCGTTTTACTTTTTTTCTTTCTATTTTCTGAATGATTTTAAAAGAACTGGTTTTGACCGTCGTGCCGAGAGCGATCGAAGGGACTCATATTCATTGGATTTTTTCTATGATAAAATCATTGAAAGGCGTCAGGGGAAAGATAGGCGAAAGAATCAGGAGACGCGGTTAAATTGGACCAGGGTTTCAAAATGGGTCAGCGTACCGTTTAATGTGGAGGAGGGCGAGGGCATCCGGGGAGAAGGCCAGGCAGATTCGCCCGTTGAAAAGAAATTACGGCAGCTTGATGATCATGTTGCAAGTGAGATATGCCTTCGCCCCGATGAGGAAATGGATATCCGGAGCTTAAATGGTATTTTATCTGCCCTCGTTATCTACTTTGATATATACATCAAGCAGGGACGAACAGAGTGGTTGCACAGCTTGGACGAAGAAATATTTGAACGCGCCAAGAATGTTATGATCAAACTCACTAAAAGATAAACAGTTTAGGTGGTGATTTACGATGGAAGGAAAAAAAGCGCTTCTAGCCAATATCCTGCACAATTCCAATCTCGTCAACCTGTTCAAGCGTCTGCCGATGAGAAATAAGCTGATCATCCTGAATTATCATCGTATCCGACCGAGTGATTTTCTGTTTCACACGGATTTTGACGACGGGGTCTACGGTTTAAATTCAGATGAGTTTGCCAGGCAGGTCAAGTGGCTAAAACACAACACGCTTGTCATGTCTGAAAGGGACCTTCTTGACCACTACAAAGATGGGAGGTTTTTTGCTCCAAAGACATCCACGCCGTGCGTGGTGATAACGTTCGATGATGGATATCGTGACAATTATACCCTCGCCTATCCGATATTAAAATACTATGAGGTTCCCGCCATTCTGTTTGTGACGACTCAGATGATTAATGCCCGGCAGATGTCCTGGTGGGACATCATTGCTTATCTCGTCAAACGCTGCGAAAAACCTTTCATCAGTTTTGGCGGCAAACAATTGCCGATGGGTGATCAGAAAAAGGATGCCATCGCCTTTTTTCTGCTCATGATGAAACGGGAGCAGTATGAGCATACCAAGTATCTGCTGCCCGAGCTTTCTGAAGCCTGCGATGTCGCACTTCCGGACCTTGAGTTGCAGGATAAGGAAATTCTCAGTTGGGAAGAAATTCGGGAAATGGCGCAGCATCAGATCGCCATTGGTTCTCATACCCATTCCCATCGGGCGTTGTCCACGATCAACCCCAGTTCTCAAAAAGAAGAAATGATATTATCCAAACTGATTATCGAAGAGAATATCGGGCAGCCGGTTCTGAGCATCTCTTATCCGGTTGGCGAACTCATTTATATCACAGAGGAAACACCAAGAATAGCAGCATCTTCCGGGTATTTGCTCGGATTTACCACCAATACAGGCGTCAATGACTGGCAGAGTATTCAGCCTTACGGTATTAGACGGACGGCACGTCTGCTGGAAAAAGTCGCTACCGTATCGCTGCTGACGGTTTTGCCGGGGCTGTTTTCCTGGGATTCGGCAGCTACCCAACAGATAAAGATGATGAAAGCTCACCCAACCTATGCGGACGCTTATTACCGGTTGGGGGTTATTCATCTGGGCCAGGGAAAAATTGAGCAGGCCATCAGCAGCTTTCAGAAAGCGGTCGATGCCAATCCCGATTACACAGAGGCGCGAATCAAGTTAGGAATCAGCCAGGGATTTGCCGGTCAGTATGATGAAGCAGAAAGAAACCTGTTGTATATCCTGGAAAAAAGACCAGTGTTTGCAGATGTTTATTATTACCTGGGGATCATCCACGCCGGCAATAAGCAAATCCCGAAGGCAATCGAGCAACTGGAAAAGGCCGTAACGATTAATCCGGGGTATAGCGATGCTATTTTGAAATTAGGCATTCTTTACTGCCAGCAGAAGCGATATGATCTTGCTCTGAACATGCTTCAACGTGCCAGCCGGTTAAACCCGTCCGACAAAGATTTGCTGGCTCTGGTTGAAGCCGGACAAAATATTATTGCAATGCATGGCTATGAATCTGCTAAAATACTCCCCTTGTTTTCTTCCTACATTGGCAATAGTGATCAGATTGATGAACTCGTCAAGGGATTTATAACGCATCTGAGTATCAGTCCGAACCTGAATGATATTATGACTATTGTTGAAAAAGGAGTATTCCCCAGAGAAAACATGGAAGCTCTGGTGCTTCTGTTTAAAGATTACAAATTCACGTTTCCCGAATACTCGGACATTCACTATGTTTTGGGGATCCTGTATAAAAAACTCGATCACATCAAGGATGCAGAAATATGCTTTACGGAAGCGGTCAGATTGAATCCGAACTATATAAAAGCCAGGCTGAATCTGTTTAATCTTTTGAAAGAACAGGAGAGATTTACGGAAGCGATTGTACATGGATACGCTCTGGAGCGATTCAATTTGCTCTATCCGGATCTGTATTGCGGTCTGGCGGAAATATCTCTAGGACTCGGCAAATATTCAGACGCAGAGCAATTTGCCCAAAAGGCCATTTCAATCAGTCCGGTTTATCAAAGGGTGCAACAAGTATTTGAGAAAATTCGTGAAGGCCATGACATTGCGTGAAACATCATAGAAACATCCATGAAAAAACTCCTTTTGGTAAACCATTGTTGCTATTTGTGGAGGTGTTATGTCCGAGCTGACTGAATCTCCGAAAAGATACACGATCCTTCTTGTAGATGACTCATCTGATATTATCGTGTTAATGGGCAGACTGCTCAAGGACACCTACAGAATAAAAAATGCTACTGACGGCGAAAAAGCCCTAAAAATAGCATCTTCGGAAGATCCACCCGATCTTATTCTTCTCGATGTGATGATGCCGGGTATGGATGGCTACGAGGTGTGCCGCCTCCTTAAGGAAGACCCAAAAACGGCGAAAATCCCCGTCATTTTTCTGACGGCAAAATCTGATGTGGAAGATGAAAAAAGAGGCTTTGACCTCGGGGCCGTTGACTATATTACAAAGCCGATCAGCGCCCCTATCCTGCTTGCCCGGATCAAGAACCATATTCTATTAAAAGATTCAAGGGATTATCTGATCGATAAAAATTCCTTCCTTGAGCGTGAAATAGCACGGCGGACGCAGCAGGTCGTTGAAATACAGGATGTTACCATGATCGCGATGGGTTCTCTGGCTGAAACGCGTGATAGTGAAACAGGCAACCACATCAGGCGAACCCAGCAGTATGTAAAAATGTTGGCCATGAAACTGAAATATAATCCAAGATTTAAATTATTTCTGACGGACGAGAATGTTGACCTGCTCTATAAGTCTGCCCCCCTTCATGATATCGGGAAGGTCGGGGTTCCCGACAATATCCTATTGAAGCCGGGGAAACTGACCCCTATAGAGTTTGAGATTATGGAGAAGCATACGACATACGGACGTGACGCAATTATTGCAGCAGAAAACCGGCTTGAATCGCCCACATCATTTCTTACTTTTGCGCGCGAAATAGCCTACTCACACCAGGAAAAATGGGATGGCAGCGGCTATCCGGAAGGATTATCGGGTGATGATATACCCATCTCTGCCCGGTTAATGGCTGTTGCCGATGTTTATGATGCTCTCATTACCCGCCGTGTGTATAAAAAGCCCTTCCCGCATGAGCTTTCTGTTGACATGATCAAGAACGGATACGCTACGCATTTTGACCCGGACGTGGTTGATGCGTTTATTGAAATAGAAAAAGAGCTCTATGAAGTAGCAAAAAAATTCCATTAAGAAATCTTTAGAAAAATAGATAGAAGCACAGGAGCGCGTGCTAAAGTTGAGTGAACAAGGACAAAATAATTGATGTTCGAAAACGTCAGGCATTATGAAAAGTCGGATATCGGTCTTCAAAGGCGCAACAACGAGGATAGCTTTTTAATTGTTGACCAGCACAGTAATCATTACAATCTGCAAAAGTATGGTATGTTTTTTGGGGTTGCTGACGGTATGGGGGGGCATGCCGCCGGGGAAGTTGCCAGCAAGATGGCCTGCGAAGAAACCGTTGCGGCATACTATCATGATGATTGCCCATTTCAGAATATCGGGGATGACAGTGAATTAAAAATGCGGAAACTGGAGAAGGCGATTTGGTCGGCGCATAATCGCATTATCGATGCCGCAAAGGAGAAGAAAGAATTGCGCGGGATGGGGACGACCCTATCCGTGTTGGTGCTTACAGATGAAAAAGCGCTCATTGCACATATTGGGGATAGTCGGATCTATCGCTACCGGAAAAATTCATTTGAAAGAATGACGGTTGATCATACGAAGAATCAGGCCTTGGTCGATCTGGGTCAAGTCCGACCGGGGCGTGAAAGCAGCCTCTACTATGGTTATATATTAACGCAAGCCTTGGGGGGCTATGATGATTTGGCTGAAGTATTTACCAGGGTAGAGAACGTAGAGCGCGGGGATGTGTTTCTTCTCTGTACAGATGGGTTTCATGATATTGTAACGGATCATGAAATCGAGGAGATACTTACAGCAAATGCTCCGCCCCAGAAAACGTGCGACGATCTGGTGCAGGCAGCCATCCGGAACGGTGGTAATGACGACGTAACCGTTATTGTCGTCCAGCTATAATTCTCTTATGGCCTAGAGAGTTCTACGATTATGCCTTCCAACAGGGCGGAAATGACGGAGAGGTCCGAATCCCTGTCGAGGTGAGGCAGGATATCCGGCTCCGGCAGCTCGCCTTTTATTTCCTTGTCCAGAACCTTACAGAATACGAGCATGACCTTATGATCGAACTGACTTTCCAGGTTTTTTCTTAATTCGGCAATCGCAGACTGCACGTCCATTTTTTTTCTGTAGGGCCTCTGAGAAGTCATCGCATCGAACGAATCGGCAAGACTGAGTATCCTGACCCCGTCGCTCAGCGATTCCTGGGCGAGCGCCTCGGGATACCCGCGTCCGTCAAGACGTTCGTGGTGGTGCCAGACCATATCCTCGACGTTTTTCCACGGGAATTTTATCTTTGCCGTGATACTGTGGGACAAGGTCGAGTGTTTTCTTATTTCTTCGCGTTCCTCCGGGGTAAAGGGGGTTACCTTGTTCAACAGGGTATTACTGATCGCCAGTTTGCCGACATCATGCAGGTACCCCGCCACGTACATGCCTTCTATCTCATGCTCGTCCCATCCGAGTTCACGCGCAATGGCGGCTGAATACTTTGCAACCCGGTGGGAATGGTTTTTCGTATAGGCGTCTTTTGCATCAATCGCTGCGGCAAAGGCCTGGAGTGTGCCGTGGTAGATGTGCCTCATTTCTTCATAGAGTCTCCGGTTTTCTTCGAGCTTGTCCGAAAGGTCCATGAAAAGGGAGTGGTTGTTCAAAGCGATTGCGATTTGGTTTGCGATGACGTTGAGAAGTTCAAGGTCTTCCAGTGTATAAGGGCCGACGGTTAACTTGCCACTTAGAAGGAGAGCGCCAATAAACTCGTCCCTTACCCACAGGGGAGTCAGTATTTCTGCTCCGGCAACTGCCAGGACGGGGTCGCCTCCGATGAGATAAGGTTCGTTTCTACCGAGTGACATCAGTTCTTCGGGATTGAGCCGGTTCAGGTCATCCGGGGCAAAACCCTTTTGTGTCAAAGTATTCAGTTTTTTTGTGGGTTTATCATAAAAGAGGAGCGCGCCCTTATTTGCCAGAAATGTACCGGTGATTACATAAAGCACCGACTGAATCTTTTCATGGAAATCGTTTTCAGAGGTGATGGCCTGTCCCAAGTCTGCCAATGCAGATATGTTATACAGCGCTTTTTTAAGTTCCGTGCTCATAATTTTCCGGTTTTAAGGTATGTTAATGCATCACTTTCGACCGGGAAAACCAGCATATGCTGCATAAGACCCAGCATCTCGAAGGTGTCGCGAAGAAGTTTGGACATGTTCGTACAGCAAATTGTGCCCTTGATGTTCTTTAGATCTTCGATGATCTGTAGAAGCATAGATATGCCGATAGAATTGATTAAGTCCGTCTCGCTGAAATTCACCACGATTTTCGTTATGCCCTTGCCGATGTAAATGCCGCATTCAATGACAAGATTTTCGCCCGAAAGATTGTTCAGGTATCCCTTGGGGTAAATAATTGCAGCGTCTCCTTCGCGCCTTGAAGCCACGCTGAATTGAACTGATTTCATTTAAGCACCTCTTTGCATTTTTATCATGAACCATTATCGATGTTCTTTGTCAGGATAACCCTCGTTCTGTCGTTTACCCTCTCCACCTTCACGCTGTCCATAATCTTATGAACAAGCTTATACCCCCAGCCCCTCTTCATGCCCAGCCGCATCTTCTCTTCCACGGGGACTTCCTTGATCGACTCGAGCGAGAAAGGCCTGCCGGAGTTTTCTACGATGATCTCGAGTTTGTCCGGTCTGGTAATGAACTTAAGGAAGACCTTTTTTTCGTAACTTCCGCTGTGTTCTATTGCATTAATGCAGACCTCAATCAGCGCGAGCTGTAAATAGTTCAGGAACTCGGCGTCGAGATTTATGTTTTTGCCAATCTGTTCGACAGCTTTTGCCACCACAAGTTCCGCATTGGAACTCATCGGGATCACCAGCTCAAAACACGATTCTTCTCTTTCCTGAATATATTTCGCCTCTATCTTCTCCCTCGCATCGCTTACGTTTCTGCCCTCTATTTCCTTCATGTAAAGACAGTGGATAAAATCATGGAGGACTGCATCTTTGACCCGCATGATCCCTGAGGTCGTAAGTGCGTTGAGAAGGGTTTCCGTCTCAGCCTCGCCCAGGCCGGATACCATGGAGAGTCTTTTGCCGTCTTCAATGCCTCCGTTTTCAATCGCGTGCATGAGGAGCTTCAGCATTGCTTTGCTTTGTGCCGGGTTTTTAACATAACGGCTGAATACTGAAGCCCAATAAAAGGCAGTTTCACCATCGGATACTTCAAAACTGTAACATTCTATTAAATCCTTTTCAGTAATCACGTTTTTCTGCATTTTCCAGGCTGCTTTTGCGAGGTTCTTGATATAAAAAGGGTTTCCCCTCAATAGATCCAGGAACTCAAGCTGCACGCCCGGCGCGCAGGTTATCTTCAGATTTGTGAGATGAGCCCTGAAAAGTGCAATGGCCAGGTCTTCCGGAAGAGGACCGAGCCGCATCCGCTCCGTCATTCCGATAAGGGAATGATCTGTGAATATGGGCTCAAGTGCGCCGGCCGAGCCGGTGATCACGTGAGGGCAGAGGCGGTTTCGCATCGATTCCCCGAAGAGGCTGATAAGACCGTGCGCATCGCCCAGGCTGGACTCGTAAAGATGCGCCGCCTCATCAAAGTCGTCCAGCATCACGATAACCGGTTTTCCCATTTTCTGAGCGGCCATGACCGGGGCGGATATTGCCGCGACGAGTTGCCAGTAAAAATCATTTTTGTTTACATGGCCCTGAAAGTCTTCGATGCAGTCGATCAGCCAGTACAAACCGAGCGAAGATATTGTCGGCATAAGACGCTGAAGCGGCTCAGCCACATTATTTGCGATCGAAGGATCTTTTTTTACGAAGGAGATATATTGCCTGACAAACCCGGTGAAATAGTCTTGGGCAAAATAGGTTCCCTTCAGGTTCGCCGTCTTGAAGGAATAGTAAAACGGTACGACATTGTTTTCCCAGAAAAGGATACGGTAAAGCTGCTTTTGGAGTTCAGTCTTGCCCATTCCCCTTGCACCGTCAAGGAACACATCTCCGCCCAGGGCGTTTGCCTTTAATTTGGACAGACCCTTCAGATAATTTAGCTCGGGTTCCCTGTTTAGAAAGTCTTCTGCGGGGATGGCATTAAATGGCACCGGTGACCCTCACGCCTGCTGTTAAAAGTAAACACCTTTCGGCAGGTTCAAGCCGAAGAGAGTGTTCCTTCTGGTTTGATATGATAAATCTCCATCTTTTCGCGGGAAGCATAATGAAAAGAGGTTTGTGTGTCAAGAAGAATAGAGGAATAGAAGGGGGGAACGGATAGAAGGCCCCTGTTCTCGTCGTATTCACGATAACTTTTTACTGCAGGGCAATGATTTTAAGGGGATTGCCCCTATCTAAAAAAACAGGCCACACAATGGAAAAAAATATTTACATCTTCAAAATTATGCAGTAGGATTCATGGTCAAAGGCAAAGGCAAAGGGAGCATACCATCCCCTGACTGTTCCGGGGAGGTTGAGCCCAAGCGGGTTCTGCACAATAAAATAAAATACTTAAGCATAGCTTCATCATCACCGATTAAGAAGGAATTGAGCATGGGAGAAACGGCATGAGCACGATCGATCTGGCAAATGCAAAAGTATCTTACGAAGGTCAAAATCTTCCCGCCATTAACCTGATCAGCAAGCTGCAAACTCAGCTTCTGGAGGCGGCAGGGCGGATGGCGGCCATTGCTTCCACCCTGGGAGATCTTCAAGCGGCGTTGCTCAATTCCAATACGGTTGAAGTGAAACTGACGCTTTCTAAAGAGGATTTTGGTAGATTCAGGTCTCTGAGGGGGATGGATGACAGCGAGCGGATCCGTCAAGCCGTGATGGCTTTGATTCACCCTGAAGAAACAGAATTTTCCCGAGGTTCCGTTGCGTCGTCCGCTCAATTCCGCCCCGTAATATCAAAACCCGCAGAATCGGTCGGGCATCACGACCCGGAGCTACAGCCTTTTGATCAAACTGTTGATGAAAAGCCGATTATGGCGCAACCTGCAATCCAAAAGAGATCAACCACAAAGTGTCCCAGATGCCAGTCCCTAATTGATCTGCCTGAGGCGTCAAACGATCAGTGGTCTGTAGAGATTCAATGCGGAACCTGCGGCGCCAAGTATTTGGTGAAACCCCAAACCGTGAGCGCCTGAAAACCGGCACCCGGACCACTTGTAGACCATAAGTATTGCCTATCTTCTACTCCGATCTCACCTGCCGGACATTGATAAAATTATTCCGGCCCTTGCAGAGACTGGAGCGCAAAAGGTGGTCATCAGCACTCTCGACTTTGCCTCACACAAAAATCTTTGGAACGAGCGTCTAACGCCTGCGAATCAGGCCCAATACCAGGAAATGAAATCCCTTTTCAATAAACTCGCGAGAGAAGCGGAAAAGAAGGGGATAGGCTTCTTCTATAACTTGGTTTTGCCCAGTAC
This sequence comes from Syntrophaceae bacterium, assembly GCA_009773315.1. Lineage (GTDB taxonomy): Bacteria > Desulfobacterota > Syntrophia > Syntrophales > Smithellaceae > UBA8904. The sequence continues at coordinate 23,875 of WRPE01000043.1, forward strand.
GGAAGGCGGAACCTGCACGGAAAATCACCGCCAAGCCCTGCTCGTCTCGTCGGACGGAAGTGTCTCCCCTTGTGTTTTTAATAACGTCCCGGCAGCGGGATCGTCCTGTGTGAGCGAAGGCGAGGAAGTCGCATACCGGAAGTTGACATTCGGCTGTATTGCCGATGAGTCGCTGCCGGCTATTTGGAACAGTTCTTACTACAGGGAATTCCGTAAGTCCTTTGAATCGCTTCCTCACCCTCTCTGCCAGGGATGTCCAAAACGCTATGAGGAATCAGGCTGAACGGTGTATCTCTTCAAAACCATGAAACTGCTCACGACCATCTGTTGTAAGTGGAGAACGGGCAATGCAACCGTTGTAATGCAAGGATTGTATTTTTTAGAGTATGCGCCTTGAGGCCGTGATGCCCATCATTGACGCTGAAATGGATAGACACTATTCAATCAGGTACATCAGGTGGATATGTATTGCCCAGGCCAACAGAAGAAACTTCTTTTTAGCTGAACGCATATTTCTTAATAACTTCATTAAATTATAGGGAATTCCGTCTCCGTTCAGGCATTGTCTTTGGCGCCAGAAATTCTGATTTCGGCGAAAAACAAAACGACTATCGCATTAGACTGCGAGTAGGCTATTACTTCTAAAAAATATGGCTTTATGGCCACTCAGGGAATTATAAAAAATGAAACGACCAACCTTATTGGAAATAATCAGGACTGCTTTATACATCGGGACTATCGGCTACAGGGGGTCGGCGATTCTGGCCTTGATGAAGAAAGTCATCGTTCACGAAAAAGCATGGATTTCCGAAGAGGAGTTCATGAATGCCTTAAGCCTGGCGGCGCTTTCTTTTTCGGGAATCACCTTTCTGCATTGGAACGTTGTCTATATCATCTTGATCTCCGGGCTCCTTGGCGCCTTGTTCTTTTATTTCAGCGGAGAATTCGAGCAGGAAAAAATGCCCGGGCATTTAAAAGTAGAAATTGACGGCCTCAAAATAGGGAAGTTGCAAAATTATCTACCGCTTTTCATAATGGCTGGACTGCTTGCTGCGCTCTTTTGGTTAATTAGCGGAACATGGACCATTTATGCGACCTTCCTGAAGATTGGCGCATTAGCCTTCGGCGGTGGTTATGCCGCCATACCGCTGGTTCAACAGGTTGTTGTCGATGGAATGCATTGGCTGAATCTGACAGCCTTTCGCGATGGTATTGCCCTGGGGCAAATTACGCCGGGTCCGGTGTTTATCACAGCCACGTTTATCGGCTTCAAGGTAAAAGGTATTATCGGCGCACTGATTGCCACTATCGGCATTTTTACGCCTTCGCTTGCAGCCATCATGGAGATTCCGGGCCAAATCGGCCACCCATTCCGTTTGAAATCGGCCACTGATTCCGGAGCAAATCGGCCAGTCATTCCGATCCAAATCGGCCACCTCT
>WRPE01000003.1 GCA_009773315.1 Syntrophaceae bacterium
CGCTCAATTTCTTCTTTACTGATGTTAGCCTGTCTCGACATGTTGCACCTCCATGTCGATTATATATCACAGTGTCATCTTGAATGCAAATTGGAATTAGACCCGCCAAGGCACACGAACCTGAAGGTTCGAACTACAATTCCCATCCCCACAAACCAAGCGCAGCTAAAGCTACGCACTACTTATTATTTCAGCACAACCATGACATCGCCAGGGTTTCCCATCACCACCGGCTGCTGCTCCAGGCCTTTGAGCCTTCTTGCCATGTACGGCACATGTTCATTCAAATATTCTGAAAGCTCGCCCACGGTGATTTTCCCATCCTTGTTATGATCCGCCTCTCCCTGCAGGCCCTTGAGGAAATAATAGGTAAACAGGGAATGGCGCTTTTCCGGATACCAGACAGATACCTGATCTACAGAGGCGCTTGTCATGAGCACCGCACCTGCCGGACCCCGGTATTCTTTTTTGACCTTCACCATCGCCGGACTGATGCCCTTGAAGAGCATTCCCTTATCCGTGTTGCCGGAGAAGCAGGCATCCAGCACCACCGTAACTTTCTTTGCCGGTAGTTTTGAGAGATTGTCATAGAAGGTTTGGAGGCGATAGCCGCTTGCGCGGATATACTCTGGATTGCCATCTACGGGGACAAAAAAGGCGTCTCCCGATTCGAGATCCGGCGCGCCGTGGCCGCCCTAATAGATAAACACGCGGGAGACATTTGGCTTGATGTACTTATGTAATCGGCCCTTCGGGTCTCGTTCGGTTCCGAAAATCTCATTGAGTTTGGAAAGCGTCGCGTTTTCGGCATAGATTATATTGCCTTCGTCGAAGCCCATCGTCCGCAGAATGTATTCTTTCATGACGCGGGCGTCGCGGTCGGCATAGGCAACTTCGGGAATACCCTGCCCATAGGTCTTGTTGCCGATGACCACGGCGATATCGTATTTTCCGGCCTTCTGTCCTATGGGAATGTTTGTATCCACATCCACACTCAAGCCGCCGGCAATGGCGATTTCTGCCGTCTTTTCCGTATCCTGCCCGGCAACGACAATCTCTTCAACTTTCTTTTGTGGCGCATTCATGATCAACGCCAACGGATTCTCTTTATTGAAGCGGGGGCGCGCTTCGGCCAGACTAATAGTGAGGGGAATTTTTTCACCATTGGCTATGCGGGTATTGGTATAGAACATGAATTTAAAATCCTTGAATTTGCTGGAAGGCAGAGAGCCGAGATCAAAATGCGTCTGTCCGTCCCCGCCGATAAAGACATTATTTCCTGCCTTGACATCCGCAACAACACCCCGTGCGTCGCCCTGACCGACATTCTGGATACGGACGGTAAGTTCCACCATCTCCATCGGGTCAATGCGACCGTTTTGATTCTGGTCGTTGATTCCCATATCCGCCACAATCAGTTTCGGTTCGGCAAAGGCTTTCGTGCGGAAAGCCAGCTTGATGGGTGCCGGATCAAACCCATTGGCCTCTTTCACGTTAATGGTAAAGCCGGCATTGTCCGTGGGAATGTCCTCATCGGCCTTGACCTCGATCTCTTTGACCATTGTCTCACCGGCGGCAATCGTTCCCAGCAAAACTTCCTTCTCAAAGCTCATACCTTTGATTATTTTTGCCGTAGAAACATTCGCTTTGCAGTCAAAGGCATCTCCCTTGCCGCTGTTCTTGACGGTGATGACGAGTTTTCCTGTTTCATCAGCGTCCAACATATTGTTTCCCGATGGCTCAATAAACTTGATGGACATCGTAAGCGCCGGAGGAACAGGCGAGACGGCTATGTCAACTTTTCCCTTCCCTGCCTGCGCTGTTGATGCCAAAAGAATTAGACACCCCAAAAAGACTGCGAATAAAATATTTTTCAGCATACGCAACACCTCTCACCAAGATTAATTGGAATATACGCATAAACATTATTTCCCGCAATAGATTGTTTTGCGGGTCTAAAGATCCGAACTACTTTTTATGGTGTAGTGCGTAGCTTTAGCTGCGCTTTCCCTGCGGGCCTGAAGGCCCGAACTACATAAAACAATGACGGAACCTTGGCCTGGCCGTCCGGCACAAGCTACCAGCACCGGCTTTGTCTTCTCTCTTTGCCCTTCTGCAAGGGACGGGATTTCGTCCGGGTCAGAGGGACCGGCATCCGCCGTTTCCCGGTGAGCTGGGGGCAAGGCAAGCCGGAACCCCAGGTTGTTGTTGCGGTTGTCCGGTTTGTTCCTGTTGCGATTCGCCGCGCGCGTGTTGGCGGCATTGTTGTTCCAACTGCCGCCGCGTTTGACGCGGTTGGAACCGGAAGACGGCCCCTCAGGACAAAACCCCAAAACGGGATACCACATTATTTCGAAACCCGACGCAGTCGGCAAAGCGCGTAAATTCAATCAACGGTTCCATGTGCCGGATATGTTCGTCCACCGACCATTCTCCCTTTTGCCACCTGCCCTCATAGCACCGGAATTTATTGACAAATCTTCTTTTACTGTGCGGCGTAAGCAGGATCTTTTGTGGAAAAACACGATAGCCGAGAAAAGGAATTCCCCCGGCACAGCGGTTCATCTGAATATCCGGCTTCACCGTAAGCGACAGGCGCGATTGCGTGAAATCCTTAATTGCCGGTAATTCCTCATCCATCAATTGATCCCGGTCATGGCCGAAAATCAGGAAATCGTCCATGTACCGGACATAGCCGCGCACCTTTCTTTCTTCCTTGATCCAGTGATCGAAAACGGACAGATAAAAATTAGCCAGATGCTGCGAAACCAGATTTCCGATGGGTAATCCTTTTCCGGCCTCTATTTGGTATGAGGCCATAATCTTCTCGAAAAGCAAAAGAATATCTTTTTCGCGAAAGCGACGCGCCAGCGCCGCAAGTAATATCCCGTGGTCAATGGAATCGAAATATTTGCGGATATCCAGTTTGAGAAACCAATCGAAACGCCCGGCAAATTCTTTTGCGCGCAAAACCGCCTTCTGCCCGCCCTTTCCTTTCCGGCAGGCATAGGAATCCGCGATGGCGTAGGATTCTAGAACCGGCTCGCAGACACTCATCATTGCGTGATGCAAGACGCGTTCGGGGAAAGAAGCCGCACAGATCAACCTTTTCTTGGGATCAAAAACCTGAAAATAGCGGTAATGACCGATATCCGGATTTCTTTCTTCCATCTGGGAGTAAAGTATCTCTATATTTTCATCAAAATTTGCCCTGAAATCGATCACGTCGCAGCGCGCCTGTTTTCCTCGGGCGGCTTTGAGAAAGGCCAATCGGATATTGTCCCGATCCGCCATTTGGCGATAAAGATCCCCCACGCTCTTCATGCCTGCCCTCCGGTTTCGGCGGTTTTTTCCATGCCGACGATTTTCATAATCGCGTCACCGTATTTGCCAGCGCGGCTTTCACCCACGCCGTCAATGGTTTTGAGATCGGTAAGCGTGGCGGTTCGTTTTTGCGCGATGGCCGCCAGTTGTTCGTTGGTGAAAATGGTATAGACAGGCACGGCTTCCTGCACGGCGGCCTGCTTGCGCCAGTCACGCAGTTTGACAAACAGCACAAAATCTTCGGCGGAGAGAATTTCCCGGTAATCGGTCTTATTGCGATTGTCGCTTTTTTTAAAGTCCTTTTCTCCTGCCTGTGGCAGATATTCGACGGCCAGGCACCACACGGAATTCTCACCATGGCTGACAAATTCCTTATCAATCGTCAGCGCCCGCACCGACCGCAGAAATGCATTCAATTCCGTTTCGGCCTCTGCAGACTGTGTTATTGGAATTGCAAAAAATTTGAATTGTATAGTCATATGTCTAAACCAATGACAGAAAGCGGGCCTAATAACCTAACCACGCGATGCCCGCACTACATTGTTTAACGTCGAGCTTAACGTAGTGCGTACCTCGCGTGACCTTTAGGTAATTAGGTGCGCAAAACGGGCCTGAAGGCCCGAACTACATCCCACATACAACATCTGCTGACTGGCCCGCATCATCTCTGTCGAATCAGGCCGGCTCCGCTGCGGCCTGCTTACGCCAGAGATGATGAACATGCCCGACTCACTGACCTGGGGGCAAGGCAAGCCGGAACCCCAGGTCGCAGTAGCGGACGCCCGGCTTGACCCTGTAGCGATCCGCCGCGCGCGTGCTGGCGGCAAAGTTGCCCCAACTGCCGCCGCGCTGGACGCGGAGGGAACCGGAAGACGGCCCCGCAGGGTTATCCCTTGGGCTTTGGTTATAATACTTATTGCCATACCAGTCACTACACCATTCCCAGACATTGCCGCTCATATCATGTAGCCCCAATCCATTGGGCTGCTTTTGGCCTACCGGATGAGTCTTGCTACCTGAATTGGAACTATACCAGGCGTAATCTCCCAGAGAAGATTCACTGCTCGTGCCCGGCCACTTTTCGCTCTTTCCGCCGCTTCTTGCGGCGTATTCCCACTCCGCCTCCGTCGGCAGGCGATACCGCTTGCCACTATTGCGATTGAGCTTTTCAACGAATGTCTGCACATCGTTCCAGGATACCATTTCTACAGGGCAGTTATCACCACAACCGCTGTAATAGGATGGATTGTTTCCCATGACTTTTTTCCACTGACCCTGTGTGACTTCGTATTTCCCCATGTAAAAATCATTAACGCAAACTTCATGCACCGGCTTCTCGTTACTTTCGCCACCACCAACGGTATCCCCCATCTGGTAACAGCCGCCTTTGACGAAGATCAATTCGATGCCGGTTACGGAATCGGTTAATGCATCCCCGCTTGTCGTCAGTTCCCAATCCGCCGCGCCCCGCAGACCACGCGGAAAGTCTTGCAGAATGTTCCAGGTCACGCGTTTGCCCTTACCGGTCTTGAGCTTTCCCACATCACCTTCAATATGCAGTTCAGAGGATTTGTAGGTTTTCCCTTCCACCGTGATGGTCAGATTTACCTCCGCCTCTTTTTCCTTCCCTTCCAGATCATAACTGATCACCAGGCGGTTCCCCTCCTGCCGCGCCTTTTCGTTTTTGAGTTCGGCGGCGGATAAAGGCAAAGCGAGCAGCATTGTCAGCATCAGAACAAACAGCAAGCATGTATTCTTGTTTATCATAATAACCTCAATATTTTGCGGGGCTAAAGCCCCGAACTACTTTTATATGGCGTAGTGCGTAGCTTTAGCTGCGCTTTTATTTTCGGGTCTAATAACCTGTAGGTCACACGAGACCCGCACTGCGTTTAGATGACGTAGTGCGTTCCTTCAGGTGCGCCTGTTCTTCTCGGGGCTGAAGCCCCGAGCTACGTTTTTACGCAGGCTTAGATTACGTTTTCTAACACCAGGGACAGACTACAATATGTTTTTTATATCAAGCGCCAATGATCCTGAATACTGATAATCAAGATAATGTGCAACTAATTCTTTTCTTACGGGATTGTTCAGGATATACCGCAAAACTTCGCTGGTATCTTCTTCTTTCCTCAATACATGTTCATAATATCCGGGTTGCCACAGTTTTTCCCCGGCATTAGCTTCTTCATGCGTGAACCAGTAACCTGTTTTCTGCTTAAACTCCTTTATGAAATTCTTCAGATCCGAATGTTCATTTACACCCTCCACAAGCAGATGCAGGTGATCCGGCATGAAACAATAAACCCAAGTTGTAAAATATTGCTTTTCTCCCGTTCGCGCAAGGAATGAAATCATCTTTGCTATAAGCTGATCATTTTCCACAAAGACGTTTTTCTTGCTGTCTGTGCAAATGGTCACAAAATATCGATAACGGCCGCGATAGTCAAAATTTTTGAGATGGGGTTTTGGTTTGTATTTTATTTTGTTCATCCTGCCATCCGCAACCTAGTTTTTCGTAGTCCGGGTCTTCTTGGAAACTTGAATGAGCAATCCCCTTCTATACATGTAGTTCGTAGCTTCAGCCCCGCAATAGGTTAGACCAATTAGCATGGTGCGAAGCTTTCTTATTAAAGCGCAGCTGAAGCTACGCACTACATATTCATCGTCGTACATTTTTACGTAGTCCGGATCTTCAGATCCGCAATAAAAAGCGAATCTGATAACCTGGCGGTCACGCGAGGTTCGCACTACATTACCAATGTATTACTGCGCTACGACTTCGTAGGGCAAAATCGTATCTTCACACTGGTCAATGATTTCTGAAAGCTTTGCGAAAAATTCGCTCATGGGGATTGCTTCACCCGGCGCAAAGTGTTGCAAAATATTGATTCCCCGCGTTTCATCCCACGCGACAACAAAAATAGCCTCGGCATCCTTTTTATGATCGGCAAGGGTCTGCATCTCCAACTCTACTTTCGCATCTTTGGCAGGAAAGACAAAATTCTCCCCGGCGGCAAGCTTGTTGTCCTTCTCATAGGTATTGGGAAACAAGAGCGCGACGGTATCATCGGCCATGATATTGAATAGCGCAATTCTTGCCGCGCTTTTCGTCTTGATCGTTACCCTTGCTTTTTCACCATTACGAAAAATGACGTTGTTGAGATTGGCTGTAAGCCCGATTGCCTTTGATTTTCGTTTGGGGATATAGACATCCGCTACGATTTTGACACGATATTCCGGGATGGGTGCGGTGGATGGGTCTTTCTGGTATTGCCCCAAGGGCAGCCAGGTCACTTTCTCGGCGACAATGAACCCACGTGAATAAGTTTTGATGAAATCGGCGGCAACGGTGTAATTGGTGACCAGGGTTGCCGCGGTTACGGAAACACCTGCCGCCTGCTCGATTGCCGCCGCCCGCGCCCGCTGCAACGCTGTCAACTGCGACTGCTCGGCGCTCATGCCGACAATGGCGCAGGCCGCTTCGGCCTGAATGCCTTTTTTAACCTCGCCGCCACGTCCGGTTTTTGGCTCGGCCAACGCAAAAACAGGTAAAATCAGCATCACAGCCAGCAGTAGAACAAATATCATGTATGCATTCTTTTTCATCATCCTCACCTTCAACTCGGTAGTGTGTAGCTTTAGCTGCGCTTTCTTACGGGGCTGAAGCCCCGGACTACATGTGGTCTGAGGTCATAAGGTGCGATATTATAACAATGTAGTCCGCACCTTAAGGTGCGCTTGTTTTTACGGGCCTGAAGGCCCGGACTACAACAAAGCCTCATCACCTAATACCTAAAGGGCACTCGAGGTGACACGAGGCCCGGACTACAAGATAAAATGTTTAAGTGCGCAATGTTCCAACAATATCGTTTATATTTTTTATTTTATTGTCTTGCAGATAATGCCGGATACCGTCAATGATGTCGATGGTAGCGTGGGGATTGATGAAATTGGCCGTGCCGATTTGCACTGCCTTTGCGCCGGCGATCATAAATTCCAGCGCGTCTTCAACCGTCATGATGCCGCCGATGCCGATCACCGGAATGGCAACTCTTTGCGCCACCTGCCAGACCATGCGTAGCGCAACCGGTTTGATGGCCGGACCGGACAGGCCACCGGTGATATTTTTCAGATGCGGGGTTCTGGTTTTCAGATCAATGGACATGCCGGTAAGCGTATTGATCAGGGATACCGCATCGGCACCTGCTTCTTCCACCGACTGGGCGATGGCTGCAATGTCCGTCACATTGGGCGTGAGCTTGACGATCACAGGCAGGTGCGTTTCGGCCTTCACGCGGCGCGTGACTTCTGCGGCCGCCTTCGGGTCGGAGCCAAAACTGAGCCCTCCCTTTTTTACATTAGGACAGGAGACATTGACCTCTAATGCATGGACGCCTTCGGCCTGACTCAGCTTCTTTGCGACTTGCGAATATTCCAGAGTGCTTTCACCATAGATATTGGCAATGACAGCAACATTATACTGCCGTAAAAAGGGAAGCTTCTCTTCGAGAAATGCATCGACACCGACATTCTGCAGGCCGACGGCATTGAGCATACCACCTGCCGTTTCCATGATTCGCGGCGGCGGATTCCCCAGGCGGGGTTTCAACGACAGCCCTTTTACAACAATGCCGCCTAACTGGTTTAAATCCACATAATCCGCGTATTCTTCGCCATAGCCGAATGTACCCGAGGCGGTCATCACCGGATTCTTCATTTTCAGAGTGCCAATCTCCACGGCCATTGCTGATTCTGTCCTTTTGTTGCTGTTTTTCACCTTTCGATTTTCCTCTCAAGAAGCGGACCTCAAGGTCCGCACTACATAGTATATGTGTCACCGACGTAGTCCGGGTTTTTAAACCCGCGCATTTCTTGGCGGACTACAAGCAGCCCTGGCTTTCAGACACATGCTGACCGCGTGGGCCTAAAGGCCCGAACTACGTCAATTATTCAAAACCAATGTAGTGCGAACCTCGCGTGACCGTTAGGTTATCAGGTTCGCTTTTTTTGCCGGGGCTGAATCCCCTAATTACATAATATCGTTTATACGGACCTGAAGGCCATTTTATTCCCAGATCACTTTCTCCAGATCAAACACAGGCCCATCGGCGCATACCCGCTTAAAAGCTGGCTTCCCCTGCCCGTCTTTAACGGCAACAACACAGCCCACGCAAGCGCCGACACCACAGGCCATGCGTTCTTCCAACGACACCTGGCAGACATATTTGCCGGACAATATCGTCGATAACGATTGAAGCATCACTTTAGGTCCGCAAGCGTAAATAATTGTATTAGAAGGAGAATACGTTTTTATATCTTTTTGAAACATCCTGGTAACCAGAGCCTTTGCTCCCAGACTCCCGTCATCTGTACACACGATGATGTTGTAACAGAGTTTTTGAATACGATCGAGACCAACAACAGCTTCGGCTGTTTGCGCCCCCAGGTAAAATGTCATGGCGTCTCCGGTCAGGCCGTCTTTCTGACAAAAGCACTTTGCCAGCCAAGACAATGGCGCAATGCCAATGCCTCCGGCAATAAAAACGATGTTCTTCTTTAACGGATCAATGGTATAGCTTCCGCCCAGCGGCCCGGATATTTCAACTTGCGACCCTTTAATCAGCCCCGCCAGGATCTGCGTCCCCTTGCCTGCCACACGATAGAGCAATTCAATGGCACAATGTGACTTACCGCGTGTATATGAATAAATGCTGATAGGTCGCGACAGAAACGGGTCGTGTAAACCGGCAATGCGGATCATCACAAACTGCCCCGGAAGGGGTTCCGTAAAACTCGAAGGCAACATCACTTTCATCAGAAAATAATTGATTTGGATTTCTTCGTTTGCGGCAACTTCTCCAATGTAAATGTCTTTAGCCATTTTTTCTTTCCTGTTGGTTTTCAGCCCACATCACCAGAGCATCCTCGTGCGTATCGGTGTAATATAAGGGTCGTCTTCCCTTTACTACAAAACCGCATTTACGGTAAAGATTTATTGCCTCGTGATTCGATTCGCGAACTTCCAGGGTCTGTCTGTTAATCCCCACTTGAAGCGCGATGTCTGCCATTAAATTCATCATATTGTATGCCAGCCCCTGCCTGCGGAATTCATTGCTCACCGCCAGATTGTGCAAATGAACTTCATCAACCACAAACCAGAAAATGATGTAGGCGGCAATAACTGTTTTTCCTGTAATCTCGATTTTAATGACCAGGCACTGGGCGTGTGTTGTTCGAAGCTCATCGAGAAACATGCCTTCCGTCCAAGGCGTCGGGAACGACGCGCGTTCAATCGCCAGGATTTCCGGCAGATCATCTTTTTTCATCAGATCGACGCTGACTTGCTGCTTCATGTTTTCAGAAGACATGGAAAAATTCCAAAGCCACGGCAACCCCTAAAAATATCGCGCAAAAAACGGGAATCGCACCGCGCAGCTTGATGGTATTGATCGCAACGGCAATGCCCAACAGCGGCAGAAAATAATATGTCAGGGAAAGCATGGCATTGATCTCTGCCGGTAATTTCGGATAAAGCCAGATCAGCATGGGGATTAAGATTGATTGCAGAATGAAAAGCCCGACAACATAAAATAGAAATACTTTGGCCAGCCCCAGATAGGTTTTTCTTTCTATGGCGCGAATGTCGCGTGTTTTTGCCGCCTCCAGAGCCTGATCGGAAAGTAGATTGTTGGACTCTATAATTTTAACATCAATTTTTTTTGCCAGAATACCAAAAGGGATCGCAAGCAGGATTGAGAGGGCCATCAGTTCTTTTGTGACCACTCCCGAAAATTGCCCGGATAGTATCGCTATCGATGCCGCCAGTGCTGAGGCCATGGAATCATTGGGAGGGACATAAATGCCGACGGGAATGCGGTCAATCCAGAACAGTTCGAGAATAGCGCCGATGATCAGTCCCGCATAAGGATTGCCCAGAATAATGCCGATAACCGGGGCAATGATGATCGGCCGGGAAATCATGGTCTGAATGAATACGCGATCGAGACAAAGCAGGCCGCCGACAAAAGATATAAGAATTATTTTTACAAACAATATCGTACTAACCTCGTTATTGTTTTACCGGGCAAAACTCCTTTAAAGCATCTCTGATATTCACAGCTTTTTCTCGGGGGACTCGTTTAAGTTCGATGGAAATGCCCTTGTCCTCCAATAACTTTAATATATCCTGAATTTCCGGTTCGCATAAAAACACGGACGGAGCGCAACAGACTTTATAGTCTTCATGATGGATATTGCCGATGTTGAGTTTTTCGAAATGAAAACCTTCCTGATAAGCCTTTAGAGCATCGGCAATACTGCTGAACAATACGATGGTCTTTTTGCCCTCGCCCTGGGCATAAACGTAATTGGCGGCAAAGTCCTCCACAGAGCAGATATTAACCTCGATTTCGCTGGGGACGGCCATACGAATAACGGTCTCACAGAAAAAATCACTGGCGGAGTTATTATCAACGACCATGATACATTTTGCTTTAATAAATGGCACCCAGGCTTCCAGGATCTGGCCGTGAACTAGTCTGTTGTCCACCCGCACCAGAGCAATGTCGTAAGATTCCGCCAATTGATCACCCGATTGCTTTTTTACTTAAAATTTCACTGGCCAGAGAAATATTCTTTTTCCCGTAGTCTTTAATAAAACAGGCAAACTCATTGAGCGTGGTCTCTTCTTTAACATCGGATAACTTGAGCAGCATGGGCAAATTAACGCCCGTGACCACTTCCACTTTACCCTCTTTCATGAACGAAAGAGAAATGTTCGAAGGCGTGCCGCCAAAAAGATCCGTCAGAATCAAGACGCCTTTACCTTTATCCAGTTTTTTGATGGCGTTTTGGATTTCTTTTTTTAAATCTTCCACACCTTTAGTCTGTTCAACACAAACATGCATAACGTCTTGTAATTTTCCTTTTATGGACTCCGCTGCATGAATCAATTCATTTCCCAGATTCCCGTGGGTTGTTATAAGCACACCAATCATTGTTGTCCCCCTTTTGAAAGTGCAAGCAACATTTCAGCTGACGAAATGCCCGGTCCAAACGCCTGCAATGATCCTCAAAAATCAAGACGGTAAGCTAATGGATTGCCTAATAATTGTCAAGATTTATCAAGCATGATTTAAAGAAAAACATACCACAATCACACAAATGGCACTTGATTAATATTATTGAATTATTTATTTGTTATCTATTGGCAAGATATAATATTCCACCTTTCGCAATGGATAGAGCAACTTCATGATCCTGGTATATCGCTCAAGCTGTTCATCGTATTTTTGCCTGAGTCCACGCATGGAGCCGGATTTATAGTCAATGATTGTGATGAGATCATCAGACACTATCATTCTATCCACGATACCAAAATTATTCTTATCGGATATCTGCTGCTCGATATAGAGCTTGCCCGGCCGGAACATTATGGTAGAGGCATCGCTTCTTCTGACAAAACGAATTGCCACCTCATATTCCTCATCATCCAACTCTCCGGCGGACGGCAATTCAGTCTGATCAACAACTTTCGCAAGCCAGCGGTGAAGCCGTTCACCTCGCATGATACCTGCCTTAATACAGGCAGATAAAAGCATCGGGTCAATCTCGCCATATGTATCAGGCTCATCATGATGTTTTTCGGGCACATCAAATACTGCGACGGATTCAGCCTCTTTTGACGGGCTGGATGGAGCACAGATATCCTTCTTGCTGCCATCAGGCGCAAACTGCGCAAATGCGTCAAGAACTGCCTGATGAACAGGCTTGTAATTCCCTTCTTTTTTAATCGGCAGAAAAATGGTTAGTGTTTGTACCGCCCTTGTCGCGGCGACATAGAATACATTTGCCTTCTCGCGGCGCATCCGCATCAGATTTGCTTCCCGATTTTCAACAATCTCCTTTGCAACGGCCGATTTGCTTGCGTTTAAAAATTCAAACTCATCGCCTTTAAATTGCACATGACACTGCTCGGAACGGAGATAGAATGGCAACTCTTTTTCATCTTCGTTCCAGAAAATAAAAACGTGCTTAAACTGAAGTCCTTTTGTTCCGTGGATGGTATCAACTTTAATATTGTCAATGTTTTCGGCCTCGGGCACCTTTACGCTAAACCGTATATTGAACATCCGTAAAAGGAACCCTTCTGCGTCAACGCCTCCTTCGCCAAAGAATGCCTGCGCCTCATCCTGCCATATATCCAGTATGGTTGCCGGCAGTTTCCCTCGCAAAAGCTCAATAGCACTGCTTACAGCCATTATCCCGAACGGTACGGGGAATTTTCCAGCGAATTCAGCTCTGACCTCCTCTATATTCCCGAATAGTTCACTCCATAAAGGAGACTGCGCCACTATTTCAGCAAACTGCTTATCGCCATCTTTAGAGAAAACACTCGCTAAGAAAAGCATTACCGCGACACCTTCTCTTTTCGAAAGAAGCTGCCTGCCTTTCACCTCTGAGACACCAATGTGTTCCCCGGCAAGTTCGGATGATATCTTCTGGACATGGTTGTTGGTAGCCGCAAGCACCGCCATGTCTCCCCACTGACAGCCATACTCCGACTTTTTCGCCTTCAAAACATCTATTATTGCGGAATAGAAAGAGTCTTCCGATCTGCCGTCTTTTTCAAGTTTGACAAGATTCACCTCTGTGACGCCTTCAAACCCATCATTTTCCCCCGGCGGCTTCTGTATTTCTGTTCTCTCTTTTCCGATAAAAAGATTTTCCACGAGCTCATTAAAAAACGATATCAGAAGCGGTGTGCTTCTGAAGTTGTATTCAAGCGAACTTTCAGCGATTATGCCGTTTTCTATATAGCTCCCGATGGCCATTTCCAGCGCCTCGCGGTTCGCGCCGCGCCATCCGTATATCATTTGTTTCCAATCGCCCACGGCAAAGAACGATCTTTCGCTTCGCTCCCCAGGACCGGATAAAATCTCGTCAATGAGGGGCAGCAGTATCGCAATATCGCCCATTGATGTGTCCTGGAATTCGTCAACCAGAAGATGTTCGGTTCTGTCAAGGCCGAGGGAAAAGTAGTTGCTCATGAGTTTCGGTCTTTCACTCGATGCGGTTCCGTCGAGAGCAAGGAGGGATTTCCGCACATCGGAGAAAAATATCACTCCTTTTTCCTTTTTAACTTTATCCGCCGCATCAAGATAGAGGTCGCAAAGAAAGGCAACGGCAAGTTCCCTGAGGAGAGCCTTGTTAATTGACAGCTTTTCGGCCGTCTTTCTATAATCCTTGAAAATCCTGTTGAGATCTGAGTAGGGACTCTGATCCCACATTATCTTTTTGCCAAGGCTCGTGTAAGTCTCCAGATCGGAGTAGGCGGCAACTGTTTTGGAAATAAAACTGTCATAATCTGTCAACGCATTTATAACCCAACTATTAGCACGAGCCGAAACCAGTTCTGATAGACTGTTTGCCTTTTTGCTCAGCGATTCCAGCTCATTGGATAATATGCCGTTCTCTTTTATAAGATCGTCAAGATCTTCAAGCCTGTTCATATCCATCAGGCAGCGCTCAACAGTTTGTTCTTCTGCCAGGGGACTCCAGAGCGCATCCATGTCCGTTTTCAATATTCTGGCAGCGATGATCAGCTTGTTTCCCTTATCGCTTCGCATGACGCTGTCGCGGAAAAGGCTTTCTATTTCTCCGGATAGTTCCATCTGTGCTTTCTCATCAGCCATCTTCGGCGAATGACCGGATGCGGCAAAAAGCCTGTAAAAGAATGAGTCTATCGTTGAGTACCCGACCCGACCCGCCTCCATGATAAGACTCAGCCTGGCAAGCAGGGGCATCTCTTTTCTAGATGCTATCTTTTCCATGATGCGGGAGCGCATCTCGGCAGTGGCGGCGCGGGTAAATGTGAGCGCGGAGATAAATCTCCCCCTGGCGGATATTCGACCAAACACCTCGTCGGTAAGCTTTGTTGTTTTCCCCGAACCTGCCGATGCTTTCAGAAGGATGCTTTGCATTAGTTTTTCCCTCGTGCAGCCTTATAATAGCCTTCTCTTCCGCACAATGCCTGAAACAGGCAGAATTCGCACTCCTGAGAGTCGTGATCAGGCGCAAGCTCGCTTCCGCCGATTATTTCGTCAAGGCGCTCCTTGATGGCGTACATCAAATCATCCGCTCCGGCGCTTTGCTCCGGGGGAAGAGCCATGTCTCTATCTTCTGACGATTCTTTCAGAAAATAAAAGCGGGCCCCTTCAACGCCTTTATTAAAGTGCTGATAGATCATAAGCTGCGCCACAGGATGCAGAATACCTTTTTCCTTGAAACGCTCCATTACAGTTTTTCTTGCGGGAATTTTGAACCTGTCGTGCTTTTTCGAATACTTGAAATCGATAACCTCGGTACACCCCGATATTTTTGCCAGCCTGTCCGACCGTCCGGTTATCTTATAGCACCCGGCGATCTTGCCGCTGAATTTTTCCTCGCACGATATGGCATTGTCGGCAAATATTATTCGCCGGTCCGATTCCACCTCGTCTTTATATATTTCCTGCAATAAGATTTTTGCGTTCAGCATATAGATATTTATGCCTTGAATATTTCTTAACTCTTCATTTTTATCGCTTTTCCAGAGCTCATCGAAAAGCTCCTCCCAGTGATCCAGCAGATTTTTTCTGTCGGTTGAGAGTCGCTGAAGGAATCCATGGACAAAAGTACCTATCCGCATGTTTATTCTTTCATCATCATCCATAAATGAAGGAGGGTCAATCCCGAGAATGTACTGATGGTAGAATAAAAACGGGCAAGCCAGGATCTTAGAAAGGCTTGAATAAGAATATGTGAATTCTTTGAGTCTGTTTCTTAGATTATCATCAACGGGTATCGCAATGTTTTTACTGCTCTGGCTTTCAGGCAATGATTCTTTAAACGTTATAGCATTAACCTGTTTTCCAAACTCCTCCGAGAGCAGGCTCATGTAATAGCTCGGCGTTCTTTCCCTAATTTTGTCGTCGACAGCCGCTATTTTAATTTTGCCACCCTGCGCCAGGATCTGTCGGAAAATAAGGTCTTCGTATTCAAATACGCTTTTGCGCAGTTGCGGAACATGCACCGGATTTATGAAAGGACCTTCAAAAGGCTGCGTCGGCATGATGCCGCTGTCCAAAGGAAGAATCAATCCGCGGCTGAATTTCTCTCCCGATACATGGCCGAAACCGACAACCTGCACCGGTGCCGACCTGCTGCCCGTGACACGGAATTTTCTCGCTTCGAGAAGCATTTTCGCGGCTTCGGTCAGATGGCGCCCCAGCCTCTCTTTCCAATCGTCAAGGAGAGTGGAAAAAGATACGGCTGCCTCAAACGCCTCACACTCCTCACGAATGTAATTGTCTCTATTCCTGGATAATTCCATTGCACAGCCTGTGGCAAATCTCTTGAAATCAGGCATCAGACTCGATTTTTCAGCTTCTTCAATTTCGACCAGAAGCCTTCTTCCGGCCGAAGTTGTTGAAAATGGCAGCCAGACAGCAAGATTGACGGCATTTCCGAACAGGCGAAGCGACCTGTTCCAGAGCATTGGCGTGAGGGATTCATCGAGCAGGTATATCATCAGCTGATCTTTTTCCGACCGTTCTTTAAGGAAATTGGAGACCTCCAGCGTGACAAGGTCAACGATGGCATGAAACCCGGCAAGCCTGACCAATTCAATACCTGCGCCTTTGGAAGGTTCAACACCGCCGCCGAATGACCCAACAAGATTTTTTGCCGAATCGAACGGCAGCTTGTCCGGCTCGGCCAGCTCAAGCCCGAAAAGCGGCTTATCCAGGAATAACCTTTCTTTGCTAATCTTTTTATAGAACCGATCAGTCATCGGCGTTATCTCGGGCAATCCGATAAATATCTCCTTTTCACCTGGCATGATCTCCTCAAGACGTGCTGTTTCAAGTTCCGGCAAAAACAAATTTATTTTGGAAAGCCACGCGCGAAAAGCCTGTGCAGTTTCAAGGTATTCTTCAAGCCGGTTCCATTCATCCTCGGTAAACCGTTCCGCACCTGAAATAGTATCCTTCCTGATGTTATATTCCGAAAGTTTAGCAATCACAGGAAGAAAGGCTGAGGCACGGCGCGCGGGATACGTCTCATCCGGAAGTTTTTCTGCTATGAACTGGGTAAAGTAAAGGAGCCGCTCATCACCAAGCAGCGGCTGAAGATTTAAACTCGCACCGATCTTCTTAGCTGCATAGGAATTAAGGCCTTCGACTTTCGGAAGAATGCCGCCCAACTCGCTGTGTATAAGATGCTGCACAGGGTCTACAGCCCTGTCGCTTGAACAAATTATTGTCCAACCGGAAAGATCGGGATGGTCATTGCGCAGAAACTCGATTAACTTTTTTGAATATTGTGCCATATTGTATTCCTTTGATAACCATGCGAGAGGGAAAGAGAGGTTTCTTACGATACACGATGATACAGACGTGAAACCTCATCCGGCCCGTATTGCTTCTCCAAGCTGCGCATGATGAAATGCCCTCTGGCCATATTCTGGAAATGATCCATGAAGATGGAGTTAATCAGTGCGCCTCCGGCCGCGCCGATTATCGGGACCGCGGACACAGCAGCTTTCTGCGACACGGTCACGCCGAATCGCGATGCGATTGTTGCCAGAAGCCGCACCAGCGCTGGTGCGGCTTCTTCGGCAATACCCCTTTCCACAATATATTTTGCCGCCTCGGAGACTTGCCTGGCCAGCAGGATTTTCAAGGCATAGTAGCCGCTCTCGGCACTGTTGTCTTTGCCGGAACTTCCACCCAGGGCAAAAACCGTCAAACAGGCGAGTTTTGTTTCCATGGCCGCTAAATCTTCGCCTTCGCTCCTGGCAATATCGGCGATGGAGCGAAACATAATCACCGTAGTGGCCGGCAGTTCAAGGGCCAGGGCCGGAAGACCGAAAGCCCCGCCGATGACCCCCGATGCGGCAACCAGAATTTTGTGCAGGGTGTTTTGGGAAGATTTTCTGTCCTTCCGGTCCATGGTCTTGACCGCGGCGGTAAGCGCGTATCGCAAGGATTTCCGTGTGATATTCTGAACGGCGGCAGACCATTTTTCGGGCAGGTAATTAAAGGCTTTCTCAAAAGGCATACCGATAACATTGGTCAGTTTGGCCGCCAAACCCGGGTTTTCCAGAAGCTCCCTGGCATATTGCAGACGTTCAAGATCTTCCGATGTCATGGCCATGGCTTCCTCCCCTCTTATACCGTTATCTTCAACTTCACAGATATCCCGGCTTTTGTCCAGACGTAATCAGCCCGGTTTAATAGCTGACCGCCTGGCGCGCCTTTTCGATGCAGTCGATCAGAGCCTTCATGTGCTCTTCTTCCACAAAGGGCGACATGACAAAAGACTTGATGGCCAGCACCGGCTCGCCGCAGGCCGCGGTCCGGTAGTGACTGGTCCGTGAAAGGGCAAAGCCGTTTTCCTGTTCCATCTGACGGTGCAGTTCGTCAAACAATTTCTGGTTGTATGCGTTGCCCCGCCGCAGACTTTCCGCCGCTGCCGGGTTGTTGAGCTCATTGGAAAATGCGGCTTTGGCATCCATGCCGTCGGGATAGGCCCGAAATAACGTTACCGGACCATAATTGTAATCGTTGACCTGGCACATGGACGGATGTTCATCCAGCCTGCGGCGCAATACTTCGGACATGGTCACCAGATGTCCCAGCAGTCCCCGGTAGCCCTCCTGGCCGAACATCTTCAGATTGGCCAGGGCAGCCAGCACAGAGCCACCGGCCCTGGAGGTTTCCAGTGTAAACACACCGGGGTGGTAGTTGCCGAACTGAAACAAGTAGGGCATCGCGCCGGTGTCACGGCTGATAAGGGTCAGGTCGTCTTTGTTCCTGCATAAAACCATGCTCGAAACGTAGGGGCCAAATCCCGTTTTGTGGAAATCGATGCCCACGGAATCAGCGCGGGACAAGGCGCTCATGTTGACCTGCGTGTCCCAGAGACAACGCAGGGTGCGGGCATTGAACCCCAGGGGATTGGCGTCGAAATCGTAGTCGTTAAAGACCGACCAGGCCCAGCCAATGACGGCGTCGGCGTGAATGTGCGGCAGGTAGGGCAGTTGGTATTCCTCGGCCAGACGGTCGCGCAGGCCGGCGATATACTGGAGATTGTCGATGCCGAAGGCGTCGGTGGTTCCCATGGTGGCGATGATGGCGGCGATTTTTTCACCCCGCTCCAGAATGTCGCGCAGGCCAGCCTCCAGGGCGGCAAGATCCATGGAGTTGTCGGCATCGGTGGGAATGGTCACCAGGTTGTCCGTTCCAAGGCCCAGCCAGCCCAGTGCATTGAGCTTGGCGTAATGGGCCGCTGTCGAAGCCACCAGTTTCAGCGTCTCACGCACGCCGTGGCTGAAGGTTCCGGGAGACGCTTTTTCGATACCCAGTTTGACGCCGTAGAGGATGGTGCCCGTGCCGCCAAAGGTGCAGAACCCCGCAGCCTGATGGGGATCATAACCGACAAGAGAAGCGCACATGGCTGCCGTTTCAATTTCGGCCAGGCCGACGCGGTAACTGTATTCATCGGAGATGATGTTCGGATTGTAAATCGCGCCGAACAGATTGCCGATGATGGCCGGAACGGTTGTGGGCGGAACGACGTTTTCCTGCGTGCGCGGATGGCTCCAGATGAAGCCCCCCTGCATGTATTGGGCGATATCGGCGACGGTCTCGGTCACACCCGACATGGTTTCCGGAACCTGCTGCAGCCGGGCCTGGCTGTAGTCTATCGGCTCGCGCAGTCCCAGGTAAGGGTGTCCGGTTTTGAGTTTGTCGATCTGCCGAAGGCCGTCGGCAACCGAGGCGACAAATTTCGCATCGGCATCCGCGTTGGAAACCGGCGAGGGAAAAGCGCTGCGCAGCAGAGGTAAAAGTTCGGCGCAGGTTCTGCCCGAAGCGGGTGTTTTGTTTTGTATCGGACGGAAGCCGGAGGAAAAAGTTTCCAGCAACCCGGAAAGCTCCAGCACCTGCCGGATGGCCGGACCGGCCTGAATCAGGCGCAGAGGAAGCATCGCCCGCGATTGTCCGGACGATGAGCGCGCCGTGGCTGTTTTCATCAGAAAAAGAAGGGATCGGATCCCGGCGCTCGAAATGTACTGGAGCTGCGAGAAATCAAGAACGATCTGCTGCGGGGCCTGCCGCACCAGCGCTTCAAGGGTGTTTTCAAACTCTTTTGCTGAAGCGACATCCAGCCTGCCCGCGCATTTCACGGTAATGCGGGTTGCTCTTGTTTCAATTTGTATATCCATGATGTTTCCTTTCCGCCTGTGCGTGTGCGAGATAAAATAAGCGTGCAAAGATTAACGTGGTTTGTAAAAAGATTCAAGGAACAAAAGCTCTCATTATCTCCCAATCAAAACGTTGGGACAGTAGTGCTGTTCAATATATTATATTGACATTGCCATTTTCAATACTTATAATCCCTGCAAAATGCTTATCAGGAAAAATAAAAGGATGCAATTTTACCGTTTACTTGTTCAACACCGCCTGCTTATCACCATTAACCTAGCCTTGATCGGCATCGGTATTGTGGCCTTCTACGCCATTTGCGATACGTCCTGTTCCTTTCTCAAGGGAGATATTTTTGGAATTGATCTGAAGTACGTCGGTTATGGATATATGGCGGCCGTCATCATACTTGCACTTTTAAAGCAGGATGATTTATTACGAATGCTGGTCGCATCAGGTATCGGTGTTGAAGTGTTTCTTGTTTCTTTTCAAGTGTCGATTAATGTTTTCTGCCCTTTCTGTCTGGCTTTTGGCATAATGGTTATATTGATGTATCTTGTTAATTACGAAAGATCCGGCATGACGAATAAGTGGTATCAGAAATTGATATATTTTTTCGGCGACGCGAAAATTCCTTTCACCGATAATCAACGGCTGCCCCTGTTGGCGATGATGATCATCGGTTATATATTTGTCAGCTTTTCCTTTTCCGGATCGGCAACGCCGGCCTATGCCGCCGACAATAAGACTATCCCTTCTTACGGCAATGGCCCTTGGGAACTCATTATTTTCACGGATTACTTTTGTCCGCCCTGCCAGTTCGTCGAGAAAGACCTGGAGCCGGAGTTGGAAAGGCTTCTGGCCAGAGGGGATGTAAAAATTACTTTTGTGGATTATCCGGGTCATGGCAAGGACTCCACACTCTATGCAAAATATTTCCTTTACGCCGTCGCAGCGAATAAAGGCTATCAAAATATCATGAAAACGAGAAATATTCTTTTTTCTCTCGCCAAGCAGAAAAAAATCAATCAGGAAAATGCTCTGGATGACTTCCTGAAATCTCAGGGAATTGCATTAACCATCATTGATCCTACGCTCCTGTATAAAGAATGGATGACGTTGATCAAACGCTATGAAATTAATCAAACGCCAACGTGTTTATTGCGTTTCTCGAGCACCTATACCCGAAAGTACATTGGTTCGGAAAGTATTAGCAAAGAGCTTATTCCTGAGCTTCAGAAAAGGTTTCCCCCAGGGAAGAGCAAGTAGTATTTCCATTTCTAAAGCAAGCGTTATCTTTAGTTGGTCCTGATAAATCGCGGTCAGCCTCGAAAACGTTTGTATTGCTGACAAAAACTTTCTTGATTGATTTTTCCGCTTTCCTGAACTAGAATTAATAAAATCATCATTTTCACAAGACTGATAAAATATTAAGTGTATGGGCTATTTTTTAAATACCACGGATGATTATCATATTCATACACTGAACTCTCTGGGCTGGGAGCTTACCGTTTGTAACGCGCTTTATCCGGAGGACAGTCCCTGCCGGCTTGTGCTTCGATGCAACGAATCTTTCGGCACACAACTATTTCGTTTTCTGGGAGACAAGATTCCATTTGAACACTTAAATACCGTTTTGGAAATCGGTGGTGGTCTGGGATATGTCATGAAGGATTTTCTCACCCTTGCCCCTCACCTTCAGGCAACCATGGTGGATATTTCACCTCTTTTGCTGCAAAAGCAGAGGGAAACGTTAACCGAATTCCCCGTGAATTTCCGGGAAATGGATTTTTTAAAGATGTCCATATCCGACCTTCGATCCTTTGACCTGGCTATTCTGAATGAAAATCTTGGCGATTTCCCCACGCTGGTTTTTCAGCAAAACCACCCGGAACAAAATGATCCTGACACGATTCGCTCTTTAAGCAGAATTGCGGATTACCAGAAAGAATACGCTCTCGAATTTACCCCCACTGAAAATATTAATATCGGAGCCCTGGAGGTTGTGGAAAAACTATGCGGTGCAGCCATTCCTTACATTTATTTAAGTGAACACAGTTGCGAAGCGTCACTAAGCAATCCGCAATCTCCTCATCTTAATTTTACATCGCCCGGAACTCCTGAAAGAATATCACTTCAGGGTCACGCTGAGTTCACCATCAAATTTTCTCATTTGCAGACGATAGCCCGTGCTTTCCATTATAAAGTCTTCCGGGGTCAATATGTCTACATCCTGCCCATCGACTTCAATGAGAAAGTAAAGGCCGCCTTGCGATCACCCACACCGCTTACCGATGAGCAGGAAATCATCCAGCAGTTTGTTTATGATCTTTACAAGTATGAATACCTTGTGCTTATTAAAGACTCGAAAA
The DNA here is from genome assembly GCA_009773315.1 of Syntrophaceae bacterium. Lineage (GTDB taxonomy): Bacteria > Desulfobacterota > Syntrophia > Syntrophales > Smithellaceae > UBA8904. The sequence goes on from WRPE01000003.1 coordinate 21,947, forward strand.
AGAAAGGATAAGAAATGAAAGCAATCAAAATCGTTTTGGTCAGTTTTGTCATTTTGTTCTTTTTCAGCACTAACGGATTTGCCTTTCGCTGCGGAACCGGTCTGGTCACAAGCGGTGACACAAAAACGCAGGTTACTGTTACATGCGGTAAGCCAACGTCCAAGGAAAAGGCCTGTGAAGGACGTCAGACGTCCACCCGTACAGACAAAAACGGAAAAATAATAAAATCTAAAAAATGCGCCAATAAGATAGATATCTGGTATTACAACTGTGGCGACAACGATTATATCTACGCTCTGACGTTTGAAAACGGCAAATTAACTAAAGAATCAAACGAAGGACGGGGAAAAGGTAAATCAGACTGTTTGGGAAAATAACCATCAGACCTTCCCCTATTTTTTATTCAGCAAGTCCATCATTTGTACCGGGTCATTGGTCGGTAGCTCGCAGGTAAAATTCGAGCAGATATACGCGGTCGTTTTGCCGTTGATGCTTTGATGCGGCTGCACATGCGGTGCGATGATTTCAATATCCGGATGTGCTGAACTTTCCTCGGGACGGAAAATGACGATCGTATTCGGCACAAAGCTTCTTCTTAAAGCCGTAAGCAGCGCCTTCGTGTCTGAATGATCCATAGTCCCGGCAATGATCACTTCGCTTGCCGGACCGATGGCAAAGTCCAGACCACAGAGAAATTGCGTGAAGGCTGTCGGCATCGCATCCACCTCTGCACAAAAAGCTCTGTAAATTTCGTGCGCTCTTTCATCCATCTCGGCATCCCCGGTGAACCTCGACAGACGCAATGTATTGATAAACGCCAATGAATTGCCCGACGGGATGGCGCCGTCATAGAGTTCTTTCGGACGCGTCAAAAGCTCTTCTGCATCATTGGGTGTAAAAAAGAATCCGCCATCCTGATCATCCCGGAAGTATCCAAATAAATGAGACTGATACGCCAGCGCTTTGAACAGATGTTGTGTGTCAAACGTTGCCTCGTAGAGTTCCAAAAGCGCCCAGACGATAAACGAATAATCGTCGATATTCGCGGCAATTGCGCCCTGACCATCCCGAAACCGGTGTAACAGCCGGCCTTCTTTGGTTTGCAGAGATTGAAAAATAAAATCCATCGCCCGGAGGGCAGCTTTAGCATAGGTCGGTTCATCAAAGACCTGCGCCCCGCGGGCCAACGCCGCAATCATCAGGCCATTCCAATCGCTCAGAATCTTGTCGTCTTTATGCGGGTGCGCTCGTTTTTCCCGAACCGCGAAAAGCTTTTTCCGGATGTCAGCCATTTTGTCGGACAGTTCCGTCAAACTATCCCCCGCATCGCCACCTGATGACGGTTTGAGATGCGGGATAAAGTGACCGACGGGTATTTCCTGCATCCCCTGCGCGGATATGTCACTATCGTGCCTGTAGTGAGACAAAAACAAATCCGACTCGTTTTTTGTCAGAACGCTGCGGATTTCTTCTTCCGTCCAAATATAGAATTTCCCTTCGACACCTTCGCTGTCCGCGTCTTCGGCGCAGTAAAAACCGCCCTTCACATCCGTCAAATCCCGCAAAACATAGGAAAATATTTCACGGGCTGAAGTTTCGTATTCTTTTTTCCCTGTAGCCTGAAATAGCTCAATGTACGCCATCGCCATAAGCGCCTGATCGTAGAGCATCTTTTCAAAGTGCGGCACGATCCAGCGGGCGTCTGTCGAATAGCGGTGAAAGCCAAAACCAATCTGATCGTAAATTCCGCCGCGCCGCATGTTTTGCAGTGTCTGCTCTACCATGTGTAAAGCCTGAGCTTCACCTGTTCGCTTCCAATAGCGCAGCAGAAAAAATAAATTGTGTGGTGAAGGAAATTTCGGCGCCTGGCCAAAGCCGCCTAACGTCTTGTCAAAGCTCATGGACAAAGACCGATACGCCCGATGCAGCACTTCTTCGCCTATATCCCCGGCCTTGTCGCTCGTCGGCCGCCGCAGAGCCTGTGTTATTTCCAATGAGGCCGAAATGACATCCGCGCGTTTCGTCTGCCAGAGGGATTTGACTTCCGGAATCATTTCCAGCAGGCCGACATGGCCATATCTTGTTTCCCTGGGAATGTAGGTCGCGGCAAAGAAGGGTTTTTGATCGGGCGTCATCATAATCGTCAAAGGCCAGCCGCCGCTTTGCGTCATTATCTGGCATATCTTCATATAGACCGCGTCAATATCGGGACGCTCTTCACGATCGACTTTAATATTCACAAACGCTTCATTGAGAAGCTCGGCTACTTCTTCATCCTCGAATGATTCACGCTCCATCACATGACACCAGTGACAGGTGGAATAACCGATTGACAGAAAAATGGGTTTGTCCTCTCGACGAGCTTTTTCAAAAGCCTCCTCGCCCCAAGGATACCAGTCCACCGGATTTTGCGCATGCTGAAGTAGATAAGGGCTTTTTTCGTTTTGCAGTCGATTATATGGCATATTTCTCCCATTACGTTTTTAAATGCATTCGGACTGTTCGGGGAACAGTCCCTACAGCATGTAGGGCACGCCGAGTAACCTTTAGGTTATTTCCAAACGCGCCGCATCTTCTGCAATTACCCGGCTCTTTGGAAATGTAGGATTCAAATGGGTTGTTAATGATGAATCGAAGTATCGTCGGGTGTAGCAATTAAACTCATAGAGACAGGTCTGAGACCTGTCTCTATGTTTGTTGTTTAATCAACATTGTCGCCGGATCGAGGAGCAAGGCATCCTGCTTTGCGTCGGGGGACTGACCTTTGAGGGCTTTGATATAGACTTCCGGCCCTTTGGCGGCAAGCTGCACCAGCACGTCAAAAAGGTCGGCTACATGCAGGAAGGAAAGAGGCAGCCCGTTTTCTTTGGGAGGTTCATGGCGGTGCGTATGAACGGTAAACCAGATGCGCATAGAATACTTTTTGGCTAATTCCTGTAATTGCAGAAGCAACCCGCGACCGGATTCATCAAATTTCAAGCCATCGATAATCACGGTGTGCGGCTTAAATATATTTTGCTGCATCAAATCGGTCAGACGCTCCTCCAGCTTCGGCACGCTGAAACCTTCCACGCGGAAGGTCATAATGAAACGATAAATGAGAATTTTTTCCCAAAGCTCATTGGATTCCACGGAATCGTATTTTGCGGCCATATCGTGAAATAATTCCCGATACCAGACATCCACCTTGCTGACTGCATCATTTAAGCTGACATGCAATACGGGCTGTTCGTTCATCATGGCATGTAACGCCATCTGAACCAGAAGGGCGGTCTTGCCTACTCCGGCATAGGCTAAAACAGCCCCAAAACCGCCCGTGGGTAAAATATATTCGTCGTTGTATCCAAGGTTAAGAAGTGGATTGCGTTGGATGATTTCTTTTTTGATCATGATAATAACCTCATAAGGTAAATGAATAACATTGTCTTTCCGTCTTAACACTCTGCCAACCGCCATCATCTTTACTTCAGCCTCTCGCCTCGCGCCCGCTGCAAGGGGTTAGCCATCAGCCTATTTTATGCTGCCGTCTTCTTGTTCTGAGCAGCTTCCAGGGCGATCTTTTCTGCAATCGACTGCGGCACCTGACGATACATGGCAAATTCCATAGTAAACTGCGCCTTGCCCTGAGTAGCTGAACGCAGAATTGTCGAGAAACCGAACATCTCCGCCAGCGGCACCTGGGATTCGATCACGCACATAACGCCTTCATCCTGCGAGCCGATAATCATACCGCGTCGTTGATTAAGGAGTCCCATGACCGGCCCTTGAAATTCCACCGGAGATTCCACAACAACTTTCATAATCGGCTCATGAACAACCGGTTTGGCGCGCAGATAGGCTTCCCGAAATGCTCCACGGGCCGCTGCCTGGAAGGCCATATCGGAAGAATCCACCGCATGGGAAGCGCCGTCGTTAATGAGTACTTTCACGCCGGTAATCGGAAATTCCAATTTCGGCCCTTTGGCCATGCTTTGCTTAAAACCCTTTTCGCAAGCTGCGATATATTGTGTAGGAATCGAACCACCGAATATTTTATTTTCAAAAACAAATTCCGCGTCGCTGATCGGTTCGATATATCCGGCGATGCGTCCAAACTGTCCGGAACCGCCGGTTTGCTTTCTGTGTGTATAATTGAAGTCTGCGCGCTGGGTAATGGTTTCACGATAGGCCACACGGGGATTGCCTGTAGTAACTTCGGCATTATACTCTCGCTTCATTCTTTCTACGTAAATATCCAGATGCAATTCGCCCATGCCTTCAATGATGGTTTCGTTGGTTTCCGGATCGACATGTGTTTTGAATGTCGGGTCTTCCTTGGAGAATCGATTAAGCGCTTTGGACATGGCCATTTGCGACTTGTTATCTTTCGGCACGATGGCCAGCGAAATAACCGGCTTGGGTACAAACATGGAGGTCATCGTCATATTGATGCCGGGAGAAACAAATGTATCGCCGGAAGAGCATTCGATGCCGAATAAAGCGCCGATGTATCCCGAACACAGAGCTTCAACATCTTCCATCTGATCGGCGTGCATCCGAACAACGCGCCCCACTTTGACTTTCTTGCCATTGCGCACGTTGACGATGGTGGATCCTTTTTCAACGGTTCCCTGATAAACACGGATATACGTTAACTGCCCGTACTGGCCGTCTTCCAATTTAAAGGCCAGCGCGATAATGGGTTTTTCCGGATCACTGTTCAAGATAACCGGCTCTTCATTATTGTTCATGTCAAGCGCGATGTTTTCTACTTCGGAAGGCTTGGGCAGCAGATAAGTCACCCCGTCGAGCAGGGGCTGAACGGCTTTATTTTTATAGGCCGATCCCATATAGACAGGCGTAATTTCTCTTTTCAACGTTCCCTTGCGAACTGCGGCGTAAAGTAGTTCCGGTGTAATTTCTTTTTCTTCCAGAATGGCTTCCGTCAGTTCATCGGAAAATATTGATGCGGCATCGATGAGTTCTTCCCTTTTGGCGTTGGCTTCTTCAAGAAGACTTTGCGGTATGGCCTCGATTCGCACATCCTCGCCACTATCGCCATCAAAATACATCGCTTTCATGGTCACCAGATCCACAACACCTTGTAGTTCTGTTTCCAGACCAATGGGAATCTGCATGGCTACGGCATTATGCCCCAACTTGGTGCGCAACTGAGCGATGACACGGAAAGGATTGGCGCCGCTGCGGTCGCATTTATTGATGAACGCAATACACGGAACTTTATATCTCTTCATTTGCTGATCAACGGTGATGGACTGCGACTGAACGCCGCCGACTGAACACAAAACAAGGATCGCACTATCGAGAACACGCAGGGATCTTTCCACTTCAATGGTGAAATCGACGTGGCCGGGCGTATCAATGATATTAATTTCATACCCTTTCCATTCGCAATAGGTAGCGGCAGAGGCGATGGTAATGCCTCTTTCTTTTTCCAGATCCATGGAATCCATGGTTGCACCAACGCCGTCTTTGCCTTTCACATCATGGATGGCGTGAATTCTCTTTGTGTAAAAAAGAATCCTTTCGCTCAGCGTGGTTTTACCGGAATCGATATGCGCGCTGATTCCGATGTTGCGTATTTTTTGATCGTCGAACTTCATTTCACTTTCCTCTCTTAAAAAACACTCATCTTAATTTATCAACCTACACGCCTCTCGTGAGGTGCCCATTACCCCTACTCGCTTCGCTCCTCGCATGATGTGTTCACTATCCCTCCTCGCTTCGCTCGCGGGATAGTTCGACCTGCGCGCTTCAGTGCACTTCGTTTCTGAAACTCGGGTCTCACTATAAAAAAAACCCCGCATTTGGAAGAGTCTCTGCCAGATGGGGGATCCACCGTAATCGAGCCTTAGTAATAAGATTTTAATTTTTTATATTCTTAGACGGAATTTGTCAAGATAATGTTTTGATATAATCACATATTCCAATACTGCCTGTTGACTGGAGGCAATCCTGCCGCTATAATTCAAGCCATATCATTCACTCTAATGTTTCAGAAAGATTGGCGAACATGGCAAAGATAAAATGGAATATAGTATGGGGCATTGTAATTACTCTGATCTTTCTTGGCCTGCTGGCCGTGCGCCTGGAGTTGTTCAAAGAAAAACCAGAGGATAACCCGGTCTATCAAAAGGCTGAAATTTCACGTTCGCCCGAATCCTGGATGAATATTTATCAAAATAAGAAAAAAATCGGTGTAATACATCGCAAATTCAACGCACTGGGAAATGGCCGCTTCCAGACCGAGGAATCTGTCACCATGCAGATTAACACGATGGGCGTCGTGCAAGCGCTTAATTTATCTACTGAGACAGAGCTTAATCCCGATATGTCCTTCTCTTCTTTCAATTTCGAGCTCAAGTCGAGTTTGTTTCGGTTTATTGCCCGAGGCTATGTGAACAAAGATAAACTTACTTTATATGCCGGTCTTCCCCCCGCCGAGGAAAAAACCGTTCTCCCTATCAAGGATATTCCCCATATTAGCGGCAATATTTACGAGGCGGCATTCTCTGCCGGTCTGGAAAAAGATAAGACCCGTGATTTCAGTATTTTTGATCCATCCACGCTGGGCATACGCAAAATATCCGTCACCCGCAACGCGGATGAGATTATCCTGATTATGGGAAAACGCGTTTTGACACAAAAATTCTGCGCCGATTTTATGGGAGCTAAAAATTGTGCCTGGTTGGCAAAAGATGGTGAGGTATTAAAAGAAACAGGAATACTGGGGCTTTCCATGGAAAAGGTCAGCGCCGAGCAAGCGCGGGAAGGAATCGCCGCTGGTGGTGTTGATTTTACGCAAATCGCTTCGATTCCCTCCAATCGAAACATCGCCAATCCATCAAAATTAACGGGCATAGAAATCAAAATTGACGGCATTCTTAATTCGGCGCTCCTTCTTCAAGGCGGTCGGCAAAAATTCCATCAGGATATTTTAACGATTACCAAAGAGCCATATCCTTATGTAGCGTCAGAAAACAACATACCCGCAGTTTTTCAGAAGTATTTACAGCCGTCACCGCTTGTTCAATCCCAAGCCCCGCAAATGAAAACGCAGGTGGAAAAAATTGTTTTTCACACGGACAGTCCACAGATCAAGCTTCAAAAAATCGTTCAATGGGTTTATCGCTCGATAGAAAAGAAACCGATATTGTCCGTACCCAACGCGTTGGAAATTTTAAATAACAAGCAAGGTGACTGTAATGAACATGCGGTTCTAACCGCCGCACTGCTTCGCGCCGCGGGTATTCCCGCGCAGATTGAGACCGGATTGGCTTATCTCAATGGCCGCTTCTATTATCATGCCTGGAATCTGGCCTATATTGGACAATGGGTTACCGCTGACGCTGTTTTTAACCAGATTCCAACCGACGTCACACATATACGGCTGGCGCGCGGCGAAGGCGACGAACAACTGAATTTACTGGGCGTCATGGGCAAAATAAAACTGGAGGTCACATCCACAAAAAATGATTGAACTGAAAAACCTGACCAAAGATTACGGAACAACACTGGCCGTGAACCATCTGAGCTTGAATGTGACAGCGGGAGAAATTTACGGATTCATCGGACCCAACGGCGCGGGTAAAACCACAACCATCCGGATGATAGGCGGTATTATCGAGCCGACCGTCGGAAGCATCACCATTTCCGGAATCGATCTGAAAAAAGACCCGGTTGCAGCAAAAAAGATTATCGGTTTTGTGCCGGACAGGCCATTTCTTTATGAGAAACTCACCGGTATGGAGTTTCTTAAATTCATTGCTGATTTATATAATGTGAACACTCAGCGTCTCTCCCGCAAGTCGGAGGAACTTTTAAAACAGTTCGCGCTTTGGGAGTGGGCAGATGAAATCATTGAGGCTTATTCTCACGGCATGAAGCAAAGATTGATTATTGCCGCAGCACTACTCCATAATCCGAAAGTGATGATCATTGACGAGCCGATGGTCGGTCTTGATCCCGAGGCCGTACGTATGGTCAAGGATATTCTTAAGGAACAGGCCGCGCAAAATGTAACCATTTTTGTCTCCACGCATACGTTGAGCCTCGCCGAGGATCTCTGCGACAGAATCGGTGTTATTCATAAAGGAAGACTTTTGGCGCAGGGCACCCTCGCCGAGTTGAATCTTGCTGCCAAAACCGGCGAAGCCAAACTGGAAGAAGTATTTTTAACTTTAGTTCGAGAAGCATAAGCCCATGAAGAACACACTGTTGACACTATTGAGACCGCGCCTGCTTTCCGTCGGAAATGGATTGAGGTCGGGTACGCAAAATAATCACCGGACGCGGCTTTTCCTGTTCTCATTTATCGGCCTCACTTTCTGGATAGGTACCTTTTTAATATTTCACCGCGTTTTGACCTATTTTCAGAGTGTGCAGGATTTTGGCGACATCCTGGCCATGAAACTTCTTTCCATGATGATCATCACCTTCTTCACCCTTTTACTGTTCAGCAGCATTATCAACATCTTGTCTCACTTGTATTTGAGCCGCGACTTATCCTTGCTGCATTCTCTGCCGGTGCAGATCAAGGATATTTTCTTTTCTCGTTGGCTTTCGAGCGCCTTCGATTCCTCTTGGATGGTGGTGGCTTTCAGTCTTCCCGTTTTCTTGTCTTATGGGCTGGTTTACCAAGCCGGTATCGTTTTTTATCTGATTGCGCTTTGCGCAATCGTGTGCCTGTGCCTGATGGCCTCGGCCGCAAGCAGTCTTCTTGTCTTATTGGGCGCGGCTGTGCTGCCTGCGGGAAAAATTCGCACCCTTTTTGTCATCCTGGGCGTTTTGTTGGCACTGTTGCTTGTGATTGTTTTGAGGATGATCCGGCCGGAACAACTTGTCAATCCTGATAGTTTTGCCTCGGTTGTCCTTTATTTGAATTCAATGCAGACGCTCAATTTACCCTTTCTACCCACTACTTGGATAACGGATGCTGTGCGTTTTGCCTTGAAAAGCGAATGGACAAATTCGTTATTTAACCTGTCTCTTTCGGCCAGTTGTGTTTTTTTCCTTATTTTTTTGAATGAAATGGCCGCAAGCGCCATCTACTTTCGCGGCTTCTCCCGCGCTCAGACAACGGCCAAAAGGCTTTTCGCACCGGTTAAATTTCGTGGCCACCATTGGGAAGGACTGTTGAATTTTCTTTCGCGTCCGGCAAAAGCTTTCGCCATTAAGGAAATTCGCTCCTTCTTTCGCGATTCCACACAATGGCCGCAATTGTTTTTAATCTGCGCGTTGATTGTTGTTTATCTTTATAATTTCTCTGTCCTGCCGCTGGATCGATCGCCCATCAAAACGGTCTATCTCCAAAATGTCTTTTCTTTTTTGAATGTGGGACTGGCCGCTTTTGTGCTTTCGGCCATCGCCGCCCGTTTTGTTTTCCCGGCCGTCAGCATGGAAGGGGAAGCTTTCTGGATTATTCAATCAGCGCCCGTTTCCATTAAAACATTCCTCTGGATTAAGTTTTTTCTCTACTACATACCACTGCTTATTCTATCGGAATTCCTGATTGTCGTTTCCAATATTCTGCTTGGGGTTACGCCGTTTATGATGTTTTTATCCGTCCTGACAATATTTTGTCTTGTCCCCGCTGTCGTAGCGCTCGCCGTAGGACTGGGCGCCCGTTATCCTGATTTTAAATCGGAAAATCCGGCACTATCGGTGACCAGTTTCGGGGGCGTGCTCTTTATGCTGCTTAGTTTCGGTCTGATTGCTTTGGTCATTATCCTGGAAGCAGGCCCGGTTTATAAAATCTTTACATCCAGAATTCACGGTTACGGCTTTTCCTGGATACAAATTCTCTGGTTTGCCCTTTCCTTCGCTTTTGCGTTGTTTCTTTGCGTTTTTGCAGTATTTTATCCCATGAAGCTGGGTGAAAAAAATCTACAGAAAAGATAAACACCTCCCTGCCTGCTTAAATGCCGGCATCATCAGGCAAAAGAAGATCCGGAAATCGTCAGAAGTTGAAAATTATCTTGATTTTAGTTGCCGGATAGGCTAAACATCCCCGCATTCTGAATGACCCGTTTCATCAGATCTTTTGAGGATCTTGTTGAGATATTGAAAGGAGTTTTCATGGCAAAGTACGAATCCAAATCTCTCAGAAATATGGCCGTCATCGGTCACGGCGGCACAGGTAAAACCTCTCTTTGTGAATCACTTTTATATGTTTCCGGAAAAAATGAACGGCTGGGCCGTGTTGATGACGGCTCGTCCACTATGGATTATGAACCGGAAGAGCAAAAAAAGCATGTTTCAATCTCGTCCGCTGCCAATTTTGTCGAATGGGAAAAACATAAAATCAATATCGTGGACACCCCGGGCGACTCCAACTTTACTTTTGATATTAAGTGCTCGATGAGCATTGTGGATAACGCAGTCGTGATTATTGATTCGGTTGGCGGCGTTGAATTCCAGACACAAAAAGTTTGGGAACTGGCTGACGAATACTCCCTCCCCCGCATAATTTTCATTAATCGAATGGATCGGGAAAGAGCTGATTTCAACAAAGTGCTGGAAAGCATCAAAACAAAACTCAAGAAAAAAGCAACGCCCATCTGCCTTCCTATAGGGGCGGAAGATAAATTTCAGGGTATAATTGATTTGATCACCATGAAGGCTTATACATTTGCCGATAGTAAAGGTGTTGGCAAGGCGTCTGATATTCCTGTTGACATGATGGATGAAGCCAGCATGATGCGCGGTTCCATGGTCGAAGACATCGCGGAAGCAGACGACGAACTGATGAACAAATACTTGGAAGCAGGCGAACTTTCCGCGGAAGAACTCAAGTCCGGTTTGAAAAAAGGCGTGACGTCAGGAAGTATTATCCCCGTCATTTGCGGGTCAGCCGTCAAAAGCATCGGCATCACGATGTTAATGGATTTAGCGGTCAGTTCTTTCGCATCACCTGTTGACCGTGGACCGGTTAAAGGCACAAAACCGGGCACAGATAAAACAGAAGAAAGACAGCCTTCGGAAGATGCTCCTTTTTCCGCAATTGTCTTCAAAACCATTGCCGATCCTTACGCAGGCCGGTTGACATTGTTCCGGGTTTATTCGGGAAAACTTAATTCCGATACTGCCGTCTATAACTCTTCGAAAAAGATCACGGAAAAATTCGGCCATATTTTCTTTCTGGAAGGCAAAAATCAGAAACAGGCGGAAGTACTTATTCCGGGTGACATTGCCGGGGTCGCCAAACTGAAGGAAACCGTCACCGGTGATACACTGAGCCACGAAAAATTCCCCATCATCTTTGCCAAAGTCGCTGTCCCGCCGCCGATCATGTCTTTTGCCGTTGAACCAAAATCCAGAGGCGATGAAGACAAGATAGCCTCCACCATTCACCGTCTTACGGAAGAAGATCCAACCATTGTCTTCTCCCGCAATGTCCAGACCAAAGAAATGATTCTCTCCGGCATGGGTCAGGTGCATATTGAAGTCAACATTGAGAAGATGAAAAGAAAATTCGGTGTCGAAGTCAATCTGAACACACCGAAAGTCCCCTATTTTGAAACCATTAAGGGAAAAACCACCGTTCAGGGCCGATACAAGAAGCAGTCCGGCGGACGCGGCCAGTTCGGTGATTGTACAATCGACATTGAGCCCATGCCACGCGGCGGAGGCTATGAATTCCTTGATAAAATCGTTGGTGGCGTTATTCCGGGGCAATACCGCCCGGCCGTAGACAAAGGTATTGTGGAAGCTGCCGCCAAAGGCGTTCTGGCCGGTTATCCTGTCGTGGATTTCAGGATATCCCTTGTTTTCGGTTCCTATCATACCGTCGATTCTTCGGAAATGGCCTTTAAAATTGCCGGTTCCATGGCTTTTCAAAAAGGCGTCATGGAGTGTCAGCCAATCCTGCTGGAACCCATTGTCAACATTGCGATTGAAGTTCCAGATGAATACATGGGCGATGTTATCGGTGATCTCAACAGCCGCCGGGGACGCGTTCTGGGCATGGACACCAATGGCACCAATCAGGTGATTAAAGGTCAGGTGCCTATGGCGGAAATATTAAAGTATGCTCCCGATCTGCGCTCCATGACCAGCGGACGCGGAAACTTCACCTATACCGATTCGCATTATGAAGAAGTTCCCTCCTATATCGCGGACAAAATTATTGCCGAATCGAAGAAAGAAGAAGACTAATAAAGAATGTTCAACGCCGGAATCATCACGGTGAGCGATAAAGGCTCGCAGGGCAAACGGGAAGATAAAAGCGGCCCCGCAATAGCAGAAATGCTTGCGGGCGCCGCTATTGACATAAAACATACCCTCATCATTCCTGACGAAGTTGACCAGATACAAAAAGCGATTATTCAATTCGCCGATGTGGAAAAACTGGATGTGATTCTGACCACGGGCGGCACGGGGGTCAGCCCGCGCGATCTCACGCCGGATGCCACCCTGAAAGTCATTGATAAAGAAGTGCCCGGCATGGCCGAAGCCATGCGGATCGCCAGTATGAAAATCACCCCGCATGCCATGATTTCTCGCGCGGTCGTGGGCATTCGTGGCCGCTCATTGATCATCAATCTCCCCGGAAGCCCCAAAGGCGCCCAAGAGAATCTCGCCGCCATTTTACCCGCGCTTCAACACGCCATTGAAAAGATCAAAGGCGATCCTCGAGATTGCGCCATTTCCGTTTAGTCTTTCAATTCACATTAGCACAAAGGAGGACAGCAATGACAGAGAGAGAGCAATAGCAGTGCCAACAAATTCAAAATCATACTGATTGGAGTTTGTTTATTAGGGTTTGGCTACTTTTGGGGTGGACTTACATTTTACAAACAACTTTTTCCGTATGAGCAATTCAGAGCCATAAGACATGTATTATTACCAAGCTCATCACTGCAAGCAAACCCGCGCAACACAATATTCCAAACATTTAGCCCGCAAGCAAACGTCGTAATGATTGGCGACTCAATAACAGCAGGCGGCGAATGGAGCGAAATCTTTTCTCAAACAAAGATTGCCAACAGAGGCATTGGAGGCGACCGAGCTGAAGATATTTTACGACGAATGGAGCCAATATTTGCCGTCAATGCTAAAAAAGCATTTGTAATGGTTGGCATAAACGATATCTTTAGATATGAAAGCATTAACACAATATTCAATAACTATACGAATATTGTCCAACAGCTTAGAAGCAAAGGGACAGAGGTTTACATTCAGTCAACGCTTGAATGCAGTAAAAGCCGCTGCGGAAATAAACTGGAGAAAGCTAGAGAGCTAAACGAAAAACTCAAAGCATACGCAGCACAACACGAAATTGCCTACATTAACATAAACAATGGACTAACGAGCGAAACGGAAGGATTGCTAAAAGAATACACACCGGATGGTATTCACTTGCTTGGCAGCGGATACTTAAAATGGAGTAAAACTATTTCTCCATACGTTTACTCAAAATAACTCAACAGCAGCGTTAACCAGCCCAAAGGGTGTTCATTTCGGAGGGATGGAGATCTTGTTGCGGTCTTCAATCATGGGAGGGGCTTCGTGTTCTCTTATTTCTTTGCGCAAATCCCTGATCGTTTTATTCAGACGGCTTATCGTGCGATTCAGGCGAAACCTCTCCATCACGCCTAACAACCCCGTAACGATGACACCCACCAGCAAGGCAACAAAAATAAGCATATAAGCCGGAACAACAATATCCTGTATGGAGTAGTACTTTATCGTTACAAGCGCGGAATTGAATTGTGAAAAGGTAACAATAAAAAAAGCAAAAATGATGGTGAGAATTAAATAAAATATTTTCATCGCGTTTAAACCTCCTGATGATGTTTTTTAAAAAGAGGTGCAAGTTTTGCGGCGGTTGTCGCCAGATCCTCCGGAATAACGCGGACATTACCGACCACACTCATAAAATTGGTATCACCGTCCCAGCGCGGGATGATATGGACATGAACATGTTCGGCAATGCCGGCGCCGGCTGCCTTGCCCAAATTCATGCCGATATTAAAACCATGCGGATTCATCGCTTCTTTCAGTACTTTCAAGGCTTTATCCATCAGGGCGAAAATTTCCATGCGTTCTTCGGATGTGAGTTCTTCAATACCGCCCAGATGTCTCTGCGGAATAATCATAAGGTGACCGCCGACATAGGGATATCGGTTCAACATTACAAAACAGGTCTTTCCTTCAAACACGATGTAATCATCGCATCGAATTGAACATTTACAAAATACACATCCGTCTTGCTTTTCACCCACGAGATACTCCATCCGCCAGGGAGCAAACATTGTTTCCATATTTCCAACACCCAATGATTATTGACCCCATTATTCTATAGTTATAATCCTGCCTTTTAAATTCTCGCCTACTTCCAGTATTCCGATGCTTCTGGATTTTGCGAAGCGTTTATCGACCGCCGAACCCGGATTAAAAAAGTAAACGCCGTCAATAATCCTGTTTTCCGGATAATGTGTATGGCCGAACACAATGCAATCGAGCTTACCCAGTTTGTCCAGCAGTCTTCTCTCAATCCCTGAAGGTTCGCCCCAGCCATGAATCAGCCCGATTTTAAATCCGTTGATGTCCATCAGCAACTGCTGAGGCAGTTCCTCTCTTACGCGGTGGTTGTCCATATTGCCGCAGACCGCTCGAACCTCTTTATCACCGAAAAGAGTTAGGACTGACAAATCAACTAAATCTCCGGCATGAAAGATCAGGTCAACATCAGAAAAGTGTTCCTCAATAATTTTCTTTAAGTTCTCGTCATACCCGGAAATATGCGTATCAGACAACACGCCTATTTTGACTTTATTTTTGTTCATCATCTTTGGCGAATTATTAACGGTAAGATTAAAAAAATACAAGTGTTATTTATTGATTTTTTTCCTTAAAAAAGCTTTTAATTTGACTTTGGAGGCAAGGCAAGTTAAAATTCAAACCATGAACAAACTGGAAGATTCCTTAAATAAAATCGCGGAAAATATCCTGTATCTGGATGAAGCATCGCTGACGTCGCTTTGGGAAAAATACAAGGCCAAGATGGAAAATTTCTCTTTTTCGCCGGAATGGGAAAAGTCCGCGGTCATCTTTTCCATCATCAATGCCATCCGGGTGAAAAACGCCATTTTCAATGAACAAATGTTAAAAAAACAGAAAACGGAAGAAGCGCCTCCTCCCCAAAGTAGATCAGACAAACCAACGCTGCGACTGGTTAAATAATGGACAAAGACACTGCCGGAAAACGGATTCCCGAATTACGAAAAACAATCGAATATCACAATCGACGTTACTATCAGCAGGACGCTCCCGAAATATCCGATATCGAATACGACCGCTTAATGAGGGAACTTCAAGAGCTGGAAACCCTCTATCACGATGACGAGCTGGCTACTTCTCCAACTCAGCGGGTGGGGGCCGCCCCCCTGTCCAGATTTGCATCCTTCAACCATCCGCAGGCCATGTTGAGCCTGGCCAATGCTTTTTCCTCTGAGGAAATTCTGGATTTCGATCAACGCATCAGGCGTCTGTCAAAAATGGATAAGATGGACTATGTGGCAGAACCCAAACTCGACGGTCTGGCCGTCAACCTGATTTATGAAAATGGTCTTTTTATCCGCGGCGCGACACGCGGCGACGGCACGACCGGAGAAGACGTCACACAGAATCTTAAAACTATTTCGTCTTTGCCTTTAACGATGAAAAGAAGCGTCCAATATCCTGTTCCGGAATTCATTGAGGTCCGTGGCGAAGTTTACATGGAAAGGCAACCGTTCTCAAAGCTCAACCACCGCAGGGAGGAAGAAGGCGAAGAGCCGTTTGCCAATCCCCGCAACGCCGCCGCCGGATCACTTCGTCAACTGGATCCGAAAATTACCGCGCGCCGACCCCTCAATATATTTCTCTACGGAATCGGCTCTGTCCGAGGCATAAGCTTTAACCGTCACTGGGAGATACTGCAAGCCCTTGCTACATGGGGGTTTCCCGTCAATCCCCTCATTGTGCAAACGCCGGATATTGCCGCCTGTATTTCCTATTTTGAATATATTGGTTCGATACGGCCCTTCCTTCCTTATGAAATCGACGGCGTCGTTCTTAAAGTCAATGATCTGGTCGCGCAGGAAATTCTAGGCAATGGATCGCGTTCTCCCCGCTGGGCACTGGCCTGCAAATTCCCGGCTGCGCAGGCCAACACGGTCATCAAGGATATTATCGTCCAGGTGGGCAGGACCGGTACACTGACGCCCGTGGCGGTGATGGAACCGGTCAATGTGGGCGGCGTCATAGTCAGCCGCGCCACGCTGCATAACGAAGATGAAATTCTCAAAAAAGATGTCCGGATCGGCGATAATGTCGTGATTCAGCGCGCGGGTGATGTTATTCCCGAGGTCGTACAGGTCATGGCGATAAAGCGAACCGGGCGAGAGAAAGAATTTCGTATGCCCCGTCATTGTCCGGAATGCGGCTCTGAAATCGTGCGCCTGGACGGTGAGGTCGCGCACCGTTGCGTCAATCTGTCCTGTCCCGCGCAAATTAAGGAGCATATTCGTCACTTTTCCTCGCGCGGCGCGATGGATATTGAAGGACTTGGCGAAAAAGTTTCCGCGCAACTTTTCGACGCCAAATTAATTAACGATCCCGCCGATCTGTATTTTCTTGCCAAAAATCAACTGCTGAAACTCGACCGGCAGGCGGAAAAATCAGTCCAGAAGCTTCTGGATGCCATAGAACGGTCCAAGACGCCCTCCCTGGACAAATTTATTTTTGCTCTGGGCATTCGTCACGTTGGAGAACGAACCGCTAAACTTCTTGCCGGGCATTTCGGCAGCATGGAAAATCTGATGCAGGCGGACGTTACAGAGCTAACCTTACTCAATGAAATCGGTCCGGAAATCGCGCAAAGCATCGTCGAGTTTTTCGCCGAAGATAAAAACAGAAAAGTCATGGAAAAATTTCGCCGGGCCGGTATTTCGCCGCAAATAAAAGCCCCATCATCCAATGCCCTGCTCCAGGGAAAATCATTTGTTTTCACAGGCACAATGGAGAGTATGGGCAGAAATGAGGCTAAAACTTTCGTGGAAAATCTGGGTGGCTCAATTCATTCCAGCGTCACATCAAAAACAAGTTACGTTGTAGCAGGCAGCGAACCGGGATCAAAACTGGATAAAGCGCGGGCTCAGGGTGTTTCCGTGATCAGCGAAGAAGAGTTTTTAAAACTCGTCAACAGGTAAACCATCACATGAAGAGAATGCACATCACTATCAGCGGCAGAGTGCAGGGCGTTTTCTTTCGGGCTGAAACGCAACGAACCGCGATGAATCTTAAACTAACCGGCTGGGTACGCAACATGTCAGACGGCCGTGTGGAAGCCCTGCTCGAGGGAGAAGACGCTGACGTGGATAAAATGATCGCCTGGTGCAAAACAGGTCCACCCGCAGCCCGTGTTAGCCATGTAGAATTTATAGAAGAACATTACACGGGAAACTTACGGGGTTTCAATATTTCCTGTTCGTGATCATCCCATCCCGAAAGCGCCCCTTGGAACTTCACGCCACCCCAAGTTTCTCGATGCGATATTTCAAGGAATCAAGGGTGACACCGAGCAGTTCGGCAGCCTTTGTTTTCACCCCTTTTGTTTTTTGAAGAGCTTTTTCTATCGCTTTTCTTTCGATCTTTTCCAGTTCAGCGTTTAAATCGATGCCCTGGTCAGAAATATCCAGATAAACATCGGTTGACAACACCAGGCTCTCGGGTAGAATAATGTTGGATGTTTCCATCGCTACGCCGCGTTCAATGATATTTTCCAGTTCACGAATATTGCCGGGGAACGCGTATCCCATCAGCAATTCCATCGCGTAAGAGGAAATCGTCCTCACTTCTTTATTAAATTCTCGGGCATATTTTTCAATGAAATGTTTGGTTAAAAGCGGGATATCTTCTTTTCTTTGCCTGAGCGGCGGCATCTGAACGGGAATTACATTCAAGCGAAAATAGAGATCTTCGCGGAATTCACCTTTTTTTACTTTTTCCTTCAGGTTTTGGTTGGTGGCAGAGATAATGCGCACATCAACTTTAATATCTTCACCCCCTCCAATGCGGCGGAAAGTTTTTTCCTGCACGACTCTCAGGAGTTTAACCTGCAGGACCTGCGGCAGTTCACCGATTTCATCGAGAAAGACCGTGCCGCCCTTGGCCAACTCGAAAAGTCCCGCCCGATCGGCATAAGCGCCGGTAAATGACCCCTTCATGTAACCGAACAGTTCACTCTCCAACAGGTTCTCCGGAATGCCGCCACTGTTAATGGCCATAAACGGCATTTTGGAACGGGAAGAATTAGCATGAATGGCGCGGGCAACCAGTTCCTTGCCGGTACCACTTTCGCCTAGGATTAGAATATTTGCCGGTGTATTGGCCACCTTTTGAATCGTCGCAAAAACCTTGGTCATTTCCCTGCTGATTCCGATCATGCCGCAAAAAGATTTTTCAGCTGTTTCGTTCTTCGTAATCTGATTCTCACTGACCAGACCATTTTTTAACAAAGCCTGACGAACGACCTGCTTTATTTCTTCGATGTTGCCTTTTTCCACGTAGTCATAAGCGCCTTCTTTCATCGCATTGATGGCTGTTTCACCCGAAGCATAGGCGGTAATTAAAATTACGACCGTTTCCTGCCGATGATCTTTGATGGTTTTCAGAAATTCAATGCCGTCGATTTTGGGCATTTTCAAATCGGTGATGACTAAATCATATGCTGTTTTGCGACAGAGATTGATCGCCTTTACGGGGCTATCGGAGGTTGTGACGTCATATCCTTCTTTAGTCAACATGATTTCCATAACTTCTCTCATGCCTTGATCGTCATCCAGAACCAGAATTTTCGCCATACTGTTACTCCTTTTTTATCGACACGCGACCTTAGTTACAGGGCAGCCAAACCGTAATGGACGTGCCCTGATTGATCTGACTTTCAATTTTTATTTTGCCGCCATAGCCGTCAACAATACGGCTGACGATGGCCAAACCTAAACCGGTTCCTTTATCCTTATTGGTAAAAAAAGGTTCAAAGACATTTTTCAGATCTTTTTCTTCAATTCCGCATCCGTCATCCGTTACTTTAATTGCGGCATAGTCTTTTCTATCTTCCAAGTTTACAGTTTTACTTTCAAGTGATAAATTTCCTTTACCTTCCATGGCTTGCAGGGCATTCATCATCAGATTTTGAATAATTTGACGGATTTGTTCTTTATTAGCGCAGGCTTTATTTTGCCCGGAAAATGTTCTGACTATTTTGATGTCTTCCGTCCATTCATTCGACATTTTTATATTTTCCACAACATCCTCGATGACTTCATTAACGTTAACTGGTTCTCTGATTTCTGGAACAGGACGAGCAAGCATGAGAAAATCACGCACGAAGTTATCCAACTGATCCTTGCCTCGCATAATGATCTGCATCAATCGCCTGTCCGTTTCTTCCATCCTTGCGGTCTGTCCCAGCAAGTGGATGGAACCGGTAATGGACGCCAGAGGATTTCTCATTTCGTGGGCAAGACCGGCGGCCATTTCGCCAATGAAAGCCAGCCTTTTACTTTTTTCAAGATTTTCCTCCATGCGCTTGATTTCCGTCAAATCCTGAAAGTTCAGAATATGGCCGATTTGTTTACCATATTTGTCTTTCAACGGTGAAAATGAACACCCCAAATGAACCTGTGCACCTTCCCTGATGGTGATTTTCACTTCTTTTCTGCTTTTGATCAAATCAGGCGTGTCAGAGTCAAAAAAAACATTAAACGCGGGAAAGACTTCCCGGATCTGATGATTTTCTATTGATTTGAGCTGAAACCCAGTAATTGCTTCAGCCGCTCGATTGAAAGTTTTAATCCGACCCTGTAGCGTGGTCGTCATGACACCGGTATCCACCGATTCAATAATGCTGCGGAAAATGAGATCCAGTTGATTGAAAGCCGACTCTCTTTCTTCCAATAATGACCTTGTTTTCTTTTCCTGTTCGACAACGATACTGGCCAGAAGGGCCACAAGATAAAACGATAAAATGTGAACGATGATTCTCACAAAAACGTCGCCTGTTTCAACAGAATAATCACGGCCGGTGGAATAAAGGGTAGGAATGATGTTGAAATATTCAAGATCCAACACCAACCCGTAGGCTATGCTGGAAGCGGAGGCAATGATCAAAGCGCCTCTTCGGCCCAGAAATATCGCGGAATAGATAATAACCAATGTGAAGAGCAGTGAATAGTTACTGCCGATACTGCCTGTCAGATAAACCAAAAAAGAAATCAGACAAATATCGGCAATTAATTGGGTATAAATATTATATCTAAAATACTTTTCTTTTCTTAAAAGCAGTGTATAAACTAACGACAGAAAATACATCATAATAATAACAGCATAAATTAAATGCAGGAGCACCGGCGAAACGGGGAGTACCGGTCTTATCGTGTCCAGAAAAAAAGTAACCAGTAAAAATATGGAGAGAATAATCAGTCTGCTGAAAATCAGCAATTTGAGTCTCTGCCAGGTTCTTTCGTCTTGTTCTATGTTTTGATGCATCGCTTGTTTCCGAATAATCTAGATTTGGACTTTATTTTTGATTTTATAATATTTTATTTTTTTTAGCTAATCATTTGAAAACTTTTTCATGAAGATGACGTACTGCTTATGCGCAGACCTTTATTATATCCCCTCATCACTCTGATGGCCGGTATCATCCTCGGCGATTTTTTCGCCCTGCCCTGCTATCTTTTGTTGGGCGGGACGCTGGCGATCCTGTTTATCTTACTGTTCAGCCTCCGGCAAAAATGGAATATTGCCTCTTTCCTCTTAATCCTTTGCCTCATGGTGGTCGTCGGATTGTTTAATATTCAAAGGCAACCATACCTGGTCCATAACGATCAACATATTGTGCACCAGGCTGAACAAGGCCGATTAACGATTGAGGGCATTGTCCTCACAAACGAACAAATTTCCCCGGCAAACAATGTTCTGGTGGTCCATTGCCGACGACTAATTAAAAACAATTCCTACATCCCTGTAACAGGAAATATCCGTCTTGTTATTCCAGCCGATCTCAGTTTCCAATACGGCGACTTTATCCGCTTTCATTCTAAAATAAAAAATATCCAGAGCTTTCATAATCCGGGAAGCTTCGACTATGAGCGCTATCTCAAACGCCAGGGCATTCATGTTTCGGGCTTTATAGCCAATAGCGCCGGCATTATTCTGATTCGGCACAATACAGCCAGCGGCATCAAACTGAAACTGGAAACTTTTCGGTCATATTTAAAACGTTTAATTTATGCCAATGCTCCGTCCCCTCAAAGAGAAATCATTGAAGCCATGACCATCGGCAACCAAAAAGCTATTCCGCCCGACGTGCGCGACAATTTCGCTAAAACCGGCACCTCTCACATTCTTTCCATTTCCGGACTGCATATCGGCATGGTGGCGGCGGGCGGCTTTCTTCTGATATTGCTTATGCTGAAGGCTTCAGAATATCTGATGCTCAAATTTAATATCATCAAAATTGCAACTGCTGCGGCTTTTATTCCGGTTATCGTTTACACCCTGGTCGCCGGAATGGGAACGACCGTTCTTCGTTCAATGCTTATGACACTGGCTTTTCTGCTTGCGTTACTGATCGGAAAACAAAGAGACCTTTATAATACGCTCTTTGGCGCGGCTTTGATCATTTTGATCGTTGCCCCCGAGTCCCTTTTTGAAATTTCCTTTCAATTATCCTTCAGCGCGGTTTTCGCCATTCTGTATATTGTGCCAAAATTCAGCAACACAACATTTGGTTTTCTGTCGTCAGTTCCCCATCGGCTGCAAACGCTTATTCGCTGGATTTATATTTTTATCCTGGTGTCCACCGCCGCCACATTGGGAACGCTGCCCATCATTGTCTTTTATTTTAACCGCGTCTCCGCCGTAACCTTGATTGCCAATCTTATCGCGGTACCCCTCCTAGGCATGCTGACATTAGCTCTGGCGATGTTTTTTATTCTGACGGCCCTCTTCTCACCTTGGCTTGCCGGTTTTCTTATTCAGGCCTCTTCGTTTTTTACCGGTATCACCGTCGAGATCATCAACTGGCTGGCGGGCCTATCCTGGTCGGCTTTTAACTTCACAAAACCAAATATGGCTGAAATAATGCTTTGCTATGTTTTTATTTTTCTTCTGATTGAAGTGATCACGTCCGGCAATAAAAATAATCAAAAGGGATTCTCGTCACGTCATCCATTATTGATCAAATCTGCTCTTCTAATTTCCGTGGCCTTGATTCTTGCTGATGCCGCTTATCTTGTCACGAAAGACAAATATTCCAAAGATCTGAAAATAACAGCCATCGATGTCGGACAGGGCTCAGCCACGCTTGTTCAGTTGCCTCATGGAACGAACATGCTGATTGACGGCGGCGGCTTTCATGACAGTTCATTCGATATAGGTAAATCTGTTATCGCGCCGTTTCTTTATTCCCAAAGAATCGGGAAAATTGATATCGTTGTCTTAACACATCCTCACCCCGATCATCTTCAGGGATTGATTCATATTATCAATAACTTTGGTGTCCGAGAAGTCTGGTGCACAGGTTTGAAAGCAGAGGATGATCTTTACCTGCTCTGGGAAAAAGCAATCTCCGATCGCAAGATAAAAATAAAGCATCTGTCCGCGCAATCGACGCCTGAAAATATTTCCAATGTTTATCTCCAATGTCTGTGGCCCTTACTTCCACCGGCTCAAAATAATCAGGGAACGTCCTATGATGAAACCAATGATTCTTCTCTGGTTATGAAAATAACCTATGGAACCAGAAGCTTTCTTGTGACAGGTGATATTGCCGCCCGTGCTGAAGCTCTTCTGGTCAGGTCTGGACAAAACTTGAAAAGCGATCTTCTTTTCGTACCGCATCACGGCTCCATCCATTCCAGTTCCATAGATTTCATTCGTGCGGTTTCCTGTCGCTATGCGATTGCCAGCGCCGGTAAAAATAATGTTTTCCGCCACCCTCATCCCACTGTTATTAATCGTTACACGTCCGACGGTGTCAATATTTTCCGTACGGATCAAGATGGAGCAATTAGCGTAATAACAGACGGCAAAAAGATCAGCATTACCCCCTGGCTCAAAAGCTCGATTGATAATCGCCAAACGCAATAATATTTGATTGCGAACACCAAGGCGATATGCTAGAAGTTACCGCTTTTTATTAGGATATGACTATGGAAAAAATTACAGCGATTAAGGGTATTAAAGATATTCTGCCTCAGGACACACCAACTTGGCATCAGGTGGAATTAACCGCCCGCAAAATTTTCGAATGCTTCGGTTTTTGCGAAATCCGTGTGCCGATCATGGAAAAAACAGCATTATTTCAGCGAAGTATCGGAGAAACAACCGATATCGTTGAAAAGGAAATGTACACTTTCCGTGATCGTGATGACGAACTTCTGACGTTGCGCCCGGAAGCCACGGCATCCGTAATCCGCGCTTATATTGAGCACAATCTGTCGGCATCCGATCCGGTCACCAAACTCTTTACGCTGGGCCCCATGTTTCGCCGGGAAAGACCGCAAAAAGGCCGCTTCCGCCAGTTTCACCAGATTGACGTAGAGTTATTCGGAGACGATAAGCCGCAGTCCGATGCGGAAGTTATCTTCATGCTGATGCATTTTCTCACCTCGGCGGGGCTTACCGAATTATCTCTGGAAATAAATTCCCTGGGCTGCAAAGCCTGCCGTCCTTTGTTTTCAAGCGCGGTTGTGGATTACTTAAAGGACGTAGATCAATCGCTTTGCCCGGACTGTCAGAGGCGCATCAAAACCAACCCGTTGCGTGTTTTTGATTGCAAGGTGGAATCCTGTTCTTCCACAATTGCCGGTGCGCCTCAAATATTAAATTACCTTTGCGCCGAATGTGAAGATCATTTCTCCGCAGTTAAATCCTGCCTGGACGATCTTAAATTATCGTATTCGGTTAACCCGAAAATGGTGCGGGGACTTGATTACTACACCAAGACCGCCTTTGAAGTGAAATCAGGCGCGCTGGGCGCGCAGAACTCCCTGGCGGGTGGAGGTCGCTACGACGGCCTGGTCAGTTTTCTGGGCGGCCCCGACGTCCCCGGCATCGGCTTTGGCATCGGGATGGAACGACTCATTGCCTGCCTTCCGCCAACCGATAAAAATCCATATCGAACCGATCTATACATTGCCGCGCTAGGTTTGCGTGCGCAGAAAATCGCCTTTGGCCTGACTCAGAAATTGCGCCACGCGGGGGTTTGCGCTGCAATGGACTACGCCGATAAAAGTCTGAAAAGCCAGATGAAACGCGCAGATCGATTAAACAGCGCCTACACTTTGATTTTCGGAGACAAGGAAATAGAAGAGAATCGTGCCGAGTTACGCAACATGAGCACAAAAAACCAACAAAGCCTGCCCGTGGATCAACTCTTTGCGGCGGTGACGACTATTTTAAAAGAGAGGTAATCGTTTTGTGAGCCAATTTATTACAAAAGACAAAAGAACGCATTATTGCGGGAGCTTAACCAGTGTCGATGACGGTAAAGAAGTAATTTTAATGGGCTGGGCACATCGCCGGCGCGATCATGGCGGCGTGATTTTCGTCGATCTGCGCGATCGCGAAGGTATTGTTCAGATTGTTTTCAATCCGGAAGCGGGTGAAACCGTTCACGGTGAGGCGCATAAAATCCGCAGCGAGTATGTCCTGGCGGTAAAAGGCAAAGTACGCAAAAGGCCGGAAGGGATGGACAATCCGGCGCTTGCTACCGGCAAGGTGGAAGTCGTCATTTCCGAATTGGAAATCTTGAACGAATCCAAAACACCACCCTTCTCCTTCGATGATGAAGAAATCTCAGAAAATATCCGACTCAAATATCGCTACCTGGATTTACGCCGTCCGGCCATTCAGCAGAACCTGTTTCTGCGCAGTCGTCTGGCTTCGGCAACCCGTCATTATTTTGAAGACAATGGATTTATCGAAGTCGAAACACCTTTTCTCACGAAAAGCACCCCGGAAGGCGCGCGTGACTATCTGGTGCCCAGCCGCGTATCCAAAGGCATGTTTTACGCCCTGCCCCAATCCCCGCAGATATTCAAGCAACTGCTGATGGTTTCAGGATTCGACCGCTATTTTCAAATTGTAAAATGTTTCCGTGACGAAGATTTGCGCGCCGACCGCCAGCCCGAATTCACACAGATTGATGTCGAGATGTCCTTTATCACGGAAGAAGATATTATGAAAATGATGGAAGGCCTGATGGCAGCAATATTTAAAGCCTGCATGGGCAGGGAGCTTTCGCTTCCCTTGCCCAGACTGACCTACGCCGACGCGATCAGCCGTTACGGCAAAGATAACCCCGACGTGCGTTTCGGCATGGAAATTGTGGATCTCACCGTAATCGTGAAAGACTCCGGTTTCAAGCTGTTTGCGGAAGTCGCAGCTTCCGGCGGACTTATTAAAGCCATCAAAGCCGAAAACGTCGCAAGCCTGTCACGAAAGGATCTTGATGGTCTGAAGGATTTTGTCGCCATTTACGGTGCTAAAGGACTGGCCTGGGCAAAAGTCAACGCGACCGATTGGACGTCCCCCATTTTTAAATTCCTCCAACCTGCCGAAGTTTCCGCAATCGGCCAGGCGATGAATGCTAAAGAAGGCGATGTTGTTTTCTTTGTCGCAGACACAGCAAAGGTTGTTCATGACTCGTTGGGCAATCTACGCATCAATCTGGCCAAGAAGCTTAATTTGATTGATCCTGAAGCTCTGGCCTTCACCTGGATTACTGAATTTCCGCTGATGGAATATTCGGAAACGGACAAACGTTTTGTTTCCACGCATCACCCCTTCACATCGCCGTTTATCGAAGACCTGCCTCTGATGACCACCGATCCCGGAAAAGTGAGAGCCAAAGCCTACGACCTGGTGCTTAATGGCTCAGAGGTCGGCGGCGGCAGCATCCGTATCCATCGCAAGGACGTTCAGGCGCAGGTTTTCAGCGCGCTGGGATTGAGTGACGAAGAAGCGAAGCTGAAATTTGGTTTTCTGCTGGATGCTCTCGAATACGGGGCGCCCCCGCACGGAGGCCTTGCCTTCGGTCTGGATCGGCTCACCATGATTATGACAAAGGCGGAATCGATTCGCGACGTGATTGCTTTCCCGAAAACACAAAAAGCAGCCTGTCTATTGTCCGATGCGCCGTCGAAGGTCAGTATCGAGCAGTTGATGGAATTGTCGCTAAAGATTATCGTCTAGAACGAGAAAAGAGCCATAAAAGTTCATCCGGTTCTGGCATATTTGTAAAAAAGCCTTTCTTTCTTGAAAGCGATAATTGTTTCTAAGATTCAATCACTAAATATGAAATTGATATTACGCTTTTATATATTATTTTATAGAGATTTGCTTTATGCAGGATCGTCAATGCTTCTGTGTTCGTTCTGGCCTCAAGCATATTGGCAAGGCGATTCATGCCGACGTTGCGCAGTAATGTTTGAACAGACGACAAAAGACGATTGGCGAGGTAAACGCCTTGTTTTCCTGCGCCATGTTCGCCATGCTAACACAACTTTAAACACACAACTTTAAAATCTATTGCGGAATCCGGGATAATAATATAAAGTGCTGTCGATGCTGGTAAATAACGCAAGATTTGTTCTTGCGCGAGTTGTGATCGCGTGTTTTTTATGTGATGATAAGAAATTATCTGTCCTAATTAAAAAAAGTCTTTTTGTATATGATTTCACCTCACATCCCTTTTCCATGGAAGCCGTTTCTTTTTCGTGTTGTCGTTCCCACGATACTGACGATCATTCTTTTTATCTCCGGCATTATGTTTATGATCATACCCGCGATCGAGAAAAGCAGTCTCGAGCGGAAACGGGAAATGATTCGCGAGCTGACCAATCTTGCATGGAGTATTCTTACGAAACTTGAAGAAGAGGAACGGGCTGGACTGCTGACGCACGAACGGGCCAAGCAGATGGCCATTGAACAAATCCGCAATATGCAATATGGGCAGGGCGACAAAGGCTATTTCTGGATCAACGACATGACGCCGAGGATGGTACTGCATCCGTACCGCTCCGATCTGTACAACAGAGATCTCAACGATTATGTTGACTATAGCGGCAAACGCGTCTTTGTTAGAATTGTCGATATCGTGAAAAAAAACGGATCGGGATTTGTACAGTATAGATGGCAGTCCTATGATGATCCCAATCTCGTGCTGCATAAAATTTCCTATGTCAAAGGCTTTTCACCCTGGGGATGGATCATTGGAACCGGCAGTTATATTGAAGATATTAAGGCCGATATTGCCCTGCTCACCGACAAAATCATTGGAATTTCGCTGGTCATCCTTCTCATTATGACGCTGCTTCTTTGCAGCATTATCAGCATCAGCTATCAAACACATCGCCGGCAAAAGACAGACGAAGCGGAATTAAAAAGAGCGCGATCCACCATCGCTCTTTCTGAAAAGCTTGCTTCATTAGGAAGGCTTTCGGCTATGGTCGCGCATGAAATCAATAATCCCCTGTCCGGCATTCTTTCCTACGCAAAACTTTCCACCAGGTACCTCGGGCAGGAAACCATCACATCGGAAACGCTTGCATCCGTCCGGGAAAACCTTTCTTTTATCGCAACCGAAGCGAAGCGGTGCGGCGAGATTGTGAAGGACCTGCTTTTGTTTGCCAAACGATTAACAGGCTATCTTAAGGATGCTCACCTTAATGAAATTATTGACCTCAGCGCTAAAATAATTGATCACAGCGCGAAAATGAAAGACATCGAACTGGTCTCCGAGCTGGACTCCGGCGATGATTATCTCCAGTGCGACGCAAGCGCGATCCAGCAGATCATGGTTGCGCTGATTGTCAATGCAATAGAAGCATCTCCCCAGGGCAAGAAAGTAATTATCCGGACCGATTATCAGGATCGGGAAACGGTGCGGATCAAAGTCATCGACCATGGCGCGGGCATACCTGAGGATGTGCTGCCGCATATCTTTGAACCATTCTTCTCAACGAAAGAATCAAACAAAAGTCTAGGGCTTGGCCTTTCAGCCGTGTACGGCATCGTGCAGCACTATGGCGGGAGAATCGATGTTGTGTCCAATGCCGGCAGCACTACGGAGTTTACGGTTACACTGCCCCGTGTTCAGAAAGTGTTACTCACCGGACAAATTGCAGACAGGAGTAGAAGAGCATGAAACCTTCGGATATAGGAATACTGATTGTTGATGATGAGGCATCGGTGCGCGATGCGCTCGGCAAATGGTTCAAGTTTGACGGCTATCGCGTTGAAACAGCAGAAGACGCAAACACCGCCTTGCAGAAACTTCAAAACAGCGCCTGGGATATTGTCCTTTTGGATATCAAAATGCCGGGCATCGATGGAATTGAGCTGCAGCGAAGAATCAAGCAGATTGATAAAAACATCATTACCATTATGATCACCGCCTTTGCTTCGGTTGACACCAGTATTCAGGCGCTCAAAGAAGGGGCGTTCGATTATATTATCAAACCGGTCGATCCGGATGATATGAGCCATCTGATCAGGAATGCTGTTGAGCAGCGCAGGCTTTTGTCTGAAAACATGCAAATGCGATGTCAGATTGAGGAAATATCCTTTTCCGACGACATTGTGGGAGAAAGTCCGGGGCTTGAAAAGGTCATGGAAAAAGTTGCCACCGTAGCACCAACAGATTCCACGGTGATGATTCGCGGAGAAAGCGGGACCGGCAAAGAACTTATTGCCCGGTCGATTCACATTAACAGCAACCGCCGATATTTCCCCATCATTACCATCAACTGTGGAGCCTATACCGAAGGGCTTCTGGAAAGCGAACTCTTCGGCCATGAGAAAGGCGCTTTTACCGGGGCGCTCTACCGGAGGCGCGGAAAGCTGGAGATGGCTGACAAGGGCACCATCTTTCTTGATGAAATCGGCAACATCGGCATTAAGATGCAGATGGATCTCCTGCGCGTCATTGAAACAAAGCAGTTTACGCGCCTGGGTGGCGACCGGGTGGTCAATGTCGATTTTCGCGTTGTATGCGCAACAAACAAGGATCTTGAAAGCGCCGTGCGCGATGGGAGCTTCCGAGAGGATTTATACTATCGCCTTAATGTTTTTTCCATCGTGCTTCCATCGCTGCGCGAACGCAAAACAGATATTCCGATTCTTGCCCGGTATTTTGTAAAAAAATATGCACAATCCATGAATAAAAACGTGACGAACCTCACCCCGGAAACTCTTGATCTTCTTGCCCGGTATGAATGGCCCGGGAATGTTCGCGAGCTGCGTAACGTTATCGAACGGGCCATGGTTGGCGTGCGCGGCAGCATCATTGAACTCAAGGACATGTCTTTCCCTTTTACGCCGGCTGCCGCAGTTGCATCCGGCGATGATGTTTCGCTGGAGGATGTGGAGAAGTCGCACATTCAAAAAATTCTGGAGCGAACGGGCGGCAACATTGCTCAGGCGGCAAGCCTCCTCAAAATTAGCCGTCTGACCCTGTATAATAAAATAGAAAAATATCAGCTGAAAAAAATGTGATAATCGTGAATATCTGATTATGGCTTGTATCTACGTTGTGCCCATCCATGCGGTTTCTCAATTCTGGCGTGAACCCTTAGAAGCGGGCATACAGAAGGCATTCGGCATAGAATCCAGATTTGCCGGAAACTGGCCGATAGATCTTCCGAGAGCCTATGACAAAACCCGCAATCAATACAATTCCTCGGACATCCTTCTTCAGCTTATTTCTGCCCCTCTCACAGGAGCCGGTAAGATTCTCGGGGTCGCCGAGGTGGACCTGTTTATTCCCATTCTGACGTTTGTTTTCGGAGAGGCGCAGCTGGACGGTATTGGTTCGGTTGTTTCGTCGCATCGGCTGGAAAACAAATTCTACGGACTGCCTGATGACCGGGCGCTTCTGGTGGATCGGCTGATAAAAGAATCCATTCATGAGCTGGGGCATACATTCGGGCTCTTGCACTGCATGACCCCTGCGTGCGTGCTGAATTCTTCAACCTATATGGAAGATATTGATCAGAAGTCAGCTGAATTTTGTTCCGGGTGTCTGCACGATCTGCGCCCTAGATTGCAGGATTTTCAATCCGGGAAAGGGATTCGATAATCTGGTCAAACTGTTCCGAGGAAAGCCCATTGACAAAACAGGGCATCGGCTCACCGCCGTCCTGCAGCGTCGGGCCGAGCGCTGCGCTGTTTTCATTAAATATTGTCGTACCCATGCGTGTGACGATCTGTTCTTTGCTCTGATACCACGAAAGCACTTTTTTGCCGAACAGGAGCGATCGTAAATCCTGCCCCAGGTTTTCCGGTTTGATGGTTGCCAGCCAACCCTCATCCCAGGGCGCACGGACAAGCAATTGAGGATTATTTCGCAATTCCGGATTGACAGTTATGACCGTTCCCGAAACAGGTGAGAAGAGCTGCAGAATGTGTTTTGCAAGGATAATATGCGCGAAGCACTGTCCCTGTCTTACGATTTCTCCGTGTTGAGGAAGCACAACGGTTTTAATGCTGGCAACAAGCCTGGCAAGGATGCCGTCTATGCCGATACGCACCTCGTCAGGGTCTTCAACTTTTGCCCAGCAGTGATTCTGGTGGTAGAATAGTGCGTTGTTGGTTTGAAGTGCGTCCGCGCCAGTGATTTCATCAGTGTCCACCGCGGTTGGTTGAGCGTTCCGGCTTGCCTGGACGTTTGTTTCATTGCGCATAACCTGGTCAAACACGCACTCCTCACACCGGTAATCGAGGGCGCACAGCTTATAGGAAATCAGGCCGGTGGTCATCCAGATACACTTTTTTTCTTCCGCAGGTATCATCTGATATTCTTTTTTTCTCATAGCCGTCCGCCCTGTTATTGTTGCTACGTCCGCCGTAATATTTTCCATGGCTGCCGACTCCGCAAGCAGGAGCGGCAGCCATGGGTGTTGAGTGTTTTATTTTTTCTTGTCGTCTTTTTCTATTTTTTCACCACCGTCCGCCATGGTTAAGCCAAGCTGTGGCTGGAAGATAGCGCCTTCTGGAATTTCTGCCTTTTCTGGAACTGCAACCGGCTCGGCCGTTTTGAGCGTGAGGGTAACCACGGTAGCGAGGATGAGTAGAATCGTGGCAATGATGAACGCCGAGGAGAAGCTGCCGGTTGACGCGGTCAGCATCTGCTGCATTCTACTCATGACAAAACCGCCAAGGCCCCATGCCGTAAACAGAATTCCATAGTTCATGCCAAAAGATTTCAAGCCCCAACGGTCTTTGGTTAATGCCGGAAATAGCGACAGGTTTGCGCCGTAGTTAAAGCCGATAAATGTTGCCAGCAGAACAATCCACAGAGCGCTTGTTGTTGCGGAACCGACGAGGGGAATGGCTGCAATCATTAAAGCCGCCTGAAGGAGCAGAACGCCGATAAGCGTGGCCTTGCGACCGAGTTTATCCGACACAATCCCGGCAACAATGCGGCCGGCGGCATTGCCGATGGCAAGAATCACAACCGCTATGAAGGCCGAATCTCCCATACTCTTCTTGGCCATGCCGCTGACGCTTCCAATAATCATCAGGCCAACGCCGGCAGCGATAAAATAAATGATCCAGAGCGTCCAGAAATAGTCTGATTTCATCATGACGGAGGGAGGGGCATCATTTTGCGGGGCGGTGGATGCCTGTAATTGAGCTGCTGCGCCACCAGGCACATAACCTGCCGGAGGATTGACTAAAAACAGCGAGAGTCCGCATACTACAGCGGTAAATAGACCGCCAAATATCAGCATAGCCTGGTGGATGCCATATGTTTTTAATAAATATTCAGCCGTCGGTGCGCTCCAAACTGAAGCAAGACCAAAACCGGCAACAACAAGACCCGCGATCAGACCTGTTTTCGCAGCCGGAAACCACTTGAGAGCCGGCGGTGTGGCTGAAGAATAGCCAAAGCCGATGCCCGTGCCAACCAGTAAACCGAACCCGACAACCCAGTTGACATAGCTTGAGCTCTGAGAGATCAACAGAAGCCCGAGCCCCACCAGTATTCCTCCGATAAATGCGGTAACTCTGGGGCCGAATTTATCCTGACACTTTCCAGCAAGAATCATAGAAAATGCAAACGCAAGACAACACAACGAATAGGGATCGTTCAGTTTTGCAATATCCCAGTTAAATGCACCTGCCCCACCCTCGTTAATAGACTTTTCTATCGCACCCTTAAAAATACTCCATGTATAGAGAATTCCAAGCGCAAGATTAATTCCCGTTCCGGCAGATGCTACAGTCCAGCCTTTGTTCTTAATTCCTTCCGACATACATTCCTCCTTCAGACCTAATTTTTGGTTGTGCTTTTTGCACATAAACCTGATTTAACTAATTACTTGCTGACATGCTGTTACAATAGGCATGCCAAAAAAAATTATGCTGGAATATATCGGGATATATTTATGTATATATTTGTAATGACAGTATATTATCATGGAAGGAAAAGTTCTGATTTTTAACGCTAATAAAATTGTTCATGTTAATATTATTAACACAAATAAATGATATAATTCTTCACGGCAATTTATTGAAGAAATTCAGACAGGTTAGATGTTTTGAGTCGTGTAAGAAATATGTACACTTTTATGTAAGCTTTATTTACAAAGCACACCCCCTAGATCGTCTGGCATGCTGTGACCAATACTTTTCCCTTTGATCGACATGCCTCAGAAAAGCAGCAGTCCATTGTGCCCTCCAACTGCAATCATCATGCGATCTGGAATTTGCATGTTTACTCATCACGCATAACTGAGGGCCATGAACCTGTTTTAGGATATGATTATGGACAAAATTACAGCCATCAAAGGCATTAAAGATATTCTTCCTGCGAATACACCCGCCTGGCATCAAGTGGAACTTACCGCCCGCAGGATTTTCGAACGCTTCGGTTTTTGCGAAATCCGCGTACCGATCATGGAAAAGACAGCTTTATTTCAACGCAGCATCAGCGAGACAACCGACATTGTGGAAAAGTAAATGTACGCGTTTCGCGAACAGCGACGATGAACTTCTGACACTTCGCCCTGAAGCAACAGCGTCGGTCATCCGGGCTTTCATTGAACACAACATGTCAGCCTCCGATCCGATCACGAAACTCTTCACGATGGGCCCGATGTTCCGCCGCGAAAGTTCAACCGGATGAGCCTTAATAATCATCAAACAGCGTCCATTGTTCAAAGGGGCGCTGTTCGTCTTTTAGAGACAGCGGCGCTATTTCGCTGATGAAGCGCGACGGGTTGAGCGTAAGCGTGCCTGATGACCGCGAATAATCAAGCATGGGGTAACTAAGATAGAGCCGATCCTTGGCGCGGGTCAGGGCTACATAAAAAAGCCTTCTTTCTTCTTCTTCGCCGCCCGGTTCCTTAAGCGCCCGCTCTAGGGGAATCATGCCATCGGCGCACCAGATCAGAAAGACATAAGACCATTCCAGGCCTTTAGCCTGATGAATCGTGCTTAAGATTACCTTGTCTTCTTGACGGTCTTCGTTTTCTTCCTCTTTGGACATGTTAGTGAGCAAAGCCAGTTCATTTAGAAAGTCATCCATCCGCTCGAACTTAGCTGCGAAGTTTCCCAATTGGATCAAGTCATCTTCACGGGCGGACGCATCCGAATAAGTATCCTGCATGTAAGTCCGGTAATCGCCTTCGTTCAATAATATCTCAATAATTTTTTCCGGTATTCGATCGGGAAGATCAAGTTCAAGCAAAAAGAGCAACGTCTTTTGGCATTGTTGAACACCTGCCTGCGCCGACTTGGGCACGGCTTTGAGAAACTCATTGGTCAATATCGCTTCGAGCGGATTACCCTGCTTGACCAGATAGCGCCATAGTTTTTCAAACGTGACTTTGCCCACCTTGGGATACATCATTAAAAGCCTGCGCCAGGCCAGTTCATCTTGTGGGTTGACCAGTACTCGCATGTAAGATGTTACGTCTTTGATATGCGCCTGCTCAAAAAAGCGGATACCGGAGCGGATATCGAAAGGAATATCACGCCTTACAAATTCCATCTGCACTTCCATCGAATGATAGTGCGCCCGGTAAAGCACCGCTATTTCGCTGTAAGGCACGCCGCTGCGGGTCAATTCAGTAATCCGCTGTGCGACAAAGTCCGCCTGTTTTAAAACGTTTTGCGCTGAAACAATGACCGGCCTCATTCCCTTGTTGCGAACCGCTTTCAGTTCTTTGGGAAACTGATTTTCATTATTATTGATACTCAGATTGGCCAGGTGCAGTATTTCCGGCGTACTGCGATAGTTGGTTTCCAGTTTGAATATTTTACAGTCGGGATAGCGCTCAGGAAAATGGATGATATTCTCGAAATTGGCGCCGCGAAAAGCATAGATGCTTTGCGAATCATCCCCCACAACCATCAAGTTACGATGGCCGGAGGCCAGCAGGTCAACGATATCGGCTTGAATGATATTTGTGTCCTGATATTCGTCCACCAACACATGATGAAATCGCTGGGAAAGCGTTTGCAGAATATCGGGATTTTCATGAAGCAAGCGACGGCAGTTGGCCAGCAGATCATCAAAGTCCATCACGTTGAGGTCTTTCTTTTTCTGCTGGTAGAGACTGGCAATCTGATGGATTTCCGGGCTTAAGTGCATAAAGAACGGGTATCGGTTAACGACCACCTCTTCCAATGTGATTTGGGTATTCATTGTCAAGCTGATCATTTCCGCGAGAATATTATTTTTGGGGAATTTAGTGAGCTTGGTGTCGATCTTTAAATCGGTCATCGCTGACGCAATAACCTGTCGGGCATCCTCGCTATCAACAATGGAGAAACTATTATTGTAACCCAGACGAAAGGCATAGCTTCTCAGAAATCGATGGGCGATGGAATGAAACGTCCCGCCCATAATTTTTCCGGTGTAAGATTGAAGAAGAGCTTCCACACGATTCAGCATGGAATGGGAAGCTTTATTGGTGAAGGTCGCAAGCAGAATATTTTCCGGTCGAACGCCGGATTCCAGCAGATGGGCCACCCGATAGATCAGTGTCCTCGTTTTACCGCTTCCTGCTCCTGCAAGAACAAGAAGCGGCCCGCCTTCTTCTGTGACAACGCGATACTGTTCCGGATTCAGCTCTTTTTCATACTCAATCATTTAGTTATTGAGGAGTCAAGCCTTCAAGGCTTTTTTAATATCGGCAACCGTATCTTTGGAGCTGAGTGACAGAAAAGTTTTCAGCATGCCTATTTTTCCATAAAAACCGATCAGTGGCGCGGTTTTCAGGTTGTATGTTTCCAGACGGTTGGTTATGGCCTCTTCTGTTTCGTCATCGCGCTGAATAGTCTGATGATCGCACAGCGTGCAGGTACCGTCTTCTTTCGGCGGATTGCTTTTGATATTATAAATCGCCTGACAGGATGGGTTCGAGCAGGTTCTGCGCGTCGTCAGACGATCCAAAATGACGTCCCGCGGCACATCCAGATTGGCAACAAAATCCAGTTTAATATTCAGCTTGGCGAGCAGCTTGGCCAGATCTTCCGCCTGTGGAATCGTTCGGGGAAAACCGTCCAGAATGAATCCCTTCTGACAATCCGTCTCCTGAAGCCGTGCTTCCATGATTTCCATAATCAGTGAATCAGGCACAAGGTCTCCCCGATCCATATAGTCCTTGGCTTTCTTGCCCAAGGCAGTTCCTTCTTTTACGGCGAAACGTAAAATATCGCCTGTGGATATCTGCACGGAACCATCAAATTCTGTCAATAGTTTTGCCACAGTGCCCTTGCCGGCACCCGGCGCGCCTAATAATATTAGTCTCATTTTTTCCTCCAGGATTAAATATCCGATGTTTTAGGTTGCGATTTATAATGCAAAAAAATATTACGGTCAAGTTAATTAAGGTTTTTTAACGTAAATCCATTACTGTTGTTCATCTGTTAAGATTTCCTTGACACACATACAGCGTTTCCTATATTTTCTCCTGTAAAAAGCAAACGCTTAATCAACCACCTCGCGAGCTCGCTGCGGAGAATTAACGCTCGTCTTGCAACAGCGGGATCAAAAATTAAAGGAGTTGGAATGAAATTTAAAAATCTGATCGCAGCAAGCATTGTTTTATTTATGTTTTTTCTGCTTACCGTCACGGGCGTATGTGCGGGAGATGGGAAAGTAACCATGGATCAATGGCTGAAAATCATTACTCCCGTTGGCGCAGAAAAAATTCCTCCGCCGCAGACTTCAGAAACCGGTAATGAGAGCATTATCGACTCCTCAATTACTGCCGGCGCCCGAGGCATCGCCGTAACCATATACTGGCATATGGCGGATAATGCCGACGTTTACCTGAACGGAAAACCGCTAAGACAATATCAACCATCCTTTAAAACCAGGCCGGATGAAGCTCCGCGACCGGCATTTTCCACCATCGCAACGCTTCGGAATGGGGATGTTTTTACTGTAGGCGGTCGCCGCGGCGGCAGTTTCGGCCTGATGCTTATTGCCGCGGATTCCGCAGGCAGAATTGTCTTCCAGACCGACCAGACCTCATGGAAAATCTATGAACCGGGCGACCGTGCTGACTGGTACAATCCGCAGGTGGCCATGGCTTCCCCAACTCAACCCGTCA
Source organism: Syntrophaceae bacterium (assembly GCA_009773315.1). Classification (GTDB taxonomy): domain Bacteria; phylum Desulfobacterota; class Syntrophia; order Syntrophales; family Smithellaceae; genus UBA8904. The sequence continues at coordinate 58,576 of WRPE01000003.1, forward strand.
CCGTTCAGCCTGATCCTTGGTATCCTCAGAAGGAGCTGAACGCGAAATACGACAACAAAGCCCTCTCCATCTGGAGCGCTCCGTCCAACAGATTTGCCTATCTTTACGGTATCGTTGGCGGCATCAGCAAAACAGCTGATTTAATCTCGGTGGCTGAGGCCAAAGAGAAAGGAATTCCTAAGCAGACGGCAAATGATAATCCTTCCGAAGACGACAGAAGCAGCTATGCCGCGTCTGATGTAGTGCCTTTCACACTTCAGGAACCTTTGGACATCAACAAGCTCAGCGTTGCTCAATATAACGGCGCCGTAACCGCCGCCATGGAGACCATGCGGCTTATCATGGGGGACTTTTCCCCTGATGAAGAGAAGCGTTTTAGCACGAAATGGGGCGCTTATTTTGATTTCCCAACGGAAGAAAGCGTTGATTATTTCAACAAGCTCAATCCTTTGCTTGCGGAGTTTCTGTCTTTGCGCGCCGCCATCGCCACAGCCGCCGTAGAATTTGACGGCGCGTGGGAAGAGGCTGTTATCGCTGCCGGTTATGAAAGCGAAGACGGCATTCGAGAAGGCCTGTCTATTGCTGAGACACAAAAGAAACAATTGCTAACCATAAAGGCGCGCCTTGAGCAAATCCTTTCGGCGATAAAAAAACTTGGTAATCCGCCCGACGCGCGGGAAGCTAAGAAAAAGACAAAGAAAAAACATGACGAAGCTCTGAAAATAACCCGAAAGATCATCAAAGCAGCATCAAAGACCAGTGAAAGAACAATTCCACCCTTGAAGCGATCCGGTGTCATAAAGATCACGCCGTCTTCATTCGTTGCTGAAGGAGGCACCTTTATCGAATTTACGGCAGATGTACCTCCGGACATCGCGAAGAAGACAACTCTTTATTATTGGCAATCATGGGGAGGCAACATCGGAATTGATAGCAACTCCAATTACGCCAATTACACCACCTCTCCTCGGATAACCATGTTTTATCCGCATTCCCCTGGCACATGGGAGCCCGGTTTGGCCATGGTGAATCTGGAAGCTCATCAAGTCAAGGGAAAGAGCATCGCCTCCGGCAGGGTCTATCTTCCTGTCAAGCGGTTGAACATACAGGATCTCAAAGTTCCCGAACCGTTTTCCGGCGGCGTTGAATTCGACAATGCGACCCAAAGCAGACGTCATCTGTACATGAAGACGAACCTTCCTGCCGAATATCCGAGAAAGGACCTGGATTCTCGGCGTTATGACATCCCCCGAATAGAAAATTACAGTTACCTCACCGTTAAAATCAACGGACTCAATGCGAAGGATAAAGAATACAAACTCCGGGACATTTCGAATATGTCGAAGCCTGAAAGCAAAGAATTTTATTTTGTAACGCAGCAAAAAATCTCAGTCGATATGGGTACCTTTGCCGGCGAAATTATTGAGTCAACGCAACGATCAACGAATAAAATTGGCTGGGCGGAAGGATTCCAATGGCATACGTTCGGGAAGGGGTTGCTGACCTTGAAGAAAGACGTTCCTTCCGGGTATAATGGCTCTCTTGATTATGTCTGGATCGAATATGAAGTCAGATCAACCTGTGCAAACTGTCGCAAAAAGCAATATGGCGATTACTCAGGGCTGTCCGAAAAGTGGGCGCAAGACATGCTTCGTAAAATTGGCGCAACCATCAACTCCGTCAAGATCGACTACGATGCAGACCAGGAGATTCCGCCCGAATCGGCTGATGAGGCGGATAAGATAGACCCCGAGGCGGTCAAGAGAACCATCGCCTTCCATCAGGCTAATATAAAAATCATCGAGAAAAATCTGGACAAAGATCAGGTGGAGCTTGCCCGTGAAATCGACTCGATTCGACGTTCATCGCTGGAATTCCGGATTCTCACAGCGCGCTCGGATATTCAGGCAGAGAAAGATTTGATTGCCTCCCTGCAGACTGGACAAATTATCCATACCCGTACACCGTTTGACGATTACGCTCAAGCTCAGTTTATCAACAACATTAAAGATAATCAGCGACGCATGGAAGATTTTCAGCGGACAACCGCGGCGCTAAACCGTCTGGCTGGCATGTTGCCCGGCGACGAGGCCGAAAAGGCACGTGAATTCGTGAAAAGACAACTTCCTCTATCAAGCATGGCCAATATGGATAAGGAAAAAGCGAAAAATGTAGCAGGCGCTTTGGGTGAAAAGGTGCAGGGTTATTATTTATCCGACGCCGCCAAAGAAGATGAAAAAGCCGCCTGGGCCAACTTCGGCATGGAAGCCGCGCAAAATATCAAGACGGCCGCGGATACCGGTCTCACGATAACGTCCATGATGGGCGGCCGCGGCGTAATGATTGCTTATCAGGGAGTAACCGGCTATGTGGATGGCGGCCCCGTGGAAGCTGTAAGCCGTGCGGCATTTTTCTATTCGACGCCCACCGCTGTCGCCGCTGATGCTTTCAAAGGCTACCAGGAGAGCGGTTGGAAAGGAGCCGCCAAAAACGCGGCCTTTGCTTTCATAACCAGCAAAGCGTTTGAATACGGCGCGAAAAAATTAGGAGGCGCCACCGGCCAGAGTTCCATAAAAAGTAAACCAACGGTAAAAGAGCAATTTGCGCAGGCGCAGTTCAAGCAGGCGCGTCAGGATGGTGAATCACTAGCCAAGGCTTTCAGCCACGCACAGGGCAATCTGGATCGTCTAGGCAAGACAGGCGCTTCTGCCGCCGAGATAGTAAAGCAGCAGAAAATTGTGCGCGACATGGCGGCTTCCATCAATTCCAGCCCCCATGCCAAAAATTATCTCAAATATAAGGGCGATTATCACAGCCAGAAAGCTTATAACACCCATATGAAAACGACACACGCGGAAGTGGAAGCGAAATTTCATGAAGAAATGAGCAGGCGTGGCTGGAATAAGCAAGATTTGAAAGAATTCCGCAATGCCGCAAGTGCGGGCTCCGTGGGAATGGATCATGACATTGGCCTTATTGAAAAGGCGCACTGGGTAACATCTGACGGTGGCAAAATGAATCGGAACAATTGGCTGACTCAAAACGGGAAATCACAAACGATTGAAAAATGGCAGATCGACGCACAAAGAGCGTGGGACAAGGCTTATCATAACACGACGGGGCGCAACGCTAAGCAGGCATGGGAAACGGTAACGACCAGCAAGCATCTGGAAAGCTACCGCGATTTGAATTTGCTCGGCGCTGATAAAAGCAAGGTGCAAGCCATCTGGGCGCAGCAAAGCGCTGATGTAACCCGTTATAAAATGCAGCACATGCTCCACGACCCTGCCTTATCCAAAATGGAAGCGTTTCAGGAGGTCAGCCGCGGCGCAGCTAAAGACATGAGCACCAAACTGATTCCTTTGATGGAGCAGGCCAAAGCACAGGGCGATCTTTCTTCTAAGGCATTGGCGGACTCCAAACGCCACTGGCAGAAAGTGCAAAGCGTGCTGGACGCTTTCGGAAAAAATGATCTTGATCCCATTACCGCTCAGCGGCGCATTCGGGAATTAACCGGCAAAGGAATTCCGGAAGTTGTGGACGACGCGAGCTTTCTGCTGGAAAGCATGATTAAAGGGAAAAAATAGAGAAAATGGAGCTTTATGGCCCCTTTTTTCTGAATCCCGCTTAAGCGAAACGAGCGTTCATTCTCCGTAGCGAGCTCGCGAGGGGGTTAATTAGGAAATGGGTACCAAGCCTGTTTACTTGGATAGCTGAATTTCAAATATTTTAGGCCAGTATTTACCTGTCACAAAAATACGGTCTCTCTTCGCATCATAGGCTATGCCGTTTGGCACATCTACCTGCGCATTCCGGGGAAGATAAGAACGGAGTGATGATAAATTAATCCAACCCGTCACCTTACCGTTTTTGGGGGAAATCCGGACAATCAAGTCTTCCATAAATATATTCGCCCATATTTCACCTTTAATGAACTCCAGCTCATTGAGATGACCAACAGGGGTATCGCTGTCATGAACACGAATTTCCCGAACCACCTTGAACGAATCCGGATCATGAAATGTGATGGTTGATGACCCGTTGCTCTTCAGCAAATGTTTGCCGTCAGAGGTCAATCCCCAACCTTCTCCCCGATAGCTTATTTTCCTGATTTCCTTGAAAGACCGGGCATCATAAATCAGAAGCGTTTCATTCTGCCACGTCAGCTGATAAATTTTCTCCTTCAGCAAGGCAATTCCCTCGCCAAAATACTCCTCGGCTATTTTGATTTCTTGCAAACTTTTTCCGGTTTCCACTTCTTTTCTGGATAAAGAAGATTTTCCGTGAAGGCCGGTTGATTCATAAAAACAGCCCTGATGGAAAAACAATCCTTGCGTGAACGCACCGGTATCGTGAGGATAAGTGTTTTTAACATTAACAGACGCGATCGGAGCCCTGGTTTTCAATAAGGGTGAGCGTTTAAACTGTTGCTGCAGCATATCTTCCGAATGGATCGGGTATGGCCATACGATAAATGCCATTAAAAAGAAAACCGTTACCTGCGATATGAATATTCCCGACCATTTTCCTGTTCCTGATCGAATTTTTTTCCGGGAAATTATGACATTCATCCTATTAAATACCGCCTGCTCTTTGTTGTGCTGTATAAAAAAATGATCTTAAATAAAATCGAATGGCTAGATGATGATATCTTTAAGGTAAGGTTTCTTTTTTCAGTTCGGCATCGGCTGAACGTAAATAAACAGGGACACATGTTGCCAAATCAAGCAAATCATTGCGATGATATTTTTCTATCGCCAGGACTCCCACGGATGAAGCGCATATAAATTGTTGTTCCGCAGAGGCTATTTTATTTTTAATTGAAAAAGAACTGATCAAGTCGGCATATTTAATTGCGCCGTCACCGACATATATCACGTCCTCTTCATGGGAATGACGAATGCTTTGCGGATCAAGGGTTCTTGCGGCTTCAAGCTGACTCAAAATACCGCCTTTGTCATATTGGTAGTAAGCAAGATACACCTGCCCACGACCGGCATCCATCATCGAACAGATAATATTTTCTTTTTTTTGCACATTGAGAGCCAGCGCGGCAAGTGTTGAAATACCCGCCGCCGGTTTTCCCGTTGACAGCATTAATCCCTTGAGGGTGCTGACGCCAATGCGTAAACCGGTAAATGATCCAGGACCCAGCGTGCAGGCGAACAAATCAATTTCAGGCCATTGAATACCCGTGATACGGCATGCTTCGTCAATGGCCGGAAGAAGTACTTCAGAATGGTTCAGACCTTTATTGACAATCGTGTCATATAAAACAGCTTTATCCCGTAACAGGGATACTGAGGCTGTTTTCGAAGAGGTATCAAAAGCTAATGTCAACATATTACTTAAAAAATTTCAAAATATCATTGATCGGTTTGATATTGAGCCGTTCAATATCGATCATGATGACAAAAATCATCAGCATCAATAATACGACAAAACCGATTTGCTGAGATATTTCTTTAATTTTACTTGGAATTTCTCTTCGGGTCACCATCTCGATGAGATAAAAGAATATATGCCCTCCATCCAAAACAGGAATGGGGAACAAATTAATTACCCCCAAGTTAATCGAAAGAATAGCCATAAAAAGAATAAACGGGACAAGACCTTCTTTGACCTGAGCTCCCGCCACCTGAGCAATAAAAATGGGTCCACCCAGAGTCCTGGGTGATATAACCCCTTCAATCATTTTTACTACGGAAATAACCGTCAATTTGCTTATTTCCCATGTCTTACCAACTGAAGAAACAATGGCCATCAGAGGATTTTTTCTTTCAATGACCACATTGCCTGCAGGCGAGACACCTATCAGGTAGGTCGATTCTTCTTCACCGAAAATATTCTTTGCCTTGGACAATTTCGGTTTTACGACGAAAATCTTCTCCTCATTCCCACGTTGAACGACTACTTTAATATCAATACCTTTACTCTTTGTTATAATTGGTTTTATTTCTTCCCAATAGGTTATTTTTTCATCATTGAGCGCTAGAATCTTATCACCGGTGACAAGGCCCGCCTCCAAGGCAGAAGAACCCTGTGACATCTGTCCGATGACGGGAATGAGGTTAGGTAGTCCATACATAAAAACAATAAAGAAAATGACAATGGCCAGAAGAAAGTTAAAAACCGGCCCCGCCAGCACAATGAGTAAGCGCTTCCAGGTTGGTTGTTTAAAAAACGACCTTTCCTCATCTTCCGGCAGCAATTCTTCCGTACCGGATTCACCCAACAGTTTGACATATCCACCTAATGGTATCCAGGAAAGGACATACTCTGTCTCCCCTATTTTTTTTCCAATAATTTTAGGTCCAAAGCCCAGGGAAAATTTAAGAACCCCTACTCCCCCAATGCGTGCGGCCAGAAAATGGCCCAACTCATGAACAAAAATCAGAATGCCCAGTAAAACGATAAATGAAATTAAGGTAACCAAACTATCATCCTTTCTTTAACTTTTTAATAACGTTTTCCGCCTGTGTTCTGGCTTCACTATCGACATCGAGGATATCTTCCAGAGATGGATTGCGTTGTGTCTGGTGCTTATCCAATACTATTTCTATTACTTTGGGCAGATCATTAAAGCAAATTTTATTTTCAATAAACGCGGCAACAGCAACTTCGTTGGCTGCATTCAATGCCGCAGGAGCCGTTTCCCCTATGAGTCCCGCCTCATACGCAAGCCCCAGGCACGGAAATTTCTTCATATCCGGTGAATAAAATTCCAGATGGCCTGTCTTCGCCAGATTTAATCTTGACAGGTCATTTATCATACGATCCGGATAGGTCAAAGCATACGCAATCGGTATTCTCATATCAGCAATACCCAGTTGCGCTAAAATGGATCCGTCAAGAAGTTCAATCAGCGAATGAACCACACTCTGCGGATGAATTAAAACATCGATACGGCCGATGTCCAGATTAAACAACCATTTTGCCTCAATAACTTCCAGTCCTTTATTCATCAGGGATGCCGAATCAATCGTGATTTTTCGGCCCATTTTCCAGCGCGGATGCTTGAGCGCCTGTTCCAATCTCACTTTCTTCAGATCATCCTTAGAGAAATTTAAAAAAGGGCCGCCGGACGCCGTTAAAATAATCCGGCGTAATGATTGCGGCTTCTGTCCTTCCAAACATTGAAATATCGCGCTGTGCTCACTATCTACGGGAAGTATGTTAATCTTTTTTATCTTAGCTTTTTTTGTAACGAGGTGCCCTGCGATGACCATGGTTTCTTTATTCGCCAGCGCAATATCTTTCCCCGCCTCTATCGCCGCCAGTGTTGGTTTCAGGCCTGCTGCGCCGGAAATGGCTGAAATAACCGTATCGGACGCTGGATAGGAAGCAACTTCTTCAACCCCCGTTTCATCGTAAAGGATTGAAATATTATTCCTGAGTCCCAGGATTTGGCGTAATCGCTCAGCGTCTTGTCTGGCTCGAACCGCAACGATCTCAGGCTGAAATTTTAAAACCTGTTGGGCCAGAAGTCGAATATTTTGGCCTGCCGCAAGCGCCATGACTTTAAATTTTTTAGGATTTTTTTCGATAACATCCAGCGCGCTGACACCGATGGACCCTGTCGATCCTAAAAGAGTTATTTTTTTCATTAGCCGATCACAAAAATCCGGTAATAATAAACAAAGGGAGCCACGAAGATCAGACTGTCCATCCGGTCCATCAGTCCCCCGTGCCCGGGCAACAGCGCACTGGCGTCTTTTCTGCCATAATTTCTTTTGATGGCGGATTCGCAAAGGTCGCCCAACTGTCCGATGATACCGGCCACACAACCGAGAATCAGAAAGTGGATTAATGAGATCCGGGGCATCAAATAGTATCCAAATATGCAGGCAGCTATTGTGCCGCCCACAATAAGTCCGATAGAGCCTTCGACCGTTTTACCCGGACTTACCAATGGAATCAGCTTTCTTTTACCTAAAGACTTACCCACATAAAGCGCCACAGTATCACCAACAATTGCAATGACCAGCACCAGTAAGATCCAGTAGATGCCGCTGTCCAGCTTTCGAAGCAGGATAAAATGCGATGTCAGTAACGGAATATAAACCATTCCGAAAATCACTTTGGCCACAGAGGACACATCAAAGTTGCTTTCATTGACTTTCCAGAGAAAAACAATAAATACGGCAATAGTCGCAAAGACAAGGAGGGCAACTAACAATTGGGCATCCCCGAAGAGCACAACCCCGGGAATGAGAATTGCAATCAGCAGGCTTTCAACTTTTTCTTTCAGAAAACCATGGCCAAAAACAATGCCGTTATATTCCCAAACACCGCCGATAATACACAGCGTAATTACCGCAGCCAATAATTCTAAAGGGCCAAATACGATAATCAGAAGCAATGCCACAGCTAAAATAATACCGGTCAGCCATCTTTGCAGATTCGAATTTTTTATAACCATTTTTGCCCTTTGTGTAAAAAACTATTTGTTGTTGACTTGCTCGCTCGTTAATCCGAAACGTCGTTCGCGGCGCTGGTAAACAGCAATCGCCTTTAACAAATCGTCTTTTTTAAAATCAGGCCATAAGACATCTGTAAAATAAAGTTCCGAATAAGCAAGCTGCCAGAGAAGAAAATTACTGATACGATATTCGCCGCTGGTCCGAATCAACAGATCGGGATCAGGAATGTTGTTCGTATATAAATAACGTCCAACCGTATCATTATCTATATCAGCGAGATCAAGTTTTCCTTCCCGGTTATCTGAAATCATTTTTTTGACGGCAAAAATAATCTCATCCCGGCTACCGTAACTTAAGGCCAGATTCAATACCATTTTACGATTTTTTTCGGTTAGTTCTTTCACCTCAAGAAGCTTTTTTTTCACCGTAGGATAGAGTCGTTCAACATCTCCGATGGTCGTGAGCCGTATTTCCTGTTTTTGAAGTGTCGGCGCTTCCTTGTCCAAATAGTCTGTAAGCAAAGACATCAGGGCGTTAACCTCCTCATTGGGCCTGCCCCAGTTTTCAGAGGAGAAAGCAAATAGAGTCAAGCATTGAATCCCAATTTCACGACACGCTGTTACTGTTGTCTTGACGGCCTGAGCCCCTTTTTTATGGCCTCGAATTCGCCCCATCGCGTGCTGTTTTGCCCAGCGCCCATTGCCGTCCATAATAATGGCTATGTGTCGGGGTAAGTTATTTTGATCAATTTTTAACATTCCTATTCAATATATCCTCAAAAACAAATGGGGAGCTTTTGACTCCCCATTGTGATGTTTCTCTGCGATTAGATTTAAATCTCCATGATTTCTTTTTCTTTGGCCGCCAGAATCTTATCTGTCTTTTCAATATAGCGGTCCGTTAATTTCTGAACTTCATCTTGTGCGTCGTGTAGTTCATCTTCGGACATTTTATTATTCTTTTTTAAATCTTTTAACGCTTCGTTGGCATCGCGACGTTCGTTGCGTAATTTAACTTTACCTTCTTCCGCCATTTTTTTAACAACTTTCACAAGTTCCTTGCGCCTCTCCTCCGTTAATTGCGGAATGGACAGTCGAATGATCTTGCCGTCGCTGGAAGGCATCAAACCCAAATCGGACTTCTGAATCGCTTTTTCAATCGCGCCGATGGCTGTCGCATCCCAAGGCGCAATCACGATGAGTCGGCTTTCCGGGACGGAAAGAGTAGCAACCTGGGCAATCGGGGTTGGTGCTCCATAATAATCAACCTTGATGCCATCCAGCAGTGAAACAGACGCTCGACCAGTTCTTACTCTGCTGAATGATTTTTCCAGAGAAGATATTGTTTTTTCCATCTCATCCTTGAATTTCTGAAAAATCTGCTCTTTCATGATCATTCTCCTACATAAGTTCCAATTTTTTTACCACAAATGACGTTTCGGATGTTTCCTTTTTTTTGTAAATTGAATACAACAATAGGTAATGAATTATCACGACAAAGTGTGATAGCTGTTGAATCCATTACTTTAAGATTTTTTGTTAAAACATCAATATAACTTATCTTTTTGAACATAACTGCTGATTTGTTTTTGACCGGATCCGCATCATACACACCATCAACTTTCGTGGCTTTCATGATGACGTCGGCCCGAATTTCCATTGCTCGAAGGGCTGCGGCCGTATCCGTGGAAAAATAGGGGTTTCCCGTCCCGCCGGCAAATATGACAATCCGGCCTTTTTCCAAATGACGGACGGCTTTCCGTTGAATAAAAGGTTCCGCGATTTCTCTCATTTCAATGGATGATTGAACACGCGTTGGCAGGCCGCGCATCTCTAAAGCACTCTGAAGGGCAAGACTATTGATGACGGTTGCCAGCATACCCATATAATCGGCAGTTGTTCTGTCCATCCCTTTGGCGCTGGCTTCTATGCCGCGAAAAATATTCCCGCCCCCGATGACAATGCCGATCTGAATTTTCAAATCGGCTAGAGACTTTATTTCATCGGCAATATAATTAGCCACATCCGGATCAACACCGGTGGATTGTTTGCCTAAAAGGGCTTCACCACTGAGCTTTAAGAGAATTCTCTTGTACGCAGCTTTTTTCTTTTCGCTCATTATTGCTTAATTTCCTCACCAAGCTGGAAACGGGAAAAGCGGCGAATAATAATATTTTCACCTGTTTTGGCAATCATGTTGTTGATCAGTGTTCCGACGGTGATGTCTTGATTCTTAACAAACTTCTGTTCGACCAGGCAAACATCCTCGTAATATTTCTTGAGTTTTCCCTCGATAATTTTATCCCAAATTTTTTCCGGCTTCTTCTCATCGCGCAACTGACTGCGATAAATTTCTTTCTCTCTTTCGAGCACGTCCTCGGCAATTTCATCCGGACGCACGCAAAGCGGATTAGAAGCGGCAATGTGCATGGCAATATCTCTGGCCATCGTCTGAAAATCATCCGTTTTAGCTACAAAATCTGTTTCACAGTTAATTTCCACCATCACACCGATTCTGCCACCCATGTGTATATACGAAGCAACCGTTCCATCTTTGGCCGCCTTTGATGATCTTTTGGTCGCTGCCGAAAGTCCCTTCTTTCTTAAAAAATCAACCGCTTTTTCAAAATCGCCGTCCACCGCCGCAAGCGCTTCTTTGCAGTCCATCATGCCTGCGCCGGTTTTCGTTCTTAATTCTTTTACCATCGTTGAAGTGATTTCCAATTTCATATCCTCCTAGAATTCTATTCCTTACCTATACTTTTGTCCCAGATTTTGCGCATTCACTACTTATCCGTTCCGGCAGAAGAAACATTTTCCATCTCGACGCTTTCCGGAATATCCGCTTCGGCATCTTTATTTTCCACCACAGCTGCCCCTGCTTCTTTGTTGGATTCGGCAGTCAACTTCTCTTCGAATCGTTTTTTGCCTTCTAAAACCGCATCAGCAAATTTCGATGCAAACAATTTTATGGCCCGAATGGCATCATCATTTCCCGGAATGATATAATCAATATCCGTCGGATCGCAATTGGTATCGACAATGGCGACCAACGGAACTTTCAATTTCTTCGCTTCCAGAACGGTAATGTGTTCCCGGTTGGGGTCGACAATGAAAACAGCGGCCGGGTGGGACTTCATGTTCTTAATCCCGCCTAAAACATTTTCCAACTTATCCATCTCTTTTTGCAATTTGGTGATTTCTTTTTTGGGAAAAGCTTTAATGGAATCGTCATTAAACATCTTGTTTAAGCTGTTTAAGCGATCAACACTCTTTTTAACGGTGACAAAATTGGTTAACATGCCGCCCAGCCAACGCTGATTGACAAACGGCATGCCGCAGCGCAACGCTTCTTCCCGGATTGCTTCCTGGGATTGTTTCTTGGTTCCGACAAAAAGAATTTCTTTCCCCTGGCTGACCGTATCTACAACAAAGTTGTAGGCCGTTTGGAACATACCAACGGTTTGCTGTAAGTCAATAATGTAGATGTTGTTGCGCGCCCCGAAGATATAGGGTTTCATCTTGGGGTTCCATTTGTTGGTTTGATGCCCGAAATGGACACCGGCCTCGAGTAACAGTTTCATTGAAATTGCTGACATATTTTTTCTCCTTTGTTTTTTTCCGCCACCCCCGTCATCTTGCGCGACACACTTAATTTCTAAGCAACATGCCGTCAATCAGAGGATGTGTGAAATTTTGAGGGAATTACCACAAATAATCGAATTGTTCAAGATAAAATAACTTTTTCGGCAATAAAATTAGTATATTTTATTCATTTTCTCATGTTGAATAATCAGCGTTGATTTTAACATAATCGTATGAAAGATCCGATGTATAAACCGAATAGGACTTATCGCCGCTTCCCAGACCGACACGGATCTCGATTTTGCTGCCTTGAAAGATTTCTTTCAATTTAGAAAGAGTGATATTAGCAGGTGTATCCTGTGAAAATACGGTCATATTACCAATCGATAAACTGATTTTTTCTTTTTCCAGCGGTATTCCCGAAGAACCAATGGCTGCAATAATTCTGCCCCAGTTGGGATCTTCGCCAAAAAAAGCTGTTTTGACAAGATTAGAATTGGCAACCGCATAAGCGACACGCCTCGCATCGGATTTTGATTTAGCGCCGTCAACCACAATGGTTATAAATTTTGTCGCACCCTCGCCATCTTTAACTACGGCACAAGACAGTTCGGACAAGACATCCGTCAGCATTTCTCGAAACCTTTGGAGGCGCGCCTGAGCCCTCTCCAACGGATTGTTTCCAGCCAGACCGTTGGCCAGAATGATAGCCGTGTCATTGGTGCTCATGCAACCATCGACGCTGATGGCGTTGAATGTGGAATCAATCACCTGATGAAATACGGTATTGAGCGCCTTGGCGTCAATTAATGCGTCAGTCATCACGTAAGTCAGCAACGTTGCCATATTCGGTTCAATCATGCCGGCGCCTTTGGCAATCCCGCAAATCGTGATATCCTTCGCGCCAACGATTCCTTTGCGAATGGCTATTTTGGGATACTTATCCGTTGTCATCATGGCCGCTTCGGCATCTTCGATACCCCATTCGTTGAGACCCTTGACCAGCTTGCCGATGCCGCTTTCAATTTTCTTAACAGGAAGCCTTTTACCGATCACACCCGTTGAACAAACCAAAAGGTGCTCTTCGGGAATTTTTAATTGCCTGGCCGCAGCCCCCGAAACAGCCAGCGCATCCACCATGCCCTCTTTTCCGGTTGCCGCGTTGGCACAGCCGCTGTTAGTGATAATTGCTTGCGCTATTCCTTTTTTGATCCTCTCCGCATCAATTAAAACCGGTGCGGCCTTGAAAGTATTTTTCGTAAATAGCGCGGCTACCTTTGCCGGAACTGTGGAATAGATCAGCCCCAAATCCTTTTGGTCGCCACCTTTAATGCCTACGGAAACGCCATTGGCTAAAAAACCGGGAACACTAATTTTAAGCGTCGATTTCACCATCACTGCCACTCCTCTAAAAGCTTAAGCACCGCAACATTTTTTGTATTTTTTGCCGCTGCCGCAAGGACAAGGATCGTTCCGGCCAACCTTCTCGCTCTCACGTTTGACGGTTTGATTTATCGGTGTATCTTCACCGCGGCTCAGCACATAGTCCTGTTTCTGCTTCTGTCTTATTTCTTCGACTTCTTCCTCTTTTTGTATTCTGACCATGCAAAGTTTTTCGAGCGTATCCACTTTAATGCGGCTGATCATCTCCATAAACATGGCATATCCTTCGCGCTGATATTCCCTTACCGGATCTTTCTGGCCGTAACCGCGTAAACCGATACCTTCCCTTAAGTGATCCATGGACAGCAAATGTTCTTTCCAATGGGTATCAATAGCCTGTAACATGATGACTTTCATAAGATAAGTCGTCATGTCCGGACCAAATTCTTTTTCTTTCTCACGCAGATATTTCTGAACATTCTGCACAATGAAATCACGGATGGCTTCGACGGAATTCATATCTTTTGCATTCACGACATCCAAACGTAAATTAAATTGTTTGAATAATGCATCATCAAGAGATTTGAGATTCCAATCTTGAGGATGATTTTTATCTTCAGTATATTCCGCTAAAAGATCGCCGGTGATTTCCTCAACCATCTCTTCAACATCAGACCATAAGTTATCTCCACGCAATACTTTTTTCCGCTGCTCATAGACAACTTTTCTTTGGTTGTTCATCACGTCGTCATAGTCGAGCAGATGTTTTCGGATATCAAAATTCTGGCCTTCCACCCGCTTCTGAGCGTTTTCAATCGCGCGCGAAATGTATTTATGTTCAATAGGCTGACCTTCTTCAATCCCGACTGTATCCATGACGGAGGAGATTCTGTCGGCTCCGAAGACCCGCAGTAAATCATCTTCCAGGGAAAGATAGAAACGCGACGATCCGTTGTCTCCCTGACGACCTGATCTTCCTCTTAACTGATTGTCAATGCGGCGGCTTTCATGCCTTTCTGTTCCCAAAATATGCAAGCCGCCCAATCCGGCGACATTTTCACCAAGCTTAATATCCGTACCGCGGCCGGCCATATTTGTAGAGATAGTGACCTGCCCCGGTTGCCCTGCCTGGGCGACAATTTCCGCCTCTCTTTCGTGATTTTTTGCATTCAGAACATGATGCTTTACCCCTGCCCGAGTAAGATGCTTACCCAAGAGTTCAGACTTCTCAATGGAAATGGTACCGATCAGGACGGGACGTTTGGCTTTGTTTAAAGCCTTCACCTCTTCAATGACGGCTTTGATTTTTTCCTGCTCCGTCTTATAAATCAAGTCATTATGATCCTGACGGATCATCGGCATATTGGTCGGCATGACCAAAACTTCAAGATTGTAAATTTTCTTGAACTCGGCGGCTTCGGTATCGGCAGTACCCGTCATCCCCGCCAGCTTTTTATACATTCTAAAATAATTCTGGAACGTAATGGATGCGAGTGTTTGATTTTCTTTTTCGATCTTTACTTTTTCTTTTGCTTCGAGCGCCTGATGCAGACCATCGCTGTAACGCCTGCCCGGCATGACTCGCCCGGTGAATTCATCGACGATAATCACCTGGCCATCTTTGACCAGATAATCCACATCACATTTAAATAATGTGTGAGCGCGCAGGGCCTGATTGACATGATGAACAATTTCAATGTTTTTCGGCTCGTATAGATTCTGGATATTTAAATATTTTTCAACACTAGCCACGCCTTCTTCGGTCATGACAACTGTTTTGCTTTTTTCTTCAATGGTGTAATCTTGGTCTTTTTTTAAACGCGGAATAATCTGGTTTATTTTATAATATTTATCCGTTGATTCTTCCGAAGCACCGGAAATAATGAGCGGGGTGCGGGCCTCATCAATCAGAATACTATCGACTTCATCGACGATCGCGAAATTGAATTCCCGTTGAACATAATCTTCGAGACTGAATTTCATATTATCGCGAAGATAATCAAAGCCGAATTCGTTATTGGTGCCATAAGTGATATCCTCACCATAAGCCTTTCGGCGCTCGTCGTCGTCCATACCATGCACTATGACGCCAACCGTTAATCCCAGAAAATAATAAATGGGGCCCATCCAGTCCGCGTCGCGGCGGGCGAGATAATCATTGACCGTAACGACATGGCAACCTTTGCCTTCCAAGGCGTTCAGATATAACGGCATCGTTGCGGCGAGCGTTTTGCCTTCTCCGGTCTTCATTTCCGCTATTTTGCCTTCATGCAAAACAATCCCGCCGATAACCTGCACATCGAAAGGACGCATCATTAGCGTCCTGCGGGACGCTTCTCTGGCCACCGCAAACGCCTCCGACAGGATATCATCAAGCGTTAATCCGCTTTTAAGCTTTTCCTTAAAATAGGACGTTTTTTCCCTTAATTGCGCATCACTGAGCGACATCAGGTTTGTTTCAAAGCCGTTGACTTCGTTTAACAGTATGGATAATCGTTTTAATTCTCGATCATTTTTTGTTCCTACTATTTTTTTGAGAATTACACCCAGCATTGGTCACCTTCAAAAAAACCGGTATTTTTACCGGTTGACTTTAACACATTTAACCATTTAATAAAAACCCATATTTATTGGGGGAGTAATTTATCCGTATATCGGAACGATCCAGTTACCCGCCCGGGACTGACGTTCTTGAAATGTTAATGCAGATCCTTTGATTATTTCATGTATTTTCTTGGATTAACCGGAACATCATTTACATAGACACCGTAATGCAGATGCGCTCCGGTACTCCGACCGGTATCGCCGACATACCCAATCAAGTCATCTCTTTTAACCCGAATCCCTTGTCTTGCGACTGATTTTAATAAATGCGCATAACTGGTGGACAAACCATACCCATGATCAATCCTGACAATATGACCATCATCGGAACGATAGGCAACCTCAACAACAAGCCCATCCGCCGGGGCCCTGACTTCTTTTCCCATTCTTGTTGCGATGTCTATGCCTCTATGAAATTCAACTCCCCTCCCAAAAGGATTGTCCCGTGAACCAAACTCGGAGGTTACCCACCCCCTGACCGGCCAGATGGAAGGCGTAGCTGCCAAAAGAGACTTCTGCTCCTGAAGAAACTTTAAAAGTTCGTTAAAACTCAACTCTCTTTCGTTAGCATCATCATTTAACTGGCTGATACTTTTACGCATACCGGAAACAAGCTTTTCCTGATTCTGGCCAATCAACTCGTTTAATCGAATCTGCTCGCTGTTTGAACCTCCGATACCCAGCGGGATTTTTTTATCTCGTCCAGCTTGATTCGTTGCCAGTATTCTTATTTTTTTATCGAATTGTTTAAATTCTTCCATGCGATCGGCAAATTCATCGACTTTTACGGCTAAATCAATAATTTCTTTTGATTGTTGGGCTGTCTGTTGTCTGAGGCGTGAGAGTTCTGCGCGATCTCTTTGAATACCGGCGTAATCGTAAACAACATAAAGGGTTAAAAGAACTGCCAGGATTGAACCAATAAAAAGACCGCGAACCAAATTACTCGAAAGAGAAATCTTAGTTACCGCGCTCTTTCTACAAGGTATAATCATGAGTGTAAAAAAATTATCCGACATCTTCCCCCTAGAAAATGAAACTACAGAATAAAGGTCAAGCGCCACGAGTTGCGATAGCTAACACAGGGAAAAATCAAAGTCAAGCATAAGTCACTGAAACAAGTATCGTCAATTAAGTACTAACCGTTCATAAATTTCACTAATTTTTTGCTTATATCACCATGATTCCTACACGGCGCAAGGAGAGTGCCTGCCGGATAACAAATCCATTTTATACTTTCGCTTTGGAATAAGATATGCGTCTAAATCAGCCTTCATGTGATCCAATCCCACAACATTTATTCCTATTGTCAAAGCGTTTCTCAATACTTCCCTAAACTTATCTTCATAAATCCCCCCTTCAACTTCAGCATGAACCGGAAGTACGTGGTTGCCCCCATCGTTTATCAAACTGCTAATAATGGATACGTCTTTTTGAGGATCAACTTCTTCAAAACATGGCAAATCGGAAGGTATTTCAAGGATATTGAGTTCTTCGTGGATAAAAGGCGCCTTGGCCCGCGTGCAGCTGAGATATTCAAAATGATACTTCTGAATAATGTTCAAAACACGATCGTCAATCAGCCAGGATGGCGCGCCGAATGCGGTGGGTTTTCGTCCTGTCAGTTTTTCAAAACCTCCTATCCCCGCTTCAAACCACCGTTCTATCCATTTTGCTGATTTTTTTGGTAATTCATCCTGCCACCGGCGGTGATCCCAGGCGTGAAACTGCACGTCGTGGCCTTCAGCCATGATTTGATTGACAAGTTCAGGAAAGGATAAAGCGATCATCGGCGCAGGCAAAAGCGTGCCATAAAGAGCGGTTTTCCAGCCGTAAAGACTGGCCGCTTTGGTCCGCAACATCTTTTTTAAGAAAAGTGGATTTTTAATAAGCTGCAATGCGGCACGCCCGGAGTTATCGGGTCCGATACTTAAGAAAAAAGTCCCCCTTACCTGAAAATCTTTCAATACCCGCAAAAGACGGGGAACGCCGTTTTTCATGCCCCAGTACGTATCCACGTCAATTTTTAATCCGAGCATTCCCATAAAGCATTCCGTTTGAGGCCGGTTATGGTGTTACCGTTTTATTTTCTTCCAAGAACGAATTGAGCGTCAGCCGCATGGATTCCTGCAAGTCGACCGTCGGTTCCCAGTGAAGAAGATTTCTAGCCTTCTCGATGCTTGGTTTGCGTGTGTAAATATCCTGATAGCCTTTGCCGTAAAATGTGTCCGCGGGAATCTCAATGATGTCCGAATAAATCGAATCATTTTTATGGTCGGGATGCTCTTTAAATAATTTTTTGAGAATGTCCGCCAGTTCCTTTACCGAACACTCATTGTCCGGATTGCCGATATTGATGATTTGATTCTTGCAGATGTCATTTTTGTTTTCCAGAATCTTCATGAGCGCGGCAATGCCGTCATCGACATAAGTGAAACAGCGCTTCTGCTGACCGCCATCAACTAGATTAATCGGACGCTTCAGGAGTAATTCAGCAATGAATTGCGTGACGACGCGGGAGCTTCCCTCTTTGGCCGTATCCAGAGAATCCAGTCTGGGCCCGACCCAGTTAAACGGCCGAAACAGTGTGAATTCCAGTTGTCCCCGCGTGCCGTATCCGTAAATAACGCGATCCAGAAGCTGCTTGCAGCAGGAGTAAATCCAGCGTTCTTTTTGTATGGGACCGACGACCAGGTAGCTTTCGTCTTCCTTGAATTCCGGATCATTGCAGGCCCCATAGACCTCCGATGTGGAAGGAAAAACAACGCGCTTATGATACTTCACGCATTGTTTAACAATCTGGATATTCATTTCAAAATCCAGATTATAAACCCCAATGGGATCTTCCACATAAGCTTTCGGAGTAGCAATGGCCACGAGCGGCATAATCACATCGCATTTCTTGATATGATATTCGATCCACTCCTTGTTGATGGAAATATCGCCTTCCAGAAAATTGAAGCGCGGATTATTTAGAGCCGCGCCAATCCGCTCTGTACCTAAATCCATTCCGAATACCTGCCAATCGGGCTTCTCGGCCAGGATTCTATTGACCAGATGATGACCGATAAAACCGTTTACGCCCAGTATTAATATCTTCATTTAAGTTTAATCACCTTTCCGGTTTTAAAATATTCGCTGATTTGCAAATTCTTCATGCTTTTCCCGTCTATTTCAACATTCAAAAGCCTTATAGCATCCTTGCCTGTTTTCACAAGAACATCTTGCCCTGATATATCAACATCGCCCGGTTTACTTCCAAAGCACAACGCCGCGGGCTTTGCCCACCAGATAATGATCTTTTCATCATTTTCCGTGAGGGAATACGCCCCGGGGTAAGGGGTCGTCACGGCGCGTATCAGGTTGTAAATCTCATGGGCTGACCCGGTCCAGTCGATACGGCCATCCTCCGGACGCCTGCCGCCGTAATAACTGCCCTGGGCCAAATTTTGCTTTCTGCGCGGGATTTGTCCGGTTTTGATCACCGGCAGCAAATCATTCAGCAAAAAGCCTGCTGCCTCGCAGAGTTTATCATAGAGCGTCCGCGCTGTATCATTAAAATCAATATTTACTTCTTTCTGTCCGACGATATCACCGGCATCCGGCTTGTCAACCATGAAATGAAGCGTCACACCCGTCTGATTTTCACCTTTAACCAACACCCAGTTTACCGGACACCTTCCGCGATAGGCCGGCAGCAGCGATCCGTGTAAATTGAGAGCGCCGAGTCTGGGAATCTCCAGAATCTCTTTGCAAATCATTTTCCGGTAATAAAAAGAAAATATTATATCCGGCTTGAATTTCAATATTTCTGCTATCCATTGCTCCGAATTAATATTCTCTATTGTGTAATAAGGAATGTCATGTTTCAATGCCCAGTCCTTCACAGAACCGAACCAGCAGTTTTCCTGGGGATCGTCTTCATGGGTAAAAACGGCGGCAATATCAAAACCATGCCGAAAAAGCGCTTCAAGACCCGCGATTCCCATATTGTGATAGGCTAAAGCAATCGTCTTCAATTTATTTCGCCATGCCCTTTAGCGCCATAGATATTCTCAATTACGTATTCGGGCCGTTTGCGGACTTCGCGGAAAATTCTGCCGATATATTCTCCGATGACCCCCAAGGCAAAAAACTGCAAACCAACAAAAACAAACAAAATGGCAAATAGCGTAAAAATGCCCTCAGCCGCCCAGCGTACACCGTAAACCAGACGGGCAATGGCTAGGAAAGCGCCAAAGCACACACCCAGCAAAGACATTAAAATACCACCATACATGATCAACTTAATGGGCAAATCCGAAAAAGACGCCACCAGATCGAACTGCAGGTTAATGAGTTTTCTCAAAGGATAGTTCGATTTACCGCCAAATCGTTCTTCATGAACCACTTCTATTTCCGTAACGCGTTTGGCAAAGACAGTCGCCAATGCGGGAATAAAAGTCGCCTGCTCGTGACAGGCAATCATTCGTTCCACAACCGGACGACTATAGGCACGCAGCATGCACCCCCAATCGCGCATTCTGACACCGGTAATTTTGCGTGCGATTATATTAATAATTTTAGATGGAAAGATACGCAAAAAAGAATCCTTGCGACCTTTTCTGATGGTGCCGACAACGTCATAATTCCCCTCTTCCATCACGGAAACCAGGTTCGGTATTTCTTCCGGAGGATTCTGCAAATCCGCATCCATCGTGATAACAACATCACCCTGCACCACCGAAAACCCCGCCATAATGGCCGCGTGTTGCCCATAATTCCTGGTCAGTTCCACAACCCGCACAAAAGGATCCGACACAAATCCCTTAAGTAGTGCAAGGGAGTTGTCACGACTACCGTCATCAATCAGGATGATTTCAAAACTTTTCCCCATATCCTTCATGACCGGCATCAGTCTGCTCATCAAAGCCGCCAGATTGGCTTCTTCATTATACACCGGTATGACCACTGAGACCTTCACCTTAGCCATTTTTTAAAATCTCCTTTATTGCCGCGCAAACGTATTGAACGTCATCTTCCATCATATCAGGAAATAAAGGCAAAGATAATATTTTATCTGCAGCCCGGTTTGTTTCCTGAAGTGGTCTATTGTTTCCGTTATCCTTGCTGTTGACATAGGATAATGTATGTGCGGGAGGGAAATGCAGGCCATAACCGATATTATATTCCGCCAGCTTTTGCATAAACTCATCCCGGGAATAATCTTTTAATTTAATGATGAACAAATGCCAGGCATGGACGTGATCATACTGCGGCCCTTGCGGTAAATCCAGTCCGTCTATTCCTTGCAGGCCCGCAAGATAAAGCCGGGCTAGGGTTTGACGACATCCATTCAATTCTTTCCATCGTTCAAGCTGCGCAATCCCCAACGCGGCCAGTAAATCGGGCATGTTATATTTATAGCCCGGCTCCATAATATCGTAGGAAGGATTACCGCCTCTGCCATACCTTTTCCAAGCGTCCCTTTCTATTCCATGGAATCTCAGCAAACGCAATTTCTTTTCTAAATCGGCATCATTGAGCGTGATCATC
The DNA here is from genome assembly GCA_009773315.1 of Syntrophaceae bacterium. GTDB lineage: Bacteria > Desulfobacterota > Syntrophia > Syntrophales > Smithellaceae > UBA8904. Next base: position 80,105 of record WRPE01000003.1, read on the forward strand.
CCGCCCTCGCCGGTTGTGATATTTTTTATCGGATGAAAAGAAAAAATAGCGGCATAGCCGAAACCACCGGCATGAATACCCTTATAGTAAGTGCCCACCGCGTGTGCCGCGTCCTCCAAAACGATCAAAGAATATTTGCGGGCAAGCTCATTGATTTTATCCATATTCGCAGGAGCACCGGCAAAATGAACCGGAATAATCACCTTTGTTCTGGAGGTCAGGCTCGCTTCGATCAAATCACAATTGATATTGAGCGTATCATAATCAATATCGACAAACACGGGTTTTGCCTGACGCATGGCAATCATATTGATCGTTGAGGCAAACGTCATGGAAGGTGTGATCACTTCATCTCCGGGCTGAAGGTTCAGGGCGGTCAGCATCAAGTGCATACCGGCGGTAGCCGAGTTCAGTGTGACGGCCTGCCTAGCGCCGGTCAGTCCGCAGAACTTATCTTCAAACTCCTTGCAAAGAGCGCCGGTGGTGATCCAACCTGATTTGAGACAGGCGACAACACTGTTTATCTCCGTCTCACCGATGGATGGGCGGCTGAAGGGTAAGAAATCTTTTCTTATCTTCATCGACATTCAATCCTCCATTCAATTTTTAATACGTAAAAGGTAAAATGCACCATTGTCCCAAAGAATATCGACATGGGAATATTTAGATCGCAGCTGTGTCAGCTTGTCCAGATGCTGTGTAATACAGTAAATTTCCTTTTCCTGCTCAATTTTTTCAAAAAAATCATTGACCGATAAAAAATATTTCTTTCTTTCCTGCTGCGGCATTTTCGCAATGCCGTCTCCCAACTCACCGAAATCTTCGATAATCGGTGTTCGGATCTTGTTATAAAAATCAATCCCGTAAAAATTGACGCGATACTGATATAAAAGTTGCCCCGGCGGCACATGCCGGGCAATCGCATCTTTGGCAACCAGCGCGCTGCGATACGGAGACAGAAAATCATTGAGCGGAAAAATCATCCCCGCTAAAAGCAAACAACAAAGCAGATAGATCGTTACAAACCAGCCCGCACGAACTTTACGGGCAATGAGATCAGGGAGAAAAATCAGCAAAGCAGCCGCAATCAGCAGGGGAATGATATACACCCACCAATAATCGGAGGTCATAACGACCAGTCCTTTGGCGGGATCGGAATATTGCTTCAAAATTGGCGGCAGAAGAAGAGCAATCAATATCATCGTTGACTGAATCCATAAGGCCATGCGGTAAAAAATCTTTCTTTTGCCGAGCAGATCCGGCAGCTCATCTTCGTGGTTTCGAAATATCCGGCCGGCAAAAAGAGCGATCGGCAAAAATACCGGAGCAATGTATGGGGCGAGTTTTGATGAAGAAACCGTGTAAAAAATGAATATAAATAAAAACCAGACGACCAATAGTTTGTTGTCATCCTTTTGGAACAGGCAGGCTTTGATATTTTTTTGCTGCCAGGCGCGAATTAAGTAAACAAGCCAGGGAAGCATGCCGCCGATAATAATCGGCAGAAAGTAATAAAAGGGCTCCGTCTTGCCATGCATCTGTGTTGTAAAACGCAGGAAGTGTTCACGCACAAAGAAGAACCAGAGGAAATCCGCATTCTCTTTGTGCGCCAGATAAAGCCAAGGGCAGACAACGATCAGGAGAATTACAATTCCCACAGGCGAAATCAACCGCCCTATTTCGCGCCAGCGCCCGACCCAAATGAGCCAAATAACCAAGATGGCAAATGGGAAAGCGACTCCGATAATCCCCTTGGTCAAGAAAGCCAAAGCACAGGTAAAATAGAATAAATAGGATCGGTATCGTTTCTTTTCCGAGGTTAAAGATAAATATCCGAACCATATGGATAGACAAAGAAAAAAGGTCAGAGGCATATCCAGAATATTAATTCTTCCCATAATAAAGGGAAACACGGATATGGTGAGAACGGCTGCGGCATACAGGCCGGTCTTTTCATCGCGAAAGCTCCGTCCGATAAAAAATGTGAGCAGGATACAGCCCCAGGCGCAAAGACCTGTAAATAACCGTGCGGAGAAGTCGTTTTCTCCGAATATTTTAAAGGACACTGCCGTCCCCCAGGAAGCCAGCGGCGGTTTTTCCAGGTAAATGGTATTTTTTATATGGGGTGTAACATAGTTGCCTGTCTCGTTCATCGCGCTGGGAATCAGACTGTAGCGGGCTTCATCCGGTTCCATCTGCGGCATAACACCCAGCAGCGCGATATAGAGAAGAAACGGCATCAAAAGCAGAATATATCTTTTCTTCATTTAAGACACCTCTGACCGGGGCGCCAGTTCAATTTTAAAACGATCAAAATAATATTTGACCGCCAGCGTGCAGACGGTGCCGATTGCGGCGCCGGCAATAACATCGCTGACATAGTGCGACGTAATGATCACCCTGCTCAACGCAATGGCTGTTGCCGGGATGAAAGCCAAAACACCAAAGCGAGGAAACAATATACTCAGAGCGGCCGCCAGGGAAAACGCTGTGACAGAGTGCCCCGAAGGAAAGGAATTCAATTCATAACCCGCTTTAAAATAATCGAATCCGAATAACCCGTGGTTAAACAGATTAATCGGCCTGTTTCTTCCGGCGATCCATTTGATCAGCATATTGATCAATCCGGACGAAGATATGGCGATAACGAGAAACAGCATCTTCATCGACCAGTTTTTGTTTTTCAAAATGAAATGAAAAATCAAGAAAGCCGGCACAAACAAAATAAAATACCATTTGGAATCTCCGGCGTTCGTTATGATTTCGGCAATATCAAGGACAGACCGGCTTAAGCCGCGGCAGGTGTAAGCAACCGAAATATCCAACTGGGTATAGGCAACATAAGTCAAAAAGACACCCGGTATCATCAGCAGGAGCGCTATCCATCTTTTTTTCAATTCTTTACTCCCTGATAATTATAACACCAGACATAGTCCACGCTATTCACATTTGAACCATTAAGCTTCAAATCCATTTTATCGGCAACATCAACATGATCGCACCGGAGTAAACGGGCCACATCAATATTTTCAAACTTTGTATTGAAAAACAGCAAATCATAGCCCAATGGTGACTTCTTCTGCCAGACGTCAAACTGATCCTGCCGTGTATCCATTACAAAAACATCATATCCATAGGGCATATTATAGTACATCACCCGGCTGCCCATCGTCCAGTTGGTCACGGCGATAGCTTCGGGCCGGGACGATGAATTTCTTTTGATGACCTTGTCCGCCTGCGCCGCCATCTCCCGGTATCCATAAATATCACGGAAAGGAGATTTGTACTCGGGGAATGTAACAAATTTTCTAGCCAGCTCCGCATAAGCAAGCAGCATAGCGATCAGGCTGAATCCAACGGCAATATACAAAAAAGTTCTCTGCCATTTTTTCTGCGACGTATACAAATGATAGGATCCGACGGGGATAAACAAGAGATAGAAAATAGAGGGCCAATGGGGAAGCGTCCGTTCATAAACCGATGTGACCAGAAAAAACACCATAATGGTGCCGCCGAATAAAACGGCCAGACGCAGATAATCGTCCTTATTGCGCACGACTTTGAAGAAACCATAGACCGCGACAGCAAATAAAAATGGACTGTAAGCGCCGAACTGCGCCGCCAGCGATTCGAAGAAATATTTAAAACTCGATGCCCACGATCCGAAAACATGAGAGCCTTGATACCGGAAACTGATAAAGTCATGCGTGATATTCCAATAGATCACCGGCATAACCAGCAAAAACGCAATAAATGCCGCTAAAATAATATACGGCGAAAAAATAACATCATATCTTTTTTTCATGAGGAAGAAGACGATCAGAGGCGGCACAAGCAGGATCGCCGTATATTTGGCCAAACCCATTAAACCCAGGATAATGCCCAGAAAAACAAAATCCAGCGGTCTTTTGTTGCGGGCAAGTCTTTCCCCAACAAAGATCAGCAGAAAAACCAACAGAAGCAATATCGAATCGGGCAAAAGCATGATGCCCAGGGCATTAAGCATAAAGGAGCAGTTCAACGCCAGAACGGACACTAACGCCAGGCGGAGGGATTGAGTAACCCTGAGAATAAACACATAGCCGCAATAGGACGTGGCGGCAAAAAGCAAAATAGCCGGCAGACGGGCGAGAAATTCACTGGCGCCGAAAATATATAAAAAAGGCGCATGCAGCCAACCCACAAGAGGCGGATGATCCAAGTAACTCCAGTCAAGATACTTCGCGTATAACACATAATGGGCCTCATCAACGCCAAGACCGAAAAATGGCGCCACCATCAGGCGAATCAAAGAAAACAACAATATCAGAATAAATATCCGTTTTTCAGCTTTGGGCATTGATCTCTCCCAGATTAGGCAAGATGGCACTGAACACTGTTTCGGGATGAATGACTTGCAGACAAACATTGTCTTTACAGGCTGTTTTACGATGATTGGACGCGCTGACGCAGGGAGAACAGGCCAATCCTGCAAAAATCGGCGTTGATTTGCCCAGCGATCCATAGAGCGCAGGAGTTTCCGGACCAAAAATAACAAACGTCGGCATATCCGTCACGGCTGCAAAATGCCCCGGCCCTGAATCGTTCGTCACCATAAACTCACAAACGCTGTACAGAGGGGGCAACTGCGCGAAGCTGACCTTCCCCGCAAAATTAACGCACCGGTCATTGGCCACCTCTTCCTTGAGCTGTCGCGCCTCCTCGCGTTCACGGGGATCGCCGGTGATCAAAACAAGCGCTCGCGGGCATTTGTCCAGAATCATTTTGATCAACCGGACATAATACGGCGGCGGCCAGCGTCTTTGAATCAACAGCTCGCTGGCATTGGGATTGATCAGGACTATCTTATTTTTTTGTGGATCAAAACCGGTAAAACAATCCCGGATAATATTTAAAATAACGTTTTGTTCAATAGGCGATATCGAAACTTTGGCCAGGATGAGATCTTCGTCGGAAACCTTTGTCTTGGAATAAGGAATTTCTTCTCTGTCCGATTTCAGAGCATTGACCAGGGCAATGAAGTTTGCCGCAATATGCATGTAAGGGTTATAGGCAACCTTATGCGTTAAAAAATCCCCTCGGTAAAGGCCTTCATTATAATAAGCATGAAAACCGACTTTTGCCGCCGCACCGGAAAACCCGGTAAGCAGTGCCGTAAAACGAGAAAAAAGCTCCAGATCGATTACGGCATCGATCTTTTTTGTTCGTGTCCATAAAAAAAATTTCAACGTATCGAAGACAAAGAACAGCATGCTGTCTTCCCGGATGGTATAAATGTTTTCGGCCGGCACGGTCTTAAGTAGTTCCAGGCTTGGTTTATTCTTCTTGAATATTGCAAAATAAAGAGTAGCCCCTGTTTCCCGCCGCAACTTTCTCATGGCGGGGTCAACAAGGATGGCGCTGCCCATTTCCGATAATTCGACAAATAAAACATTACGAGGCGCCTTTCGATCAGGTTTGCAGAATAGACGGCATAATTTATAGAGAATGGCGCCGATAAAACAAAGGGGAACGCCAACATAATAATCTATCCGGCGCATGGTATCAACTTTCATGATGTGCTAAAGTCCCTTTCAACAGGCAAGTTATCTAAAATGTGACTGGAATATAGGCAAAATGCATTCGACTGTCAACAAAACAATACAATCCGGCCGGCAAAACCTATTTCGCGAATTCGTGATGTTTTACTTGTGCAAAATCATCGATACATGATAGTTTTTAAAAAACTTTTGATGACAATATGAATAAAATTATCAGCCGTTACATATTTCGGGAAATTGCCGTCCCTTTTCTCATTATCCTTTTCGTCTTGACCTTTGTCCTGTTGATGGGGAAGATCCTTCAAATTATGGATCTGATGGTCAATAAAGGCATCCGTGTTTTGGACATCGGCCATCTGATTATCCTGATCATGCCCAATTTTATGCTATTTACAATTCCCATAGCGCTTTTAATCTCTATCCTCATTGCTATGGGCAGATTTTCCGCCGACAATGAAATTACGGCCCTCAAAGCATCCGGCGTCAGTTTAATTCAGATTTATTATCCCGTAGCCATCTCCTCTTTACTGGCTTTTGTTTGTGCCATAGTCATCGGATATTTCCTTGTGCCTCAAAGCAATTTCGCCACCAAGAGACTCCTTTTTAAACTGGCCTCACAAAATGCCAGTATTGGCATCAAGGAAAAAGTGTTTAACTCGGATTTTAAGGACCTGCTTTTGTACGCCGATAAAGTTCCGGCGGACGGTGAATACATGGAAGGTGTCATCATTTCCGACAACCGCATCATCGGCAAACAAAATACCATTCTGGCAAAAAAAGCTTTTCTGGTTGCCGATCCGAAATTGATGATCATAAAACTACGAATGGAAGACGGCTCGATTCATACCGTCAGTTCTGATCTCAAAAACTATCGGAAAGTTGATTTTAAAAGCTACGATGTCAATCTTGATCTATCCACAGCGCTGGCTGCTTTAACCGATGCATCCAAGTCCAGTACTGAAATGACCATGACCGAACTCCTGGAGCGAATGAAAAAACCGGGGTTGGATGGCGCGGCCGTTCGTGAACTGGCCATCGAAGTGCATAAAAAATTTTCCATCCCCTTATCCTGTATTTTTTTCGGCCTGCTGGCCTTGCCGTTAGGCATCACCAGCCACCGTGCGGTTAAATCACGTGGTTTTGCCGTCGGCATCATGATTGTCGCCACCTATTACCTTTTACGTGTCGGCGGTGAAGCGCTGGTGGAAACCGGTCGGCTTGCTCCATTCATCGGCGTCTGGACACCGAATTTTGTGTTTGCCCTGCTGGGTGTTTATCTGTTTTATATGGCCAACAAAGAGATTTCTCTTTTCCGAATCGCTTATGCGTATTTTTGGAAGAGCAAGCTGAAAGGTTGAGGATAAACCATTGAAACTGCTTGATAAATATATCCTTAGAGAATTCTTAAGGTTTTTCATCATCACTTGTGTCACGTTTATTGCGCTTTACCTGATTATTGATTTTTTCGAAAAAAGTCGCATGTTCTTGAGCAACAAAGCAACAACGATTCAAATGGCGTCTTATTTTTTGTATTCTATCCCCATGATCATTTCGCTGACGCTGCCTGCGGCAATTCTTCTATCCACGCTGCTGACGTATAGTTTTTTGTCCAAATTCAGCGAAATAACGGCCATGAAAGCCAACGGTATCAGCCTGTACCGCATTGCTCTTCCCGTTTCGGCGGTGGCGGCGATAATAGCCGTATTTTTATTCTTTTTCACTGAACTGGTCACTCCATCCTCCATCCAGAAGACGGAATATATTGTGAAGGTGGATGTGCAGAAACAAAAATCCCTGGGATTTTTCAAGCAAAATGAAATCTGGTATCGCGCTCAGAACGCCATTTACAATTTTAAAATGTTTGACGTCGAAAAAAACATTTTACGCGGCATAACCATTAACAAGCTGAATCCTGGTTTCACGATGCAGATGCGAATCGACGCTGAACGGGCCGAATGGAAAAACAATCAATGGGTTTTTTTTAACCTGCTGGTCACGACATTTAATGAAAACAATACGCCGTCCCTGGAATGGGCTAAAGAGAAAGTCATTCCCATTCCGGAGCGACCGGACGACTTCAAAATTATCCAGAAGGACGCGGAAAAAATGGGTTATTTCGAGTTAAAGCGATATGTTCAGAAAATACAGGCGGAAGGATATGATGTTTCCAGATATCTTGTTGATTTACAGGGTAAAATCGCCTTTCCGTTTGTTTGCCTGATTCTTGTTTTTATCGGCATGTCCTTTTCCATACACTCGGAACGAAGCGGCGGCGTCATGCAGAGCGTGGCTCTTGGAATATTTATCGGTTTTTCCTACTGGATTGTCCACGCATTCAGCATGTCTCTGGGAAGGTCGGGAATATTACCCATTTTCCTTGCAGCCTGGGCTTCCAATATCCTCTTTACCAGCCTTGCCGCTTTCCTGTTTTATCGTATACGAACTTGATTGAGATCAACGCATCCCCCCTGACTTTGGGGGGGATGCGTTGATCAGAGAAAAGTTAATATCTGTAATAATCGGGTTTATATGGTCCATCCAGCGGCACACCCAGATATTGAGCCTGCTTTTTCGTCAGCTTTGAAATCTTGGCATCCAGTCTGGCCAGATGCAAGAGAGCTACTTCTTCGTCCAGTTTCTTGGGCAGCGTATAAACGCCTATGTCATATTTCTTAGTAGCCAGCTCAATTTGCGCCAGCGTCTGATTCGTGAAGCTGTTGCTCATGACAAAGCTCGGATGTCCTGTGGCACAACCCAGATTGACCAGACGTCCCTCGGCCAGAATGATAATCGAACGACCCGATTTGAGCGTCCATTTATCAACCTGCGGTTTGATGTTATCTTTGCGGCAAAACTTGCTCGTTTCGAGGTAATGCATATCAATTTCGCTGTCGAAATGACCGATATTGCAGACAATGGCTTCATCCTTCATCATTTCCATATGACGGCCCGTAATGACATCGCAGCAGCCGGTCGCCGATACGAATATATCCGCAATTGGCGCCACCTCATCGAGTGTTTTCACTTCATACCCTTCCATCGCCGCCTGCAGGGCGCAGATGGGATCAATTTCCGTCACCACCACACGGGCACCGAATCCCCGCATCGACTGGGCGCTGCCTTTTCCGACATCGCCATAACCGCAAACTACGACCATCTTGCCGGCCATCATAACGTCCGTTGCCCTTTTAATGCCGTCCACCAGCGATTCCCGGCAGCCGTACAAATTATCAAATTTTGATTTCGTGACGGAATCGTTCACATTGATGGCCGGAAATAAGAGTTCGCCTGACGCTTGCATCTGATAGAGGCGATGGACACCGGTGGTCGTCTCTTCCGACACGCCCCGGATTCCGGCGGCAACTTTTTGCCAGTGTTTATGATTTTTTTTATACAATTGTTCAAGGCGCGAAATAACAATTGCGAATTCCTTATTATCTGCTTTTTGTTTGAGCAATTGCGGATTTTTTTCAATTTTAACGCCATGGTGAATAAACAATGTAGCATCACCGCCGTCATCCACGATCAAATCCGGCCCTGATCCGTCCGGCCAGGTTAAGGCCTGTTCCGTACACCACCAGTATTCTTCCAGTGTCTCGCCTTTCCAGGCAAAAATCGCCGCACTGCCTGCCTTGGCAATGGCCGCCGCCGCGTGATCCTGCGTTGAAAAAATATTGCAGGACGCCCAGCGAAGATCAGCGCCCAACTCTTTCAGCGTTTCAATCAGCATGGCCGTTTGAATAGTCATATGCAGACTGCCCATGACTTTTAAACCTTTCAGCGGTTTTTTGCGCCCGTATTTTTTGCGCACCGCCATCAAACCGGGCATTTCGTTCTCCGCCAGTTTCAACTCTTTCCTTCCCCAGGCAGCCAGGGATAAATCCGCAACCTTATATTTCAGATTTTTATCAATTTCCTGAAAGGCCATTTTTTCCTCCAATTATTTTATAAAAATTCTTTGCTCGATTGCCGACTCTGTTAACATACTCATTACGTCAGTTCAATATCTTTATTAACAAGCATTATTATCTGAATTTCAGACCAAAATATAAGTTAAACCCGTCGGGTCGATGTACGCGATCACTCTCTCAGTCTTTACGTTGTTTTGTTTCGTCATTCGATTACTCTTTGCCTTTTCATAATTGTAAATTTTTCTTGACAAAAAAACGTGCATTACCTAAGTTACTTCAAACACACGTAACATCCTTGGAGATAGCATCTCCGGGCCGACGCTCCCGAAAGGGGGCGTTTTTTTATTGTGGTTTTTTTATTGATAATACGGTTTATTTGAGCCCGTCAAACTGAGCTTTAAATTTATATCTTTAATAGTCCTTTTTCCATGAGGTAATAACCGTTACCACTCGTAGAGTATGAAAGCTCAATAAATGCCTTTAGGACATCATCGATTTTCTTTTTTTGTTCTACTACACCAATAACGTCGTCCAATAAAGATTCAAGTTGTTCAATTTGTCTCTCATTTACTTCAATATTTATATCCCCTGCTTTCATCGCAGCGAGTCTTTGCTGAAATGCACCCTGGGTGTGATTAACAACATGGTGTAAATATAAAATGTCGTTATCATATTCCAAGTTCAGCACCCTTAAAAACTGGGCGGGGATCGCGCTGTAATAAAATAGTTTCTTTTCCAGGCTGGAATTTTCTTTCATTTTTTTCTGCACATATTTTATTTCATTAACGATTGCAGTTTTATAAATTTTACTTATTTTCATATTTCTCTCCTATTCAACAATTCGCTGCTGATGTTATATTCGTTAGCATCCATGCTGGTGGTGTATCTGCTAAATCGGATGCCTCAACTACTCTTTTTGTTTCAATCTGAGCATCTTCAGCAGTTGTGGCAACACGTTTAACTTCGGGAGAAGAAATTCCTTTTCCTTTAAATTCAATTGACAAGTCAGTTTTTAAAACGTCGGCCATCGATAATAAAGTGCGAATAGTAAAATTCGGATTGCCGTTAAGAATTTTACTTACTGCCGCCGGTGTCACGTTTAGTTTCTCGGCAAATTGTTTGCGACTGATTTTTTCTTCTTTTAATTTCTTACTGATTTGCTCCGTAAGCTCAAAGACTAGCGCTTCGAGACGAAAATCGAAATCATCCTTATAGGAATCAAACAGATCGCCAAACCATTTTTCAGTGCTTTTCATTATAATTAACCTTTAGGTTACTTTTAATAAGTTATCGACGCTTTTCACGTAATTCTTTAAGCCATTGCATGGCTTTTTCTTTTTCCTGCTTTAATACTTTCGAGTGCGGTTTAACGAAACCATGGGTAAGGACAAGCTTTCTTTCTCCATGCCAGAAACACAATATTCTTATGCCATTACGTGTTTTGAGCTCAAATATTTCGTCGCCCAGGGACCTGAAATGCTGCTGATTGTGAATATTTAATCTATCCGCTCTTTGCTTAATAAGATTAACGACCTGTTTCCTGTCGCTATCTTCAAGCCCACTGATAAAATCTCGAATAAGTAACTTTTTGTTTACTACCAAAGCATACAGAATGAGTTCTTCGCCATCCAGCAATACTTCAATATCAACCATTTTGTTAACCTATAAGTTAATTTACTTGGCATTGTCAAGCATTTTCTAGATTTCGGCTAGAATTTCCATTCCTTCTTTATTTTCTTTAAAACCTCGTCAATTTCCTTTGTATCCATGCCTGGCTTAGGCTTGATGCTGATGCAGGCTTCAACAACGGGGTCGCAGCCGGCTAGTAACTTTGTGATTTGGTGAATCTCTTCTCCAAGCGTCTGCACGTCGGCAATGTTGAGTGTCACCATGTTGGTTCTTCGACGACCACCATAAGGTTTTTCCGGGGACGGCTCTGCATCGCGTATGCGTTTGATGATCAATGCCTTTTTCCCGTCATGCAGCAAGGAATCAATGCGCGCTGAACCGGAAGCGACATGAATAAAGCCCTGACCAATAGCGCTGTTGATTCCGTCCAGGAAAATGTTTTCCGGCCATGGTTTTCCGCGGATCGTCTTAAGTGCGGCGTAAAGTGCTGCTACATCCGATTTTGGCTCGTCCTCTTTGGACCAAGCGGCGGGTAACGCTGCGGGGAGAAAATCAATTGCCGCCAGGGCTTGCGGCGGTCTGTAAAGCTGCGCATCGGGATCAAGCTGAATGGTGCTTGGTTTTTCTTTAAAAACACTGTCGTTGCCGTAAATCAACCACAGGGCGCCTCCGGTAACTGAAGAACTGATCGCCGATTGAACGACAATATAATCCACTTGGGGTATTGGACGCGGCTCCGGTGGATAACCCGGCATGGTCTCTTCCTCAAAGCAATGACTACCGTCAAACCAGCTATATAATTCGGACAACTTGACGCCACGATCATCTGCCGGCCATAAGCTGGTTAGAGCATCCGGCAAAACGGCTGACGGACTAAGCGAAGTCAATTTTGCTTTTTGCGGCAACCAGGCTTCGGCGATTTGCTCCCAATCCGCCATATCGATTGCGCTATGCCAGAACCATTGTTCCGACCCGTCCGACCGCACGCAACGCAAAGCCAAAATGCCCTTGCGTACGGCATCTTCAATCGTATTGACCACAACCTGCCGGTTGAGCAGTTTGGGCAGCTTGGCCTGCTGGCCAAACGCCTGATAAAGATCAGTGACGCGCATGCTGGCATCGGTCGGCGGCCAGATCGCGTAAGGCCCGCCCGGCATCAATGCTGTTGCATCCATCCGCTCCATCAATAACCGGAGATCCTTTTCCATGAGAAGGGTTGATATGAGTGATTGAGCACCGATAGTGATCTTGCGTGAAGGAATCGAACCATCCTTGTCCAGATAAAGCACAATTTCATAAGCGTTCTTCACCGCATTTTGCGCTTCTTGCAGGGTTTCCTTTTCGCGCTTTTTGACCGTATCCTGCTGATATGACTCTAACTCGCCATATTTAGAGGAATTTTTAATTTCACCCCAGGCCATCCAGTCGGCAAGATGCTGTTCGGCCTGCGCAAGCCCGCTGACGCTCGGCGTGACCACGAGGATGATATTTTGATAGGTGCGTGTATCCGTCGGTGACGAGTGGGTGCGGATATAATCCACAGCGCCCGGATTCGGCGGATCGCCCGTAACCCCGGCATAATCCGCGCCCAGCACCACCAGGCGAAATGTGCCGTCGTCTTCGACATCGGCGGGCGTTGCCGGAAGTTTGTGCGCCTTGATCTTATGCTGTTCAATTTCGGCAAAAAGCGGCGGGCACTTGGTTTTGGCCAGATCGTCAAATTTTGACTTTGCGTGTTTGAACATCTGGCGTTTATAGCTGTCATGGACCTGATTCAAATTCGGCTTCGGTCCCAGCCGCCAGAATTTCGGCACACCGCTGCCGCTTTCCGTGCTGTCGCATTCCTCCAGATACCACGAGACACGCGCCCAGGATGTCAGCCCCGCATTAAGCACCGCCGGCATGTCGCACGTTGCCCCCAGAAGCCAACGCAAATCGCTAAGTTCTGCCTGCTCGCCGACCGGCTGGGAAAAAATAAACGAAGCAACGCAGGCCGTTTCTATTTCTCTTCCTGTCAGGGTGGGCGCATCGGCCTTTTGGGCTTCCAGCGCGCGGGGCAGTTCCGTTTCCAGATTCTCTTTCCACGGCGGCAAGGTGTTGTCGCGGGCGGAAAGCTTGGCCACATCTGCCAGCTTCAATAACGCCTCGCTTAATCCGCCCTGACCGGGAGCGGCCAAAAATACCTGCGGGCCGACAAGCGGCGACGTATCCCACCCCTCGGCGTCGCGAAGCGCCATGGCAAACGTTTGCAAGACCCCCCGAGTGCGCTGGAACTGGGACAGATCAACCCATTTCCCGAAAAAACGGTCGAGAAGATCTGGATGAAACGGATAGGCTTTCTTTAAGCGTTCTTCCGAATCGGGCATTTTTGCCTTGATCGGATCAATGTTTTTCATCCGCGACCAGAAGGCCAGCACATGGCTGTGACGCACGGTTTCCGCTTCGGGATATTTTTCAAACATTCGCCGTCTTAAAAGTTCCGCCAGATCGTCTTTTTCCACCGGCGACTGGATGGAGGCCATCCTGCCCAAACCGCTGTTGCAGGCGGCCATGATGGACTGCCCCACACCGTCAGCAATCTTTGACGGATCGGTGGCCAGAAGCGAAACGACAATGCAGGAACGCTCGGAAGATTCCACAGCCTGCACCAGTTTTTGAAAGAAATTTTTAAGCCGGTCATACCAAAATGGACCGCGCAATGTGCCATCACCTGTTGAAGCGGGGGATGCCGCATCATGCGCCCACATCAGAAATTCATCAATGAGGATCAAAGCCCCATTCCCCGATGATTCAACTTCCCGGAGAATGTCCGACCAAAGGGTATCCGAGGGCGGCGTGTCAAAATCCGGTTCCGCCTCGTTGCGATTAAGAATGTCCAGCCCCTTTTGACCGAGAAGCTGCCAGGCAATCAGATTCCACGGCATTTTGAACCGGCGGATTTCGCCCGCAGGGGATTTGACTTCGCCGCCACTTTTCCAATCCACGTGTTCGAATGACACCGCAGCAATGCGCGCCACGGGCGGGTTTTTAATATGAGCGTCATTGAGAATCATTTTTACCGACGTTTCTTCTTTGGGCAGCGCCGGTCCCAGCGTCGTCAGATAGTAAAGCGTCGTGAGGGTGTGCGACTTCCCACCGCCAAAGGTTTGCGATATGTTGATGACCGATTCGCCGCCTGATTCTCCGGCCAGGCGTTTCAGCACAACCTTGCAGAACTGCCGCAGGTTTTGTGTGGCATAGGTCGTGGAAAAAAAGTGGGCAGGATCGCAATAATAAGGCTTTGGACCGGGCGCGCCAAAGGTGACCTTATGGAGATCGATAGCAAAATCGCTTGCCGATAACGTCCGTTCCCGGATCTCCTTGCGCAGGATGCAGGTTTTGCTCCACGGCTGAATTGTAAAAGTTTTATTCATACGCGCACCTCACTAAAAGTCGGATATTTCCCATCAATATATCGTTCATGTCTTTTCTCCCTCGCTTTGTTGACACTAATACCCACTTCTTTTGTCATTGCTCCCGGAGGGAGCGCGGCAATCTAAACAGATTGCTTCGCTGCGCTCCTAAGAAACTTCCCCGCCCCTTGCGGGAGGGGATTGAGGGGAGGGGGCAGCTTTTACTCTCACCCTCCCCCTGCCCCTCCCGTCGAGGGAGGGGTGATTACAGTTTCTTCCATTTATAACCCGGTGCGAATCATCGGGTAAATTACCCGCAATGACATCTTCATGTTTCGGTGGATTCCTTTTTCTCATAGCCGATGTCCACATTAACCATCCTATCTTCCAAAACCGTTCTTTTGGTCACTTTCAACTGCGAGGCCAGCGCTTCAGCGATACGCCTTTCCGTATCGTCCTTATCGCGCAGGGCCAGTTCGCGGACAGCTTGCAAAAGCGGCGCAAACGCCTTCTCACTGGCGAGCGCCCAGGCATCAAAAAGCTGCTGTACGTCCGTCACGCGATTTTTCTCAAAAAGATACATCAGGCGATGCAGCCGGTCGATGAGCGGCGGCGTGAGACCGCCCCGCGACTCACCCAAATCGTCGCGTCCGACACGCTCCCGCCAGGAAAGAAGACGATACTCATTGCCCTTGCTTTCGCTTTCTTCATCTTCCGGATTGGCGTCGGTTGCGGCCGGTCGGCCTTTTTTCGATTTTCCGCCCTGTTCAATGATGTGCCAGACCATCTTCAATTCCGTTTCATTCTTCCCGCAGGCATTGGCATAAAGAATACACGCGCCGGCAGGGGCCGGATCGAGGCCAAAATAAGCGCGGTGCAGAAGATAGTATTGTGTAACGGGGTCTAGATCAACGCCTTCGCCTCTTCCCTGCGTGGTCTGCTGAATATCTCGGAAACCCGGCAGTTCACCTAAGGAAAACTGCAAAACCAACCTGCGCACCTCTTTGAGAAATTCCGAGGCCTCCATGATGCCACCAGCAGTCTTTTTAACATAAGGATGAGCGCTGTAGGCTTCCAGCGCCGGACCGAGCGCTGCCCAGATAAAGTCCGGCCCCTTGATACCAAGATCAAAATAATATTGCAGGATATTTTTATTGCCCAATGCTACGCGTGGTTCAAAGAGCTTTTTACGCATGTCATCGAAAACTGTTTCCGCCCATCCCGGCTGGGCAAACTTATCTCTTTTTCGGCAGACAATCCAAACAGAAGTGGCCAATGCAGCGGAACTCATGCTACGTGTCCTTGTAGGCATTTCAGTCTCTATAGGCCAGCTAGCTGTTACTACAGCACCGCCTCGAATTAAAGCCTGTATAAGTGTTTCCCATGCATCCACTTCTTTATTGGCAAATACTACAACCATTCGTCCATTTTTTTCCAATGAACCGCAGCAGCTTTGGAAGGACTGCGCCATACCATTTTCGTATGCTTTCTTAGATGCTGCTTTATCACCACCAAAGCGCGACTCATCATCAATCAGCTCACCATCTTGTCGGGTATGATCCCATTTGGGAGTTAGTTTTTCTTGTATCGTATCATCGACAATCGAAGAAATCCCCCATAAATTACGGCGTAGCCATACATAAAAAAAATCCATAAGATCAGAATATGGAATAGCATCGTAGTATGGTGGGTCTGTTAGGACCAAATCAATACCTGTCCTTGATATGGATGTCGCAGACTGGATGTTTGCTGATATTTCCAATCCATGCAAACAGGCTTCTAGTCCGTGGTTGACATAACGGGAAACCCACTCAAGAGCCCCGCCGTAATTACCAGTCGTATTTGATACTGGCGATACCTCAGCGAAATCCCACACCATTGGAAGAGCAAAACGGCCAAAAGTATTGCGCATTTTCTCAGCCGTGTTATGCCACGTACAAAGTGCACTTGAATAGTCAACAAGTCTGTCAAAGACCAAAGACAAATAAGCGCCGACGGCTTCAGCTTCTTCATTTATGTTATGCCTTTTGTCGTTTGCTATCTCATGAATTGCTTTTCTGGTATGCTTAACAAATACACCAAGTGCATACAACTGACGCGGCGTAAACATCTCACGCCATTTTTTTATGCCATATTTGTGCAGAGAGAACGCTCGCGCCGCGCCGCTTCCGCCACCGGCGGGCGTTGGCTCATCAGGAATACCAAAAGGAATATCTTTGAAAACCTCTTCAAGGTCTTCAATTTCTACTTCCGCTGCTTTCAACTCTTGTTCTTCGGGAAGGCGATATTTCTTGCAGGTCGTTTTTTTACCTGGTTTTACTGCCTCCACAACTACTGCGGTCATCTGTGTTCCCAAAAGACCTTGCTGGCCTTGGCGGCGCAGGTCGTCCATAGTTAACGCAATAAGCCCCGGCCGCCCAGTGCAGGGGCTCCATACCCCGGCGCGGTTCATCGTACCCTTGTTGAGAAAATCGTTTAAATTCTCCGCCGTCACATCCCAGGATTTCAGGTGCGGATATTGTTCGTGAAGCTTCTTTATGCCACCCGCAAAGAAATCTTCATCCAGTAATTTAAAATCGACGCCTGTCCCGTCTTGCTTCGGTATCGGCATAAGGGCACTACGGCGGCCGCTTTTCTTGCAGAGCCAAAAGGTCTTTAGCAGTGGGATACGGCCATAGGGCTGCATCTTATCGCGTGCGGTGCGCGCCCAAAGATAAGCCACGGTTGGTTCACCGTCAATGACGGGATAGCGCGCAGCCAGGTCCGCCCGCGCACGTTCCAGCACCCATCTGCCCCAGGCACGCACATGCCAGGCCAGATCGGCATCCGGCATAGTGAATAGTTGTGGTTGTGAGGGATCAAAGAAAGGCCTCGTCTCTTTTCCCTTCCTTTTTTTGATTTTTCCTATATGCAGGTCTTCGATAAAATCCGGCCACTCTTTTACAAAATCGGGAAGGGGCCATTTCTTTCCGGCAAACTGGCGGGGATAGTCCAAAGTGCATTTGAGAATAAACCAGGCAACAGGATTAATATCCGAGGCGGTCACATCACAGCCGAGCCGCATGGCTTCGAGCGGTATCGCGCCACCGCCAGCAAACGGGTCAAGGACTTTAGGGGCTTTTCCACCATAGGCTTCGAGAATCATCTTTCTGAATTCATCCATGTCCGGACTATTCTCCTGCCCCCAGGCCAGAACACCGCCTGCCAAACCCTCTTTTTCTTCATTGATGCTGACACCGTCATTATCCGTGCTCTTCACATTTTTCATCACCAACGCGCCGCCGATCCGGTCCAGCAGTTCCTGGCGTTTTACCGGATCGCCCGGATCAGGAAGCAGGGTTGCCAAAAGCGCCGCGCGGCAGGCCGCCAATGGACGGCGTGCAGGCCAAATATGCAGGGTGGAGATGTGGCCGTGCCGGACATTCTTTTCATGCACGCTGGCTACGGATGCCTGTTTCATCGGGAAGGCCACTTCGATCAGCCTCGTCTTATCTTCCATTATTAATCCCTTTCCGCTTCTTGTATAATATCACCCATGTTGATGGTGAAGCTCTGGCGCGTTCGCACGGCCAATTTAAACGCCGGGTCTTGAACGCGGTAGAGCACCGGTTTGGTCGCGCAATCCACCACCACATAAAGCCAGTAGCGCTCCCGGATATTGGCCGCCGTTGGCCATTCGTTTTCTGTTAATTGTACCGGTCCCCTTCCGGCGCGGCCTTTGACTTCGATAGCGATTTTCTCGCCACTGGCACGATGGCTTTCGAGATCATACCCGCGAGCCAGCCTGGGCGACGAAACATCATAGACACGCGCCTGATGGTGGTCGATTTCATAATTGCGGGCGATGCGCATAGCCATCGCTTCAATGTTTTTATCGTAAGTCTCCTGCGCTTCGGGGCTGGTGTCCGGCACAACAAGCGCAACGGCAATCTTTTCCATGCGGATGATTTCCAGTCTGTCGGCACGGTTTTGTTCATAGAGCATGGCCTTGGCTTTTTCTTCTTCCAGAAGCTTTTGTTTGTTACGCACCTCTTCAAGGTCCTTTTGCGCCACCTGGTCGCCTTCACGGGCGCGGCGCGCAAGATCGCTTCGAGATTGTGCGAGTTCACTGCTTAAATAGTCATAGCCGCGCGCCAGATCGTCCAAGCGGGAAACGGTTTCGGCCTGCACTCGTGTGCGTATCTGCTGCAGGAAGGTTGAATCGGCAAACATTCGCGCGTAGGTATCGGCTTTATAAACCTGATCTTCGGGATTAAGCAGAAGATTACCGGCCTTCCAAATGAGTGACCGTGGGGCGGCAAGCAAAGCTAGTAAATGGTTAAAGGCACATTCCTCGAAGTTGCCTTGCTCATCCCAGCGAATGCCTAATAATAAACGGTCGGAAAGTGTTTTGGCTGTTTTTTGCGAACCGCTATCGGGTAGCATTTCACCAATCTGAAAGATATAGACGGCTAAATAATAAGGTTTTTCCGCAGTTGGATCACAAAATGCCGCTCCCCGCATAATATCCGCCCGCAACCGGTTGATGGCCTCACTGCACATGGTGTCGAAGATAACTTCACCGGGCCTAAGAAAAGCGCATCTGGAAGCGTCGATATCGCCCAAAGCAAGATCGCGCTTAACTGAAAGATAATCCGGCAGGCCTTGCGGAAAATGCTCCGATAAATCATATAACCAGCGCCCCTCGGCGCCGGATACGGAAAAACGCGCCGGGCCTATGAGATCACCCTGAATCTCCATGCCAAGCCGTGGCGCAGCCTTTTCAACAAAATTTTGCACATAAGCGGGCAGAAGTTTTGTGAAGCGCTCTACATCTATCTCGTTATTGAGCTGACCAAGCCGCTTGGCCACGTCGCCAAAGGCGGAGGCATTCTTTCGTTGCTCTTCGATGGTTGCTCTTAGCTTTTGCGTGGCAAAAA
Organism: Syntrophaceae bacterium; assembly: GCA_009773315.1. Taxonomy (GTDB): domain Bacteria; phylum Desulfobacterota; class Syntrophia; order Syntrophales; family Smithellaceae; genus UBA8904. The sequence goes on from WRPE01000003.1 coordinate 99,496, forward strand.
TGGATTCTAACTTTTTCTGGGCGGAATAAGGTGGGATTTCAAACAGAGCGTCACGCAAAAGATCGCGCAAGGAAACATCTTTCAGTAATTGTCCGACCACATCAAATACTTTATCGCTGCATAGCGCTTTTCTGGCTTCTTCCAGCTTTTCAAGAAGCGTCGCCAGCACGTCACCTTCACGCGTATTTTCCGCGACAAGATTAAAAATGCGCACTTCGGGATTCTTCTGGCCGAAGCGGTGCAGCCGCCCCATGCGTTGCTCTAACCGTGCCGGATTCCAGGGGATGTCGAAGTTTACCATAATCCAGGCAAATTGAAGATTGATGCCTTCACCAGCCGCATCCGTGGCCAGCATAATCCGGGCGCTTGGGCCTTCGGGATTTTTCACCCCTTGAAGACGGCGCGTTGCAGGCGGCATAAAAAACACCCGCTGCCGTTCACGCTCTTCAACGTCCATGCCGCCATGGATATGGGCAATCTGGCCTGTGTAACCAAGTGCTTCAAATCTCTGAATCAGGTATTCCAGCGTGTCGCGGTGCTCGGTAAAAATGAGCAGTTTTTCGTTTTGATATTGGGCGGATTCGATCAGTTCCCGCAGTTTGAAAAATTTAGCTTCCTGGAAGGATTCTTTGACGGATTCGCCCAACTCGATGGTGCGTTCAAGATACTCTAATTCTTTTTTAAGCTGTGCGGCGTTCTTCGGTTTCGCCAGATCAAGGGCTGCCGATTCAATATGTTCATCCGATTCCTGTCCATCGCTGGACGGTTCACTATCGTCAGCCGTGCTGGTGTCGAAATAGTCAATCAAATCTTTGAGGGATAGCGGATGATTTTTTTCTTCCGTTTCCGAAGCACTTTGAATAATACGGGCTTTGCGTCTTTTGAGCGATTCGACCATGGCATATGCGGAGCTGGCCAGGCGACGCTGCAATACGGCCAAAACCATGGCGGCAGCATTTTTGTTAAGACTGGTGTTATTTTCATAACTCCAACGTAAATATTCGGATACTTCTTTGTAAAAATGCTGTTCAGCTTCGGTAAGCTGGAAGCTGATGGTTTGGCAAAGCCGCGGCATGTAAATCGGACGGCCTTCGTAATCAATCATTTCTTCTTTGAGACGTCTTATAAAATATTTTGGCCGTTTATCCATTGCTAAAGCCGCGACGGCATCTTCCGACGTAAAGACATTGCCATCCAAAAGACGCCAAAGGGCTGTATAAGGAAAAGACTTCCCCATGTGTGGGGTTGCCGTTAAAAGAAGAAGGTGTGTTGAGTTGTCGCCCAGTGCTTCAGCAAGCCGGTAACGCCGGGTTTTGCTGTCTGGTCTTTTGGGATCACTCCAGGAAAGTTTATGCGCTTCGTCAAAAACTAACAAATCGAAAACATCTATCGCATCAGACGTAAGGTGATCCTTAATGGATACAGTTGCCGCCGTATCAACACTAATGATCGCAAAACATTTATCATGGGCTGGAATCGGGTTCCCCTTGGTAAAATCCGTACCGCGCAATATGGTGAAATCCAGATCGAAGAAATTTTTTAATTCCCGTTGCCAGTTCCAGGTCAAACCGGCAGGACAGCACACAAGAACGCGAGAGAGGCGCCCGCGATTGACCATCTCCCGAATATACAGACCGGTCATAATCGTTTTTCCCGCGCCTGCATCATCGGCAAGGAAAAAGCGCATGGGATTTTGCGGAAGCATGTGTTCATAGACTGCTATGCGCTGGTGCGGCAAGGGGACTACGGTGGAGAGTTCCAGACCATAAGCCTTATTAAAAAGATGACCATTTTGAAGACGGTAAGCGTCAACAACAAGTTTCAACGATTCGGCATCGCCTTCAAAGTCAAGGCGGGGTATGAGTGGGATTTGCATGGCTATATTTGATCCCGATTCATTAATCGTTGACTTTTCATCTAGAAGAGAACGCAATCTATCTATTCTGTCTTTTTGTGGCTTCGCCTTCCCGTTTTCCCATCTATTGACGGTGGCAAAGGAAACCCCTATTTTGGCAGCCAAATCCTGTTGGGAACAACCCAGTCTTATTCGAATATTTTTTATTTCTTCTGCTTTCATGGTTATCAGTATAGCGCTTAATAAAGCAATGTCAAGATATTATTTATTGCTATATATAGTATGTTATATATTTTTTATGTATATGTTTATAATAATTTTTTAATTGTTTATTACGAATTGCAAAACGTCTTGATTATAAAAGAGCGACGGCAAATCATCATAAGTGGTTGATTTTTAGCTGGTGAACAATTGCACGGGTTTTTTCGGAATTGGGGTTTCACAAAAAAAAGCATCCCCTGATAACATAGAGAATGCTTTTGTTTTGTTTTTTGAAACTAAATTTATTTAGATACTTTTTTAATTTTATTTTTAGCATCCACCAGAACGCATATGGGTTTCCATTTTTTGGCTTCGGCGTCATCAACCGTCACGAAGGTGGCTATAATTATTAAATCACCCTTGGCCACCATACGAGCGGCGGCGCCATTGAGGCAGATGATTCCCGAATTACGTTTCCCTTTTATGATATAAGTGGAAAAACGCGCACCGTTATTAATATCGTAAATTGCCACTTTTTCATAAGGCACCATGTTGGCTTCTTCCAAAAGTTTTTCATCAATGGTGATACTGCCTTCATAATGTAAATCCGCGTCCGTGACAGTGGCGCGATGGATTTTTGACTTCATCATAAATCTTTGCATGGTTATCATTCCTCTCCTGTCTGTAAAATATTACGCTTTGAGCTCTGCACCCAAAACGGAATTGTCAATCAGCCTGGTTTTTCCTACTTTTACGGCCAAGGCCATCACAGCCTCCCCTTTTATATCATCCACATCTTCCAGAGTGGCCGCATCGCATATTTTAATATAATCGATAGCGGTAGATTTGGCGCTATCAATAAGTTTTTCCGCCTGTTTGATCATCACTGCCGCATTTCTTTCGCCTCCCGCGTAAAGCTTTTGCGCCAGCCTGAGCGCACCAATCAGCGTCAGGGCCGATGGCCGCTCCTCTTGACTCAGGTAAAAATTACGTGAACTCATAGCCAGACCATCCGGCTCTCTGAACGTCGGCAAACCGATGATCTCCAGATCCAGATTCAAATCGGCAACCATTCGTTTAATCGCCGCCAGTTGCTGAAAATCTTTCTTACCAAAGATTGCGCTATGCGGCTTAACAATATTAAATAATTTGCAACAGACCGTCGTAACACCGCGAAAATGCCCCGGCCTGGACATACCGCATAGATTTTGCGTTACCTGCTCTACATCAACATAGGTTTGATAAGCGTTTGGGTACATTTCCGTATTTGCCGGGAAAAAGATAACATCGACGCCTACACTCTGCGCCATTTGAGCATCCCGTTCAAAATCTCGCGGGTATTTGGAGAAATCTTCTTTAGGACCAAACTGGGTGGGATTAACATAAATACTGACAACAACATGATCCGCCGTCTTGCGGGCTTCCTTCATCAGAGAAAGATGACCCTCATGAAAATAGCCCATCGTGGGAACAAAAGATATCTTCTTACCGGAAAGTCTTAAGCTTTCACAGTGAGCCTGCATTTCTTTGATGGATTCTATAACTCTCATTTTTTCCATAAAAAAAGCCCCTTGTCGCAAGACGAGAGGCTTAACATTCCTTCTAGAGTTCCCTTCCGTCCCAGTCCTTTCGGATCCAAGCGTGTGAAGCACTTAACAACAACGTTTGTTTTTGTCAAGTAAAAAACCCCTCAGTCTGATGGACCTGAGGGGGCTATATTACCCAGATCATGTTTTTGGTGCAGCGGCTATAAGTTCTTCATTCTAATCTTCGCTTCCTGATAAAGTCTCATGACGCAGATGAAGATTGCCAGCATGAATAATCCCAGCATGAAGTTCGGTGCAGTTCCCAGCATTTCATCCAGGAGGTAACCGATGTAGAGGAACAGGAAGGATGCAACCACCATCGCTAAACCCCAGGCCGATAACATTAACACTCCGCTGAAGGCCTGATACTTCTGATAATTTGTCTTGTTTGTCGCGATCATAGCTTTTTCCTCCTTTCTGGCTTTCTATCTACGTCTTTTTACTACTTTCTATCAGGTCACAATGTTCTTCACAGCATCAATAACCGGGTTGGTAAACAGCGCCATCAAAATGGTGTAGAGGGCAAAGGCGCCAACAACTTCCGCCGTGTCCGTTAAAAGAACAACTGCTGCCGCCGTTACGATGGTTCCTAGTGTCTTTTTCATGATCTGTTACCTCCTTAGGGTAGTCTGTGTTTGTTTTAATTGCCTTTATACTAATGAAATTTGCATGCCAGATTTTAACGGCGCAAGAAAAATAACTGCAACCAATCGATTATTATCATTATTTAACCATAACAACACTAGACGACCCAACGCAAATAACCATCTTTTTCTTCTTTCTTTCAATGAAATGTTTAACCGGCTTGAACGAAATGTGGAAAACGTAATGAGAGCTTTGAAAAACGCTCCAATGTTGGTTCTCCTGATTTGAGATAAAAATACAATGGTGTTTTCTTCCTGCCCTCTGTCTTCCATTCATAAAAGCCGTCTGCAATAATGAGGCACCTTCTCGTCTTGAACGCTGTCCGGAAATTCGGCTTTTCATGAATAGTCTCAGCCCGCGCATTGATTATTTGAGAAAGTAAACTGATTTGTCGTATATAACTAAACGGGTTTATCTCTCCCTTCCGTTTTAACAGCATCTCATAAAGTTTTTGATGGTCCTTATCGTTCATCCAAGATAAACAGACTTGAACATAGGCAGATAACCCCTGTAGTCTTTAAATCCCTTCAATCCTTTTCCCATTGCGTACCCCTTTCTTGCGTTATAATACAATAGCACCAGCAATTAGGCAGCCAATAGCCGAAGGTAAATCAGAAGGTTCGATTCATTCTTTAATAACAGACAATTAGACGAATAAGGAAGGGCAGCCCCAAAAGATAAACTGATTCGTTTGGCCTCAATATTTAGTGGAGCCTCCATATTTTGAGGGCTGTTTTGAAGAAGGTGGATAACTACTTCGTTGATTTTGATATGAAATAAGGGACAGTTTACCTCTCCCCGGTTTGTCTGCTTCAATAAGCGTTTACCCGTTGTCTGATTTCCGGCAGGTGCGGTTCAATATGAGCATAAACCATCTTGATCGCCGTGCAGTACTCACTGATATTGCTACACCCGTTTTCCTGAAGATGCCTGAAACGGGTACAGTCGCCCATGCAAAATGAGACAATCCGGCATTCCTGGCATGTCTCCGGAAGATCAGCTTTGAGGGAAGCAAACTCGGCCCGCAGCCGGCTGGTCATAATTGTCTGGATGCCACTCTCCATCAGGTTCCCTAGTCTCCATTCTTCGAAGACAAAAAAATCGCAGGGGTAACAGTCGCCGTTATGTTCGACAACCAGGTAGCTGTTGCATTCTTTATTATAGCAGCATGACGCCTTGACGCCGTCAACAAGGTACAGAAGGATGTCTTCAAAAAACCTGATCGATACATGGAAGAAGTCATTATTAAACCACTCATCAAACAGCTTCATATAAAATTCCCCGGTTTCCTTTCCACGAACAGAAAATGTTTTCAGAAAGCCGGATGCGTAATCATGTTCAAAGCAGTTAATAAATTGAAGGAACTTGAAATCATGAGAGCGGAAAAAATTATAAATCTCCGCTGGTGATTTTATATTCCGGTCGGTCAGCAGGCACAGGATATTGAATTGAACATCATGCTTTTTCATCAGCCCGATGCCCTTCATCACGTCTTTAAATGTGCCTTTTGAGGCACGATCTTTTCGGTAAAAATCATGGATCGGGGCAGGGCCATCCAAGCTGATGCCGACAAGAAAATTCTCTTGACGAAGAAACTCGCACCACTGATCGTCCAAGAGTAGGCCGTTGGTCTGCATGGAATTTTCAATGACCTGTCCGGGGCGTGAGTATTTTTTTTGAAACGCAACAGCTTCCCGGAAAAAATCCAGTCCCATCAGTGTCGGCTCTCCTCCCTGCCAGCAGAAACTGTTGAGCTGTGCGTTTGATAAAAGAGTCTTGCGGATCAAGGTTTTTGCCACAGGAAGGCTCATTTTCGTCGGCGTTTTCGGATAAAGATCCTGAGCACGCCGGTAAAAGCAATACGAGCAAGAAAGGTTGCACAGGCCGGAAACCGGTTTTACAAGCATTGATATTGACTGCAAAGCGTTTTGTTCTTCCCTTTCCTGACGATGCTTGTTTTTCTGACTACCTCTAACCACGGAATCCCCGCGGATTCTTTTTTGCCTGCTTTTCCCATTCAACCAGCATCCCGTGCATTTTTTCGGCGATCTCGGGATAGGTGTTGATGGCGTTGTAGTTTTCGCCCGGATCAATAGAAAGATCATAGAGCAAAGGCCCCCGGCTTCCCAGTTGCTTTTTCCCCATCGCATCGGGTAACGCTTCCGCATCAAGAGGTATCGGCCAAACGTACCGGTTTAATTTTCGAAAGTACTTCCACTTCCCGTAGCGGATGCCTTCAAGCTGGTCATAATGATAGAAATAGACGGCATTATGCGGCGACTTGGGATTGCGCCCGGAAAGAAGGCCTTCGATGTTTTTCCCGTCAATGATCCTGTCTGATGGTTGTTCAATTCCAGCCAGTGAAAGCAACGTGGGAAAAATATCCAGATTGATGGCCGTCTCGCTTGAAACTGTGCCGGGACGGATATGCCCCGGCCATTTCGCGATAAAGGGCACTCGAAATCCACCTTCGTAACTCTGACCTTTGCGGCCCCGGAAGCTTCCCGGACTTCCTTCATACCAGGGACCGTTATCGCTGGTAAAGACGATAAGTGTATTTTGCTCGATGTTTTGTTTTTGTAACGTCTTGATTATTTCTCCTACGCTCCAGTCTATTTCTTCAACGGCATCGCCGAATTTTCCGGCTTTTGATTTTCCGGCAAACTTCTCCGAGGCATATAGCGGCTGGTGCGGAAACGTATGGGCAAAATAGAGAAAGAACGGACTGTCTTTTGACTTTTCAATAAATTCCAACGCTTCCTTTGTGTACAGGCCGGTTAGCCGTGCCTGGTTGTCTCCAATATCCGCTTCCAACTGTGTTTCGTTTCTAAAAAGCGGGCAGGGCTGCATATCATTGCTGTGAGGGACGCCTAAGTACTGGTCAAAACCATGCCTTAACGGATTGAACTCCGGCTGCCGGCTGTAGTCTCCTAAGTGCCATTTTCCCACCATTGCGGTTTTGTAACCGGCAATCTTCAGGGCTTTGGCTATGGTTATTTCTTTGCCGGAAATCCCCGCGGCAACGCAATCCTCATGCAGATCAACAGCTCCCAGGGGCGTAAATATGTAAGCAATTTTTCTTTCGATCCTGCGCAAAAGTGGTGAATCCGCAGGATACGGATTACCAATGATGCCCGTCCTGAACGGATGGCGTCCGGTCAGCAGGCCTGCGCGAGATGGCGCACAGACGGCATTGCAGGCATAATAGTCGGTAAGCATTATTCCGTCATGGGCGAGGCGGTCGATGTTGGGTGTGCGGATTGCCTTGTTGCCGTAACAGCCGAGGTCGCCATAGCCCAAATCGTCGCAGTAGATGACGATCACATTCGGTTTCGCAGCGGAAGAATTGGTGATCTTCAGTTGCTTCAGTTTGGAATCTTCTGGATATGGTCCGTATACGTCATCAATCGATTTACTGCTGAACAGTTTGTAGCCTGCCGTGCCGACAGCGGCAACGCCACCGATGACAAGACCTGCTTTAAGCGATTTTTTAATCACATCACGTCTGGACATTTTTGCAGTCATATCTTTTCCCTCTGCACTAACTTAACATCTTTGATTGTGATCTCATATCGCCGTCATTCGTTGATAGACACGTCCCCAACATTCCTGGCCGGAAAATAGATACGAAAAATAACATGACAGTTTGTTATATTCTTTGGTTCAAGTCGGGAATGCTGTCATCTGGTCAAGGCGTTTTTTCAGGGCTTCTGAAATTGCACTGTTGGCAGCCTCCAGCCGGACAGCAGGAACTCCTCCAAAAATGCCATAGCTATGGGTGAGAATCCTATCGTCCCAGATGGTGTTGAGGCTGTTTTTGGTTATTGTTTCAGATGCAAAAGCCGATCCCCATCCGCCCAACCAACTGGTTACCATATGATTGGCAACCCTAGAAACTACGTTGCTCGTATCTATAAAACCATCCTTTTCCGAAGCAGGAATAATACGCCGGTTTTCCAAGAGCCAGGCCAGCGAAACCATATCGTGGGCCACGACTGAATCAGAGGCAATGATCAGGCCGTTTTCAGGCTCGAAAACGTACCCCTTGTCCGGTCCAACGGTGCTGAGTAGCTTATTTGCCGCTGAAATTACGAGGCGCTGCTTTGTTTTTAGAGTAGGAACCGTATTGCCCTCGGCTGTCTTCTCCTGCAGAGTGGCAGCATCCCGGTGATACTCCAGGCGTGTATCATGGCGCCAATAGCCCACCACAGCCTTTAGACCCAACGAACTTCCTGTCAATATATGCCGGGAGCAACGGGGCATAAGGACGATGTGTTGAACCTCTTTGAGGATATTCGGCATCATGAGGCCATGTTTCCAGTTTGATCCGTTCGCAGGTATATCTTCATAGAAGGCGTTCCATCCGCTTTCTTCGAAGCAATGTATTTCAGCCCCCGAAGCCTGAACAGCCTTGGACATGCCTGAAGAAGCCATTAATGAGCGAGTGCTTCCGGAAAGTAAAGTCGGTGAAAAACGCAGTTCCTGAACGCCGGACATGTCCCCCACGATTACCCTTTTCGCCCCTTTTTCCTTAAGAATCTCGACAATGGCGGCAATGGCCGTTGGGTTGGTGGTGGCCGGATAAGGGTTGCCTGAATTGTTGACTGGTTTGATGAACACCGCATCACCTTTGGAAAGCCATGAAAAATCTGTTGCCGCGTTGGCAGCATTACGGACCGCAAGTTTTATATCTTGTTCGGGAGCCCCCCTGCTCACCCCTGCCAGAAAAACTTTAGTCTGAGAACCCAGCGTAAGTTGACTGACCTTGACAAGAGCCTGGGACACCTCTACGCTGCCTGTACACGGGCATAATGCCGTTGCCGATGCCCCTATAGCCATTTTCATAAAGTCTCGTCGCATCATAAGTGTTCTCGTTTCTTATTTATTTGAAGCAAGCAGGCTAGTTTCTCTCGATATATATGTTTAGGTTTGTTTTTTCTTTTTATTAGTTGGTTTCCTAGCGGTGCTATAGCATTTCAACTATTAACGCTTTAAATGTTGCATACTTTTCAGAACTCGTCAATTAGCGGGTACAGGAAGAAAGACTTTCATCGCGTCAGGCCATCATTCCGTCATCCGCAAAGCTGAAATAATTGCCGTCACCAATAATGATATGATCCAGAACCTTGATGCCCATGAGTTTTCCGGCGGCATGCAGTTCACCGGTAAACCTTTTATCTTCCGGGCTGGGCGCGACATTGGCGCTGGGATGATTGTGCACGCAAATGATTGCCGCCGCGAATTTTTGCAGGGCGGCATGGATGATTTCCCGCACAATCGGCATAGCCTGGTTGACCGTTCCTATGGCAGCATCGCTGATTTCGATGATTCGATTGTTGCTGTTGAGATAGACCACTTTGAATATCTCCGTCTTGAGATCGCGCATTTGCGGCATGATGATGCTGATAACGTCCCCGGCGGACGCGATCTTTTGCTTGACGCTCAGGACTTCGTCTTCACGGAAACGCCGCCCGATTTCAAGGGCCGCCTTGATTTGTGCGATTTTGGCCGGGCCCAGGCCTTTGAACTCTTTCCACTCGCGCATATCCGTATGGCTCATATTGCGGAAAGTGCCAAACTTCTCAATAATCCGGCGCGCCAGATCAATGGCGCTGTTTCCCGCAACGCCCGTACGCAAAAGGATCGCCAGAAGCTCCGAATTACTCAGCGCCCCCGCGCCGTGCTTGAGCAGCTTCTCTCTGGGCCGGTCATCGGACGGCCAGCTTTTGATTCCGGTTGATTTATTTTTTTCAGTCATGTCCCGCTATCCCTTTCAGACCATTTGATTAAGGGGCATACCCCTCTAATAAAGGGCTGGCAGTCCTTGGGAACGATTATTCGCTCTTTTCTGCTTTTACCTTCTTCAACAGTTTGCCGGCCCCCTGTTGAAATTCCCGTAAGTATGCCTGTTGCGTGGATGACTCAAACAGGAGCCCCACGTCGGCAGGGTAATTCACGGCGATGTTAATCGATCTCTTGCAGCCTATCACGGGTGAACCATTATCCGATATTTCCTGCGCCATCTTCATGGCCTCTTCCATCAACTGCGCCTTGGGGTAAACATGTTCCACCAAGCCGATCCGCAGCGCTTCCTTTGCATCAATTCTCCGTCCGGTGTAGATTAACTCTTTGGCTTTTCCGACCCCCACAATTTTGGGAAGCCGTTGTGTCCCCCCTCCGTCAGGAATAATCCCAAGCTGAACCTCGGGGATTGAGAATAATGCCGTTTCATCTGCCAATCGAATATCACACCCGAGAGCCAACTCCAGACCTGCGCCAAAACAAAACCCGTTAATGGCTGCGATAACCGGGACGGGAAGCTTCTCATAGGCTGTAAAACAGTCTCTGTAGATCTGGATATGTCCGAAACTGTCATGCCGTTTGGCTCCGCCTGTCATATCTTCTCCTGCAGAAATCATCTTCAGGTCTATGCCGGCGCAAAAGGCCTGGTCGCCTGCGCCGGTGAGGATCACCACATTGATTGACGGTTCGGTCAGGATATGGTTTGCGGCCTCATACAATCCCTGAAGGATTCCCCTGTTGAATGCATTTCTTGCCTTCGGGCGATTGAGCGTGACGATTGCTATTTTTTCCTTCATTTCCAATAAAACATCGTGAAAAGAAACCATGAAAACACCTCCTTGTAACATATTGTTATTATCAGTCTTCAGTCTTCAGCCTTTAGTCTTCACCCTTTCCACAAAATGGCCATAATATTTCTGAAAACGGGCGAGAGCGCCAATGGCCCTTTCAAAAGAAGGAAACGCGGGTATCCCCGCTTCACAAAAATGGCTCCGAAGCTGTGACCCTTTCCGGATGAGATCGGGATCGCCGCCGTCATAATCTATGGTAAAAACCGTTGGCTTCGCCTGCCTGTGCGTTTTTATGAAATCGACAATCTCGGAGACGGAATCGGGAAGTTCGGGGCTGTGAAAAGCAATGCGTGGAATCAAGCGGTCAACGATAACCATGTGAATGTTTGGGTCCTCATAGGCTATGTCAAGAATTTCGAAAAGACGTTTCACATTAAGAAAAGCTTCCCAGAAATCAAGAGGGTTCCCGGCGATACTACCGGCTATGGGAACAAAAGGACGGATTCTTGCCATGCTTTCCCTAGAGAGGGATGGAACGTCCAGGCCCGCCCTGATGCACGAGTCGGAAAAAATCACACTGTTTCCACCGCCGCCGCCGACAATGAATACCCCTTTCCCCTGTGTTTTCGGCAGGCAGGAAAATGTCAGGCAGGCGTCAACCCATTCATTCATATTGGAAACGGGTACAACACCGGTCTGCTCAAAAAAGGCCCTCCATATTTTCTGATCACCCGCCATCCTTCCCGTGTGAGACGCTACCGTCGCTGCTCCCTGTTCCGATTCGCCGCCTTTTAACATAATGATGGGTTTCCGGGGCGACACATCGCGGGCCAGCTCAAAGAAGCGCCGTCCGTCCCGGATGCTTTCCAGGTATATGGCGATGATGCGGATAGCTTCATCGTCGGCCATGAATTCCAGAAAATCCGGGTTGTCCAGCACGGCGGCATTGCCGATACTGGCCGCTTTACTCACCCCGACGCCAAGGGAACAAATGTATTCCGTGAACCGCTGTGTTACACCGCCGCTCTGAGAGATAATCCCCAGGTTCCCATCGCGTCCCGGAACAGCGCCCCAGGCCGTCAAGCGAACAGACGGGCAGTAAGGGCCCATGCAGTTCGGCCCCATGATCAGCAGATTGCGTTCTTCGGCAATGGCCGCAAGGCGCCTTTCCAGTTGCCTGCCCTCTTCCGTCCCGATCTCGCTGAAGCCTGCAGTAAGGACATGAACATAACGAACACCCTGGCTCGCGCATTCCTCAAGCGCGGCGGGGACCAGGTCGGCCCGAACCGCAATCATAACCAGATCCGGCGTCTCCGGAAGCGACGAAAGCGACGGGTAGGCTTTCAAGCCCAGCACCTCTGAAGCTTTTGGATTGATCGGGTAAAGGCGCCCGGAATATCCCGCCTGCAGGTAATGATGAAGGAAGCTGGTTCCTCCAAAGCTCATGGATTCACGGGATACGCCGATAATGGCAATGCTTTCCGGTTTGAAAAACCCATCTAGTTTACGGACGAGATGATGACCCATTTGTTTAACCGCTATTCCGTTTCGTAACAGGCCAGTATCTCGCCAAAGTAAAGCGTGTGGTAATCTTTTTGCGGGTACATGGCCTGATCATAACTTTTATCCAGGAAAGCCGTATTCATGGCGGACTTGTAAACGATTTTGCATTCATAGTGAATCCCCGGAACTTTAATAATCGGTGATGCGACATGCTGTCCGTTGGCTGTTTCCAGATTGCACATCTTGAATTTATCCACATCCCGGCCCGATTTCGTTCCGCAAAAAGCAATTGCCTTGCTCATATCCTTTGAAGGGATGGTGACTGTAAAATCGGAAGCCTTTTCCATGATACCAAAGGTGTGACGGGAATCGCGAACCGCCACCATCATGATCGGCTTTTGCCAGATGAATCCGAAAGTAGCCCAGCCGATGGTCATGGTGTTCAGCGCACCAGCGGCCTTAACGGTTAAGAAAGCTCCCTTTCTAATTTTGCTCATGGCATCCTCGGCAATGCTCATATACTTTAATTCTTTCATGGTCATCTCCTTTCTAGTTTAGAAGACCTGCCCCCTTTGACTTCTCAAGCCTGTTACTTCGGTGGCAGTTCACCTCTTTTGTGATTATGGGCATAGTTTCCTTCCTGCTTGGGATAAGGTCGTAGAATTATCAGGTAGCACTTTAAACTTCATGGGCTTTTTTCCGTAAACCATTTCATAAGCAACGCAAAAGGGGCATATGCCATTCTCTATATTCTTGACAAACCAATAAGCAAGCCCCCGCTGTTTTTTCCTGGCATGCTTGCATACCGGGCATTCGGCGCATCGCTGAGCCATTTGTTTATCTTTTTCGGAAGCAGCAATTGTGTTCATTTACAGACCTCCCAATGTAATAGAATATAACCAACCCCTTTTATTCCTTCTATAAATATTTATTTCCCGTTAATGGTCACCATTATCTCTTTGAAGCTCTCCACTGCCGCTTCCAGATTTTCGATGATGTCGTTGGCTAATATATCCGGGTCGGGCAGATTGTCGAGGTCGGCCAACGATTTATCTTTGAGCCAGGTAATATCCAGGCTGGTCTTATCGCGGCTGACAATTTCATCGTAAGTGAATTTACGCCAGCGCCCTTCGGGATTGCTGTCTTCGTTAAATGTTTCTTTGCGTTTGTGGCGATTCGCCGGATTGTAGCAAGCAATGAAATCTTTGAGCACTTCAATATTTAACGGGTTCTTTTTTAAAGTGTGATGAATGTTTGTGCGGTAATCATATACCCATATTTCTTTTGTCCAAGGGTTTTTGCTGGCCGGTTTGTTATCGAAGAAAATAACATTGGCTTTTACTCCCTGAGCGTAAAATATACCTGTGGGTAATCGTAAGATCGTATGCAGGTCTGTTGTTTCCAATAATTTTTTACGAACCGTTTCACCGGCACCACCTTCAAACAAAACATTATCAGGAACAACAACGGCAGCAAGCCCGGTTGTTTTGAGCATTGAACGGATGTGCTGAACAAAGTTCAATTGCTTGTTGCTGGTGGTCGCCCAAAAGTCTTGACGGTTGTAAGTTAAATCGTCTTTCTCCTGTTCTCCTTCGTCGTTGGTAAAGGTCTGACTGCTCTTTTTACCGAAAGGCGGATTAGCCAACACATAATCGTAAGTTACAGGCGAAGCGGCGATCAAGGCATCGGCAGGCGAAATAAAATTGTCGCAGTCGATATCGCCAATGTTGTGAAGAAACAAATTCATTAAAGCCAACCGTCTTGCGCCGGCCACAATTTCGTTGCCGTAAAAAGTTTCTAGTTTGATAAACTTGTTTTGCTCTTTGTCAAGTTTGTTGTTGGCTACCAGATAATCGTAAGCTGCCAAAAAGAAACCGCCGCTGCCGCAAGCAGGGTCGGCAATAGTTTTCATGGGCTTAGGCTGAATACAGGCAACCATTGCCTTAGTCAATGGGCGTGGCGTGAAGTACTGACCTGCACCGCTTTTTACATCTTGAGCGTTTTGCTCCAACAGCTTTTCGTAAATATCGCCTTTGACATCTGCGCCCATTACCAGCCACTCTTCGCTGTCGATCATATCAATAATTTTAGCCAGCATTGCCGGGGCTTGTATTTTGTTTTGGCTCTTGGTAAATATCTGCCCCAAAATGCCTTTGGCTGTACTTAACTCACGGAGCAAAGTTACATAATGCAGTTCCAGTTCTGCGCCTTTTTTGGCGGTTAAGCTTCCCCAGTTGTATGTCTTGGGGATATTCAGTTTACGATTGTGCGGCGGTTTGCTGTATTCATCGGCCATTTTTAGAAACAGCAAATAGGTAAGCTGTTCCAAATAATCGCCGTACCCCACGCCAACATCGCGCAGGGGATTGCAGAAAGACCAGACTTTGCTGGTGATACTCGCAGTGCTGTTACTCATTTTTTTCCTTTTTTAGCAGAAGACGGCAAAAGCTTTTTTACTGCTTTATCGAAATCGCTTTCAATTGCATTTTGTTGTTCCGTATTATACTTTTCATATTCATTTTCTGCTTTTTCTATAGCTAACTGATGCGAAATTTTTCCGGCATGTTCTAAAATGTTCCGGTCGTTGAGTTCTAAAAATCCATTGAGTTTTTCAATCCAATCCTTCATATACATAGGAACTCTTCGCATTGCCTGACCTGCGGCAAAAATTAAATATTGTTCCACCAGATTATTGAGCGCTGCAAGTTCGGTTTCATCAAGATAATTTTTTGCAATAGCCACGTCTTGTTTTCGCGGCCTGGTTCCTCGCCAGTTGGTTAAACCCATGTTTTGTTTACGGCTGTCAGCACGCTGTGAAATTATCTCCGCGGCTGTTTTTCCTGTAATAGCCCAGTGCATTTTATTTTGAACTGTTTGAAAGAACAAAATGCTTCCTTCATGCGTAGGATCGTAGTCAACACTCGTGGCATAAATATCGGTTATCTTTTGGTAGAATCGTCTTTCAGAAGTACGGATATCCTGAATGCGCTTAAGTAATTCTTCAAAATAATCAAAAGGCAAATCCGGATTTTTCAGACGTTCATCATCCAGCACAAATCCTTTTATCATGTATTCTTTGATGTGTTGTGTTGCCCACTGACGGAAACGGGTGGCAACAGCCGACTTTATTCTGTAACCGACTGAAATAATTGCATCTAAGTTGTAGAATTTTTGATTCCGCTCTATTATTCGTCCACCTTCTTTTCCAACCTGTAAGAAATCCTTACAAGTTGCCACTTCATTCAATTCGCCCTCTTCAAAGATATTTTTAAGATGAATAGTAATGTTTTGCGGTGTGGTTTGAAAAAGCTTCGCCATCAGTTTTTGCGTAAGCCAAACTGTTTCGTTTTCCAGGCGGACTTCTAATTTTGTTTCACCCTTTTCAGTCGTATAAATTATTATCTGCGATTTATTTTCCATGGACAAGTTTCCCCTCAAACGCCTTTTTCAGGATGCTTTGGCGCAATGTTTCTGCTTGTTGCAAACTTTGGCTGATGGTTTCTTCTATTTTATCGCATACGGTGAGTTTACTTTCGAGTTCGGCGACGATGAGTTTTTGTTCTTCAAGAGAAGGCAATGGTATTTTTACTTTTTCTAAAATATCTACATTAATATTTTTCTGCGCTGTGGCAGGTGCTAATTCTTCCAACTTTGACTTGTGAGAAACGAAAAAATAGTTTGTGTATTTATTTAAAAGAAATTTCTCGTTACAAACCAAACCTACAACGCTATCAGGGAAACAAGCATCTAAATCTAAAATTGCAGTTTCTCCAATATTTGCAGCTATTGTAATGCATAAAGTTCCTTTTGCCCAAAGTTTACTTTGTTGAAGTCCAATTTCGCTGTATGTTTGGCTAAAATTTTTGATGTATCCACCATTAGCATTTCTAATATCCCCTGTTTGAATGAATGGATATTTACCACCAAAAAGAGAAGGTTCGTTTCTTGGTCTATGTTTTGATTTTCCTCTTTTAATTTCACAAACTTCTTTCAACTCAACAATTTTCCATCCCTTCGGCAGGCTCAGGGCATCGCCCTTCGGCAATTCACCATCTTTTAGATTTTTGTTGGTGAGTTTCCCTTCAAAGGCCCATTTCAACAAACTTTGGCGGTAAACTTTTAATTGCTGTTGTGCGGTTTGCAGTTGTTGCTTGCCATTTTCTAAATCGCTGAGCAGTTCTTCTATTTTGGCGACGATGGCTTGTTGTTCGGGGAGAGGGGGAACTGAAATATATAATTCTACTGCATTATTTATAGTTACTTGTGGTTGTGCTGTGCCAGTGACTAATTTTGTTTTCTTTGCTATGCTCAATGCATAGAATAAATAATTTTTATCTAACTCATTTTTCTTTTTTATATCTAAAACCAATGAATTATTTGTTACATAACATTTTTGCGGAGATAGATTAACTTTTCCACTCGCAGCACCTCGACAAGAAATCAAAACTTGTGGTTCTTCAAATAAATATTTGTCATTAAAACCAATTATGCCATTAGCTCCAAATACTGGATATCCAGATGGCTTGAGCGCCTTAACAGGCAGACCTTTTCCATAGATAATTCCGCATACCTCTCCCAACTTCTTTACTTCCCAATGCTCTGGTATATCTTTTACTTCACTCATTATGTTTCCGATACTTAATTTAGTTCAGTAAATAATTGCGAACCCTGAGCTTGTCGAAGTGGCACTGGCCATTTTCAGTTCAACCACCGTGTTCAATCATCAGGCGTAGCTACCAGGTTTGATCCCTGAGCCTGTCGATTCGGTCCCTGAGCCTGTCGATTCGGTCCCTGAGCCTGTCGAAGGGAGTTCTTGGATAACTCAGGCAACTTACCATACTCCCCATTTATCAATGCTTCCTTTTTCTTTCTGTCCCATCCCTGCACTTGCTTTTCTCTGAAAAAAGCCTCGTCTATGCGCTGATATTCTTCGCAATAAACTAATTTTACGGGCAAGTGTTTTTTTGTGAAATTAGCACCTTCACCGTTTTGGTGTTGTGCTAATCTTTTTGCAAGGTCATTTGTACTACCAGTGTAGTATTGGCCGTTTGAACAAAGCAATATATACATGTAGCCTTTCATAATGTGCCTTTGGCTTCGACAGGCTCAGCCACCGTCCCTAGGCTCAGTCACCGGGTTTTGGCCCTTCGACAAGCTCAGGGCCCTCATTATTAGCTCAGGGCCCGGGATGGTCGCACTGGTCGCTGAGCCTAGTTTATCCGGTCGCTGAGCCCGGTTTATTTGGTCGCTGAGCCTGTCGAAGCGCCGAAGCGAAGTCATGCTGCCAACGCTTCATTTAGTTCGTTAATAATTTCTTCTGTCTTATCGCCAAACAATTGCCACATTTTGCCTAATCCGCCTTGTGCATTAAAGGGGTTTAAATCAAAATCTTCTTTTTCAATATGAAAACTGCTGATTACATAATCTTTAATCATGCGCAGCCACTGCATTTGTTCTTCGTTAAACTTTATTGCCCCTGATTGCTTTTTAAATACCCAATCCTGAAAGTTTTTGTCCACCGTTTTATCGTAAGCAGTAAGGGTGGCATCCAATCCGCTTACTTTACGAATAAGCGAAACAATGGCGGTGAGCTCGTTGCGAGGCGAACCGCTGCTCGTGTGCTTTGCGCACATTTTCTATATAATCGTTAAGAACGCCTGTAAATACTTTTGCGGCTTCGTTTTGTAGTTTTTCGGTTTCGGCTTTTATGGCGGCTGCAATCTCTATGGGTGCGGCACCTGCTTTTTCGGCGCGTACTTTAGTTTCAATGTCTTCCAGCACATCGGGGTTAAAAGCATTCAACAACTCTTTGGCCACCTGCGAAACGCTTTTGCCGTTTGCTTTCTCGGTAAATTGCTTACGCTCTTTTTCGGTTATTTGTTTGTCTAAACGGGTAAGACGGCTGGCAAGCATGGTAAACAATTCTTCTTCCCGTGCACCCACGGCTATGGCTGCAAGCAAATCTTTGAGCGGTACACCGGGCTTTTTCTCCAATGGTCGGCTGTCGGTTTTTAAACTTGTGGTAACACCAATGGCATCAATAATTACAAAATGGTCTTTGGTAAATTGAGCGGTAGGCGTAACTTTGCGCAAACTGTCTAAATCGATAGTCCGCGTTCCTCGCCCTTTCATTTGCTCAAAATAGTTGATGCTTTTAACATCGCGCATAAAAAGCAAACACTCCAGCGGTTTTACATCTGTTCCCGTGGCAATCATATCAACCGTTACGGCAATACGTGGGTAATAAGTGTTGCGAAACTGTGCCAATGTGCTTTTGGGGTCGAGGGCTGTGTAAGTTATTTTTTTGCAGAATTTATTTTCTTCGGCAAATTCTTCTCTGACAATTTGAATGATGTCGTCAGCATGACTATCTGTCTTGGCGAAGATTAAAGTTTTAGGCACTTCAAAGTTTCCGTCTTTATCGTAGCGTTCTTTGAAAATGCTGGGCAGGTTATTTTTGAATGTTTGGATGATGGTTCTGATCTGGTTGGGATTTACCACATCTTTATCCAATTGCAGTTTTGAATAATTCTCATCTTCGTCCTGCAATTCCATTCGTTTCTTGCGGCTCAGGCGCTCACGGTGTTCAATGTATTCACCTTTCCAAAGCGTGGCACCTTGGTTAGTTACTTTGGTATCAATGATAAAGACTTCATAACCAACATTTACGCCATCGGCAACCGCCATTTCGTGAGAATATTCGCTCACCATATTCTGATCGAAGTAACCAATGGTGCGTTTGTCGGGTGTGGCGGTTAAGCCAATTTCAAAAGCATCGAAATATTCTAAGACTTGCTTCCAAAGGTTGTAAATACTGCGGTGGCATTCGTCAATTACAATGAAATCGAAAAACTCAATCGGCATTTTTCCATCGTATTCAATCGGTGGAATTTCTTTGGGTTGCCATTTGCGCTCGTTCGGGTTTTCTTCTTCGGCACTTTCTTCCAACTCTGTTCCTTTTAAAATGGAATACAAACGCTGAATAGTGCTGATGCAAACCTGGCTGTCGGTGGCGACATAGCTCGATTTTAATCGCTGCACACTGTATAGCTCAGTAAATTTACGGTTGTCGTCATTCGGCACGAACGACATAAATTCCTGTTCGGCTTGCTCGCCAAGGTTTTTGGTATCCACCAAAAACAAAACCCGTTTCGCTTTAGCATATTTCAGCAAACGATAAACGGAAGTAATGGCTGTAAAGGTTTTTCCTGACCCCGTTGCCATTTGTATTAATGCCCTTGGGCGGTTTTCTTTAAAAGAGATTTCTAATTTGTTGATGGCGTTCATCTGGCAGTCACGCAAACCATCGGTTTGCAATGCAGGTAAATCAAACAATCTTTTGCGCAGCGATTTGTCTCTTTTTGTCCAATCACGTAATGTTTCCGGTCGATGGAAAGTGAAAACCGGTCGGGAACGAGGCTTGGGATCGCGATAATCGGTAAAACGGGTTAGCGTACCGGTGCTTTCATAGACAAAAGGTAGGGGATCGTTATTAAGATATTTCAGTTTGCTGTCGGCATAATCTTTAGACTGATCTTCATGAATCGTTAATCGAGCGCCCTCTTCTTCTTTTTTCGCTTCAATTACACCTACGGGTTTGCCCTCGACAAATAAAATATAATCCGCAGGGCCAATTTCCGTTTGGTATTCCGTAACAGCTACACCAAGCCCGACACTCAGATTAATTTGCTTCTTCTTCTGAATAATCCAGCCGCATTCAGTTAACTGCTTGTCAATATTATCGCGTGCAATCTGTTCCGGGTTTTGATTGGTCATAGTGTCACATAGTGTCAGGTCTTGAAATATAAGTTTTCCTGCGTCTCGCAGAGCTTTTTATTAATCGCACGCATAATACAACTTCCTGGAAACATTGCAACAAAATACCAGCCATTCCTGGCTGCCTTTGGAAAGAAGGGAATGGCACCCTATTTTCCGATCCGCCTATCATTTCTTTTCATTCAGTAAATTTAAGATCACTTTTGTGATAATTTCTTTTTCCGACGGTTTGCTTGCGGCAATCATGAGCGTCAGTGCGACTAGTGCATTGTCGTCAATGCGTTTGCGCCCGTCCTTATCCAGCAAAATACCGTTCCTTTGAAGAAAGCAGACAAAAAGCGCCGCCGCGATGCGCTTGTTACCATCAATAAAGCTGTGATTCTTTGTCACAAAATAAAGCAGATGGGCGGCTTTCTCTTCCACGGTGGGATAGACGTCTTTGCCGTCGAAGGTCTGATAAATCGCGCCGATGGAGCCTTGAAAACTTTTATCTTTCTCCTGTCCGACAAGCGCGGAACCTTTGAATCTGATTCTCATCTGTTCAATGACATTTCTGGCTGCCTCATATGTCAGTTTGTATTTTGCCTTTTTCGTTCCTTTCGGTGCGGCCAGTCGCTGGTGGTCAAAGTCGTCAAGAATATTCAACGCCCGTGAATATTCAGCAATGATCTGAACAATACCTTTTGCTTCATCCGATACACCATCAAGCAACGCTATGTTGCCAAGCAAGCGGACTGTGTCCTGTAATTCCCTGATTTTGCTTCGCTGGGCCGTCAGTCGTTTCTTATTGATGGTATAGCCTTCAACCAGATGTTTACGCAAAACATTGGTCGCCCATATACGAAATTGGGTGCCACGCAGTGATTTAACTCTGTAACCAACTGAGATAATTACATCCAGGTTATAGAAATCAACACCCCTTTCTACTGTTCTTCCGCCCTCATTTTGAACTATCCGGAAATTCCGGATAGTTGGTTTTTCATTTAATTCTTCTTCTCGATAAATATTCTTTATGTGTTCGTTTACCGTTCGCACATCCTTATCAAAGAGTACAGCTAGTTGTTTCTGTGTCAGCCAAACTGTTTCGGCTTCCAACTGGACATCAATTTGTGGGCCATCCTTTGCTTTGTAAATTTCGATTTCGCCTTTTTCAAATTCTTTATTTTTCATAGCCTTCTTTTTCGCCTTAATTTAGCGTTCGCTGCCTAATGCCAGCTTAAGCAAAAAAATCGTATCCATCCGAAGCTTCGTCTTTACCCATTTTTGCGCTCGTCGGTCTGCAGGTCTCCCAGGCCACTCAAAATGGTGCGGTCGCTCATTTTTTCCAGCCTTGCGATACGCTTCTGCAACAGTTGCCCATAAGCCATACCGGCACGCTTACCTACGATTTCTTTATTAATCATGGTGTTACGGCCCCCAGCGTCACCATATCGCGCAGGATGTTGACACTCTCGTTCACAAAAGGCGCGTACTGCTCCCGGATCTTTTGCCTCTGTTCGGAAGGCGTTTCATTCTCTTTGCCGCCGTTTTCCTTCTTCATCGTCTTGCGAAAATCATCAAGCTGGATGATGTCCTTCTTACCCGCAGCTTCTTTGTTGTCTTTGATGATTTTGGCAAACTTTGCGTCTGTCGCAATCCGGCTCTGCGACTTGGACATCAGCGTCGCGATCAGGGGCTTGTCAACAGGCTTCCATTGCGGCGCAGCATTGCCCCACACGCCCAGGAAGGGTACGATGGCCTGGGCCGGCAGCGGATAGTCCAGTGCCGCTTCACCGATATCTTCGAGTAAAAACCATCCAGGCAACCTCACGTCCGCTATCACACCCGTCTTCTGCGTTGATTTGCCACCGGGCAGGAAGTACAACCCTGTGGTGACCTTCATGGCGCCAAGCTCCCAGGGCAACGGTATTATTGACTGTACGGAACCCTTGCCGAAGGTATGGTCCGACCCGACAATCACCGCGCGGCGGTAGTCTTGCAGGGCGCCCGCGACGATCTCGCTGGCCGAGGCACTCAGCCGGCTCGTCAAAACGACGAGAGGGCCCATGTAGAGTGCCCGTGAATCCTCCACGGGAGCAGCAACGATGCTGCGCTTGTCATATTCTTTCACCGGGGCGGCTGAACCATTGGCAAGAATCGTCACCTGTCCCCGGCTGTCCTTGACTGCTACTATGCCGCCCTTACCAATGAAAAGGCCGGCAAGGCGCACCGCCTCCTCAAGCAGCCCACCGCCGTTGCGCGACAGGTTTAGCACGATGCCGTCCACCTGCTGCCGCCTGGCCTCGGCGAGAATTTTTTTCACGTCTTCGTAACTGGACTTGCCGCCCTTCTCACCGCCATAGAAGGAAGGAAGATCGATTACGCCGAAACGGTACTGCCTGCCACCCACATTCCGAATCTCGTAGGTGATCTTCGCCTCCTGTTCCTTCACGTCGATCTGGTCGCGCATGATGGTGACGTTGAAGCGATCCTGACGATCAGCCTGCCGCAGGATCGTCAAGGTTACCCGTGTGCCTTTCTTGCCACGGATCATGCTAATGACGTCGCGCAGGTCCATATCGATGACGTCGACCGGCATTTCCCTTTCCTGGGCCACGGCGATGATTTTGTCCTTTGGCTTCAGCAGACCCGTTTTCTCGGCGCCACCCCCGGGAATCAACTCTTCAATAACGGTAAAGCCGGTGTCGCTCGACAGAACGGCCCCGATTCCCTCCAGGGAAAGCTTCATCTGAATCTGGAGATCCTCGAGGTTTTTGGGGGTGAGGTAACTGGTGTGCGGATCCAGGGCCCGGGCGAAAGCTTCGGCAGAGGTTGCAATGAGCTGTACGGGATTCTGCTCGACCACCCGCATCGTCTGTAACTCATAGCGGTGTATCTGCTTCTTTTTGGCTGTAGCCAGGTCAATTCCTGCATGCAGTGAATTTTCGATCTGGAATTGTATGATTTTTTTCAGGAGCTCCTGCTTTTCCGCCATCGTCTTCGGATAGGGGCGCTTGTCCACGTTGGTATTCAGCGCCACCTTGTTATCAGATCGAAAGTCCGGCCCCAGAATCTTTTTGACGATGGCTTCGTTCTCCCGCGCTCGGGCAACGAGCAAGTCATAAACCAACTGGAGCGACGTGCAGTTGCCTTTTTCCGCGCTAACAAAAACGTCCAGAAGGAGTGGTTTGAGGTTCTCCAAATCAGACTCGTACAGCAGCGTTTTAGAGGGATCAAGGCGCTTGATCATCTGGTCGACGGCGTGAATCTTGATCTCCGGGGTGATACTCTTCATTGCGTAGTGGTTTTCGTGGAATGCTTCCATCAGCTGGGGAAGGCGGCTACAGTTAAGGTCTTTTGCCACCACAGTGCAGGAGACAAGGAGGATCATCATCAGAATCAGCGGCAAAAGGACACAGAATCTGCCTTTCGGGGCAAAGGCTGTTGTATAGTTCCCGTGATTGTTCCGAATGGTATTTTTAGAGATATTCTTCACTCTTTTGTTGTACACGTTCATACTCCTGGTCCTTTCCGCCGCACTGTGAACGGCGGGTTATGCTTTCGCTCTGCATGAGAAATCATGAGGGTGCGACGATAGAAGGCTCACGGGCTTCTGTCAAGAGAAAAGCCGTTCACCGTTGATGAAGATTTTGCCTCACACCATCAACGGATATGACAGAGCATACACTTCCGTGGCATTCGGGAAGGGACGGGCATTTTCCAGGCTTTTAATCTTCTCGAACTGTTCCATTACCTCTTCTGCGGCTATGTCCCGCTCGGTGTCGCCGATGCAGACACCCTCTCCCGAAACAACCGCCGTTCTTGCAAACCAGCCGGCGCTCATCGTGAAGATCATCCCCGTATCCTGATTTTCTTCGGAACACAGATACACGGTCATGGGAACGTTGAATTTCGGTTTCAGCTTCCTGGCGATCTCTTCCGGAATAAGTCCCCGTGTCATCTGGGTATCAGCATTCGGTGCGACCGTGTTGACTTTGATGTTGTATTTTACCAGTTCCTGCTTGATGACGTTCATAAAGCCGACCTGTGCCATCTTGGCGGCGCCGTAATTCGCCTGGCCGAAGTTCCCGTAAATACCCGACGTGGAAGCGGTCAGGACAATCCGTCCGTAATTATTTTCCTTCATGACCAGAGCGGCCGGCTGCGTCACACAAAAGGCGCCCCGCAGATGCACGGCAATGACCTGGTCCCAATCGGCTTCCGTCATTTTGAGGAAGCTCCGATCCCGCAAAATCCCCGCGTTATTGATGAGAATATCCACTTTTCCGAAATGATCCACGGCGGTTTTAACAATATTTTTACCGCCCTCCATGGTCGAGACGGAATCATAATTGGCCACGGCCTCACCGCCTATCGCCTTGATTTCTGCTACGACTTTGTCCGCCGCTGATGAACCGCCGCCGCTTCCATCGAGCGATCCACCTAGATCATTGACGACAACTTTCGCGCCTCGTTTTGCCAAATCAAGGGAATATTCCCTGCCCAGACCACCACCGGCACCCGTGACAATAGCCACTCTTCCTTTAAAGCTGATTCCTGACATTTAAAATCCTCCTTCAAAATTGTTTTTATGGATCGGTATAAAACCCCAAACACCCATCGAGGTAGTTCCGTGGTTGAAACACACCGGTTTCAGTCATAGAGCTTTCTCACCATCCAGGAGATCTTTTGCCCCAGGGCCTGTGCGCTCTGGACACCTTCCTCATCTTTTTTTACATCTCCCTTATCTCTGGCAACACTCATGGCTCGACCGGCAATAATAAGCTCGTTACTGAAGAAAAAATGGTTCATGGTTTCGATTGTATGTAACCCTCCGGTACGACGAAAGCAGGATACAGAAGCCCCGACTTTGTTCTTGTACATCCTCCCATTTGCCAGTCCGACGAAACCCGCCCGGTCGATCAAAGCCTTCATTTCCGCTGTTACAGCCTGAAAATAAGAAGGAGATCCCAAAACGATACCCTGAGCCGTTGTCATCTTTTCGATATACGCATTCGCCGCATCGTTCTTAACGGCGCATCGTCGGTCCTGATTCTCGAAACATTTATAGCATGCTATACACCCGTGAATCGCCTTTGCCGAGAGCTAAACGAGTTCTGTTTCAATACCCTCCTTCTCGATCTCCCGTAAGAGATAGCCTATCAACGTGGTGGTGTTGCCATCTTTCCTAGGACTACCATTGAAAGCGATAACCTTCATATCTGTCGTCCTTTTCATCATGAGGTATTGTCGAAAGTTTCGAGAGGGTGAACTCCCCCCGATATTTATTTGTACCACATGTTAAGTTAGATTTCAGCAGTCTTTTGATTATCTCCGACTTGCTTCGGCGATCTTCTACAAGGTATTAATATTGTAATCATTAATGGAATCACTTAAATAAATCTTGACCGTAAAACTGATCCTGTGCCAAAATTCTATCATCCATACGGTCTTTTGGGGGACGCCTCATCATGAATTGAATTATTGCCGCTGTAAATTTCTGCATTTCAGGATATTTCATTGTCAATATCATCAAGCATATGATTCGTCCCGGGATGAATTCGGAATATACGCGCATGCTGATGTTTGCCTGCCTTGCAACCATTCCACTGGTTTTCATGCTGATGATGGTCGCGGGCAAAGAACGCTGGTTATTCCTTCTGGACCACGGCAAAGAAATGGCCGGGGGTGGCCCACTGATGGTTCTCCTTCTTGTGGGTCTGGTTATTCTGCTCATTTTGATGCCGCTTGGAATGCTTGCCGGCATCTGGTACGGCATGGGCTTCCAATTCGGTACGATGTTCATCCTTTATTTTGTTCCGATCATCTCCCGGCTTATTTTCAACACCACTCAACAATCGATTGTAGCCGCAATCACGCAGGGACTTCTCTTTTTTGCTGCCTTTTTAATCGGTATATCCATTGTTGAAATCCTGGAACGCTTCAGCTCGGGCGCGCAGCTATATGACGCGCATCTGCAATTGGTTTGGCCCGACTATCGTGATGCGGCCAAAATGTTTTTCAGTGTCTGTGTTTTCGCACTGATCAACCAGATAATCGCGGTTTATTATGAGGTCCAGTCCATGCTGGGCCGCACTTAAGGAAATAAGGGCATTCTTAATATTCTTCCACTATGGAGGGTGTGTTAACAAATGCTTGGTAAACTGCTAGCCTTCGTTTTTTCTTTCTTCGCGGTAATTGCGGCTGTGCCGCTTATTGTGGTGATTGCCGTATTCCTGTTTAAATTCGACCTCCGTTCCTTTATGAATCTGCATCCCCTCGGGTCGGCCCTCATTGCGGCCGGATATGCATTCATCTGGGTCATGTCATTTTTCGCCCTGCAGGATTATTTTATTGTCTGGAAGCCGGATCCGAGGGTTGCTTCCATCGGCAAAACGGAATTGATAGATAAACTGGAACGCTCTTTTAAGAGGACCTTTGACGGGAAAGCCCTCTTTGATGTTTTTCGTTCAGATGACGGCAGGGTTGCCATAACCTGGTCGTCCTCGATTAATTATTTTCAAATCGTATCAGGCGGTCAAATCGGCAAGAAGCGGGTCGTGGTTCTTACCTTTGATGAGAAAAAACACGACGTATATTTTCTGATGAAGGAAAAAGACTGGAGATGGTCTCTATCGACAAACCGCTTCGATTTTTCCATGAATTATTCATCTGGTATTTCTGCCGAAATTTCGACCGACATCGTACCATCAGTGACAATGGACAAGGATGGCGGCTTTTCTATCGATGTAAAAAAACTGTCGTACGACTTCAGAGATCTCTGGCTGCCGATAGAAAATACGCTGCTTGCAAACGGATGGATCATAAGGGGTGGAATGCTTCCTCAATTAAGCCATCGGTTGGCACTGGCAGTTCCCTTAGCGCTTTTGTTATTTTTGATCTTCTACATTCCTTTCAGAGGTGGTGTATCTTCAACCGCGCAAACTAAAGCAAAAACACCCGAATATCAAACTCAGGCAGTTGATCGTGAAACTTACGATAAAAATGAATCAGCCCAGATAGCCGTATCGGGTAAGCTGATGTCTGCAAGTAATATTGAACCCATCTTGGATGGTTTTATGAATTTGCCCAGGAAGTATTTTGAGGATTATAAAAGCGCATTCATTGCATACGCCAAGGTTTATATGGAAAAAACGGACAGGAATCCTGAATTCGTTGACAGGATAAATAAATTTGCGAAGGAAAATGAGATTTATTTATAACTTCCTAGGGCGCAACTCAGTATTTAAATCGATTATGCAGTACTGTAACCTCGCAGTTCAGTATGAACCCTTATATTTGAGATTGCTTCGCCCTGGCTCATACTCGATAGGGCGAAGCAATGGTTAGAATTTTTTACTTCTTTTTATCTGACCCTATGGGCTTGGCTATGACTGTAAAGACATCGTTTGCAAAACCTGAACATTCAATATAACTGCCCTTGGCGGTATAGGCATCACCTGTATTGACCGCACTATCATAGATCACGGTATCGCCGGAAGAGAACATGATTATTCTTCCTTGTTTCGGTTTTGTAAAACTTACAACCATGTCTTCATCTGCTACCATCCACTTATTATAACCATCGCCCTCAATTTTCACGGAATTTCCTCCGGCTTTTAAGGAGGCGGCGCTCTGGGCCGGACTATACAACAGATCAGAAATCCATACCCATGTGTCCCCATTCTTTTCCAAAAGGGTAAGCGCCGTCTGGTCGCGGATGGCGTCAAAGGGCATGCCCGCGAACTCAGGGGAATCGATCCTTTTGGCGCCCATAAAATCCACGTATCCCGGCAGTTCCTTGTAAAGCAATGACTTAACAAAATGCGAATCCACGGCAATAATCCCCTCCAGGGGAGAGACGTTACGACGCAACCAGACCATTCCATCCATATTGATACGGAGGCTTTGCGGTTTTTCTATTGGCTTTATTTTTTGCATGCCGATCACATCGATCCCTAACGTAGCTAGCGAGCTCACGTAATACGTCTCTCCACCCGTACTGGTAAAATATGAACGGTTGCCTTCGGCATCGTAATAATAGCCATTGTTATAAACGAGTGTCATTGCCGGCACTTTTTCCTTTTCCTTGAAGATGAACAGGGTAGCGCTGTTCTTTTCCTCATCAAACACGACCTGGCCTATTTTTGTGTTGCTGGCATAATAACCGCTGAAGGACGCATAATCCTGCGGTAATTTCTGCGCTTTTGGTGGAATCAGTATGGTTTTTCCTTCTCTGGGGACAAGCTTCTTCTCAACCAAAACAGCATCCATTCCTGCCAATGCTATTTTCATTGCATTACTTCCCCTTCCGGCAGCGAGAACGGCAACCGATATTCTCCTATCGGGAACCGTGAAAACCATAGAAGAGTAATTTCCCGTGCCGCCGCTCTTGCCCAGCAACTGAATTCCGGCCGCATCATACCGTGGAAGGCCTGTCATATCCCAGCCCAGCCCGATAGAAACCTCCGGATTCCTCAGTTTGCCCCGAAACGTAGAAGGCTGAGCTTTTCTCATCTCGGCGAGAGAATCTTTCTTCAGGAGTTTGCCTGCCGCTGAAAAGGTATCGGCAAAAAGGCAAAGCTCCCCGGCAGTTGAAGAAAGCCCGCCAGCCCCCAATACCGAGAGCGTTTCAGTCGGATGCATTTCCCCGGTTTTCGGGTCGTAATATAATGCCACCGGCTTGCCCTTGATTTCGCCAACACCGATACCGGTGTTTTTCAGGCCCAGCGGCTTAAATATCCTTTTTTCCAGAAAGTTCATGTATTTCATCTTGCTTACCCGCTCAACAATCATTTCCGCCAACGTAAACCCGTCATTGCAATACACAGCCATTGCTCCCGGGTCATGCTTGAGATGCGCGCGGGCCAGCGTATTGATGGTTTCCTGCTTCACGTTGTCATCGTATTTGAACCCAAAGGAATTAGAAACCTCTGTCCCCGGTAAGCCCGATACGTGGTTCAGTAGCATTCTGACGGTGATCTTCTTATATCTCTTGTCAGCCATCTTGAATTCCGGAAGATAGTCCGTGACCGGCTTATCGAGCAAAACCTTGCCGTCATCAACGAGCAGCATGATTGCAACTGCTACATACACCTTGCTGATAGAGCCAATATTAAAGAGCGTAGTTGTAGTAACAGGTATGCTCTTCTCTCTGTTGGCCATACCAAAGCCTTCGGCATAAACGACCTTGCCATCGACCATTATGGCAGCAGCTGCACTTCCACATTTGCCGCTGTTTATATCCTGCCAGATTTCGCTGCGGACTTTGGAAATAGCACTTTCATAGTGATTTTTCTTGCTTGCTGCAGCGTCGAATGCAAGTGTTGTAACCAACATGCAGCAAAGACAAAATACGCCTGCAATTCTGCTTTTTAACATGACTTCCTCCTTATTCTAACTTGATAAGACGTTGCTCATTATGGAACGGATTATAAAAAGAACTGCCGTGCAAGTCAAGGCAATGCTGGTCATTATGGACTTTTTACGACGTATTCAGGATTCCACTTTTAGGCCGAGATACCTAACTGTCTTTTCTTAATTTTTTATAAAGTAAATCCAGATTAAATATTTGGTTCAGTATTACGGCAAGAATTGTCGCTGTCGGTAATGGGTCGGTAAAAAATGTCTGTATAATCCCCGGCGCCCGGGCATAGAGCGAAGGTAGAAAAGCAGTGCTCAATCCAAAAAATAACGCAATGCCCACCACAAAGGTCTTACGTGAATCCCAATTTTCCTGAAGCATCTGTATTAAACCAGCACAAATCATAAAGCATCCGCTAAAGACAAGCGAGGCGCCAAGAACAGGCTTGGGCATAAGGGCAAGGGCATTTGTCAGCATCGGGAAAAATGCGAGCACAATAAAAATTGCTCCTGCCACAACGCTAATCCATCGGCTTAGCACTTTAGTAGCACCGGCTAAGCCGATATTACTGGAAGATGTATCAACGGCCATCGCGCCCAAGACTCCCGATAAAGTTGTCGCGATGCCATCTGCCACAATTCCATTGCGGATAGGGACAAAATTAACCTTATCCAACTCCGGCTCGGAGAGCTTCTGTATCGCCAGAAGATTGCCAAAGGTTTTCAACGTGCTGCCGATAGCAATAACAATTAATGGAATAAGCAAATTAAGATGAAATGTGATTGGCTGAAAAATTGTACTGAATTGAGGCAACGCAAAAAGTGGACTATTTTTGACTAATACAAGATTTTGCCAATATTCAGGAATGAGTGCCAGAGACAAAATCCAGCCCGAAAACATCCCGATAATCAGACAATAAATCTTAACAAATCCCTTTCCCCATAAATTGCAGAAAACCATTATTAATAATGAAACAGCACCAATGAAAATATCTATACTGCGGATGGCATCACCTTGAAGAGTCAGACCAAAAAACGATGTTATCGAAATCTGAATAATGCTGATCCCGACCAGCATAACAACAAGACCAACAATGTACATGGGGAATACGCTTTTCAGCTTTTGTATTACCGGTGCAAGAAATATTTCGATCAAACCGGCTACAATAGTAATGCCGCGCATCAAAGGCAGGCCGCCGATCCACGCCGCAGAAAGCGAAAGACTCAAATACGAAGGACCACAAAGATTTGGACATAAATAACCGGATCCTAGATAAGGCAGGCGCAAAGCCTGCAGAATTGAACCGATCCCCGAAGCAAGCATAGAAAAGGTCACCAAAGAAGCCGTAAATTCCGGTGTTTCGTTGAGCTGACCTGCAAAAATTATAGGTATGCCGATGGCCACAATCATTATCATAACATGTTGAAATGCTGACAACAACAAATGCCCCAGTGGCGGCACTTCATTTACAGAATACTCGTAATTTTTATGATCTGTCATTCGCAGCCTTAATTATCCCGGCGGTTGGGGAAGATCTGTTATAGCGCCAACATAGATTTCCTGATCAGCGATATGTGTTTTGCGCAAGTATAAGCTCTTCTTAACAAGTATCCGCTGATACCGGTTCTTCGCCAGAAAGACCTCCCAAACGAAATCCTTGTTTTTCAGTTCGATCAGCGCCTTCTCAAATGGTTTATGACCCATCTCATCGACACAATCCAGCAGTTTAAAATCAGTCAGACTATCGTTCATCACAGGCGATATAAGCAGTTTACCGGTCTTGGTAAAAGCAAAAACCTTCACATCTCGGAAATTATATTGAGATAAAGGATCAGCTATTTCGGCAAGCGCGGAACTGCCTTTTTCTTTAATTAACTGAGCGGCATTATCAACGATAATTCTAATAAATTCCTTTTCTTCGTGGGGATAATTCAAACCGCCACCAACAAATAATACCTTACCCTCGCGAGTTGTGACTTTGAAATGACAAGAGGATTTAGGGACAGGATAGAATTTACCCGGCTCCCACCAGAAATAATGCACCCAGGCGTGTTGATTGTTTTTATCAGCTAACGCGGCGATAACCATCTGAATTGGTTTTTTCCCGCTTTTATCTGTAAGACTCCAAAGGTCTTTGCCCTCAAGATGAGGCATACCCGCGTGATAGATATTTACCCCGTTCATATCGTAGATGTAAAGGTAACGGTCAGGCGTGCTGTATAGAATACGATTGGTTTGGAAATATTCCAAACTCTTCAAACCATCCTTTTTGATTATCAGCGAAGCATCATAAACAAATCTGACAAGATCTTTTGTGTCGCGGTATTGATAGACACTAAGATCCAAATCTTCATATCTGCTTTCACAGCCAGAAAAGAATATCGACAGGAATGCAAAGGATATTAAGGCAACATTCATCCGGCACAATCGATATAATTTACTCATATCCCTCCGCAAAATGAGCCAAAACTGAGAACTCCCTTGCATTGAAGAAACTATATAAACGAGAAAATTATGTGTCAAGATGATTTTATGAACCCGAATTTTGATCAGGGGGTTGAACAAATTTAATCCGGACAGAAAATGAATTATCAAGTGCACCATGATATGCACCGTTAAAAAATGCTTTTTGAGATTCCCTATCGGCAAGGACGCGAAGGGTGTCAAAAATGCCTGCTGGCAAATGCGTCATTCGAGAAACAATATTTTACGGCAAAAGAGTTTAAATGGCGGGAAATAGGTATAAGCTATTTTTTGTAAAGACATGCGTCTGGAAGTGTTTGCAAATGGACTGCAAAAGTGGGGTATTTTGACGAGATTTGACGCCAAATGAAATATGCTTGCGTTACGCTTTTTGCGTCGCAAGCATATAATTTACTTTGGTGCGAGAATTGAACGAGAGCTTTGCACAACCCCCCTATTCGTCATTCCGGTGAAAACCGGAATCCAGGAAGTGCCTGATAATACTGGATACCGGCCTTCGCCGGTATGACAGAATGGCCGGTTTTATGTAGTTGTGCAAAGGTCTTTGAACTCGCACACCCACAGGGGAGTTTCCGGGGCATCGATTTCGTAAAGCCGGACGCGGTGCTTTGTCTGCTCCAGCGTTACTACTTGGACCGTGTCGCCGTCGGATACTTTGGTGACTGTGCCAATGACTGTGCGGATGGCGGCGTAGCTAGGAGCGGCGCCTGCGAGTGCTGCGAGCAGGGTGGCTAAGAGCAATGCGGCAAGGGTTTTGTTGGAAAATGCTATTGTGCGCATAAGTACGGTAATCAATTATTCTCAATCGTATCCGTGAAATCCCCTGGAGGGCTTCCTCCTCTCTTTGCTCATCGTTGTTTCTTTCGCCAGTGTTGATAACGGCGGACACGGGCATAGGTGCTCATTGCCCGTTCAGACGATTCGAAGTAGGGAATGCTGGCGTCGCAGAATTGAGGAATATAGGAAGAGTCAAAACCAGGGAGGTTGACCATGAGGATGGCCTTGCCGGACTGCCGGCGCGTTTCGATGACAGCTTCGGTGTAAAGCCTGTTTGCCTCCGGGGTAAGCCCTGCCCCAATGATCACTACAGCATCGACAGCGGGATCGGCAACTACGGTTTGGATACTCTGGATGTAAATCCCAATCTCCAGCGAAGCGGTGAGACCGACGTCGATGGGATTGTGCAAACTCGTGCCCGTTGGAGGTACAACTTTAGCCAGGGACTCATGGGTTTCGGGAGAAAGCTGTGCCAGTCGAAGACCGTTATTGGCGCAGGCCTCGGCGGCGGAAACAGCCAACCCGCCAGGACCCGAAATGATGGCAATTCGATCGCCCAGATGCTCTGGCAGCATGGCAAAACCCATGAGGGCATCGAACCAAGCTTCGAAGCCTATCACGGGGACAGCCCCAGTCTGCCTCACAACGCCCTCCCAGACGTCCCTGGCAACGGCCAAGGCACCCGTATGGGAGGCTGCCGCCTGGGCACCTGCTGAAGTCAAACCTACTTTCCAGAGGATGACGGGTTTTTTTAGCGACGCCGTGCGGAGGGCATCGAAGAAGCGCGGGCCGTCCTTTATCCCTTCGATGTAAGCGCCGATCAGCTGTGTTTCTGCGTCGTTCCCCAAATAGAGGAGAAAGTCGGTGCTCGTCAGGTCGCACTCGTTCCCCAAGCTGATGGCCTTGCTGAAGCGGATACCCCTTTGCGGGGCCATGCGACAGAGGATGTTGGCCAGAGACCCACTGTGTGACACGAGCCCCACGGGACCCGCCTCTCTTGTCAACTGCGGGAAGAAGGAAAGTCCGGAGCGCGGTGCATAGATTCCCATGCAATTCGGCCCGATGAGCCTCATCCCGGAAGCGCTGGCCACTTGGACTAGCTGTTCCTCTTGGGCACGTCCCTCATCAGTCCCCAATTCCTTATACCCCGCCGTGAACAGGACGGCACCCTTAATCCCTTTGGCGGCACATTCCTTGACCGCGGGAAGGATTAGGTACTGCGGCACGAGAATGATGGCCAGATCCACCGCTCCCGGTATGGCCGCGACGCTAGGATACGCCTTGTAGCCATCGATCTCGTCGGCCTGAGGCGACACGGGATAGATTTCACCTGAGAACCCCTGATCCAGGAGTGCCATGAAAAAAAGCTTGCCCGTCTTCATGCCTCGGGGTACCCCGATAATGGCCACGGATCGGGGGTGCAGGATCTCATCGATCTGTTGTAATAGTTGTTCCGTGGAGGTCATTACTCATCCTTTCTATGCTTCATGAACTTTCAAATACCATGCACATGAGGGGCGTGATATGCAGTTAATCCTATCTTCACCCCACAACCTTGTTGCATCATTTCTTCCAAGTGGCGCCATGTCAGAAACTGCTGGATTTGAGGCATGGCCTGTATCACAGGCTGACCCATACCTAGCTCCTTATCATATATTAAGTTAGAGCGCATCCATATATTGATGCCCCTGTAAAAAGTCAAGAGTCATTTAACGCATTAAAATAATTCAATAAACAGCAATTTTTTCTTGACAAAATATTTAAAATATGGCATATA
>WRPE01000044.1 GCA_009773315.1 Syntrophaceae bacterium
CCGGATAACGCAAGGTGGTGTCCTGAAGCATCCTTTCCATGTTCATCTTGTCCTGATTTACCTCCTTCGATAGTTAAATCATTGCTCTTGAGTCGCCGAAGTATATGGGCGCTGTTTTGCCTTGTCAAGAAACTTTGTGGAACGTTATAATGATGGCAAGATCAACTTGCTTCGGCGACATATCCTCGCCCCAGATCATCTTCATAATCCATGGTACGGTCAATGGCGCCGCCTCCGGCGATCTCGATAATACGATTGGCCGCGGTGGAAACAAATTCCTGGTCATGTGAGGCAAACAGGATCACCTCACTGAAGGCAATCAGCGCGTCATTAAGAGCGGTGATCGATTCCAGATCCAGGTGGTTGGTCGGCTCATCAAGAATCAGCAAATTGGCCCCGGTCAGCATCATGCGCGACAACATACAACGAACCCGCTCGCCGCCGGAGAGGACGACTGTTTTTTTCATGGCCTCCTCGCCCGAGAAAAGCATTCTTCCCAGGAAGCCGCGTACAAAGGTTTCACCTTCCGTGGGCGGTGAATATTGGCCCAGCCAATCAATCAGGGTCATCTCGCGGGTAAAGAATTCACTATTCTCTTGGGGGAAATAGGCGCTGGTAATGGTCACCCCCCAGCGGATGTTGCCGCTGTCCGGCTCCAGTTCGCCGGCCAGAATCCGGAAAAGGGTTGTTCGGGCCAGAGCGCTATCGCCGGTAAAAGCAATTTTATCACCTTTGCGCACCATCAGGTCAAAATCATCCAAAACCTTGACCCCGTCAATCGCTTTGGTCAGTCCCTCAATGGTCAGGATGATGTCACCGCAGGTTCTTTCCGGTTTGAAGACTACATACGGATATTTTCGAGAGGAGACCGGCATATCTTCCAGGGTAAGTTTTTCGAGCAGCTTCTTGCGCGATGTGGCCTGTTTGGACTTGGACGCATTGGCACTGAAGCGCTGGATAAAAACCTTAAGTTCCTCGGCTTTTTCAGCCATTTTACGGTTATCGCTTTGTTTTTGTTTGAAGTGCAACTGGCTGGCACGGTACCAGAAATCATAATTGCCGACATAAATCTGAATCCGCCCGAAATCGATATCCGCGGTATGCGTGCAGACTTGATTCAGGAAGTGACGGTCATGGGAAACCACGATCACCGTATTGGTAAACCGCGACAAAAAATCTTCCAGCCATTGGATGGATTTCCGATCGAGATTATTGGTCGGTTCATCCAAAAGAAGCACATCCGGATTGCCAAACAGCGCCTGGGCCAAAAGGACGCGGACCTTGTCGCCTGCGCTGAGCCCCTTCATTTTCTTTGTCCGCAGATCCTCAGATATACCAAGGCCGCTTAGCAGCACCGCTGCTTCGGCGTCGGCCTCATACCCGTCGAGTTCCGCAAATTCACTTTCAATTTCAGCACAAAGCACTCCTTCAGCTTCCGTCAATTCACTTTTGGCGTAAATCGCCTCCCTTTGCATCATGACGTTAAACAACTGCTTATGTCCCATGACAACCGTGTTGAAGACCGTTTCCTCGTCGAAGGCAAACTGATCCTGACCCAGAACGGCTATTCGTTCCCGTCGGCCGACCAGAATTTCTCCGTGGTCAGCCTCCAACTCACCGGCCAGAATCTTAAGAAAGGTAGATTTCCCCGATCCGTTGGCGCCGATCAGCCCATAGCAGTTGCCGGGAGTGAACTTAATGTTAACATTCTTGAAAAGGGCCCTTTTCCCGTAGGAAAGTGTAATATTTGATGCTGCAATCATACTTTTTTGATACTCCTTGACTATAAATAAAAAAACCACAGTGCCTGGTGAAGCACTGTGGTTCACTTGGAGAAGAGCAGTAGCACCTTTCTAACCACATGGCAATACATTATTTGCGTTGGGTGAAATACCGTTGACCTCCGTCACTAATCATTCTTCGTGCTGGCGGACTCTGCCTGGATTATGGTAGAAGGATTACGCAAGTCATGCGACAGATCGTAACCTTGCTTTTTTAAGTTTGCAAAGATACGTATAAATTATTCTTATCTGGATTTTTTTAATATAAATGATGAGGGGTTTGCCATTATGTCAGAATTATTGAAAATGCTTGGTTGTCGATATCCCATTATACAAGGGCCTATTGGCATGTTCAACAGCCCCAAAATGGTTGCCGCCGTCTCTGAAGCAGGCGGCTACGGTTTACTGGCCGTGGGTTTTATCAATGATGCGGACACGGTGAAGGGTCTCATTGATGACGTACGAAAACTGACGGATAAACCTTTTGGCGCGAACATCGTGCTCATGAATCCAAATAGTGGAGAATATCTTAAAATTTTGGCAGACGCGGGAGTTAAAACGGTTACAACTTCCGTCGGTTCTCCGAAAGACATATACCCCGTGATCCATGATCTGGGCATGAAAGGAATTCACGTGGTCCTTGCGCTCCAGCACGCCATCAGCGCCGTCACCGCCGGAGCGGATGCCCTGGTAATTGCCAGTGCAGAAGCGGGCGGGCTTCGTTCTTTAAATTCCGAATCATCCACAATGGTTCTTGTACCTCTGGTTGCCGATCACGTGAAAGTCCCGATTGTGGCTGCGGGAGGCATCGCTGATTCCAGAGGTTATAAAGCGGCTTTTGCCCTGGGCGCCGAGGGTGTTCAGGTCGGCACACGGTTTTTGGCGTCCGATGAGAGCCCGGCAAGCGAGCAGTGGAAAAAAGCCATTGTGGAATGCCCTGACGGCGGCACCGGTTTGATTCCCCTCGGTAATATGAAACTGGCGAATAGACTGATCATAACGCCCTGGATAAGAGAGAGACTGGCCGACCCGTCGACGAAAAACATTGCCGATGAATTGGATCGAAATCCCGATGCGACCGGCAATTATGAGCGTGCGGCGTTCGGGGCTGGCCAGATCAGCGCACTGATCAAGGATATCAAGCCCATAAAAGCAATCATTGAAGAAATGGTTTCATGATTTCCTGTGTCATCCCGTCACATACCACTCTGACCATACACAGAATATTTTTCAGCTTTTTTTGTTTTATAAAATCTCAAAATTTTGACTAAATCTGGCACATTTTTTTAATAGAGTTTATATCTGGATTACCTATCGTTCATAAGTGGGCATGATTAAAGACTATATTTATAAGTATATAATATTACTTGTTTAAATAATTGCTTAACCCTTAGGCAATGTGATCTAAAAGCGCAGCAATTGCGCGCTTGACGGGTTTATCAACATAGTTGTCAACAGACATTTCCACAGTATTGTGGACTAAGAATTCCAGTGCCTGAATCCGGTTGTAGTCATGGCGTCTGTAAGCTACTACCCGTTCATCACGGTGATTCTGGCTCTGGCTTCTTCACTTAAGTAATCCCATAAGCCGATTTTTTTGAGGGTATCAATTTTCGGGATGCCTTTATCCGTCCAGCCGCGCTGCGAATAATAAATATTTATTAACTTGCGCAATTCTTCCTTGCGATGCTTCATGATTGATTCCCGTTTTTCGGCGGTTTTCATCTCGGCGATTGCATCAGCAGGTTTATGGAGAGAAACACTGAGCTGCTTGTCGTTATAATCTTTTTCAAGATCGTAGAGGGCATCTTCGGTGGGGCCGATAGCCCGGTCGGGAATCCAGTCATGCTCGCCGGTTCTTGCGCCAAAAGACATGATATTCATCACACGCTGCAGATTGATGTCCCTGTCTGTCTGCTCGAAAATCTTCTCCCAAGTCAGTTTAGTTCCCAACATACCATTGTAGAAATCGGCATAGAGTTCCTGTGACGCAGGATTGATGTAGATATCCGTATTCTCTTGTTTCATGGAATCGGGATTGAATACATCCACCCAGGGTAGCTTGCACAATCCGAGATTGTCATTACCCAGGCGTACGCGCGGATACATAATGAGCGCTTTGGCCTTGGCTTCAAACGTGGGAAACGCTCCCAACAAATCCACTTTGACCAGCCAGGCGGCGGCATGATGCGCGCCTATGTCGCTGGCGGCCGCATAGGAGGCCTGCATGGACAACGACCGATGTGTCCGGTAAAGAGAAAATGGCAGGCCCTTGGTCTGCATGGCGAACTGTTGCAACTCCTTCATCGGATTGAGTTTGCCGGTTCTGGCCGAGTATGTTTCGGCAACCCAGGCCACGACTTCCAACATGCCCAAACCGGCAATACTGGTCAGCGCCGTCTTGCGGTGCGCGAGATCATGAATAAATTGCAGCGCGGCTTGTTCGTCGCCCCAGGTCAGCGCAAAGCCGTCCGTGTCTTCTTTCGTCAGATAACCGCGCTGGTAACATTCCATCACAAAGGCCATGATGACGGCAGTGGTGATGGTATCGATTGCGTAATTGTCGCAATGCCAGTTGGCTTCCATGATGAATTCGGGATGCCACATGCCGAGATTCGAGCCGAAACCGGCTGCGGTTTCATATTCGGGACCATCCACCCAAACCTTGCGGCCGCTGTGTTCGCCTGTTGTCAACGTGACCCAGCCGCCTTTGGTGCAGCGCAGATTGCAGCCGGGGAAACATCCATCCATGCCCCGATGATCAAAAAGGCTCTCAGCGTAAGCTTTGCCGCAGATTTGTCCCGCCTGCGGATGTGAGCCATACTGATAATTATTAACCGGCAGGGATTGATATTCATCCTTGTTCATGAAAGAAATCAGGCCGGCCGATCCTTTCAGGTACATCTGAAGGGCCTGCGGATCGACTTCTTTGACGACCTTATGCAAAGTCAGTCCCGCTCGTTTCACCTTGTCCCAATCCGCCGCGCCATAAGGATTATTCCCATGAGGGAAAGCAGCCAGAACGACAATCGCAGTGATATTCTTATGACTCATAACGGAACCCAGGCCCGTGCGCCCGGCCTGCTTGGTGCGGAAAAGACCTTTTGTTCCGTCTACCGGTTTGACGGCATCATAATAGTGGCTGTTGATGCAGCCGAAAACGGTATTGGCCGCGCCGATGCCGGTGGTCAAAAAGGTGATGTCCTTTTTTTCACGTCCTTCGCTTAATAACTGATCCACGATGGCTTTTTCCAGGTTGAAGACCTGATCAGCCGCGGGCGCTTGCCGGAGAGTGACTTCCCGCGTAAAGCCGTCAATCACAATCATAGTGCTTTGTTCTGCAATGCCGGTAATGGTGAGTGCGTCGAACCCGGCATATTTCAGATAAGCACCGAAATGGCCGCCAAAATTGGATACACCCGGAATGTGCGTCAGCGGCGACAATGAGATGGCCATGCACTTGCTCGTCCCAGGAAATTGCGGAATGCCGCCCAGCGGACCCGGCGAGAAGATCAGTGGATTTTCCGGATCGTAGGCCGAAGTTTTTCCGGTGATATTTTCATGCAACAAATAAAGCCCCAATCCTCTTCCGCCGATAAAAAAATCCCTTGTTTGCGGATCAAGCGGCCGGGCTTCGATTTTGCCGGTTTTTACATTGATAGCCAGTATCTGATTAGCGTATCCATGATGAAGCGGTATCTGCGTATATTTCATGTTTAGTTTCTTTAAAGTGTCATTAAAAGTCGCGCGGCAGTTCTTCCAACTGTGCCAGTGAAAATACCGGCCCGTCCGAGCAAACGTATTTATAACCGACATTGCAGCGGCCGCATTTGCCGATGCCGCATTTCATGCGCATTTCCAACGACGTCAGAATGTTCTCTTTGGAAAAGCCCAGTTCAAAAAATACCGGCAGCGTAAACTTGATCATAATGGGCGGGCCGCAGATCACGGCCACCGTATTTTTCGGCGACGGCGCGACTTCCCTGCAAACCGCAGGTACAAATCCCTGACGTCTCGTCCAGGTATCATCGCCCTTGTCAACCGTAATAACGGTTTTGATATCATCCCTTTTTTCCCATTGGGCCAGTTCATCCTTATACAGAAGCAGGCCGGGGGTTCTCGCGCCGTAGATCACGGTAATCTCGCCGAAGCGCGAACGGTTATCATCGTGCAGCATGAAATTGATCAGCGAACGTAGCGTGGTAAAGGCAAATCCGCCACCCACGACCACGATATTTTTTTTCTCCAGAAATCCAATCGGCCAGGAATGGCCCAACGGTCCGCGCAAACCGATTGTGCCGCCTTCGTCCATGTCATGCAACGCGGCGGTAACCAAGCCCGGCACAATAGTGCCGGCTCTCTGAACGGTGAATTCCACATAGCCGGCTTGAGTAGGCGACGAGGCGATACCGATCGGGGACTCCCCCTTGCCGTAAATGGACAACTCAGCAAACTGTCCGGGCAGATATTTGAAGTTTTTCCCGTCCTCCTCATTCAGAAAGGTGAAACGGAATGTTTTGATATCGTGGGTATCCACTTCATCAATCACCTTGGATATCGCAACCGGCATGGGAATATATGGATTGTTGGTTGTCATTTATTTTCAAATCCTTTTTAATCTATCATTTTATATAAACACAGACTAAAGCCGCTTATACCATTTTGCTTTCACGGCTTCTTCCACAATGGAAAAGATGTCAATGTTGACCGGACAATAACGCGTGCAGCGACCGCAGCCGACACAGGAAATCACGCCGTATTTCCGAATATGATACGAATATTTATGACATACTTTCTGCCTTAAACGCTGATAAACTTTCGTCCGCGGATTATGCCCGCTGGCTTCCAGCGTAAAATCCGTAAACATGCACGCATCCCAGACGCGGCGGCGTGTCCCCTGGCTGAAAAGCGTCTCGTCGCAAATATCAAAGCAGTAGCAGGTGGGGCAGACAAAGGTGCACACGCCACAGCTTAAACAGGCGTCGGAAATCTTTGTCCAGAAATCAGCGTTGTCAAAGATGGCTTCAAATTCTCTCGCAATCGCTTCAGTATCCACACACGTGTAACGCGTTTTATAATCATGTCCCTTGGCAATATAATCGTCGAAATATTTTATCTCATCCGCCGAGGCATCTATCAGAAAGCTCAGGCCGGTCATCAGTTTTTCTCCTTTAGGTGTGATGACCTTGAGCATCAGAATATCATCTTTTCTCACCATAAAGATATCACTGCCTTCGGGATCTGCCGCGCCAATGCCCAGCGTGTGATAGAATTCAGCCGCGTCGGCAACCTCGTTCATATCAAAAGCAAAACCGAAAATGATGGTGGCCTCCCGTCTTTTCTGCCAGTAGGGATCCACAACGCCCGTGCCGGAAAAGTGAATATCCATAATTTGAAAGCTCTTCACATCGCAGGGTCGGACGCCGAAGAGGAAAGTCGGTTTCAGATTAAGTTCAACGGGCGCGGCTTCCAGAATTGACTTTCCCGTCTGATACTGGACAAAGTCCTCCACCTGGGGGAAGAAAGCCGACTTCGGGCTGATAATGGTATTATGAAAAATCAAATCCACCTGCTTGGTGTCGGTTATTTCCCGGAAATTGAAGCCGGCATCTTCCTTGATGGGCGCCACGAGTGTTCCTTTCTCCATCAGCGCGGCTGCCAACTCGGGTAATTTATCGATTGTTGTTTTTTTCAACACGGAAAACTCCTTATTCCAAAATTTTGTCGGAATCGTCAACCCGGAAATTCACCAGCGCGGGCTTGTCTTCGATACTCATACCCGCGGCTTGGCCGAACATTTCCTCGCACTCCCTGGCGACTTTCTTGTGGAACAGATATAAAGGAATATCCACGGGGCAGGCGCGTGAACATTCACCGCAATCGATGCACCGTCCGGCCAGATGATGAAACCGGGTCAGGTGATACATAAGATTGCCGTGGAACTTTGGCGACTTATCACCCCACTTCGGCTTGTTCTGGTCAATAAAGCAGGGATCGCAGTAGCACATCGGACAAGCCTTGCGGCAAGCGTAGCAACGAATGCATTTATCAAATTCCTTTTTCCAGAACGCGAAGCGCACTTCTTTATCCATCGATTCATAAGCGGCAAGCACATCATAAGGTAACTGAATCGCCTGCCCGTGCACCTCGTCACCGAGCAGGATGTCATACAACACCGGATTATAAAGGCCACCCGTTGTTTTGCCGTCAATGATTTCCTGCGTTTTCGGATTTTTCATGCCATAAACGGGAATGCCCAGCAGCACCAGATCTTCTCTTTTAACCTTTTCCTCCTGAATTAACTGGATAACGGCACGACTGTCGGCAGCTTTCACAGCGACAGCAATTTTCGTTCCCGCCGGATAACGCACAAGATACCGGGCCATGTTGTAGTTGCAGTATTCATTAAAGACAATATTGGCCACATCGGATGGGTTCCTGGCAACATAAGGCATCGGATGCTTTTCGTCATAACCTTTGCCGTAGGCCAGGACCACACTTACCTGACCTGATTCCAGAAGCCTTTTGGCTTCCGTCTTTAATTTTTCTTCAATTTGCTTAAAACTGATTGTCATATCCTCTCCCAACTCTATTGTGAAATCTTGAACTTGGTCTGGGGCCCCAGACTCTTGATCTGGGCAGTGAATTCTGTAACAACTTCAGAGAATTTATTGCCTTCGGAGGCGGAAATCCATTCCA
Source organism: Syntrophaceae bacterium (assembly GCA_009773315.1). Taxonomy (GTDB): domain Bacteria; phylum Desulfobacterota; class Syntrophia; order Syntrophales; family Smithellaceae; genus UBA8904. The sequence goes on from WRPE01000044.1 coordinate 8,481, forward strand.
CACGGAATCGGCCCGGCTCCAGCCCGGAAAACTCCAGAATTTTTTTGGTCACGGCCAGCCGCCTGCGGGCATAGAGATTACCTGTATTGTAATGGCAATCACCGGGATGGCAACCGCCGATCAGCACGCCGTCCGCGCCCAGCTGGAACGCCCTGAATATAAATGAGGGATTGATCCGGCTGGAACACATTACACGGACCACCCGGAGATTCTGTGGATACTGTAATCTTGTGGTTCCGGCCAGATCCGCTCCGGTATAAGTGCACCAGTTACAGGCGATGCCCAGTATTTTCGGTTCAAATGACATAAGTATTTCCTTTCTCTGCTGCTAAAACTCCATCAAGCCTTCCATCTCTGCCAGGACCTGATCGTTGGTAAAATGCCGGGCTATAATCGCCGAAGTCGGACAGACGGATGCGCAAAGACCGCAACCTTTGCACAGCGCCTCATTGATCTCCGAAACACGTTTGGTCTCGTTAAAGCCGGGCGCGCCATAGGGACAGACACGCACACAGTTCTGACAGCCGCAGCATGACGCTGGGTTCACCATCGCCGTAGTCGCTTCCAGTTCCATCTTGTCCTTGACGACAATGGTCAAGGCTTCCGCCGCCGCACCATAGGCCTGCGCCACGGTGTCGGGAATATCCTTCGGACTCTGACAAACGCCAGCGATAAAGATGCCTTCGGACATGGTGGAAAGAGGCGCAAGCTTCGGATGCCGCTCCATGAAGAAGCCCTGCTTGTCGGTGCTCAGATTAAAGAGTCTGGCGACATCTTTGGAATCCGCCCGTGGCACGATAGCCGGAGAAAGTACGACCATATCCACCGGCAGCTTAATAAATTTCCCGGTAATGGTGTCTTCCGCTTCCACGACCAGACGCCCCGGTTCATCGGCGCTTTGGGTTACTCGTGCGCCTTTGCCACGAATGAATTTCACATCCTCTTCGATAATGCGGTTGTAAAATTCTTCATAGCCTTTGCCGGCAGCCCGCATATCAATGTAGAATTGGTAAACGTCGGCGGAGGTCTTTTCCTTGAACAGATGCGCAAATTTGAGCGAATACATACAGCACACGCGGCTGCAATGTTCATGATTATTTTTGTCGCGGCTGCCGATACAGTGCAGAAGGGCGATAGACTTGGGTTCTGATCCATCGCGCAGCGTCACCTTGCCGCCGGTAGGCCCCGCGGAATTAAAGAGTCTTTCCACTTCCAGTGCGTTATATACGCCGGGATATTTGCCGTAACCGTATTGGACCAGTGGCTTGGTATCCATGAGATCAAAACCGGTGGCCAAAATCACCGCCCCGACCTTCACCTGAACGAAAGTGTCCTGCTGCTCAAAATCAATGGCTTTCTGTTCGCAGGCTTTCTCGCACAGACGGCATTTGCCTTTTTTAAAAAACGTACAGGATTCTTTATCGATAATTGGCTTTTGCGGAACGGCCTGCGGAAAGGGGATGTAAATGGCCTTTCGCTTCACCAGGCCTTCGTCCCACTCGGAAATGCCCTTGCCGGGACATTTCTCGGTACAGGCCAGGCACGCGTTACACTTGCTATGATCCACATAGCGCGCCTTCTGTCTTACGGTAATATCGAAATTACCGACAAAACCCTTAACCTCGCTTACTTCACAGGAGGTCATCATGGTTATATTTTTATGTTGCAGGACGGCATCCATTTTGGGCGTCAAAATGCAGGCGGAGCAATCCAGCGTGGGAAAGGTTTTATCAAATTGCGCCATGTGGCCACCGATGGTGGAATTCTTTTCGACGAGATAGACTTTCTTACCGGTATTGGCCAACTCTAAAGCAGCCTGAATACCGGCGATACCGCCGCCGACGACCATCACATTGGGATTCACATCGATAACACGCGAGGTCAACGGTGCGAGCAGTCGCGCGCGATACACTGCGCCATTGAGCAGCGCTTTGGCTTTGGTGGTGCCTTCTTCGATATCATGGGTGACCCAGGAAACCTGTTCGCGAATATTGACGATGGTCAAAAGATACTGATTGAGACCGGAGGCCGCCAGCACCTTGCGGAACGTCTGTTCGTGCATCAAAGGCGAACAAGCGGTTACAATAATGCGGTCCAGTTTATGTTGTTTGATATCGTTTACAATCATCTCCTGTCCGGGGGTGGAACACATGAACTTGTAGTCCTTCGCGACAACGACATCCGGCAGTGTGGCCGCAAGCTCGGCCAGTTCGCTGACGCGTACCGTCTTGGCTATATTCAAACCGCAGTGGCAAACAAAAACACCAATTCTGCTCATACTTTCTCCCTAAACTTCACTATATTTTGCCTTACTCCCATAGAGCAAGGGGACTTGCCACCCTTTAATGGTGGTTGCAACCCCTTGTTCTAATTAGTAGCATCAAACGCTGCACGTACCCTGATCACCTGAACACATAAAGGTGGCGCGAGATCACACGAGGGCACACGTATCCACAACCGGCTCGTCGATATTGATTTCCAGGCTTTCCAGGAAAAGCTCCGTTACATCCTTCACCTTGATCTGGTCATCAGCATTGAGCGTTCGCACACTGTCTTCAAACATGGTGATGCAATACGGACAGGCCGTGGCCAGAATTGAAGCGCCGGTTGATAACGCCTCTTCGATTCGCAAGTCACTTAGGCGCTCGCCCTTCATCTTTTCCATCCACAGTCCACCGCCACCACCGCCGCAACACATACTTTGCTCGCGGCTGCGTTCCATCTCGACAAAATCGAGTCCCGGGATGGCTTTCAGAACGTCGCGCGGCGCATCATAAACACCGCTGTGGCGACCCAGATAACAGGGATCGTGATACGTGACCTTAACACCGCCAAAATCTTTTTTAGGCGTGAGTTTGCCTTCTTTCGTCAGCTTGGCGATCAATTCACTGAAATGCAGGACTTTATAATCCTCACCGTAATCCTTTTTAAAGGACGATAAGCAGTGAGGCGATACGGTGATTATCTTGGCAACGCCTTGCGATTTAAAATAATCCAGGTTGTTGCTTTTGAGTCGTTCAAAAAGCTCCAGATCGCCAACCTTTTTTAAACTCTCACCGCAGCAATTGACATCAACGGACGGCAATCCCCAACTCAACCCTGACTGGTTCAATATTTCGGCAGTCGCTTTGGCTAACCGAACATTGCGAGGATCATAGCAAACCGTACAGCAAGTCCAGAACAGATACTCCTTGTCAGAGGAATAGAGTGGATATTTTTCTTTAGCCCAGTCATTTCGTTTGGCCTGATCGCCGGACCAAGGATTGCCCCGAGCCGACATGGAACCGACAAAAGAGCGCAGACTCTGCGGCAGCATGCCGCCACCGCTATAGACATTGCGGATAGCTGTAACCACATCAATAATTTCCACGCCTCGCGGACAACGGTCCACACAGAACTTGCAGGTGGAACAGCCCCACATGAACTCCTCAATGCCATCCAGACCCAATTGGCCGTAACGCACGAGCTTGCGAATATTAAAATGGGTGATCGGCGTCCAGGGGCAGGTGCCGGTGCAGGTGCCGCACTGATAACATTTTTTCAGCGCCTCACCACCCGCTTCCATAATCGCCTGTGACATCTCCAGATAGGGTGTAACTGCTTGTGACATTCAATATCTCCTGTCATTGATAAAACCATTAAGCATGGTTTCTTTTGTTTCTGCTAGCACACAAAGATAGGAATCGCAAATTAGAATTTGAGGGCTACCGTCATGTGGACTTTCTTTTGCAATGTCAAAAAAAAGGAACCCGAAGGTTCCTTTTTTTTAGTATTCGGGTGTGAGCTTATCGAGTTCCGCCAGAGAGAAGACCGGACCGTCCTTGCAGACATATTTACTGCCGACATTGCAGCGGCCGCACTTGCCGATACCGCACTTCATACGCATTTCCAGAGAGGTAATGATATTCTCCTTGGAGAAGCCCAAATCAAAAAATACCGGCAGTGTAAAACGGATCATCACGGGAGGACCGCAGATCACCGCCACAGCATTTTCTTTGCTGGGTGCAACGTCCTTACATACGGCAGGAACAAAACCTTCTCGGCCCGTCCAAGTGGCATCGCCCTTGTCAACCGTAACATTGATATTCAGATCACTTCGTTTCTGCCATTCAATCAATTCATCTTTGTAAAGCAGCAGGCCGGGATTTCTTGCACCGTAAATCACCGTAATGTTGCCGAAGCGTTTGCGGTTGTCACCAAAAATCATGTAATTAATGAGAGACCGAAGCGTGGTGAATGCGAATCCGCCGCCGACAATAACAATATTTTTCCCTTCCAGGAATTCCAGCGGCCAGGAGTTGCCGAGCGGTCCGCGCAACCCCATTAAAGTGCCCTCTTCCATTTCATGGAGCGCCGAGGTGACCACACCGGCTTTCTGCACGGTGAATTCGACATAACCTTTTTGCGTCGGAGAAGAAGCGATACCGATCGGCGATTCGCCCTTGCCGTAAATGGACAGTTCACCGAATTGTCCGGGAATGTATGCGTATTTTGCTTCGTCTTCCGGGTTCACGAACTTAAAACGAAAAGTTTTGATGTCTTTGGTGTCGACTTCAGTAATGATTTTATCCACCACAACGGGATAAGGTATATATGGGTTTTGCATTACTAACTCCCTAATTATAATTTTGAAATATCTTCAACAATTTTACGGATATCAATATTCACGGGACAAGACATGACACATCGTCCGCAACCGACGCAGGCAATCGCGTTGAAATTGTCCACATAATATTTGAACTTGTGCATGGTGCGCTGACGCCATCTTTCCTTCTGCGAAACACGCGGATTGTGGCCGGACGTTTCCTTGGTAAACATCGGAAACATGCAGGAATCCCACGACCGGATGCGAACGCCGTCGCCGCCCTTGACTTCATCGCTGATGTCGAAACAATGACAGGTGGGACACATATAGGTGCAAGTGCCGCAAGCCAGGCATTTGCCATGAATTGTGTTCCAGAAGGGATTATCAAAATTCTTATCCAGAATCGGTTTGACTTCATGTGCGGGAATTTTGGATTTAATCGCCTCAATAGCCTTGGCCGCGATCTCATTTTTATTGGTGTCAGCGGCGGCATCGGCCTTGGCATCCCCGAAATACTTGGCCAGCTTTTCTCCCTTGGGGGTGACAAGCTCTACCAGATAATCGCTGCCGATATCCGTCAGTAGAATATCCGCGCCTTCTGAAGCAACCGGCGCTCCATCAACCGATGTGCAGAAACAACTCGCGTAAGGCGGTTTCACACAGGCAATCGAGATAACCGTCGTGTTTTGTCTTTTGGTGATGTAATAAGCGTCCTGATATTTTTCCTGGTCGAAGAGCTTGTCCAAAAGCGCGAAGCTATGCGCGTCACAGGGACGCACGCCGAACAGAACCGACGAATCAGCCTTGTTTTCATCTGAAGAAAATACCATGCCTTTTTCCGTGCGGGTAAATTTCATCAGGGCTTCCGTATGCGGGAAGAAAACATTTTTCGGTGCGTTCTTGGAATTCAAATACGCAAAGAAAGGCTCGCCATCCTTCTGCAGGGGTTCAAAAAGAACATTATCTTCTTTTTTTACCGGCGCCCAAACCAGGAATTCTTCGGCCATTTTCTTGGCAATGCCCGCTAGTGCATCTTTTTTGATTAAACGTTTTTCCATAATTGTCCCTAATTTAGAATTTTCTCCAACTTTTAAACTTCAAAAGCAGCAGGTATAATCAGCTTATCAAATAATTAGATCAACCTCAATTGTCTCATCAGCGGCTGCGGATCAAACATGTGCGATTTAAAAGTTTCCGCGGATCCGGGCAGTCCCATCGCCAGCGAAATCAATTCCGTGAAATAAAATACCGGCAGCTTTAAACCGCTCGAGGGCCGCATATCCAGGTTGGCCATGCACAGCGGACAGGCGGTCACGACACAGTTGGCCCCTGCTTCCATCGCGGCGCTCATCAGCTTGTCGCACATATCGATTACAATACTGGTTTTGCTGATCGCCAGCGATCCGCCGCAGCAATCCGTCTTGTAAGACCAGTTTTTCACATCGGCGCCAATGACGTCCATCATTTTATCGAGCATGAAAGGATTTTCATAATTTTCAAACTCGCAGACCTCGGGTGGCCGAAGCAGCAAGCAACCATAGTAAGAAACGGGTTTCAATCCGGCAAGCGGCTTAACGACTTTCGCGGCCAGCGTGTCAAGACCGATTTCATTGAAGATGATGTCAATGGGATTGCGGATGGCAATACCGCCCTGATACTTGGCACCCACGACACCTTCAATCTTTGCCTTAAGGTCTTTGTCAGCCTTTAAGTGATGCTCAGCCATTTTGAAACGATTGAAGCAGGCGGCACAGGGTACCATGACATCCATTGCGTTTTTTTCGGCAGCAATGAGATTGCGCGCCGACAACGCGATGGACAAATCAAAATTAGTACTGTGCGCGGATGATGCACCGCAGCAGGACCAGTCTTCAACTTCTTTGAGTTCAATGTTGAGAGCACGGCTGACAGCCTTCATGGACTGGTCATATTCTTTTCCTGTTGCATGCAGTGAGCAGCCCGGATAATATGAAACTTTCAAGAGAGTAGCCTCCTTTTATACTTGTTACTTCACCGTATCTTGTCACCTAAGGCAAGATACGAAAAACTTCATCATTTATATACTTTTTGTTTTCTCAAAAATATTCTTAACCGATTTCATATCCTTGGTCCGCGGAGACAAAAGTGACAGCTTTCCTTTCAGGAACATCCCCGGGGCCAGGGTCACATCCGAGAACAAATCTCCCGATGTGAGTTTATACTGCGCCATCATCATCGGTTCATTGATACGACCACCACGTTTAATGCCGGCCAGAAAGGCCTCATGAAACTTCAAAATATTCTTCTCGCGAGCGCCTCGACCTTCTTCAAGAGCCATCTGTCGCAGCACATCCATCATCCGGGCGATATCGACCTGATTAGGGCAGCGCGTAATACAGGTTTCACACGACAGGCAAAGCCAGATGGTCGAACTTGCCAGAACTTTCTCTTTCTGACCGTTCTGAATCATTTTGATAACCTTGTTGGGGTTATATTCCATGTGCGCCGCGGTGGGGCAGCCGGCCGTGCACTTCCGGCAGTGATAACAGGCCTGCAGCGGCACACCGTGTATCTTCTTGTTTACTTCTTCCAGAAAAGTTTCCATGTAAACTCCATTATTTCAAACAAATTATGGGTTGTAGATAAAATCTTGTTTATCATGATGCTCGTCAAATCTGCCCAGAGGTGGCATATCTTCCATGCTGGAGCCCGCGCGGTTGCCGAACATTTCCCAGCCATCCTTGTCAATCTTTTTCAGGAACTTGCGCAGATCAACGCCCATCGGACAGACGGAAACACAAGACCCGCAATCCACACAACGACCAACCATATGATACAGGCGCATAAACTGGAACACCTGCGTATCGCTCTTGTCTTCACCAATGCCCACCCACTGCGGCTGACTCTGTTCAACAAAGCAAGTCGGGCAGTAACAGGAAGGACAGGCCTGACGGCAGGCGTTGCAACGCATGCACTTTTCCATTTCTTTGGTGAAATAAACCCACCGCTCTTCCATGGATTTGGCTTCAAACTCTGTGACGTCATTGTATTCCGCATCGGGATTCATCGCCGGAGCCGGTGATCCGATCATGACATCGGAAATAATGGGGTTGTTGAAACGGCAGGTCAGGCAGCACTCCGCCAGAACGTCTTTGAGCGCAACGTTTTTATCGCCGTCGGATGTTTTCATCTTAATCTGGCCGCCGTCGATGGTTCCTTCCACAATGTCCGCGCCGCCAATCTTTATTTTCAGGCCTTTGCCGTCCACATAACCGTCGCAGGGAACGCCAATGATGCAAACTTCATCGCGTTCATACTGTCTTTCCTGAAGATGAATGACGAGCGATCGGGTCGTGCAGCCACGGGCGACAACGCCTACAACCTTTTTCTTCCGGTCTTCAGGTTTTACGCGCTTTTGCGAGTTCTTATGGGCCGTGATCAGGTCGTGCACAAACTTAGCCAGGTTCTGCGTGCAGAGGTTGTTCCAGACCAGCTTGTCGGCATCTTCCGGCGTCGTGATAAAACACGGTGTGGCCGTTAACGGAAGCGTGCCTTTTTCATAGCCAATGATCACATCGGCCTTCTTTTCCAAAAGCAGCCTTTTTGCTTCTTCCCGCAATTTTGTTTCGATGTTTTCCACAGTGATGATTTCCCCGTTTATTTATTATTATCTTTAATCAGACTAACCAATTGTCTTAATCATCTTCTTGGCCGGTCCCAGTGCTTTTATTTTCTCCGTAGCGCCTTTAATGACCTGTGCCCACCTGTCGCCTTCGGATGCGGAAACCCATGTAAATATGGTTCGGTCGCCTTCCACACCGATGTAGTTCAGGAAACTTTTTAACGTCGCAAACTTGCGCCGTGCCACCAGATTTCCCGAGATATAGTGGCATTCACCCGGGTGTCAACCCGAAACCAGAACGCCGTCGGCCCCCGTCTGCAGGGCTTTCACGATATAAAAAGGATTGATTCTTCCCGTGCAAGGAACGCGGATGATGCGGACATTTGTCGGATACTGAATTCTGCTGATACCCGCCAGATCGGCTCCCGCGTAAGTACACCAGTTACAGACAATGGCAACGAATTTCGGTTCCCAGTCTTTGTTTGCTAAACTTTCAGCCATATATTCTCCTTCCATCGGCAATGCGGCTTTATCAGGCGCTTGCCTTAGTTTAAATTAAATATCTGTGCCAGCACTTCTTCGTTATTGAATCCGTTTAAATCCACCGCGTTCATACGGCAAGACGCTGTACAGACACCGCAGCCCTTACAAAGCACTGCATTGACTTCGGCACAAGCCTCGGCAACGTTCACGCTAATCGCGCTGTAGGGACAGTTGATTTCACATAACCCGCATGCCGAGCATCTTTCTTTGTTCACATAAGCGGTTTTCCCTTCTGCCTCGATGAAATCAAGACTTAAGACCAGGCAGGCACGCGAAACAGCAGCATTGGCCTGTGTTATGGTCTCATCGCTATACTTGGGTGAATGCGACATACCGCACATGAACACGCCGTCGGTTGCGAAATCCACCGGGCGCAATTTGACGTGCGCTTCCAGGAAGAAACCGTCCTGATTGGTGGGAATTTTCAGCATCTGGCCGATGGCTGCGTTTTCCGGATTCGGCACGACGCCAATACTCAGGGCTACGACATCCGCGGGCAGAGTTACGTTTTCATTGAGGATCGGATCCAAGACTTTCACTTCCACCTTATCACCTGCGGCCACAACTTCGGGCTTGCGATTTTCTTCATACGAAATGAATTTGATATTCGCTTCCCGGGCTTTCTTGTAATAGTCTTCCTTAAAAGCAAAGGTGCGGATATCGCGGTAGAGAATGGTGATATCGCGAGACGGATCGGCGGCTTTGAGTTCCAGCGCGTTCTTGATAGCCTCGCCACAGCAGTAACGGCTGCAATAAGGTCTTTCCTTGTCGCGGCTGCCTACGCACTGAATCATGACAATATTTTTCACAAAGCCCAGTTTCGGATCCTTTTCATAAATCAAAGTTTCCAGTTCTCTTTGCGATTTGACTTTGGCATTCTGACCGTAGAGGTACTCTTTTGGTTTATTTTCATAAGCGCCGGTAGCGACCAGTACGATGCCGTGTTCGAAAACTTTCTCGCCGTCTTTAGCCTTAACAGTGGTTTTGTAATTACCGATAAACCCGTCAATCTTTTCAATATGGGCCGAGGTTACAACGGTGATTAAAGGATTCTTGTAAATTTTACCCAGAAGACCTTTCAGGTGAGCCTGCGCGTCGAGACCTTCCAGCGTCTTATACAGATGATTGTAATTGCCCCCCAGACGATCTTCTTTCTCTACGATAAAGGAAGCAAATCCCTGATCGGCCAGCGACAGTGCTGCGGTTATACCGGCCAAACCACCGCCGATAATCAAGGCCTGATGATTGACGGACAACTGTCCGGGTTTTAACGGTTTGAGATACTGAGCCTTGGCCACAGCCATACGCAGCAAGTCTTTTGCTTTCTCGGTGGCTGCTTCCGGTTCGTGCATGTGCACCCAGGAATTCTGGTCGCGAATATTGGCCATCTCAAACAGATACCGGTTGAGGCCGGCCTTCTCGCAGTTTTCCTGGAAAAGACCTTCATGCGTGCGAGGTGAACAGGATGCCACAACCACGCGGGTGAGATTTTTTTCTTTGATGACTTCGGCCATCTTTACCGCCGTATCCTGGGAACAGGTGAAGAGGTTATCGGCCGTATAAACAACAGTGGGCAATGTCGCGGCAAAGTCCCTGACTTCGGGAACATTGACCACACCACCGATGTTGATGCCGCAGTGGCAGACGAATACGCCGGTGCGTACGCCCTGACCGCGCAAATCTTTTTCTTCCGGATTATCCGCCGGGGTAATCATTGTGCCACGCTTCGAGGCCAGGAGCCCTTCAGCACAGGCTGCGGCAGCTGAGGCTTCCATAACCGTTTCCGGAATATCTTTGGGTCCGCCGAAGGCACCGCAAACGAAGATGCCGGGACGGGATGTCTGAACGGGATTTTCCAGATCAGTCTTGCAGAACCCGTGTCCCTCCAGCTCAATGCCGAGGCTGGCGGAAAGCTTTTTGGCTTCTTTGGGCGGCATGAGGCCGACGGACAGAACGACCATGTCAAATTCTTCTTCCGTAAAACTGCCGTCCTGGTTTACATACTTGATGAGCAAATTGTTGGTCTGCTGTAATTCTTTAATAACGGATGGCATGGAGCGAATGTAACGGATGCCGTATTCGTCCTTGGCACGGTTGACAAACCGGTCAAAATCCTTGCCGTGGGCGCGGATGTCCATGTAGAAAATGGTGGGTTCCAGTCCCTTGGCGTGTTCCTTACCAATAATGGCTTCCTTGGTTGCATACATGCAGCAAACCGATGAACACCAGCTGTTTTCGCAGGAGACGTCGCGGGAACCGACACATTGAATGAAGGCAACCTTCTTGGGTTCTTTGCCGTCGGAAATTCTCTGTACATGGCCGAAGAAAGGACCGGATGCAGACAGAATACGTTCAAATTGCAGTGCGGTAACAACATTTTTATAAATGCCGTAACCGTATTCACCGCGCTTACTGGCATCAAATATTTCAAAGCCGGGCGACGCAATCACGGCGCCAACTTCAATCGTTTCTTCTTCAATTTTCATTTCGTGGTCGATGGCTTTGGCAAGACAGACATCCACGCACTGATAGCACTCGGAACAGATCCCGCAGGCCAGGCAGCGATTGGCTTCCGCAATTGCCTGGGCTTCGGCAAAACCGATGCCGACTTCCTGGAAATTTGTTTTCCGGTCTGCCGGCTTCATGAGGGGATATTTTTCACGGCGAACCTTAGGCACATTGGTGAGGTCCGCCTTATCCGCCAGATCCTTGGTCCAGTCTTTGGCACGACCTGCTTTCATGTCCAGGCCTTGCAGATAAAGGTCAATGGATTTTGCTGCTTCCTTACCGGCAAAAACGGCCTTTACAACGGTCTGCGGTCCGGTGACCACATCCCCGCCGGAGAAGACACCGGCAACATTCGTTGCATAGGTGACTTCATCATAATCGACATTATTCCACTTGTTGATCGAAACACCACTTTCCTTCGTGATGAAGGACAAATCCGCTTCCTGGCCGATCGCGGGAACAATAGAATCACATTCGACGATGAATTCGGAACCCTTGATTTCAATGGGACGACGGCGACCGCTTTTGTCCGGTTCGCCCAGTTCCATGCGTGTACATTCAATACCTGTGACTTTTCCATCCTTGCCCACCACGCGCTTCGGGGCAACGAGGAATTTCATTTCAACGCCTTCTTCAATGGCCTCTTCAATTTCTTCTGGTGCTGCAGGCATTTCCGCGCGGGTCCGGCGGTAGAGGATGAAAACATTCTTGGAACCGGTGCGGACGGCTGTCCGCACAGCGTCCATGGCCACGTTACCACCACCGATGACAGCGACTCGGTCGCCAAGAGTTACTTTTTTGCCCAGATTGATCTGCATCAGGTAATCCACACCGTGGATGACGCCCTGCATCTCTTCATCGGGAATATTGAGCTTGCTGCTCTTCATGGTGCCGCAGCCAATGAATATCGCGCTATAATCGGCCTTCAGCTTATCAAATGAAATGTCTTTGCCGATTTTTGTATTGAGGTGAATTTTAACGCCCAAATCTTCCATGATCTTGATTTCTGCATTGAGGACTTTTTTGGGAAGACGATATTCGGGAATGCCGACAGCCATCCAGCCACCAGCTACGGGCAACGCTTCAAAAACTTCCACATCATAGCCTTCAATAGCCAGGTAGTAAGCACAAGTCAAGCCAGAGGGACCAGCGCCGACAACAGCAATTTTCTTGCCCTTACTCGGTTTTTTCTCGGGCATATAGCGCATCTCGCTGTTCATATCGAGATCTGCAACGAACTGCTTCAGATGCATAATATCGATAGGATCTTCCACTTTTCCCCGCATACAGGCCGTCTCGCAGGGATGGTTACAAACGCGACCGCAGACGATGGGGAACGGGTTGTCCTGCTTAATGAGCTTGAGAGCCTCTTTGAATTTTCCTTCGGCAATAAGTGCCACATAACCCTGAACGCTGATGTGCGTCGGACAGCTGGCTTTACAGGGCGATGTTCCCAGTTTGTCAATGGCAAAACCGCTGGGAATAGCCTGGGGGAAGTGCCGATAAATGGCTTTTCGTTCGCTTAATTCTCCATTAAATGCGGCTTTAACGGTGATGGGACAGACGTTCGCACAGTCTCCGCAACCGGTGCATTTGTCGAGATTCACGTACCTGGGGGCGGAAGTCAGTTTAACTTTGAATTTCCCCGGCTCGCCTTCCACGGATTCTACGGTGCGTCTTGTTTTGATGGTAACATTGGGATGACGACCGACTTCAACCAGTTTCGGTGACAAAATACAGGCGGAACAGTCATTTGTAGGGAATGTTTTATCCAGCTGGGCCATGACACCGCCGATGCTGATCTCGTTTTCAACGAGATATACTTTCATTCCAGAATTGGCTAAATCAAGGGAGGCCTGAATACCGGCGATTCCAGCACCAACCACCATTACTGCACCAACTTTTTCGTTATCTTTTACCACGTGATCACACCTCGTAATTTATATAAAAAAGCCATGTAAAAACTTGTCTGACACATCGTCTGACCAGCGTCCGTCGGCTAACATACTTTATTTATCATGTCAAGCGAAGATGATTTATCTATTTGGAATTTTGTATTTAAGTATTTGAAATAATGAATGTAAATATTTGACCAACGTTCATAATACATTTTTTGTTCTTAAGGGTATTGTTTTGAACAACCCGCACATTTCTACTCATTTTATCCTTAATTTTAAGACCTTAAGTCTCTTTGAAGATGAACCTAAAAAGCTTTGGTGTTTTAAAGTGCTTTTATTCTAGAGGTTCTCAAGGGAGGCCAGATGATTTTCGAGAAGTTGCCAAAGCTCTTCCTTTCCCTTCTGTGTTTGCGCGGAGAAAAGAATTGTTTTTTTCTGAGCCTTTACGCCCAACGATTTCTCAATGAGTCTCTGCCGTCCAATCGCCTGGTTATTCGACAGCTTATCGGCTTTGGTTAAGATGCTTATATAGGGAATACGATAGTGCTCCAACCAATCGCGCAAGGCTAAGTCATCGACGCTTGGATCGCGGCGGATATCCAGAATAAAAATGACCATCGCCAGATTTTGCCTTTCCCGCAGATAGGATTCTATCATGTCACCCCAATCTTTTTTCACGGATTGGGCCACTTTGGCAAAACCATATCCGGGCAAATCCACAAACGAAATTTTCCCATTGACGGCAAAAAAATTGATCAGTTGTGTTCTACCCGGCGTGTTGCTGGTTTTGGCCAATTTTTTCCGGCCGACCAACGTATTCATCAGAGATGATTTCCCGACATTGGAACGTCCCACAAAAGCAATTTCCGGCAAAATCCCCGGCGGATACTGGGGAGGCCAGACCGCACTTTTTATAAATTCCGCACTAATAATTTTCATAATTTAAATATTAGAGTGCTGTTGAAAAATACTCATCTACTGTGTTGCGCTACAAACTGCCCCGCTCAATGTATATCGATATACGCCTCGCGGTTCGGCTTTTTGCACGCCTTGCATCTGAACATTTTTGAACAACCCAACTGTCCTAATTCCCCTATAATTTTATACCTACTTTACTACTGACAAGAACGCCTTTATGTAGGCGGGGGGTATGGTAAATACTTCTTTTTTACCCGCTTTCCCGCTTATTTGGAAACTAATACCGTTCTCTTGATTTTTCTCCAAATATTCTCTCGTTATTTCGAGGCCAAGATCCTCTTCATATATGCCAATTTTGGCGAAATCATAGTAGAAATTTCGAGAAATGAGGGTTGCTTTCAGGCTATTGCCGTTGGAATCATATGCTGAATCGTAGAAACGCCAAGCATAGAAGTAGGAGTCCATGACATATATCTGATAGTCAATATTTCCTGTTGCGTCTGACTTCCACGCTCGAATAAGCAATCGATCAGGTTTTTCACCAATGTTTGGCCCTGTGTAGCTGGTTATTTTCTTAAAATCGTCATGCTCAATACTAATCGCTTTCGCTAATGCTTGCTGGTCGTTCAGATTGACCCTCGCTGCACAAGACGAGAGGATAAGAAGAATTGTTACCACTGTCCACATTTTTCTAGCGTTCATATTTGATCCTCCTTTTTAGTAACAACACCTCTATCCCATTTTGGATACAAGAATGACAAATTCTAGGGGCTGTTCAAATACCCTAAAGGGCACGCGAATGCTTAGATGCAAGGCGCACGAGTATCGCGAAGCGAGGCCTGCTTTTCGTAGGTCGCAGCAACGCGAACGGAGCGCAACGCAGCAGATGGGCGTTTTTCAACAGCCCACTATTCCCGCTCAAAGGTAATCCCATATTTATCCAACTTCCGTTCGAATCCCCCCTTCGACAGTGGTAGGCAAGCGGCATTGAGATTATTGAGTAATTTTGAGTACATAAGCTATGCCTGATTTTTGGGCGTTTGCCTACAGATT
>WRPE01000045.1 GCA_009773315.1 Syntrophaceae bacterium
GCTCATGAAATGGGATTTGAATTGGTGTCTAGTCAAGCAGTGACAGCACCAGCATGAATCCAATGAATTCTGATGGTTATGGTGAAGTTAGTCAGAAGCTGTAAGCGAGGACAAATCTATCAGCCAGCTTCTAAAAGAAACTCTGGAAAAAAGGCTTAAGGATGAAACTAATTTCAAATCGGCAAAACGCAGGCAATTAGCTCTTTTGAAACAGGGTTTCGATCTGGGCGCAAAGGGACGTATGGCGGCGACAAGGGAAATGCTGCATGAAAGAGGATAAAGTCTTTCTCGACACCAATATTCTAATTTATGCCTATGATGTTTCCTCCGGCAGCAAACATGACGTTGCCAGAAATATTGTGGCCGATTTATGGAATTTCCGCACAGGCATTCTCAGCATCCAGGTCTTGCAGGAACTGTATATCAACGGTCAGATCATCGATGGGGTCATGATTAAAAATCCTTTTGTAACCTGAAGAGCGGACGTTACCTGCATGTAGTCTTAGAGGATTGCGCTTAACGTTTCAGATGCGGCTGGAGCGTATTTTCCAGTAGCTGTCTTTGCTCTTCAAAATCCTTATTGTCTTTGGTTGGCGGTAATTTCATCAGTGGACAGAAAGTCACGGTAACGCAGGCAAACGGTTTGGGCACCATATATTTATCCCAGCTCCTCGCATACCAGGCACGGTTAGCGGTTACGTAGGCAGGCGCGATGGCGGCACCAGCGCCGGAAGCGAGCGCGATGACGCCGGCTTTGACAATACCGGCCGGACCGCGCGGACCGTCCAGTAAATGCCCCGCTATACAGCCCTGCTGCAACCGGGAGATCATTTCTTTTAAGGCCGGTCCCCCGTTGCGCGACGATGAACCTCTGACCGGAAAAACATGCGCCGCCTCGGCTACGCGCGACACGATATCCCCATCCGTGCTTTTGGAAATCATGACACAGGTGGGATATTTCCGATAGCGGAGAAACAGCCTCAGGCCAATAAAAAACTGCTGATGCCAACAACCAATCAGAACTCTGCCTCCCTGCTCCAGATGATTGATCCACTCGACATCATTAATCACTTTCAGGCGAAACGTCATTGAATAGATCAGGGCCAGATAATAAATCATACTTCCACCCAATCTAACGGTTGCAATCCTGCGCAGCTTCTTGAACATGTCAAACTCCTTCATTAGCGAGACAAAATAATCACGGATGACGTTTCCATGCAAGGACAAATTAATATTTGACCTTGATTATCGGTCGGCGATTGTTTAAAGAATCTGTCAGTTACTGATCGGACGCATCACAAAAAGACAAACACGCGAGGCATGATTCATGAGCCACAACCACATCATGGAAAGCATGAGCCAGACTGATTTTTACCCACACTGTCCTGAAAAGGTTGAACTGGTGCAAACGCATATTTCTTACGTCTTCATTGCCGGCGATTTCGTGTATAAAGTAAAAAAACCAGTAAATTTCGGTTTTCTCGATTTCACCACACTCGAAAAAAGAAAATTCTACTGTGAAGAAGAACTGCGCCTGAATAAACGCCTTGCCCCCAGTATCTATCTTGATGTTGTGCCGATTGTGCAGGATGATATGGGACGCCTGTCGCCCGGCGGCGATGGAAAAACCGTCGAATACGCCGTCCGCATGAAGAAGCTGCCCCTGGACAAGATGCTCAAAATCTTACTTGCCAAGGGTCAGGCTGATGCAAAAATCATGGATGCCGTGGCCGGAAAAATCGCCCGATTTCACGCGGCCGCGCAGACCGGCGGCGCCATTGACGAGATGGGGTCCACCAAGACCATCCACCGCAATCACGAAGAAAATTTTATGGAAATTGAAAGGTATGTCGATACCACCATCCCTGCCTACCAATACCAGTTCATCAAAGAATATGTGGAAAGATTCCTGGCCGTCAACAAACATCTTCTGAAAAAAAGAGTCGCGGAACATAAAATCCGGGACTGCCACGGCGATCTGCACTTGGAGCATATCTGCATTGCCGATGAAATTATTATTTTTGACTGCATTGAGTTCAATGAGCGATTCCGATTCAGCGATGTGGCGGCTGAGGTGGCTTTCCTGACGATGGACCTCGATTATAACGGTTACTTCCGCCAGGCTGAAGACTTTGCGCTTTCGTATCTGAAATACTCCGGCGACACGGATATGCACGCTCTTTTAAATTTTTACCGCTGTTACTATGCTTACGTTCGCGGAAAAGTCATCAGTTTTCGCCTGGATCAAAAAGAAATACCAGCAGCCCTGCGTGCTGAAATAAAACAGACCGCCTTGAAATATTTTGATCTGGCTTATGCTTATGCAGCGCACCTGGAAAAACCGGTTTTGATTCTTACCGCGGGATTGATCGGCTCCGGCAAAAGTTACCAGGCACGGCATCTGGCGGGGCGACTTGGCGCAGACGTGATCCGCACGGATGTTCTGCGCAAAGAACTGCTGCGGATCGCGCCTGCCGAAAAGCATCATGAATCGTTCGATCAGGGCATTTATACCCATGATATTTCCCGGAAAACCTATGAAAAAGCCATCGATCTGGCCGCTGAAATAATTGGGCAAGGCAAGCCGGTTATTATCGACGCCTCTTTTAAAAACCGCTCTGATCGGAAAGGGGCCGTCGATCTGGCCGGAAGGCTTCATGTGCCTTTTTATGTCATTGAATGTACCTGTCCCGATGACCTTGTTAAAATACGCTTAAAAAAAAGAATGCTGGATAAGGACAATCCATCCGACGGCCGCTGGGAAATCCTGCAGGAGCAGAAAAAGCAATACGAGGAGATAAGCGAAATTTCCGAAGACTTCCACTTTAAAGTTGATACGTCGGGCAATCCGAAAATTGCCCGACAGAATATTATTCGCACGATCAAAATGGCTGAATTACAGATTAGAAAATAAATTGTTTATGGCTTGGAAGCTTCTTTAGCTTTTGCTTTTGCGTTCGCTTTTTCTTCTTTGTCTTTAGCTTTTGCTTTAGCTTTTTCTTCTTTTAGTTTTTGTGCTTTTTCTTCTTCGGCAAGCCGTGACTTCGTTTCCGCAATGTATGCCTCTACCTTCAAATCCAGGCCCACGCCGGCATAATCGCGTGCGATGGCTTCAAAACGTTTCAGAGCGGCGTCATACTTTTTCTGTTTGAAATAAAAATTACCCACATAAAACTCATGTTGAGCAAATTTTGATTTGCATTCCCGAATCATTTTTTCGGCCAGGATGGAAAATTTGCTTTGCGGAAAACGGGCAACCAGCTTTTCAAATTCTCTTCTGGCTTTTATGGTTTCCGTCTGGTCCCGGTCAATCGCTCCAATTTGCACATAGTGGCACATCCCCATTTGATAAAACGCATAGGGGACATTTTCATTCGTCGGATAAAAAGTTGTAAAATCACGATAGGCTATTTCCGCCTCCATGTAGTCCTTATCACTGTAAAAAGAATCCGCGATGCCCAGCTCGGCTAAGATGGACAGTTCGTGAAGTGGATATTCTTCCTTGAGGCGAACATAGAATCCCCTCGCTTTTTTATAGCTGCCGTTCTGATATTCAGCAGTGCCACGCGAGTAAAGAGCTTCCGGCGTAGATTTGACCGGTTCGTTCTTACGAAAAAAATCAAAAATATTGCCTTTCAACAGGCTCGCTTTGTCAAATGAGCAACCGCTGCAAAGCAACATAAAGACTATGATCATACTGATGTTTTTTAATTTCACAATAATTCCTAATCAGAATTTACTAAAAACACGTTATTCCTGTTGTATTCGTCAGAACGGATATCACAGGCTTTTCTTAATAAACGCTTCGATTTTATCTTTCGGCGCAAGACCAATGAGGGTCTCCGATACTTTCCCATCTTTAAATATGATCAAGGTCGGAATACTGCGAACTCCGTACGCAACCGCCGACTTCTGAGAGTCGTCAACATTCAGTTTCATGACTTTAATTTTGTCTTGATACTGAACGGCGATCTCTTCCACAAGCGGTCCGATGGCCTTGCACGGCCCGCACCAGGGCGCCCAGAAATCAATGAGTACCGGTTTGTCGCTTTTCAGGACTTCCCCCTCAAAATTGCCGTCAGTGGCCACACCAAGAAATTGGCTACTCATGAAACACGCCCTCCTTTTTTATTTACCGATCATATGTCACAGCGCAGTAAAAAAAGTCAAATGCTATTTGCCGCATCAACAAACCCTTTCTTTTTTGACTGTACCTTGTTTATCTGCTATAAATCAACACATAAAGGAGGTTGATATGGAACGAGTCGGTGTATTAGCAGGCACGATTATGATGGAAAGAAGCCATCTGATTCAAAAAGGCAGTAAGCAACGGATCAATAATCAACATGGTGAAGCGCTGGCCGTTTTGACGGATAAGATGGTCTTTATTGTCCGGCACGGCGATAATCCCGCCGAATATATTCTACCACACAAGATCAACCATCACGCCAATCTTCAGGCGCTGAAAGATCTCGGCGTTACCGACGTGGTCGGCATCAACTCAACCGGATCATTGAAGAAAAGTTTGCGTCCGGGCATAATCGTCATTCCCGATGATTTTATCACCCTCACGGCGACACCAACCATTCATCAGAATAAAGCCGTCCACATCACGCCCTCCTTAAATGAATCCGTGCGCCAAAAACTAATCGCGGCGGCGCAAAGCTGTCATCTGGACGTTGTGGAAAAAGGAACCTACTGGCAGGTTGCGGGACCCCGCCTGGAAACCCGGGCGGAAATCCGGATGATGGCGAATTTTGCCGACATTGTCGGTATGACGATGGCCAATGAAGCGGTGATCGCCTTGGAAATGGGTTTGCCTTACGCCTCGGCCTGTTCCATTGATAATTTCGGCAACGGGCTTATGGAAAAGCCGCTCAGCCTGGAAGAAATCATAGCAGGAACTCGCAAAAACGCGGACATGATGATGAGGCTGCTGGAAAACTATGTTGGTTCAAATTTTTGATTTGAACCAACATGCCTTGATTGTCAAATACCGGTTGGTTCAAGTCGGAGACTTGTACCAATCAGGCTACAACTCTGAATTTTAGGGTGAGCCTTATCCCCCTGTTTCAGGGGCAACCGCGCGAACGAGTAGTTTATCAACCCGGTTGCCGTCCATATCGACAATTTCAAAAAGATAGCCACTGGCGGTAAATTTATCGCCGATTTTTGGAATGCGGTTCAATTGATACATGGCCAGACCGCCCAGGGTATTAACATCAGGCCTTTCGTCTTCTTCTTCAAACAGCGAATGAACTTTCAATATATCTTCAACATCTTCCACTTTCATTGAGCCGTCCATCAGATACGACCCATCTTCACGCTGAAACGCTTCCGGCTCGTCGAGATCGCCCAGAGCGGGCAAATCACCCATGATATTTTCGGTGAGATCATGCAGGGTGATAATCCCTTCCATGGATCCATATTCGTTGATGACAATTCCGAAATGCTTCTTTGTTAGGCGGAACATCTCCAGCACTTTCAGAGCCGGCGCCTGTTCAGCAATATACAGAGGCTCCAACAGGATCTCCTCCAAACGCAGCGTTTGATGCTTGATATAGTAGGCCAGTATGTCCTTGACATTCACCACACCCTTGACGTGATCGACTTCATCTTCACACACCAGCAACCGCGGGAAGGGTGAATTCAAAGACTCCGACAATATTTCATCAGGGGTTTGGTGAATATCAAGCCAGGTGACATCCACGCGGGGAGTCATGAGCGCGCTCGCTCGCTTGTCCCCGAAACGGATGACTTCATTAATCATGTCGGATTCCTCTTTTTCAATGACGCCGTGCTCGGAACCCTTTTTTAAAAACATGCGCAGTTCTTCTTCCGTGACGGGGGCTTCAATGCGGTTTTGAACACCAAATAATTTCAGGACCAGTTTTGTGGAAATACTTAAAATCCATACGACGGGGTAAGTGACCGAACTGAATACTTTCATAGCCGGAGAAAGGAAGATGGCTATCGGTTCGGCATGATTCAGCGCGATGGTTTTCGGCACCAGTTCTCCAACGATCAGGGAAAGGTATGTAATGATACCGACGACGATGACGACAGAGAGTGTATGGGCGTAAGGAGCGAGCCAGCCGATATTTTTCAACAGGGGAGCAACATCTTCCGCCAGAGCCAACCCGGCATAGGCGCCGGACACAATCCCGATGAGCGTAATGCCTACCTGGATGGCGGACAGAACCTTTTCAGGCTCGGCCAGAAGGGCAAGCGCCGTTTTAGCTCCCAGCCGTCCGAATTTTGCTTCTTCTTCCAGACTGGAGCGACGCGCGGAAATCAAAGCGATCTCATACATGGCAAAAATGCCATTGATGATCAGCAACAGGGCAACAACGAGCAATTCCATTATATTTTATTCCTGGAAATAGTTTACTTTCGCACGCATGTCTTTGCGTATCGTTACGTTCTCTATCATAATTGATTTTTAAAGTCAGTCAAGTGGTATATGTTCAAAGGCTGCAGCTCAGGAACTCCGGTGGTTCCAGGATTGTCAATTTTCTGCGTTTGAGATACTCCGGAAAACCATACAGGCGTTTCCCGCGATACGCCATGACCACGGCATCCGCCGGACAGTTATTCAGGCAACCGAAGCAGGCCAGGCATTTATCGCGATCCACAAATTGTTTCTCCGGATGGATAGCGGCTACCGGACATTTTTTCACGCAGGCCCGACAGTTGATGCATTGGGCGGCATCGACGGTGTGAAGGCTTATCGCTTTCTTGTTGAGCCAGACCAAAGGCATCATCCGCGCCATTTCCCGGAGCGTGATTTCGGAGGCATAGGAAACCGGTTGGCCTTGCTTGACTCTCTCCAGAACCTGCCTGGTGAAGTCCCGCACCTGGTTGTAAGTGGCCTCATTAGGCAGATGTTCGCCCGATCGCTGATTGGCACTGTCCCAGTCCGGCGTGGGATAGGCCGGAATACTGCGAAAGGCGCCCATGCTCACGGGAACCCCTTCCTTTTCCGCTAAAAGATGAAGGATATGACACAGGGCGTTATGCTGATTGCCTTCCGGCCCGCCAAAAGACACAAACGCCGCCACAGGCGTTCCCGTAATTTTCGGCATCGCAGCCAGCCAGTCGCTGACATTAGAAGGAATATCGTAATAAAAAACCGGCGAGCCGATCAGGATCAGATCATAATCCGCCAGGCGTTTTTTATCGTAACTCCGCATGTCAGCCAGATCCGCCATCAATCCCCTGTCTTTCAGGATACAGGCCATCAGTCTTCCATAGCGGCTGGTAAATCCCGACTGACTGTAACACAAAACAAGCGCGCGTTTCGGATTACGGGTTTTCAATTCCCGCTGGACTGCCCGCGCCTGTGCGGGAAGAGACAGGCTTAAAGCGGCGCAGAGCATGGCGCTTTTTTTAATAAAGTTGCGTCTGTTTTCCATATGGCTCCTGGCCGGGCATCCTTCAATTGTTTACCGGTCCATGTTTATTTTTCTCCACGGTTGAAGTCTATTTTCAGTTCATAAACATCCGCGTCCAGGTGTGTCGTTAGCGGATAGCCGGATTTGGAAAACACCTGCATCATCGGTTTATTCCGGGACAGCACATCCGCCGTGAATCCTGCAATATTTTTCTCGCGGGCGATGCAGATTAAATACCTCAGCAGAAATGTGCCGATACCCCGCGCCTGCCAGTCCTGGTGGGTCGTGAAAGCGACTTCGGCATAGTGGGAATTCGGATCATTGATATAACGCCCGATGGCCACGATCTTTTCGCGGCCTTCCGGTTCCTCCTTACCAATGACTGCGGCAATGGCCATCCTGTCATTGTAATCAATGGCGGCAAACGGCATGGCCACCTTGTGGGAAAAAGACTTGAGGCTGTGGAAAAACCGGGTAAAGACATCCTGCTCCGGCAAATCATAAATCAGATCCTGAATGGCCCGCTCATCCGTGGCCTTCACCGGACGGAAAAAGAGGGACGTGCCCTTGTTGTCAACCCAGTTGACTTCGTATTCCTTAGGATACAGCACCACCGGAAGCGTCTGGTCCTGAAAAATGTAACGCTGATTCTTGGCAGCGGCAAGCAGTTCGCCACGGAAATCAGGATGGGCGATGTTCATCAGCATCATGGCCCGATCCCGGATGGACTTTCCATGCACGTAGGCAATCCCGTATTCCGTCACCACATAGTGAATGTCCCCCCGCGTTACGACCACCCCGCTGCCGGGAGAAAGATAAGGCACAATCCTGGAAATCTTTCCGTCATCCGTTGTGGAGGGCAGCACCATGATCGATTTGCCGCGCCTGGACATGGCCGATCCGCGAACAAAATCCACCTGCCCGCCGATGCCGCTGTAAAATTCAAAGCCCAGCGAATCGGAACAGACCTGTCCGGTCAGATCCACGGTGAGCGCGGAATTGATGGAAACCATCCGGTCATTCTGTGCAATCACATACGGATCATTGACGTATTTGCATGGACGAAACTCAAACAGTGGATTGTCGTGCACATAGTCGTAAAGTCGTTTGGTGCCCATGCAGAAAGCCGTAACGATTTTTCCGGGATGCAATGATTTCTTTTTACAGGTGACAACGCCGGTTTCAATCAGATCAATGAGACCATCGGAAAAAGCTTCCGTGTGAATTCCCAGGTCTTTTTTGTTGGTCAGGTAGGGAAATACCGAATTCGGAATCTTCCCCACACCCGTCTGAAGCGTTGATTCGTTATCGATCAGGTCAGCGATCAGTTGGCCGATGGCCTTGGCAATATTGTCCGGTGATTTCTGAATAAACTCGAGGAGTGGCGTATCGTTTTCCACAAAAGCGGAAATTTCGCTGACATGCAGAAAGCTGTCGCCCAGCGTTCTGGGCATATTCGGATTAACTTCCGCCACCACATATCGCGCCACTTCCGCGGCCGTCTTGGTAATATCCACCGAAATGCCCAGACTGACATATCCGTTATTGTCGGGCGGTGATACGGTAATGAGGGCGACATCAATAGGCATAGAGCCTCTTTGAATCAGGAGAGGAATCTCCGACAGAAAGATGGGCGTATAGTCGGCGCTGCCTTCCTTGATGGCGGCCCTGGAATTCGAGCCGATAAACAAGGCGTTGTGCCGAAAAGCCTCATTATACTTATCCGTTGTATAAGGGGTGACTCCGATATCCAGGAAGTGAATCACCTCGGCATCGGCAAGATTCTGCGATGAATCGATCAGCGCCTTGAAGAGCCCTTGAGGCTCCCCGCAGGCGGAGCCGATAAATATCCGTGCCCCGCGCCTGATCCTTGCTAAAGCGCTTTTCGCGTCGGTCAGTCTTTCCTGATAAGTCTCTTTCCAGTTGAATATCATATCATTCATTCTTCATGAAAGTCCGGGCCGTGAATTTTCCCGTAAATTCAGAAAGCGCCGAGCTGACAGGGTTTGACTTTAATTTTCAGTTTCTCACAGGCGGCGCAGAGATCCAGGCGTTTGATTTTGAACTGGTCCGCAATTTTCCAGGCCGCGGCGCAGGGCAGCCGGCCATCGGTCAGCGCCGCACAGATACCTGTTTCCAATTCAGGCGACACAGACGAGGCCTCGGAAACCTGTTTTGACTTTCCATCGTAACCGAAAAGCCCCAGCTGGCACTGCGCAATATTGATATTGAGCATGTCGATTACAACACCGACTTCGCCAAGCTTTGTTTTCATTTTTAGAGCAATTTTTTCCGCCGCCTTGCAGGCAATGTTGTTGTCTGCAACTTGGTTAAGGATTTCTTGTTTCAGATCTTCGGGCACCTTCGTGCCTACCGGATGCTTTTCAAAAAATTTGCCTTTGTCCTGATGTACCATTTTTTTATCCTCGTCAGTATTTCATGTAATGGAACGGCTCTACTGCCGACAGGGATTCCGTATCCAGTGTTTTAAATCCATTCTTTTCCACGAGCTTTTCCGTTTTTTCGATTTGATCCACATCCACGACAAATACAGCTCTGGCCGAGCTCTCCAGCACAAAACCATAAGCGTTGTTGATATTGATCCCTTCCCCGTACAAAAGCTGCATTAACTTATCCAATCCGCCCGGCTTATCGGGAATCAGCACGGCCAAAACGCTCTTCAGATGCACCGTCATGCCCGCATCCTTCAGCGCTTTTTCCGCCCGCTGAGGGTCGTCGACGATCAAATTAATCACCCCGAACGTATCGGAAGTCGATATGGTTGTCGCCCGAATGCTGATTTTGGCCTTGGCCAGAACGCTCGTGACATGAGCCAATTTCCCTGGTTTATCTTCCGCAAAAATAGAAAGCTGATAAGCAATCATACGTTTCTCCTCAGTTTATTCTTTTCTGTTGTCAACCACCCTGACCGCCTTCCCTTCCCCTTTCGGAATGCTGTCGGGTTCGACCAGGTCGACTTTCGGCGTAATTAAGATTTCTCCTTTTAATTCCTCAATAATTTTCTTTTTCAACTTTTCCAGCTGTTTCAAATCGCCGGAAAAATATTGTTTGCCCACTTCCACCTTCACCGTCATATCGTCATTGTACCCTTCCCTGGTCAAAATAATCAGGAAGTTTGTGCCGACACCCGGAATGTCCATCAGCTTCTTTTCAATCTGCATCGGGAAAATGTTCACGCCCTTGAGGATCAGCATATCGTCCGATCTGCCTTTGATCCTTTCGATCCGGCGATGCGTCCGTCCACAGGCACAGGGTTCCGGGATAATCCGGGTCAAATCCTTGGTGCGGTAGCGGATGAGCGGCATCCCCTCTTTCTGCAAAGACGTCATAACCAGTTCACCTTCCTCGCCGTCGGGAACCGGTTGCAGCGTTTTCGAATTAATAATCTCCACCAGGAAACTGTCTTCCCAGATATGCATGCCGTCCTGGTAGGGGCATTCAAAGGCCACACCCGGCCCGTTCATTTCGGAAAGGCCGTAGGAGTTGAATGCCTTGTAGCCGTATATTTCTTCAATCTTTTTGCGCATCTTTTCCGTGTGCGGCTCCGCGCCCAGGAAAGCGATTTTTACGGACGTATCCTTGCGCGGATCAAGATTCAGTTCATCAAAAACCGTGGACAGATGCAGGGCGTAGCTGGGAATGACATGAACAGCCGTGGTGGCAAAGTCACGCATCAACTGAATCTGGCGTTTGGAGTTGCCGGCGCCCGCCGGAATAACCAGAGCGCCAATTTTTTCAGCGCCGTAATGAAATCCCAGACCACCCGTAAAAAGTCCATAGGTCATCATGTTTTGAAAGACATCGCCTTTGCGCATACCGGCCATGTAGAGGCATCGCGCCAACAGATTCGTCCAGACGGCGATATCTTTGGCGGTGTGAAAGACGACCGTCGCCCGGCCGGTGGTTCCCGATGACGAGTGCATTCGCACCAGTTCGTCTTTCGGAACAGCGGTAAAACCGTACGGCCAGTGTTCGCGTAAATCGTCCTTGGTCGTAAACGGAAATTTGGTGATATCCGAAAGGGATTTCACCGAGCTGACACCAATCCCCTTTTCCTGGAACGTTTTGCCGTAATAATAAGATTTTCCCACTTTGATGAGCGTATCCTGAAGCGCAATCAGTTGCGCCGCTTCCAGTTTGGAACGATCCATGGTCTCTATTTCTTTTTCCCAGTACATTTAATCCTCCAAAAAACATACATTTGGATCTTTTCTACAATGATGACGTCCTTTTATCAAGTCAAATCTCAGGCGCTCAGACCCGTGCATAACGATTGTCTTGCTTCATAATTCTACCCTGCCCCAGTAAATAGTCCAAGTGCTTGCCGATTAAAACCTTTTCGTTGAATTCAAAAAACTCTTTCGGCTCGCGCGGCTTGCCGTAAATCAGCCAGGCGGAGCAAATCTCTCCAAGCGTTTTCGGCTGCTCCAGAAAGGACAGGAGTTTATTTTCCCGCTCATAGATAATGTTTTCATAGGCATCCCAGAGCGAGCCGGGATTTTCTTCATAAAGTCCCGAATTGTGTGCGGCCACCCATCTCCGGGCGGGAATTGCTTTGAGTTTACGGATAGAGGCAATTGTCTCGTCAATGCTGGAGGCCACATCGCCATACCAGGGACCGAACGACGTCAAATCGTAATCCCCGAGGAAAAGAAGTTCTTCTTCGGGGAAAAAGAAAGACAGGTGCCCCGGGGTATGCCCCGGCGTGGCAATGATTTGGACGGAAAGCCCTCCCAGATCAATCGTTTCATTATCCGCAAGAAAACGTGCTTGGGATATTGGCTGATAGTTAAACTCTTCGATCATGATTTTTTCCCAATAGCCGCGCTGATCGGGACTTTCTAAACCATACCAGTCTAAAAAAATACGAATGTCCGTCAGCGGCGGAAAATCACGCCCGGACATCCATAGCGGACAATTCTCAAAAATATTCAGATAGCGGATGTGATCTTCATGCCAATGCGAAAGCCAGACCCAGTCAACACCTTCATCTTTTAAGCGCGCCAGCTTCTCCTGGGAGCAGGCGGGATCGATAATCACCCTCGCCTTGTCCCCTTTCAGATACAGAGAATGATTAAAAGGGTACTTCCCCCCGTTTTCACCGTAAACAAAACAAATCCGCCCAAACTGACGATCCTGCATCTTATGACCTCCCGCAAAAATTATTCGACACTATAGAAAATTCTCCATCCAATTTCCATCATTAATTAAAGCCACCGCGCGAGCTCGCTACGGAGAATTAACGCTCGTCCCGCAACAGCGGGATTAAAGTCCTATTCCTGCCCGTTGCATTTTAACTATGGAAAATTAATATTTTTTTTGATAAGGTAGAGCCAGTGCAGAAAATGAAATGACGTCATTTTCCCTTAACGACCCTCCATCGATGAT
The DNA here is from genome assembly GCA_009773315.1 of Syntrophaceae bacterium. Taxonomy (GTDB): domain Bacteria; phylum Desulfobacterota; class Syntrophia; order Syntrophales; family Smithellaceae; genus UBA8904. The sequence continues at coordinate 12,804 of WRPE01000045.1, forward strand.
GATTTAATGCACGTAAGCACGCGGCCTCTAACGCATTCTGTTCTGATAAGAATTACTTCACTTCAACCTGATTTACGCTGTTGGAAAGTGTTCCACTTTTTAACGAGGGTAAATATTCCAGGAGATAACCATGGTTAAGAAAAAGCATGATGCTGTTCTGCTTGAAAAATGCCCGACGGGCATCAAAGGTCTCGATGAAATCACGAAGGGAGGCCTTCCCAAAGGCAGGCCAACCCTGATCTGCGGCTCTGCGGGTTGCGGCAAAACACTTTTTGCCATGGAGTTTCTCCTGCGGGGCGCCATGGATTTCGGCGAACCCGGGGTCTTCATGACCTTCGAGGAAACACCTGCGGACCTGGCGAAGAACTTCATCTCTCTGGGTTTTGATATCAACGACATGATGTCACGAGGCCTTATCGCCATGGACCACGTTTACATCGAGCGCAGCGAAATTGAAGAGACAGGCGAGTACGATCTACAAGGATTGTTCATCCGTTTGGGTGCTGCCATTGATTCCGTCGGCGCAAAACGAGTTGTCCTGGACACCATCGAGGTGCTTTTCTCCGGGTTGTCCGATAGCGCTATCCTGCGTGCGGAACTTCGGAGGCTTTTTCACTGGCTGAAAGAGCGCGGGGTGACGGCCATCGTCACAGGGGAGAGCGGCGAGAAGACACTGACTCGCTACGGGCTTGAAGAATACGTAGCCGATTGCGTGATCCTGCTGGACTTCCGCATCGACGAACAAATTTCCACACGCCGCCTGCGCATTATCAAGTACCGCGGCTCATCGCACGGCGCCGACGAATATCCCTTTCTGATTGACGAGGGCGGCCTCTCGATTTTACCCATCACATCCCTGGGACTCGACTACCCCGTATCCTCTCAGCGGGTCTCCACGGGCGTCCCCAAACTGGATGCCATGTTGGAAGGGAAAGGGTTCTACCGGGGCAGCACCATTCTCATCTCCGGCACGGCGGGCACGGGCAAAACAAGTCTGGCGGCAACCTTTGCCGACGCCGCCTGCAGACGGGGCGAGCGCTGCCTTTATTTTGCCTTCGAGGAATCGCCCAGCCAGATCATCCGCAACATGGCTTCCATCGGCATGGACCTCGCCCAATGGGTAAAGAAGGGACTTCTCCGGTTTCACTCAGTAAGGCCTTCGCTTTATGGTCTCGAAATGCACCTGCTCACCTTCCACAAGGTAATCAATGAATTTGATCCCCAGGTTTTCATTGTGGACCCGATCAGCAACCTTAGCGCCGCGGGGTCAGTATCAGAAGTTAAATCCATCTTAACGCGCCTGATTGATTATTTAAAGATGACCAATATCACGACCTTCCTGACGGATCTTACCCGTTATGAAGGCAGCCTTGAGCATACCAGCGAAGAGATATCTTCCCTGATCGATACGTGGCTGCTCGTGCGGGATATCGAACTCAACGGAGAGCGCAACCGGGGCCTCTACATTTTGAAGTCCCGCGGCATGGCTCACTCCAACCAGATTCAGGAGTTCCTGCTCACCAATCAGGGCATTGACCTGATCGACATCTATACCGGCGCAGGCGAAGTATTAACCGGCAGCGCCCGGGCCGCCCAGGAAGCCGGGGAAAGGGCTTCTGATCTGGCACGCCAGCGTGAGGTGGCGCGCAGGCTCCGCGCGCAGGAACGCAAGAAGAATGCCCTGGAAGCAAAAATCGCAGCGCTGCGCGCCGAGTTCGATGTGGAAACGCTGGAGGTGCATTTGATGGCGGAAGAGGAGCAAAAAAACCAAGCTGTCCAGGCGGAAGACCGTTTGAATATGGCACAGCTGCGCAAAAGGGGTCCTTCAGCTCCGCGGACGTTGCGCTCGAAAAAGAAAACGAAAGGATAGGAAGATGAAAACTGTTTCAAAAGGTAAAGGCAAAAAAACAAAGATTGCTGCAACGGAAGACGCCTGGAATCTGAGATTGTATGTCGCCGGTCAGACCCAAAAATCGATTACGGCCTTTGCCAACTTAAAGAAGATTTGTGAAGAACACCTTGCAGGGAAATACAAGATTGAAGTAATCGACCTTTTAAAAAATCCCCAGCTTGCTAAAGGGGACCAGATTATTGCTCTACCGACACTGGTCCGGAAACTTCCCGAACCGATCAAAAAGATCATCGGCGATCTGGCAAACACAGAGCGCGTGCTGGTGGGGTTGGATATAAGGGCGGTGTGAGGATATAGAATATAGAAGATAGAAGAATAAAAACATTCTGACTTCTGGATTCTGTCTTCTGATTAAGGAGTTTACATGCGGGCGTCGGCGAAAGGATTTGAAGACCTGGTGGTGTGGCAAAAGGCCCATCAGTTTGTGCTTGCAGTGTACCGTTTGTCGCGGACATTCCCCCGATCTGAAATCTACGGTCTGTCATCGCAATTTCGGCGAGCCGCCGTCTCAATTGCTGCAAATATTGCAGAAGGGTTCAAGAAGCGTTCTAAAGCAGACAAACTACGTTTTTACAATATCGCACAAGGTTCCATCGAAGAATCGCGATACTATTTAATTCTCGTCCGGGATCTTGAGTATGGCGATGTTTCCGAATTAAACCGTTTGATTGAAGAGGTCAGCAAACTGTTGGAGTCCTATTCGCAAGTTGTTCGGAATTCCGAAAACAAAGAAGTCAGAATATAGAATAAAGAATATAGAAGTCGGAAGATAGAAGACGGTATTCTGACTTCTGACTACTGACTACTGACTACTGACTACTGGATTCTGTATTCTGTATTCTGTATTATTCTTTAGGAGAAACAGACATGGTGATAAAAAAAGTGAATGCAAGCACGAAGGAATTCGAAAAAGCAGCGGCGATGCCCCATCGCGCCAAGTACCTTCTTCGGCTGTATGTTACAGGGATGACCCCGAAGTCAACCCGGGCCATCGCCAACGTCCAGAAACTCTGTGAAAAATACCTGGAAGGCGCCTACGAACTCAAGGTGATCGACATCTATCAGCAACCCCAGCTGGCCAAGGGAGAGCAGATTATTGCCACCCCGACACTCATCAAGCAGCTCCCTCTGCCATTTCGGAAGCTTATCGGCGATATGTCGGATACGGAAAAGTTTCTGGTCGGTATTGATTTAAAAACCAAGAAGACAGAAGTCAGAAGTCAGAAGACAGAATAAAAAAACATTCTGGATTCTATATTCTGTATTCTATCGTCTACTGGAATGAGAACGAACCCATGAACAACTCGAAGAAAACCCGCCAGCAGCTATTAGACGATTTTCAGGAACTCACCTTGCGGATGACGGAATCCGAAGAAACACTGCGCGCGATTCTGAGCGGCGAGGTGGATGGCCTGGTGGTTTCAGCGGCGGACGGGGACCGTGTCTTTACACTGTCGGGCGCCGATCAACCTTACAGGGTCATGGTCGAAACCATGAACGAAGGGGCCGTCACCCTGGCCGATGACGGCGCGATCCTTTTTTGTAACCAGCGTTTTGCGGATATCGTCTCGGGATCTCTGGAAAACATTATTGGGACCTCCATCTACCGTTATTTTTCTTCAACAGACCTTCCGTTATTCGAAACGCTGCTTCAACAGAGTTTAAAGAAAAACAGCAAGCTGGAACTGTCTTTAAAAACCGAAGGAAATAATTTCACGCCGGTCCTTCTTTCTATCAGCGCCCTTCGACACACGGATACTAAAGATGCGGTGTGCATGGTGGTTACCGACCTGACGGAGCAAAAACGCAATGAGACATTGCGGGTAGAAGAGGAGGCGCTGCAAAAAGCTCATGACAAGCTCGAGGCGGAGGTCGAAGAGCGGACGGTCGAACTGCGGACGGCTCTTTCCGAAATTCAAGCCATGAAAGAACAGCTCGAGGTCGAGAACATTTACTTCCGTCACGAGAGCAAAATGAAGCATCAATTTGAAAATATTATCGGGCAGAGCGACGGCCTGAAGTATGTTCTCTACCGGGTCGAGCAGGTGGCTCCGACCAACACAACAATCCTCATTCTCGGGGAAACCGGTACGGGAAAAGAATTGATCGCCGCCGCCATCCATAACCTGAGCCCCCGCAAAGAGCGGCCTTTGTTCACGGTCAACTGCGCCGCCCTGCCGGCCAATCTCATTGAGAGTGAACTGTTCGGCCGCGAGAAAGGCGCCTTTACCGGGGCCGACAGCCGGCGGATCGGCCGGTTTGAAGTTGCCAATGGTTCCACCCTCTGCCTGGACGAAATCGGAGAACTGCCGCTGGAGTTGCAGGCCAAGCTTCTGCGGGTCATCCAGCATCGCGAGTTTGAACGCCTGGGCTCGTCCCAGACGATCAAAATAGACGTGCGGCTCGTGGCGACGACCAATCGTGATCTGACGGAGGAAGTCCGCCAGGGCCGGTTCCGGCAGGACCTTTTCTACCGGCTTAACGTCTTCCCCATCACAGTCCCGCCGCTTAGGCAGCGAAAAGATGACATCCCGCTGATGGTCCAATCCTTCATCGAAAGGTTTTCCAGAAAGCTGGGCAAAAAGATCACGTCGATCTCGAAGGAGACGATGAAAACACTGCAGGATTATCCGTGGCCCGGCAATATCCGGGAGCTGGAGAGTATCATTGAACGGGCCGTCATCCTCAGCCCCGGGCCGGTTTTGCAACTGGTCGATAAACTGAAAATTTCATCCCCGCCCATTGCAGACGCCGTGAGGACACTGGAAGAGACGGAGCGAAACCAGATTATGAAGATCCTGGCAGAGACCGGATGGCGCATCGAGGGCCATGACGGGGCCGCCGCCATCCTCGGACTTCATGCGAGCACGTTGCGGGCAAGGATGCATAAAATCGGGATAACAAGGCCGGACGTCCAAGAATGAGATTGGCGTGTTTAAGGAAAACATGATATGCCTATACCCATGAAAAAACAAACGAAACCAGCAAACAAGCGTCATAAACGGGACAAATCTCCGACCCTGAAAAACAGGACAGGTAAGTTAGCGAAGTTGTCTTCCGCCGCTCTTTCCAGTAACCCCTTGAGGGGCAAAAAAGCGCAGAAAAAAACTCCCGACTTATTAAAAGACACGCCAGCCAGGCCAGAGAGCGGCCTTTTTCCTATTGTCGGCATCGGCGCCTCCGCCGGGGGTCTGGAGGCCCTCGAGCAGTTTCTGAGTCATGTACCCGAAAATAGCGGCGTGGCCTTTATCATCATCCAGCATCTGGACCCGACCCACAAAGGAATCATGCCTGAACTGCTCTCGCGCATCACCGCGATGGAGGTTTTCCAGGTCAGTGACCGGATGCGGGTCAAACCCGACTGCGTCTATGTGATCCCTCCCAACAAGGACATGTCCATTCTGCACGGTGTGCTGCATCTTTTTGAGCCGACAGCGCCTCGTGGCCTGCGCCTCCCGATCGACTTTTTTTTGCGTTCCCTCGCCGAAGACCTTAAGGAACATAGCATTGGCGTTATCCTCTCCGGCATGGGCTCGGACGGCACGATGGGGCTTCGGGCCATCAAGGAAAAGGCGGGGTTGGTACTGGTACAGTCGCCTGCCTCGGCCAAGTTCGACAGCATGGCCAAAAGCGCCATTGCGGCGGGGCTTGCCGACCTAATTGCCCCGGCGGAGGATCTGCCCGGAAAGATTCTTGACTATCTGAGACACATCCTTGTCGTTACCAAGACAGAAATTCCCTTAGAGGAGAAGGACCATAGCGCCTTGGCTAAAGCCCTCATTCTGCTTCGGGCTAAGACCGGCCACGACTTCTCCATGTACAAGAAAAACACCCTCTATCGCCGGATCGAGCGGCGCATGAGTATTCACCAGATCGACCGAATCGCCTCCTATGTCCGCTATCTGCAGGAAAATCCCCAGGAGTTGGAAATCCTCTTCAAGGAACTTTTGATCGGCGTAACCAGCTTTTTTCGAGACCCGACGACATGGGAACAACTTCGGGAAGAGGCCATCCCGGCGCTGCTCGCAAACTACCCGCAAGGCGGGAAGCTGCGTGCCTGGTCGGCGGGCTGCTCGACCGGGGAAGAGGCTTATTCGCTGGCTATGGCCTTTAAAGAGGCCATCGAAAAGGTCGAACACGCGGAGAATTTCACCCTGCATATCTTTGCCACCGACCTGGATCGGGACACGATCGACAAAGCCCGCTCAGGGGTCTATCCGGTGGGCATCGCCGCGGACGTATCGCAAGCTCGCCTGAAGCGGTTTTTTATTAAGGAAGAGAACGGCTACCGCATCGGCAAGGATATCCGGGAAATGGTAACCTTTGCCACACAGAACGTCATCATGGACCCGCCCTTTACCAAGCTCGATATCCTCATCTGCCGCAACCTTTTGATCTATCTGACGCCGGAACTTCAGAAAAAACTCCTGCCGCTTTTTCACTACAGCCTGAAACCAGGCGGTGTCCTGTTTCTGGGAAACGCGGAGACTATCAATAACTTCACTGATCTCTTCGCGCCGCTCGCCATCAAGTCGCGACAATTCCTGCGGCGAGAATCAGTCCTGACTGCCGAAACGCTGGCGTTTCCAGCCTCATTTATCCCCGCCCTGCCGGGACTTCCTAAGGAGTTAACGATGTTGAAACCCGCCGCCAATCTCCAGTCCCTCGCGGACCAACTGCTCTTACAACACTTTTCCCCGCCTGCCGTGCTGGTCAACGACAAGGGTGATATCCTCTATATCAGCGGGCGGACAGGCAAATATCTGGAGCCGGCGGCCGGTAAGGCCAACTGGAATATTTTTGCCATGGCCCGTGTTGGACTCCGTTTTGATCTTGTGAGCGCCTTCCAGAAGGCGCTGAGGCAAAAAGGGGCGATCACCGCCAGGGGTCTCCAGCTCGGAACCAATGGCGGCAAACAGACCATTGATATCACGGTTCAGAAAATTGAAGAGCCGGAGGCGCTACGTGGGATGGTGATGATCATCTTTACCGACGTGGCTACACCCCTGGAAAAGAAAACAAAAGTCAGCTCGAGGAAAGCGCCTGTCGGCAATGCCCGGGTTCGCGAACTGGAGGAGGAGGTCCAGCAATTCCGCGAACAACTCCAGACCACCCGCGAGGAGATGCAATCCTCGCAGGAAGAACTCAAATCTACGAACGAGGAATTGCAGTCCACCAACGAGGAGTTGCAATCCACCAATGAGGAACTGACCACTTCCCGGGAAGAAATGCAGTCCTTGAACGAAGAACTGCAAACGGTAAACGCCGAGCAACTCTCCAAAATGGACGAGCTTTCCTGGATTAACGATGATATGAAGAATCTGCTCAACAGCACGGAAATAGTCACCGTGTTTTTAGACAACGAACTCCATGTGCGACGCTTCACAACCGGAGCGGACAAACTCTTCTCGCTGCTCCCGGGCGATGTAGGCAGGCCGCTCTCCGACATTACAAACGACCTGCTCTATCCAACGATGACCGAAGAAGCACAAGAAGTGCTCAGGACACTGGTTTTCTCGGAAAAGCAGATCGCCGCCAGCGATGGACGCTGGTTTTTGGTGCGCATCATGCCCTACCGCACCATGGAGGACGTCATCGGCGGCGTGGTGATCACCTTTTCCAACATCACCGCGGCCAAGACGCTAGAGGCCGAACTGAGGGAAGAGATTGCAGGACTGAAGAAAGAAGACAGAAGATAGAATACAGAATGTTTTTTTATTCTGACTTCTGGCTTCTGTATTCTGTATTCTGATCTCCAGCAAAGGAGCAACCATGGGCGCCACCAAAGATAAGAAACCTTCACTAGCAGACACCCAACTACGCAGGCAGGCGGAAAAGCGGTTGCGTGCGAAAAAAACGGATTTACAAACGCCTCGTTCCGAGAAGGATGCCAAAAAGCTCGTCCACGAGCTGGAGGTCCACCAGATCGAGCTGGAGATGCAGAATGCAGAGCTCCGGCAAGCGCAGGGGGATCTGGAGTTATCGCGCAATAAGTATGTCGAACTCTATGATTTTGCACCCGTCGGCTATTTCACCTTTGATAAACAGGGGCTGATCCTCGAAGTAAATCTAACCGGCGCGAAACTGCTGGGCTCCGAAAGAAAATTACTGTTTAAGAAACCCTTTATCAATGTTATCGCACAACCGGCGGATAGACAAATTTTTGCAAAGCACCGTGAATCTGTTTTTCAACAACAGGGAAGCCAGACCTGTGGACTTTGGCTTAAGAGAAAAGACGGCGCAGCGTTCTATGCGCAACTCCGAAGCATCGTGACGGAAAATACCGAAGGCCATGCCAGGATTATCCATACCACAATCATTGATGTCACCGAACACAAAAAGGCGGAGGCAAAGATTGAGCATCTTGCTTCATTCCCTCAGTTAAATCCCAATCCTGTCATCGAAACGGACCTTAAGGGGCGTATCGTTTATTGCAACGATTCAACCCTGAGGATATTGAAGACGTTAAAAGTCCCGGAAAATGACGTCCGCTTGTTCCTCCCACATGATCTGACTAAAGTAATCAAGGAACAGGAACAGGAACAGGAACAGGAACAGGAACAGGAACAGGAACAGGAACAGGAACAGGATGGGCGATATGCGCTCCGTGAAGTGGAAATAAACGGCAGAGTGTTTATCGAAAGTATCATTGTTGCTGCTCATCTGAAAGTAGCGCGTATCTACGCACAGGATATCACCAGGCGCAAGCATGCAGAGGATGCGCTCAAAAAAGCCCATGACGGCCTCGAAACGCAAGTGCAGGAACGGACAGTCGAGCTCACGGCGGCCCTTTCGGAAGTTGCAGCCATGAAAGACCAGCTCGAGGCCGAGAATATTTACTTCCGTCATGAGAATAAAATAAAACATCAGCATGAGAATATTATCGGGCAAAGTGATGGTCTCAAGTATGTTCTCTATCGAGTGGAACAAGTGGCGCAGGCGAACACAACGGTTCTCATTCTCGGGGAAACCGGTACGGGAAAAGAGTTGATCGCTGCCGCCATCCATAACATGAGTCCGCGAAAGGAGCGGCCTTTGTTCACAGTCAACTGTGCCGCCTTGCCGGGCAATTTAATAGAAAGTGAATTGTTCGGCCGCGAGAAGGGCGCTTTTACCGGCGCCGATACCCGGCGGATGGGCAGGTTTGAGGTCGCCAATGGTTCCACCCTTTGCTTAGACGAGATCGGGGAACTGCCGCTGGAGTTGCAGATCAAACTCCTGCGGGTAATCCAACATCACGAGTTTGAGCGCCTGGGCTCGTCTTATACCGTCAAGGTTGATGTCCGGATCGTGGCGACGACCAATCGCGACTTGGAGAAAGAGGTCCGCGAGGGCCGGTTTCGGCAGGACCTTTACTATCGGCTCAATGTCTTCCCCATCACCGTTCCACCCTTACGGCAGCGGCAAGAAGACATCCCATTGATGGTACAGGCCTTCGTCGACCGGTATTCCAAAAGATTGGGCAAACAGATCACGACGATTTCGAAGGAGACCATGAGGACGCTGTACGATTATCCGTGGCCCGGGAACGTCCGGGAGTTGGAAAGCATCATTGAACGGGCCGTGATCTTGTGCCAGGGACCGGTTCTACATCTGGCGGACCAACTGGAGATTTCATCCCCCACCATATCATCCGCCGTGAGAACCCTGGAAGAGACGGAGCGAAACCAAATGCTGAAAATCCTTTCTGAAACAAGATGGCGCATCGAGGGCAAGGACGGCGCCGCAGCGATCCTGGGCCTCAACGCCAGCACGCTCAGGGCGAGGATGCATAAGCTCGGGATCATCCGGCCGCAGGCAAAGAAAGATAACAGTTTTAAGATTTAAAATTTAAGTTTTAAGTAGTAAGTTTTAAGTAGTTAAGGTATAGAGCGGAAGCGCTTCGCGCAATCATTATTTTTAAACTTAAACCTTAAAACTTGATGCCCCTGTAAAAAGTCAAAAGTCATTTAACGCATTAAAATAATTCAATAAACAGCAATTTTTTCTTGACAAAATATTTAAAATATGGCATATAT
>WRPE01000046.1 GCA_009773315.1 Syntrophaceae bacterium
ATGCCATATTTCAAATATTTTGTCAAGAAAAAATTGCTGTTTATTGAATTATTTTAATGCGTTAAATGACTTTTGACTTTTTACAGGGGCATCACTTTTGCCCCTTAAAGAGAAATCAAGAAAAGAACTTGAGGGCGGAGATGGGGGTGAGTTGAAAAGCAGTGCTGGGCAACCGGCTAAAATTCAAGCTCTCCACTCATCGTCTGCACTCGGAATTAACCTGTTCGATTACTGGAGAGAATCACCTGATCTTTCATTACTGTTTTCAGCGTGTGGACTTTCCCGTGCCCATAGTCAATTATCTGGAGAAATAAAATTTGAGCAAAAATTCCCCATCGATGATCGCTTTCAATATTCCCCGAATCTTGATGTTGTATTTTTCCATTCACAACCTAACAAATTCAAAGTATTTGCAATTGAATGCAAATTTACAGAAGCCTATTCTTCACGGAGGCACGGTGGACTTGATCAGAAATATTTCACAAATGAGTCAGCTTGGGAAAATCTTCTGTCAATAAAGCGTCTCGCTAAAAATATATCTCCGACTGATACTCAATTTAGTTTTCTTAATGCAGCACAACTCATTAAGCACATTCTTGGGCTGAATCGTCAATTCGGTCACTCGCGTTACCGCCTTCTCTATTTGTGGTATGATGCTTTGGGTGAATGTGGTTATAGGCATCGGAAGGAGGTTGAAGAATTTGCTGATAAAGCAAGCGCTGATGGCGTTCTTTTTCATGCAATAACATACCAAGAACTCATAATTCGCCTAGCCCAATTTAGGGGACAGCATAATAATTATATTTCATACCTTACAGATCGTTACCTTTAATATTTATAAAGGCGGCACAACAAAGTTCAATACAGCCAATCTCTGTGCTCCGGCTGATTTCTTCGTTAGAGGTATAATCCAATGCCAATGATCATTTACAAACTATTCCAAGCTAACCCACAGCAATTCGTTGATTTTTGGAAACTTCGGTATAAAGATCCAAAAGAAAACCTGTACCGTGACAATATCGGACAGGCGTTAAATGAAAAACGCATACTCGAACTGTATCAGTGGAAAAACGGAACGCCGCTCTCCGCCGGAAAGTCTAAATCTGTTCATTACAACTTTGTTGAGCGCAGGGATGAACTCGAACAGCTTCAACCCACCGCCACCGCAAATGACTTTTTGGCTCGCTTCAGCAATGGCGGTGCCATCTGGAGAATATTTTGGCTTCACTGTTGGCAACATGATCGATTCCCAATTTATGACCAGCATGTGCATCGCGCTATGGCATTCATTGAAAATGGTGTCTGTGAGGAAAATTCACAGTATGATGACCGACGAAAAATCAAAGCATACATTGATAGGTATTTGCCTTTCCACGCCAAGTTCGCCGCTTTTAAAGGGCGAACTGTTGATAAGGCTCTTTGGGCGTTTGGAAAATTTATCAAGGACCGGCAGATGTGATGAATGGTGTGCGTTTCAACGATCCACCGTCCCGGTTAGTTCTTTACCATACGCCGCGATCAATCGGGCAGGAAGTGCCGCCATTACCGTCAGGCGCAGGAGAAGGAAAGAAACAAGTATCATGATTGTTATACAGATGAAAAAAATATATAATTCCTTGCCGTCTTTATTTAGTACGCGTTCTGGTATGGTGACAAGGTGCACCAGCACTTCCTGGGCAAGGGCCAGCAACAATATAAAGATGCCGTATTTATGACACAGTTTGTCGACCCCGGTCTGGAGCGGGGTGGCAAAATCAGGATATAGTTTGAGGTACCTCATAAGGGGTGCTCTGGATTCAAGCGCCACCCCGTACCCATAAAGAATGATTGCGATGCCATTGCACATTTCCACCATTTCTTTAATGTCGTTTTCAGGTGTCCTGACCAGGGTAATAAATGCCATAACGGTCGAAACGATTATTGCGCATAGGATAAAGTTGAAAAGTATAAGGACGTGCCTGTTAAGTATGGCCAGGATTATTGTTTGTTTTAAGGATCCTTTCATTCTGTTTCATCCTTTTTAGAAGCTGAACGCCGGTTCATTGACGACAGATTTAATAATTTGTTTGATAAGAACTTGCTTTTATTGTAAACACATTATCACCTCGACACCAGGTATTGTGGACAGTCCGAAAAAGGATTCAGGTACCGGCGGTCGGACTATTTCCCGACCTGGAGGGTTCCCTCGAAGATAACCTTATCCCCTTTGGTGTAGATGCCCTTTCCCTGATGACCCCAGAATGTTTCGTAGGCATTGCTATAGCGCGTTCCAGATGCTGAAATAGCCGCGGGTAATAAAAGCGTTCGCCCATCCGGCAGGGTCATCTGAATCTGGTTGGTGTTCGGGTCAAATGATGCTGTAAGCGTTGTCCCATTGTTCGACAGGTAATGCACCGTGGTCACCGGCTTTTTTTCCTGTGGTGAATTCACATCCGCAGTCATCTCAAAGGTCTTTACCGGCGGCATATCCTTTTCCCATGTTCGGAGATAGGCAAGAATCACTTTGGTGTTCCCCTGACTGCGTGCCGTGAAACGAAAGGTGAACATTCCCCCCGCGCCCGGCAGGGTTGAATCCCGAACATATTCTGGTTCCAATCCCGGCTCCAGAACGTCAACGCATATAGCGGCCAACTTCCAAGTATAGCCGGTGGTAGGGTTGCCCTGCATCGTTACCTTGATCTGATCCCCCGGTTGCACTTTCATAACGGCCCCATTGTCCTTTTCGGTCAGCTCGATTGTCGCGGCAGCAACCGGAAGAGCCGCAAACATAAATAGCCCCAGTAATCCCATCAACACATTCATAAGCGCTCTCATCTCACCCCTCCTGTATTACCTGTTTTCTTTTCCTCGTAATCAACCACCTCGCGAGCTCGCTGTCGAGGTATGAAATGAACGTCATGATATCGCAAGCAAGCTCACGGAAAATTAACGCTCGTCCCGCAACAGGAATAATTAGGGACAGCCACTGATTAGTTCATCGTAAATGTGTCCCTGATTATCCAGTTGATGCGGTGTTACGCTGGTTTGCTATCCTTGCATCTTTTGTAGATAAACTCAAGGTCGAGGTCAACGCCACAGTCCCATTCAATTGTGTCGCACGCAACACGAATGACTAAGAGTGTGTTTCCACACACACACAATTTGCGCCGCAGCATCATTAGACCAACCACCGATGTCTCCCCCACAAAATGAAATAGGGTGTATAAGGATGGAAATACTAGAAAACACAAGATTATTCAGACAAATCCAGCAGGAATATCATGGGGATAATGTAATCCCGCAAATGCGGGACGAGCGTTAATTTTCCGTGAGCATGCTCGCGATGTGGTTAATCCAGCAAAAAGAAACAACTGTAAAATTGATAATATGTGTCGATGCAGAAATCTATCAGTTCATGCGATTCCTGCATTAATCAAAAAATACTTCGATGCCATAGACGCGCATTCGGATACACTGGAAGCCTGGGGCACCGGGTCGGCCACACGGGAATTCTTCTATGTTGATGACAAGGCCGCCGCCATTAGTCTTGCCGCCGATGCCTACGAAAAAAGCGAACCGGTGAACATCGGATCAGGCATAGAGATATCAATTAAAGACCTGACCGAATTAATCGTCTGTGTGTCTGGTTTTCCGGAAAAATTACCTGGGACAAAACCAAGCCCGACGGTCAACCCCGTCGCTTGCTCGATACATTCAAGGCATGGAAAAAATTCGGATTTAAGGCGAAAACGGATTTAGCAACCGGGCTTAAAAAACCATTGACTGGTATCGGGAAAACCGCAATCTTTTAAAATAAAAATGAACGGCGGTCATGTTTTTATTTGACTTTGTTTTTTGCACATGCTAAGGACCATCTCACCAGATGGATAGCGGAACAAAAAATGAGCGTCCAGCTGGCCTTTGCCAGCAGTATTGGCATTGCAATGGTACTGGCTGTTTTGGGTTGCCTCCTTTTATGAAGTTACCTGGATCGAAAATTTGATTCCGGCCATGTGTTTACAGTCTTTTTTTTATTGATCGGAATTTCGGCTGGGTTCCGCAACCTATATGTTGTAATAAAAAAAATTTCAGGGATGATGAATCCATTATAAAGAGATTAAAAAGTGAAGCTCATCGCCAAAGACCCGCTCCAAAAAAGAATTGAAATTACCAACTGGATTATTCTGGCAGTTCTTTTTATTCTTTCAGTCATTATTGCTCCGATCAAATTTGCGCTAGGCATTCTCATAGGCGGTTTTATCAGCATCGTCAATTTCCACTGGATGGAACGCGGCTTACAGGGATTTTTTGAAAAAACGAGCGGTAACGTCAAGGGCCCCGTTATGATTAAGTATTATCTTCGCCTGGCCATCACAGCTGTTGTTTTATTCTTTTTGATTGCCAACGAAACCGTTCATGTTATCGGATTAATTATTGGACTTTCCGTGGTGATAATCAACATCATCCTGACATTAATCATCTCTGCGGCAAAAAAAAACTTTATTGAGGAGGTTCATTAGAGTATGCACCCTCTATATTTTTTAGAGAATCCCTATATCCCTAACCATGTTGCCTATGCATGGCTTCTGGTCGTGTTTCTCACCGCACTTGCGTTTCTGGCGACAAGGCAACTGCAAATTTATCCCGGAAGATTGCAAAATGTTCTGGAAGTCATTATTAGCGGATTTGATTCGCTGCTGAATGAAGTGATGGGCCATAACGGGCGTAGATATTTTCCACTGATCGCAACGCTGGGGATCTTTATTTTTTTATCAAACCTCATCGGGGCGATCCCCGGCTTTTCATCGCCGACCTCCAACATCAACACAACAGCAGCTCTGGCGCTTGTCGTGTTTTTCTCCACACATGCTGTGGGAATAAAAACGCACGGCCTTAAATACATTAAGCAATTTCTGGGGCCAGTATGGTGGCTTACCCCCTTAATGCTGCCGATTGAAATTATCAGCCACCTGTCGAGGCCGCTGTCTATGTCTTTCCGCCTCTTCGGCAACATGAAGGGGGGAGATCTCGTTTTGCTGGTTTTGCTCATCCTTGTTCCGCTGATTGTTCCACTTCCGATTGTTGCGCTGAAGCTGTTTGTGTACATTGTGCAGACGCTCGTTTTTGTTCTACTTGCCATGATGTACATTTCCAGCGCTGTTGAAGAAGCGCATTGAGTGATATTTATCTATCCAACTTTCCTGAAGAAAAAAAAGCTGATAGACCATCTATCACCTTTTTTTGCGGAAGATCAGTTTCAGCGGGACTTTCTCGAAACCGAATTCGGAGCGGATTTGATTCATCAGATAGCGCTCATAGGAAAAGTGAATGCCCCTGGGGTTCGAGACAAAAAAGACAAAAGTCGGCGGTTTGGTATTGGTTTGTGTTGCGTAAGAAATGCTCATGGAGCGGTTGTGAGCGCGTGCCATCGGATTTCTGCTAACGGACTTTTCCACCAGATCATTTAAAGGCGATGTATCCACTCTCTTTGAGTATTGGGCGTAAACTTCGTCAATCATGCTGAATATCTTGGGGGCACGCTGACCGGTCAGCGCAGAGATAAAAAGAATGGGAGCGAAATCCATGAATTTGATTTCATCGTGAATTTTTTCGACAAACTTGCCCACAGAGGCGTTGTCTTTTTCGATTTTATCCCACTTGTTGACGATGATAATGCAGGCCTTACCGCGTTCGTAAGCCAGACCGACGATTTTAGCGTCCTGTTCGGTGATGCCTTCTTCCGCATCAATTAACACCAGGGCGATATCGCAACGGTTGATCGTTTTGAGCGCCTGGACGACGCTATATTTTTCCAAGGTCAGGCTGATCTTGTTTTTCCGGCGGATTCCCGCCGTGTCGATCATCAGGTATTGTTTGCCATGCACTTTGACGATGGTGTCGACGGCGTCGCGTGTTGTGCCCGGCGTGGGATTGGCAATGCTTCTTTCTTTGCCGCAAATCAGATTGATCAGCGATGATTTGCCGACATTGGGTTTGCCGACAATTGCCACGGCAATCGGCTTATCCCCCTCCTCATTACTCTCAACGGTTTTGGGGAAATCTTTTGTCAGAACAGCCAGTAATTCATCCACGCCTAATCCGTGCTGAGCGGAGATCGGATAAAACGCATCGATGCCCAGCCGGTAGAATTCGGTGAGCAGTTCTTCATGGCGCTCGCCGTCCACTTTGTTGGCGGTGTAAAACACATTTTTACCCTTGCCCCGCAACTGCCGCGCTATTTCAATGTCCGAGGGCGTAAGACCGTCTTTGCCGTCCATCAGAAAAATGATGATGTCCGCTTCTTCAATGGCCAGATTCGTCTGCTCGCGCATCTGGATCAGAATGCGTTCTTCCGTGACCGGTTCAAATCCGCCGGTGTCAATCAGCGTGAAAACTTTATCGTGCCAGACGCAGTCCATATAGTTGCGGTCTCGCGTCGCGCCCGGTTCATCGATGACGATAGCCTTCTGCCTTCCCGCGATGCGGTTAAAGAGGGTTGATTTGCCCACATTGGGACGGCCGACGATGGCGATAACGGGTTTTGCCTGCATGGAAACCTCTATTTAATCAGTCCGAACTCACGTAACATTCGGTCGGAGCTGGTCCAGTCTTTCTTGACGCGCACAAACAATTCCAGAAAAACCTTCGCGCCGAAAAGATTTTCCATGGAAAGACGCGCCTGCGTTCCAATTTTTTTGAGCATGGCGCCTTTTTTGCCGATCATGATCGCTTTTTGCGATTCTTTTTCCACAGAAATCGTCGCACTGATGCGAATCAGATTTTTTTCCTCGTCTTCCTTGAAAACGTCAATAGTTACTGCCGACGCATAGGGGATTTCCTGCTGGGTTAAAAGCATAATTTGTTCCCGGATAAACTCTCCTGCGATGAACCGCTCAGTGGCGTCGGTCGCTATGTCGTCCGGGAACAGTTGCGGACCTTCCGGCAGTGACTCTTTCAGGCAGCTCAGCAACTCCTCGTGTCCGGTGCCTTTTAACGCACTGATCGGAAAAATGCCGGCGAAATTGTAAAGCCTGCTGTACTGATCGATCAACGGCAGCAGAGAGGGTTTTTCAACCCGGTCAATTTTGTTGATGGCCAGAAACACCGGCGCTTTCACCCCGGTTAGCGCTTCGATTAAAAAAATGTCGTGCGGTCCGATATTGGCGTCGGCTTCGACCATCATCAAGAGCGCATCGGCGTCGCCGATCGTGTCCCGGGCCGCCTGAACCATCGCCCGGTTGAGCGGTGTCTTCGGATTGTGCATTCCCGGCGTGTCCAGGAAAATCAATTGCGCATCGGGAAAGTTTTTAATGCCCGTGATGCGGTTACGGGTGGTCTGCGGCTTATTGGCGACGATGGAAATTTTATCGCCGATAATCGCGTTAAAAAACGTTGATTTGCCCACATTCGGGCGGCCGAGGATGGCGATGAAGCCTGATTTAAACACAAACATTCTCCAATGATTAGATGATTCCCGGAATATCCAAAGAAAAAGATTCCCCTGTTTCGATAAGAAGCGATAGATGTCCCGGAAGGCTTTCGCGAACGGAGTCTATAACGATTTGGGTGTCAGGGTAAAGCTTTATTATCGCTTCGGCATTCTTATTGCCAAGGCCGCGAAAATTGGACAGATCGCGTTCGGCAACCCCAAAGCGCAATATCCGGGTCTCTTTCGGAATATCGCGCAGCAATTTCAATGTGGCTGAATAAAAAACAGCCGAATAGACCAGGCTGCCGAAAGCCGGATGCATCGGGCCCGCCAACACGGCGCCTTCTTTACTCATTTCCGGCGTCATCTGCAGGCCGAAACGGATGATGTGAATGCCCGCAGGCATAAGCGTCTCCCAGGCGAGAAGGCACCAATCCATCGCCTCATCCAGGCTGAGGGGCTGATAGTGTCCGAGACGATAGTCGGAGGCGAGTTGGGTGTCCTCAAAAACAAGCACAGGATGGATGCGCGCGGTATCAGGCCGAAGTTCGACTACGCGCGCCAGTGTTTCCATGAAACTTTCCCGTGTGTCACCGGGCAGGCCGGCCATCAGGTGCAGGCCGGTTTGGAAACCATGCGCCTTGAGCAATTTCATTGCCCGTACCGTGGCTTGGGCATGATGACCCCGACCGGTGAGGCGAAGGACTTCATTATTGAATGTCTGAGCGCCGATTTCAATGGTTCGAACACCGCTGGCGTGTAAAAAAATCAGTTGGTCGTCGTCAATATAATCCGGTCTTGTGGAAATCCGGATCGAGTTCACCTGGCCTTTTTGAATATAGGTGTTGGCCCAGGATAAGAGCCGCTTTTGATAGTCCGGCGCAAGGCCGGTAAAGTTGCCCCCGTAAAAGGCGATTTCCACGTGTCTAAGCTTGTCTCTATTCCAGCGCAGATAAGAGGCGACTTCAGCGTCAAAAAACCTTTTCATAACTTCCGGAGCGAAGTTCCCTGCGGCAATTTTCTCATTGCAGAATGTACAAAGTTGAGGACATCCGCTGTTCATGATGAAGATCGGGATAATCAGCGGTTTTTCCGGTTGCCGGAGGACGAAACTTTCTCCCGTGTCCCCTGCCGGCAGGGGTGGCGCGCAGCGCCGGGGGTGGCGGCTTTTCCGGTGGGGGGTGTTAAGCGCCGTTTTCACTGTGCAGACTTTCCCAGGCATTTTGCGCCGCCTGTTTTTGTGCGTCTTTTTTACTTTTTCCGTGGCCGATTTGTCGAAGGCCTGGCCCTACGGTTACTTCGACTTCAAATGTTTTGTCGTGATCAGGGCCGCTGGATTCAAGCAGAGCATAAAGCGGCGCGGATTTGTATTTTTTCTGACATAACTCCTGCAAGGCTGTTTTATAATCGAAGCATTGCGCATTCAGCGCTTCATCATTCAACAAGGGGCCCATGAGTTTTTTGATAATTGTTCTGGTTTTGCTGAAACTGGAATCGAGGTAAATCGCGGCGATGACCGCTTCGAGCGCGTTAGCCAGCAGTGATTCTTTAGTTCGCCCGCCGGAATGATCTTCTCCCCGCCCCAAAAGCAGGCAATCCCCCAGGCCAAGTTTTGCCGCAAGATCCGCCAGTGGTTTTTCATTGACCAGCAAAGAACGGATTTTGGAAAGCGTGCCTTCATCGAAGTCGGCATGTTTTTTCATCAGCAGGTCGCTCACGCAAAGACCCAGAACCGCGTCACCCAGAAATTCCAGTCTTTCATTATCGCTAGCGCCAAGCTGCGGATTTTCATTGACATGGGACCGATGCGTCAGAGCGGTCGAAAGCAAATCCGGATTGCGAAAAGCATAGTGAAGCTTTTCCTGAAGAGCAGTTAATCGTTTTAATCTGTCGTTACCCATGAATAACCCTGCCTGTGAGTTTGCCTTCCCTATAATATTCGATTCTGGCCATGACTATAGTGTTTACTAAAGAAGAGGGGTGTTTGTCCAGCAGTACCGGAAGGTAGTTGTGTGAGAAACCTTTGTGCAATCCCGTTTTTTTGTCCCGGGTCTGTTCCACCAGAACCGGTAGTGTTTTCCCCGGAAACCTGAGGGAAAATGCTTCTTTTTTTTTCATGCCGAGTTCCCGCAGTATCGCGGCCCGTTCTTTCTTGATTTTCTCCGGAACCTTAGGCTGTATGGCCAGCGCGGCTGTTCCGGGTCTTTCAGAATAAGGGAAGACGTGCAGATAGGCCGCGGGCTGATCTTCCAGTAACTTTAATGTGTGGCCGAATTCCTTTTCGCCTTCGCCGGGAAAGCCGACCATGACATCGATTCCGATGGCGATATCACTCACCATCTTTGCCACTTTTTCAATAAGTGCGCGATAAAATGACGTATCGTATTGACGTTTCATCATTTTCAAAATGGAATCATCGCCGCTTTGCAGCGGAATATGCAGGTGAGGACAAAGATTTTCGTGTTCCCCGAAAAGATGCAGCAACTCATCCGATATTTCATTAGGTTCGATGGAACTGAGCCGGAATCTCACCGTCGGGTTTTGCGATAATATCGTCTCGAGCGCTCGGGTCAGATTGGTTGGCGGTTGCAAATCATGTCCGTAGTGCCCCAGATGAATGCCGGTGAGAACAACTTCCTGATAATCCTGCCGGAGGAAATCCTGCACGCCGGTGAGAACATTGGACACGGGCAGGCTGCGACTTTTCCCGCGGGCGAAAGGCACGATACAGTAACTGCAAAATGCGTTGCAACCGTCCTGAATCTTGAAAAAAGCTCGGGTGCGCCCCGCCAGGCTTGATGCCGGGGCGGAAGGAAATTGCTGTTGCAGAAAAATATCGGAGGCTATGATCCTTTGTCCATCATGGGCTTCATGGCTTAGCAGCCCGGGAATCTGTTGTTTCTGATTATTGCCCACAACAAAGGTGACCCCGTCGATGCCGGCCAGCGTCTGGGCCTGCGTTTGCGCATAACAGCCGGTCACGATGATGCGGGCCCGGGGATTGGCGCGCCTCGCCCTGCGGATGAGCTGGCGCGCCTGAAAGTCCGCAAAAGCGGTGACAGTGCAGGTGTTGATGATGTAGGCGTCGGCGAAAGCATTAAACGGCACTAGCGTTAAGTCAGCGGATTGCAGGTCCCGGGCCAGCGCCGCCGAGTCACACTGATTGACCTTGCAGCCTAAGGTGGCCAGGCCGACCTTCAATTTCATCTTTTCGCTGTTCAGTGGCATTTCTTTCCCGTCATCCTTTTTCATCCGATACTTTATCTATGGAGCAACCGATCCTTTGTCAAGGTAAACAAAAAATAGATTTTATATTAAAAATAAGTTAAATTACCATACATATTAAAGATACAGGAAGGGGAGATTTCATCATGGAATGTGTTTATAATTATTTTTCGACACACCCGGCAGCCTATACTTTGCTGGCGATTTTTATCGTTATTGTGATTCTTTTTTTTATTCTAAGTAAATTTATCAAACTAACCATTTTGCTCCTTTTTATCATTTTACTGGTTGGTGGGGTTTACCTTTCCAAAGACCCGGCAACCATGCCCGACAAAATTAAAAAGTCTATGGAGACATTGAAATCCGGCGGAGAGCAGATCGTAGATAAGGTCAGCAATTTTTGGCGGGAGACCAAGGATCTGGCTGATAAAGCAAAAAAAGTTCCCGGAGAGCTCAATAAATTGTTGGACACCGCCAAGGAGGATGTCGGGAAATAATCCTCTCTATGTGATGAAAAGATCGTTGGTCGAAAAATGCGGGTCGGTGGTCAGATTGACGCCCATGCGCCTGAGCCCCGCTTCGTCACCGGGTGTGGGAATGTGGGTCATATGAACTTCACAGTTTTGCAATTCCTTTAATTTTTCCAAGGCCAGTTCCGCCGCCGGATTGGTTGTGGCGCTGATGGCGAGCGCGATGAGCGCCTCTTCCATGTCAAGGCTGACATTTTTTTCATCCAGAATTTCAGTTTTCAGCTTACGGATCGAGTCGGTGATATTGGACGGCAATAGTTTGATTTTATCGGGAATATCCGCAAGATGCTTGATTGCGTGGATCACCACACTGGATGCCGCATGCATTAATGGAGAGTTGGCGCCGGTGATAATCGAGCCGTCTTTCAGTTCGATGGACGCACCGCAGAAGATGCCTTCATTGCCACGGTTTTGTTCCACCGCTTCCTCGGCCGCCCTGCGCGCCGGCACAACCACATGTCTGTCCTCCGGTTTCAGGCTAAAATCGTTGAGAAATAATTCCACGCGCTGAACGGTCTCTTTATCGGAAAATCCCATGGCATATTCGCAGCGGTAACGGAAATACCGGCGGATGATTTCCTGCTTGGCTGCCTCTCGTGTTATGTCGTCATTCGTAATGGCAAACCCGGCGCGATTGACGCCCATGTCAGTGGGAGACTTATAAAAGGAAGCCTCGCCGGTGATCTTTTCCAGAATTCTTTTTAAAACCGGAAAAACTTCAACATCGCGGTTGTAATTGACCCAGGCTTCGCCATAGGCGTCCAGGTGAAACGGGTCGATCTGATTGAAATCGCGAATATCGGCGGTGGCCGCTTCATAGGCGACATTGACCGGATGCTTGAGCGGCAGATTCCAGATCGGGAAGGTTTCAAACTTAGCGTAGCCCGATTTGACGCCTCTTTTGTAGTCGTGATAAAGCTGGGAGAGACAGGTCGCCAGTTTCCCGCTGCACGGGCCCGGGCCCGTGACAATCACCAGCGGTTTGTCCGTAGGGATGTGGTCATTAACACCGTAGCCTTCATCGCTGACGATTAAATCCACATTGGTCGGATACCCCTTCGTGAAGCGGTGAGTGAAAACCCGGATGCCCCGGCGTTCCAGCTTGTTTTTGAATAAAACGGCTGAAGGCTGATTATCAAACCGGGTAATAACGACGCCCATCACATTTATATCCCAGCCGCGCAGATCATCAATCAACTTCATCGCGTCCGCATCGTAAGTGATGCCGAAGTCCGCGCGGATTTTTTTTCGTTCAATGTCGCCCGCGTAGATGCAAAGCAAAATATTCGCGCGGTCTTTCAGTTCTTTGATGAGCCGCATCTTGACGTTGGGATCATAGCCGGGCAGCACTCTCGCGGCGTGATAATCGTAGAGCAGTTTGCCGCCAAATTCCAGGTAGAGTTTATTGTTGAATCTTTCGACACGCTGTAAAATTGCCGTGGTCTGCTCGGCGATGTATTTTTCATTATCGAAACCGCTTTTACCTATGCTCATGAATACTTGAAGGCCTTTCTTAAAGAAGATATTATTCTGATTACATTAAATTAATTTCCATCGCGCGGACGGGGCAGGCGGAAACGCATAGCTCGCAGCCGTTGCACTTTTCAGGATCAAATAAAACTTTTTGTGTCGGCTTTTCGAAAGACAAGGCGCCGGTCGGGCAAAACCCGGTACAGGCGCCGCAGTGAACGCACTTGTCGCAATTTTGGTTCACGCTTTTAGAAAGAGACTCAACTTTCAGCCCCATTTCTTTCAGAAAACGGATGCCGCGGTCGAAATCTTCTTTTTGACCGGAGATTTCCAGCACGATTACGCCTTCGCGGCGCGGAAAGATTCTTGCTTTGAGAATATTAAATACAAGGTTGTGTTTTTGAGCCAGCAGATAAATAACCGGCTGCTGGACAATCTCTGGTGTATAGCGAATAACTATTTTTTTCGAGTACATAGCCTAAAAAGTGATAATCCTTCGATTTTGCGGCATGTTAAGAGATGCAACGCATAATGTCAAGGCAATAGTTGCGCAATAGTTGCACTATACATTTCGGCTGCTTCAATGCGTAGACTCATGTATGACGACCGAAAAATGTATTCGTGGCAGATTGACTTGAGTGAGTCGAACGTGCCGCAGATTTTCAGCAAGACTGATTCCTCAATCAATCGGTTACTCTGAGCAGAGTAATTTCGACCAGGGAAGGTGAGGGAAGACGTTATTCAACGGGTGGTTGTCGTCAACCAGGTGATGCTCCAGATGGTTGAATGCTTTTTCGGCGATCTTTTTGACGGCGTAGGGATCGACAACGTCGTCTTTCATGCCATGATAGAGAATCACCGGGATTTGCAGCTTCTGTTTTACAGCGCTTTCAAATCCTTCTATGGTCAGCGCGGGCGCGATCAGAATCAGCTTTGTGACCCGCTTCTCATGATCCAGTGCAAACTGAGCTGCCATCAAGCCGCCGAAGCTTGAGCCCACCAGAATCAGATGGTCTTTGCCGTCAAGAATCCCTTCCAGTTTGCGCATGCGGGTTTTAAAGTCATCCGTGTAATCTTCAATAATCATTTGCGGGAAATTCTTCTTGAAATATTGTGCTTTGGTTCCCTGAGAGGTGCTCTCCAATCCATGAATAAAAACAAGTGTGTTTTCCATTATTTTACCCTCTGCTTTTTTCCTAGACGCCATCAATTTGATATTGCCCGGATTATGCCATTGTGTTAAGCCTTGCGCAACAGTATTTTTAAAGTCAAACAGGAGATAAGATTATGGCATTAGTATTACCTTTTCAAGCGGTTCGTCCGCAGGCGAAATATGCAGCACAGGTTGCAGCGTTGCCGTACGATGTGATGACACGGGAAGAAGGACAAAAAGCGGTGGCCGGGCGTCCTCTGAGTTTTATGCATGTGGAAAAATCAGAAATCGATGTGCCGGACGGTACGCGCCCTGATGATGTTTTGATTTATGCAACGGCCAGGCGCAACTTTGACAAATTAATACAAGAGGGCATCCTGCAGCAGGATAATTCACCCTGTTATTATATCTATCGTCAACAGATGGCGAATCAGGTGCAAACCGGCATCGTCGGCGTGATGAGCGTAGCCGAGTATGACGAAGGAAAGATCAAGAAGCATGAGTTGACGCGTAAAGACAAGGAAGAAGACCGCATCTACCACGTTGGTACGGTCAATGCGCAGACCGGTCCCGTATTTATCAGTTACATGGCGCGCCCCCGAATCAACGCGATTGTGGAAAAAATTGTTGCCGGGAAACCGGAATATGATTTTACTGCCGAAGACGGTGTGATCCACTCCGCCTGGGTGGTGACAGATCAAGCGGAAATCGAAGAGATCAAAGGTGAATTTGCGCAAATCAACGCACTGTATATTGCCGATGGACATCACCGCGCCGCCGCTGCCGCCACTGTTGCGCGAAACCGTCGTAAGCCTGGGCAGGTGCAGGAATCGGACAGGGTGCTTGCCGTCTTTTTTCCGCATAATCAATTGAAGGTCATGGATTACAATCGGGCGGTGAAAGATCTGCATGGCCTGACGCCGGATTCATTTCTGGAGAAGATCAGCGCCAAATTTGCCATCACGAAGAACTTTTCCGCAAAATCGCCCGAGCGTCTTCATGATTTCGGCATGTACCTGGGTGGCGCTTGGTATGGCATCACCATCAAAGATGGCGTATATGACGCCAAAGATCCGGTGGCCAGTCTGGATGCGGCCATTTTGCAGGATCACCTGCTCGCGCCTGTTTTGGGCATTGCCGATCCGCGCACCGATGATCGGATCAAGTTCATCGGCGGCATCCGGGGGATGGCGGAACTCGAAAAGCTGGTGGATCAGGACGGTTATGCCGTGGCGTTTTCCCTGTATGCCACCACGATGGAGCAGATTATGAAGGTTGCCGACGCCGGCGCGGTTATGCCGCCCAAGTCCACCTGGTTTGAGCCCAAACTGCGCAGCGGTCTATTTGTTCACAACCTTTAGGTTGTTCATAACCTTTAGGTCACGCGCAACCTTCAGGTTGTCTTGCAACCTTCAGGTTGTCTTGCAACCTTCAGGTTGTCTTGCAACCTTCAGGTTGTTCACAGCTTATCATAAGAAGCATTTTTACCAGTTCATAGAGCTGGTTATTAACGAAAGAAACCATTTGCGTCATTGCACTGACACGTTAACGTTTCTTAGGAGGATATGATGAAAAAGATTCAATCGTATTGTTTGACATTTTTTGCCATGATTGTAGCGTTCAGTTTTTCGGGTTGTGCCACCACGGGGATTTACTCCGTCAACATGGGTTATGACGCGGAATATGCCGTTGTCCCTTCCTACCTGAAACCGGATCAAAAAGAGTTGCAATCGATTATCGGAGTGGCCGAATTTACCGATACGCGTAAGATAGACGATCCGCTGGTGATTGGACGCGTCATCGAAAAAAACGGGATGAAAGTGCTGGTTTTGCCCAAAAATACCCGGCCGACAAACGCCATTGCCCAGGGGGTCAGGCAGTATTTAAGAAAAGCCGGATATAATGTGTCCGGCGTGGGTGAACGATGGGATTTGCGTGAAGAAACGATTCCGCAGGTCGTGAACGGCAAAATTCTGATCGGCGGTGCGATTGAAGAGATAGAAATCAACTGTCGCCGGGATTTTCCCACCAATGCTTACACAACAAAAATAAGACTGACCATTTACCTGGCGGATACCGTCAATAAAAAAATATTGCATCGCGCCACCGTGGTAGCCACAACATCTCAGGAGCATGTGTTTTTTTCAGAAGACCGGATGGGGTATCAGGCCGATATTGCATTGGGTGACGCGATTGAAAAATTATTTGAAAAACGGGAACTGACGCAAAAAATTCGTGAAGCACTTAGCCGGTAGCGTTTGATCAGACATTAGGAAGGCTCCGACGGGCAGAGATATCCAGTCAATGTTACTTTGATGAGGTATAATCGTCATGAGCACAGATGGTAAAACCGGATTCAATAAAATTATGTCCATGTTCGTGGATTATTTCGGCATGGGCCGCACGGCATCCATCGCAGGCATGATCCTTGTCACCCTGGTGATAATTTTTGCCTGTTTCTGGTTTTTCCATACTGCTCCGCCTAAAACAATAACCATGACCAGCGGGGAGAAAGGCAGTGCCTATTACAGCGTTGCCGGGAAATACGCCAAGATCCTTGCCCGCGACGGCGTGAAACTGGTCATTTTGCCCTCAGCCGGTTCGGCGGAAAACCTCCAGCGTCTGGTTGATCCCGCGTTTAAAGTGGATATCGGATTTGTGCAGGCCGGTCTGGCCAAAGGGCAGAATATTGACAAATTGGTTTCTTTGGGCAGTGTTTCCTATCAACCGCTGCTTGTCTTTCATCGCCTGCCGCAGCCTGTAGAGGTTTTGTCACAATTGACAGGCAAGCGCATTGCCATCGGCCAAGAGGGCACCGGGACGCGCAAACTTGCCCTGTCGTTGCTTTCCGTAAATGGTATCGAGCCGGGCGGCGCTACGACGCTTTTAGACGCTGAGGGTGAAGAAGCGGCCGCAGCACTTGTTGCCGGAAAAGCAGATGCCATTTTCCTCACGGCAGATTCTGCCTCCTCGCAAACCATGCGCACATTGTTTCGGGCGCCGGGTGTCGGATTGGTCAATTTTGCTCAGGCCGACGCCTACGTTCGCCGTATCGGTTACCTCAATAAACTGACCATACCGAAAGGCGCGATGGAATTTGGAAATAATGTTCCGGCCCAGGACGTGACGCTGGTCAGCCCTACCGTTGAGCTGATTGCCCGGGACAATCTCCACCCGGCTTTGTCCGATTTACTCTTGGCGGCCGCCATTGAAATCCACGGCCGCGCCGCGCTTTTTCAGAATCGCGGAGACTTTCCGGCCCCCCTGGAAAACGAATTCAAAATCAGCGACGACGCCAAACGCTTTTATAAATCCGGTAAAAGCTTTTTCTACCGGTATCTGCCTTTCTGGATGGCCAGTCTCATCAATCGGATTCTGGTGGTGTTCGTGCCGCTCATCATCATATTGATTCCCGGAATGAAAAGCATTCCCGCGCTTTTCCGCTGGCGCATGCAGCTGCGCATCAATCGCTGGTATCGGTTGTTGTTGCTGGTTGAACAGAATACGATTAAACAAGAAAAGATCGAGAACCAGGACTGGCTTAACCAGCGGCTTGATGAAATCGAATCGGAAGTCAATAAAATGAAAGTGCCCGCCTCTTACGGCGAACAGTTCTACATGCTGCGAACGCACATTAATTTTGTCCGTAACAAGCTTCAGACTGCGAAGTCGAATAGATGATGCCGAAAGGGAGATATTATGAAAATACTCAACACAGCGCCAATGTCGAATGTCATGAAAGGCCTTATCGGAAGCAAGGCACAGGGATTGTCGTTTTCCATTATTGAAGCGCACAGAATGCCGGAAGACCAACTTATTGCGGAAATCGCCGACGCAGATATTGTTTTGGGCGACTACACGGGCGCGACGCCGATCACGCGCCGTATCGTCCAGGCGGGTAAGAATCTTAAACTCATCCAGCAGCCCAGTGTCGGTTACAACCATATTGACATCGTGGCCTGCACAGAGTTTGGAATTCCCGTAGCCAACACGCCGGGCGCCAACGATATCGGCGTGGCCGAGCATACCATCATGCTGGCCATGGCCTGCCTGAAGTACCTGCCTTTCTACAACGCCAAGACCCATGAGGGGGAATGGCTCTTTACCCATGCGCAGCGAACCGGTGTCTTTGAACTGAACGGCAAAATTTATGGATTGCTGGGCATGGGCCGCACCGCGCGCGCCGTGGCCGAAAGGCTTGCACCCTTTGGCGTTAAACTGCTTTATTACGATATCGTTCGGATGAGCTTCGAAGACGAAAAAAAGTATTGCGCCACGTATGCTTCCCTGGAAGATATTTTGAAAACCGCTGACGTGGTCAGCATTCACCTGCCGCTAACGGAGACAACCACAAAAATCATCGACGCTCAAAAGCTGTCCTTGATGAAAAAGACGGCCGTGCTGATCAATGTCGGACGAGGGGCACTGGTGGATGAAGCGGCGCTGGCTCAGGCGCTGCAAGCCAAAAAAATCGCCATGGCCGCCGTGGATGTTTTTGTTGAAGAGCCGCCGCCGCAGAATCATCCGCTCTTCGGTTTGGAAAACGCCATTCTCACGCCGCACCTGGCCGGTTCCACGCGCGAATCCGGCGGCCGCATCCTCAACATGGCTATAGATAATCTGATCCGGATCATCAAAGGCGAGAAGCCCCTCTGTGTGTTGAATTTGTGACGGCAATAGAAAAATAAAACATTAAAATAATATAATCAGAAAGGATTATCACCATGATCGATTTCAGTTTGAGTAACGAACAAAAAGCACTGCAGGATCTGGCTAGGAAATTTAACCAGAAGGAAATTGTCCCCATCGCGCTTCAGTATGACAAGGAATCGTTTGAACCGGATGCCATCCTGAAAAAGGCATACGCGGCGGGGCTGATGAACCTGACCACGCCTAGGGAATATGGTGGCCACGGCATGGGACTGCTTGATGCCGCCCTGATCACCGAAGAGATCAATGCCGGCTGTGCGGGTATCGGAGGCATGATCACCATTAATTCTCTGGCCTGCGGACCCATCCTGATCGGCGGCACGGACGAACAGAAAAAACGTTTTCTGATCCCGCTTTGCGAATCGGGAAAAACCGCCTCCTTCGGACTGACCGAGCGTGAGGCAGGCTCTGATGCCGCAGGCGTCAGAACAAAAGCCGTCCGCAAGGGCGATGAATATGTTTTAAACGGGCAGAAATGTTTTATCACCAATGCCAGCTTTGCGACACTCTATACCATTTTTGCAACCACCGACCCTTCGAAGGGCACCAAGGGAATCACGGCCTTTGTCGTACCGCGCGAAACGCCGGGTGTCTCCATCGGCAAGGTGGAAGATAAAATGGGACAAAGGGCTTTAAACGTTGCCGAAGTCAATCTTGACGACGTGGTCATTCCTGCAAAGAATGTTCTCGGCGCGGAAGGGCAAGGGTTCAAGATCGCCATGGAGACCCTCAACGAAGGCCGCATCAACATCGCCACCACCGCCCTGGGCATTGCGCGTTCAGCCTTTGAGGCCTCTTTGAAGTACGCCAAGGAGAGGGTGCAGTTCGGCAAGTCCATCGGCACTTTCCAGTCTATTAATTTTTTGCTGGCGGACATGGCGGCGGCCGTGGATGCATCAAGGTTGCTAACCTGGTATGCAGCATCGCGCAGTGATCAGGGGCTGTCCTTTGCGCGAGAAGCCGCACAGGCAAAGTTATTCGCCTCCGATACGGCCATGTGGGTAACCACCGATGCCGTTCAGATTCACGGTGGATACGGGTATATCAAAGAATACATGGTGGAGAAACTGATGCGTGACGCAAAGCTCACGCAGATTTATGAAGGCACCAACCAGGTCAACCGCATCGTCGCCGGCGGCGCCCTGATGCGCTAACCTCTGATACCAAGGCAAATCGTTAATACTTCAGTCCCTCCCTTGTGGGAGGGACTGAAGTATTCCCCCTTGACTTTTCTGCCCGCCACGTTCATTAATTTCTCACCGACATTCATGCAAACCAGCATAACACTCGCTGCAAAGGCCATAATATCAGATCACATTCACCGGAGGGCCATATGTCATCTAAAATCATCTACGAGCGATTTCTCTGGTTTCACAACAAAATCAAGGAAGACAAATATCCCAATTCAAAAACCCTGTCTGAAGAATTTGGGATATCCCGCAAGACAGCCCAGCGCGATATTGAATTTATCAGCGAAAGGCTCAAGGCTCCCCTGTGTTATCTACACTATCGGCGCGGTTACACCTATGAGGACAATACCTTGGAAATTCCCGACCTGTGGCTTTCCGAAGACGAACTGATCTCGCTTGTGCTTTCCTACCGGTTGGCCTCCGCCGTTCCGGACAGCGGCGTGAAGACAACCCTGAAAACGTTACTCAATCAGATCATCACCAATCATTCTTCGGATACCTTATCCATTGATGAATTAAGCGACAAAATATCCGTCAAAAACATTGCCTATGCCAGAACCAATGAAGCGGTATTTCATCGGCTGCTGGAGGCACTGCTCAGGTCGAAACCTGTGCGCATTGCCTACTACTCGCCGCACAATGATCAATCCACGACGCGCGGCATTCTGCCCCTGCACCTGCTTAGCTATATGGGCACCTGGCATATCATCGCCTATTGCAATGTCAAAAAAGAACTACGCGATTTTGTTTTATCGAGGATTCAGTCGGTTGCCGCCAGCGAAATCCAGATTGACGCCCGCGTTTCTGCTACTCGTGTCAAGGATTATATCCGGGAAGCCTTCGGTATCTTTCGCGGTGAAAAAACACAAAACGTCTGCCTGCGGTTTGCCGCAGACATCGCGCCGTGGATTGCCGAACAGAGTTGGCATCCGATACAGAAAACAAAGAGGGGGAAAGACGGCCGACTTTGCCTGACCATCCCCGTAGCCGACTTCCGGGAAATCAAACGCGAAATATTGCGCTACGGGTCGCAGGTCGAAGTGATAGCCCCCGCCGTGCTGCGGCAGGAAGTAAAAAAAGAAATAGAAAAGATGAGAAAAGTTTACGCCCTTTGGGATGAATCAGAATTTTCGTAAAGATCAACGGGCATTAATATTGTTGATGAAAGTAGAATCAGGCTGTGGTATTATCTTTGTAAATTGTAATGGATGGTGACAATATGCAAAGCTACGTTAACCGAAATGCAACAAGTGAATTACAGCAATCCCTCGGCCATAACCCCGTCACGGCATTGATCGGGCCGCGACAATGCGGCAAGTCAACGCTTGCCCGGCATGTTCTTCAGAACCGTAAAGACGCGCTTTTTCTGGATCTGGAACTTCCGTCGGACATGCGGAAACTCGGCGATCCTGAACTATTCCTTCATGAGCACGCAGACCGATTGATCTGCATCGATGAAGTACAGATGAAACAGGGTATATTTCCCCTGCTGCGGGCTCTTATCGATAAAGACAGACGGCCCGGTCGCTATCTTATTCTTGGTTCTGCATCGCGTGATCTTGTCAGGCAAAGCGGTGAAACGCTTGCCGGACGCATCCACTATATTGAACTCACGCCGTTTAGCTGGACAGAACTGGCAGGCGGCGCAGGCAAGAAAGCACCCGATTTTAGAAAGCATTGGTGGCGCGGCGGCTTTCCCCCGGCGTATCTGGCTGATGACGACACACAGAGTGACGCCTGGCGCAGGGACATGATTAAGGATTATCTGAGCCGCGATATTCCCGCATTCGGTTTTGCCATACCCATGCCGACGATGGCGCGCTTTTGGAAGATGATAGCGCATTATCATGGCGGCCTGCTTAACGCCTCCAAATTCGGGCAATCGATGGATATATCCCACAACACCGTTCGTAAATATATCGACATTCTTGAACAAACATTTATGGTGCGCACCCTCCAGCCGCTGGAGATCAACATCAAAAAGCGTATGGTCAAATCTCCTAAGATATATCTGCGCGACAGCGGGCTATTGCATACGATACTGGAGATTGACAACATGACGGAGCTTTATGGGCACCCTGCATTCGGTCCATCGTGGGAAGGCTGGTGTATTGAGCAGCTTATTGGCGCGTTGCCTCTGTGGCAGCCTTTCTTTTATAGAACATCGTCAGGAGAAGAAATTGATCTTGTTCTGACTAAAGGTAAAAAAAGGCTGGCCTTTGAAATCAAGGCATCCCTGACACCGCATCTTTCCAGGGGTTTTACAGAGACGATCAAAGCACTAAAACCGGAACGCACCTGGGTTATCTGCCCGATGACTGATCCCGGCTACCCCATCGCAAGCGGCGCGCGTGTTGCGGGAATTAGTGAATGCCTGAAAGAACTGGGCACAATTATATAATGCGCTGTCGGGGAATGCTCGATTAGTGGCATGAAAAGATTGGGTAAGGATGGATTGTAGGGCGCGTCGCGTGACCTCGTGTGCCCTTCATGGCATTATGTTATCCCCGAACACGCCGAATCAGAGATACATGTTCCAAAATATTTAGGTGAGAATGCTGTAGTGGAGTGAAATTATTTTCACGTAGGACACGCTATGGGGGTGGAGAAGGAGTAGAATCAGATACGTGGTTCAAAACGCAAGACAGAAGAGAGGCCAGGATTCAATGTCCCCCACTGGTGCGTCAGTCCGGTGTATGCTGGAGCGGTGGCGCAGAGCGCCGGGGGTGGACGCAAAGTGGGAAGCACAAAGGTGAAGGTTAAAAACAACAGCCAACAACAGCAGAAAAGGAATAACCAGCATCGATTCAACCGCTAATTCATTGACACGGAGGAGATTGAGCATGAGGTTTAAGGAAGACGAAACCATTGAGCTCAAAAAAAGTCTTACCGCGCTCAAAGAAGGTTTGATTTCCATCTCGGCAATTCTAAATCCCGACTTTGACAGTTAAAAAAATAATATTCAGTAAAAATGGCGAGTTACAGCCGCAGATCAAGTTTGTGCCACTACATTTTCATTTTTTGTAA
>WRPE01000047.1 GCA_009773315.1 Syntrophaceae bacterium
AAAATCTGTAGGCAAACGCCCAAAAATCAGGCATAGCTTATGTACTCAAAATTACTCAATAATCTCAATGCCGCTTGCCTACCACTGTCGAAGGGGGGGGAAGAGTTGGATGGATGGATCAGGCACAAACTGCGCTGCATTTTGTGGCGACAGTGGAAACGCCCGTACACGCGTGCCAAGAACCTGATGAAGGCGGGATTGAAGGAGGAACGAGCCTTTTGCTCGGCTTTCAACCAGCGGGGGCCATGGTGGAACAGTGGTGCAAGCCACATGAACCAGGCCTTCCCAAAATTTTTCTTTGATCGGTTAGGGCTGGTGTCGCTGCTCGATACGATGCGACGATTCCAGTGTGTTCAATGAACCGCCGGATGCGGAACCGCACGTCCGGTGGTGTGGGAGGACGGCGGGGGTAACCCCGCCTCCTACCTAATTCGTATCGCTTAGCCGTTGAATTGTGAACCTGGAACCGCTGAATCTTCCCTTCAGCCTTCAGCCTTTAGTCTGTACCCCTCAGCCTATTTTCCTATCTTAACATCTGCGGTAGGAACAAGGCAATTTGGGGGAAGATGATTAAGAGAACCGCCAGCGCGATCATGGCATAAAGCATGTGGAGCGATCCTTTGAAAACAACGTGCAGCGGCACATCTCGGGCAACTCCCGCTACGACGTAGGCGTTAATACCGACTGGCGGCGTTATGACACCCATTTCCGCAACGACCACTATGATGACCCCGAACCAGATTGGATCAAAGCCCAAGCTTAGAATGACTGGATAAAAAATGGGAATGGTCAGCATGATCATAGCCAGCGAATCCATCAGACAACCCAGAAACAAGTAAATGATAATGATGATCCCCATGACCAGCATAGGATGAAGTTGAAGTTCCGCGACCAGTGTGCCTACATCGCCGGGAATACGTGTGACAGCCAGAAAGTGTCCAAAAACCGTCGCGCCGGCGACCACGACAAAAATCATACACGAAATGCGGGTGGTGTCATAAAGCGCGTTTTTAAATCCTGCCCAGGTTAAATTGCGACCGATCAGTGCGATGATGATCGTACCGAAAGCTCCCACGCCCGCCGCTTCCGTCGGTGTGAAAAATCCGGCAAAAAGACCGCCCATTACCAGCACGAATAAAATCAGTGTTTCAATGAGGCCGGACAGGGATTTTATTTTTTCCTTCCAAGTTGTTTTGGGTCCTCGCGGGCCAATTTCCGGGCGGAAGTATGTCCAGATTAAAATGGAAAGAACGAAGAAACAGGAAAGCAATATCCCCGGTATAACGCCCGCCATAAAAAGCTCACCGATGGATTGTTCGGTCATAATGCCGTAAATGATGAAGATGGTACTCGGTGGAATAAGAATTCCCAGACTGCCGCCGGCCGTCACGACGCCTGTGGCCAACGCCGGATCATACTTGTATTTTTTCATTTCTGGAAGCGCCACGGAAGCCATGGTGGCGGCGGTCGCGCTGGTGGAACCGCAGACGGCGGAAAATCCGGCGCAGGCACCGATCGTGGCAATCGCCAGACCGCCCGGCAGATGGCCGAAAAATTTATGGGCGGCATGGAAAAGTCTGCCACTGATTCCAGAATGGAAAGCGATTTGACCCATCAAAACAAATAAAGGGATAACGGTCAGATTATACGAGCTGAATGTGGAATAAAAGTCGCGAATCATCAGATTGGACGCGGCACTCCAGGAAACAACCACGCCGAAGCCCAGGTAGCCGACAATGGCCATGACGAAGCCCACCGGCATCCGTAAAAACATTAAGACGATCAGAACGGCGAATCCAATAATACCAGTCAGCGTAGGAGTCATCTTGAAACTGTCCTTTGCAGCGATTTAATGAAGTCAGCAATGAGCAGGAGACAAAGAAGACCGAAACTCACAGCCATGCCGAAGATAAAAGGATAAATCGGCATCTGGAGCGTTAAGGAAACCTCGCCGCTTTTTTTGATGTCCAGCGCATAAATGTAAGCCTGATAGGCAATCAATCCGAAAAGCAGGAAACTGACAAAATTGGTGAAAGCCTCAATGGCGAATTGCGCGCGTTGCGGCAATTTTTCTACGAAGATCTCGACGGCAATGTGTCCTTTTTCCATCGATGTAAAAGCCAGGGCGAACGACACGATAATCGTTCCAAGAAGTCCTACCATCTCGTAAGTGCCGGGAATCGGTTTGCCAAACAAACGCAGAACAACGTCTGCTGAGGACAACAGCATCATGGCGATAACGGCTGCGCAGGCAATGGTATTAAAGCCTTTGCCTGCGCGCGTAAGATATTTTGCCGGACTGAGCATATACTGTCAAATCACTATTTTTTATCTTTGGAGTATTTCTTAATTAAATTTTCAATTTCGCTGACGGCCTTTTTCCCGGGCAATCCTTTGCTTTCCGTGTCTTTGATGTAGCCATCAACCACCGACTCGACTGCCTTTCCCCATTTAGCGGTTTCGTCTGCGGATAGTTTGATTGTTTTATTTCCCAACTCTGCGGAGAATTTATGCCCTTCGACATCCGCGTCATCCCAAGCTTTGCCCGCCACAGCAATCCATTCATGGCTGACGTCATCAAAAACTTTCTGTATGTCTTTGGGCAGAGCATCCCATTTCTTCTTGTTCATAACCACAAACATGGTGGTTGTGTAGCCGATATTAGTACAGTCTGTGGTATATTTTACAACTTGTGCCTGCTTCCAGCCTTTCAATGTTTCCATCGGGGCCAGCGTGCCCTGCACAACACCCTTTTGCAGTGCTTCGTAGGTTGCGCCCTGTGGCATGGCTACAGAAACGCCGCCCAGATTCTCGACGATTTTTGCGCTGAGACCTGTTGACCTGATTTTCATTCCCTTGAGTTCAGCCATGTTATTGACCGGCTTCTGGGTATGCAACAAACCAGGGCCGTGCGCATGTAGATAAAGAACTTTGACCTCGGAAAGTTCTTTCGGATTCATCTTTTTAACAAAGTCATTGGCAACAAGTGTGGCAACCATGCCGTTCGGGTAGCCCATCGGCAGATCCAGGGCTTCCAAAAGCGGGAAGCGGCCGCGAGTGTAAGCGAAAAGAGACATGCCGATATCGGAAATTCCTTTAACCACACCATCATAACATTGATCGGCCGGTGTTAAAGTACCGGCGGCAAATATGCTGATTTTAACTTTACCGCTTGTGCGCTTTTCGATTTCCTTGGCCCAGTTTTCACCGGCTTTAGCCTGAGCGTGTGTGGCCGGGAAAAAGATACTGTATGTCAGGGTGGTCTGTGCCATCACGCTGGAACTACACCAAAAAACTAAAAATAATGTTGCAACCAAAAATGATACTGTAAAAGAAAGAATCCCTTTTTTCATTTGACCTACTCCCTCCCAACTTTTTTTGTTTTCAAAAAACACAAATTGATTAAAGTTGTTGTTAATGATGATTGTCGTACAATTTTTGTTGTTGATTTCGGACAAAGCCTGCTTACCTGATCGAGCTTAGGCAAGCAGGCATCAGTACATATAGGTATAGTAAGGTGAGGATTTGCTTATGAAAAAATTATGCATACCAGTGTCCATTAAGTTATAGTCGTAGTGGCTAATATTTGATTTGACCGGTTGTGTCAAGATGTATTTATGTTTTATGGCTCGAAATTCAGTTTTGCTTTTTGTCATCTTTTAATTTGTCCAATTCTTCACGATAGTGCAGAGCTTCAGCTTTAGCCGATTCGATTTCTTCCCTGGCTTTTTCCAAATCTTCATCCTGCCGCTGTCTTTCCTCGCGGATTCTATCCTGAATCTCATCAAAGCCGACATAGACGGCTAAGGCGCCGCCGAAAAACAGGAAGATCGGCAGTGCGCCTCGTAGAATGACTAAAAAATCATTAAACCAGAAAATCAAACTGATCAGCCCGAAAACAGCGGCAATGACTCCTCCTGTCAGCAAAGACATAATCCAACCTCCGGATGCTAGATTTAACTCTGATCAATTTACGGTGGCGTTTTTATCATGAATGGTATGGTTAGGCAAGATGGAAATAGATGATTATTAAGATAAACTTTTACTTGATTTAATGGGATTCATCATTTAAATAAAATAGTTTATTGAAGTTAGTGGATTAAGTAAGACGGATGAAGGGTAATATGATTGAACTGAATTTTAATAAATCTGATGGGTTGGTTCCGGCCATTATTCAAGATGCTGAAACAAAAGACGTATTGATGCTGGCGTATATGAACAAGGCTTCGTGGGAGGCTACTGTGCAAACCGGCAAAGCGACTTTCTGGAGCAGATCGCGGCAAAAACTGTGGCTGAAGGGTGAAAGTTCCGGCCATGTTCAGATGATAAAAAATATTTATATAGATTGTGACGAAGACACGATTTTATTGCAGGTGGAGCAACTGGGCGGCGCGGCATGCCACACGGGGCATCGATCCTGTTTTTACCGGAAACTCGAAAGCGGTGGTTTTGTTGTTGTAGGAGAAAAGATTTTTGATCCAAAGGATGTATATAAATGAATATCTTAAAATTAGGTATACCCAAGGGAAGCTTGGAAAATAATACGGTTGATTTATTCAAGAAAGCCGGCTGGCGAATTACATACGACAGCCGCAGTTACTTTCCCGATATCGATGACCCGGAAATCAACTGCACATTGGTGCGGGCGCAGGAGATGTCCCGTTATGTCGAAGACGGCCATCTGGATCTGGGACTGACCGGCATTGACTGGATTATGGAAAATAACTCCGACGTGGTGGTGGTGCAGGATTTAGTCTATTCCAAAGTCTCCACGCGTCAGGCGCGCTGGGTGCTGGTGGTGCGCGATGATTCGCCGATCCGTTCGATTGAAGACATGGAAGGCAAACATATCTCGACCGAGCTGGTTGATTTTACCAGACGATATTTTGCTGAAAAAAATATCAAGGTCAGTGTGGAATTTTCCTGGGGCGCCACCGAGGCAAAGGTTGTGGATAGTCTGGTCGATGCGGTCGTCGAAGTCACGGAAACGGGATCAACCATCCGCGCCAATAAATTACGAATCGTCCACGAACTGATGAGAACCAATACACAGTTGGTTGCCAATCGCGCGGCATGGAATGATTCGTGGAAACGCAAAAAAATAGAGCAGATTCGGACATTGCTGGCCGGGTCGCTTTTGGCGATGGGCAAAGTCGGGTTGAAACTCAACGTGTCTAAGGAAAATCTTGATTGCGTGATGAAGCTTCTGCCGTCGCTCAAGGCTCCGACCATTTCCAGCCTCTATTCCGAAGAATGGTTTGCCATTGAGTCCGTTATTGATACAGGCGTTGTGCGTGATTTGATTCCGCAGTTGCTGGATGCGGGGGCCGAAGGCATTATTGAATATCCCTTGAATAAAGTCATATAATCCGGAGGGCAGTATGGCCAGAAAAGCAAAGATTGTCCGTAAAACGACAGAAACGGATATCACGCTGGACATTGATTTGGATAAATCCGTCGGCAGTAAGATCGATACGACCGTTCCTTTTCTGAATCACATGCTGGAACTCTTTGTCCGTCATGGTCAGTTCAAGCTCGTGATTAAAAGCAAAGGCGATACGGAAATCGACGATCATCATCTGGTTGAAGATCTGGGCATTTGCCTGGGGCAGGCGGTGGGGCAGGCGTTGGGTAAAAAGATCGGTATCCATCGCTACGGTTCGGCGTCCGTGCCAATGGACGAGTGCTTGTGCCGGGTGGATATGGATATTTCCGGCCGTCCCTATCTGATTTACAAGGTGCGGTATGAGCGCCGGAAAATCGGCGGATTTGATCCGGCGCTGGTCAAGGAGTTTTTTAAGGCTTTTACCGATCACAGCGGTATCACGTTGCACATTAATCTTGCGTATGGCAGCAACAGCCACCACATTATCGAAGCAGTTTTTAAAGCCTTTGCTCGGGCGTTGAGGCTGGCCGTGAATATCAATCCGGAAATTTCAGGCGTTCTATCCACCAAAGGAATGCTCTGATAGAAAGACGAGGTTAAAATTGCTGAGTATTCTCTGGATAAGAAAAGTCGGTTGCGCGATATTGCTTTTGACCTTTGTTGTCTTTGCTCCATATACCCTTTGGGCGCAGGGAACGATAACGTCCGTCGATAAAACTATAACGCGTCTGGCGGTGATTCCTTTTCAGGCGGTAGTCCCTGAGGACGGGTCGTCAACCGTCCAATGTCCAATTTGTGGCAGTGTCAATTCCAGCGGTAGTATCGTAAAAGGCGCCGAAAAAATTGTTGAGGAAATTTTTACCGATAAGCTACGGGATTTGAAAAATACGGAAATTATTCCCCTGGAACGATCGGCAGGCCTCTATCAATTGATTTCAACGGATTCCCTGAAGCAGGCTTTATCGCAGATTATCCAAAAAACCGGAAAAGAATTGCACGCAGATGTTCTGGCCGTAGGCTATGTCTATCGTTATAGGGAAAGAGTGGGCTATGACTATTCTGCCGAACGCCCCGCATCTGTCGCTTTTGAAATTCACCTGATTTCCGTCAAGGACGGCAGCACGCTGTGGCGTGGTATTTTCGATAAAACGCAAAAATCATTAATGGAAGACGTCTTCCAGGTAGCTTCCTTTTTTAAAGGCGGCGCCAAGTGGTTGACCGCGCGCGAATTGACGAAGTTAGGCGTTGACGAGGTTTTTTCAACGTTTTCCGGCTTTGAGCCCTAATTGGAATATGAGCGCGATACTATTTTTCTTCTTTGCGGAATATCTCAAACTGATGTTCTGAACTTTTCCCACGAAGGAGTTTTAATTTGTTCATCATCCCGGCGGTTGATATAAAAAATGGACAATGTGTCCGCCTGGCGCAGGGCGATTTTGACCGCGTGACGGTCTATGCCGAGAATCCCGCGGACATGGCGCGACTTTGGGCTCAAAAAGGAGCTAGGCGGATTCATATTGTTGATCTGGATGGCTCGGTTGCCGGAATGCCACGCAACGCACCCATTATTCTTGATATTGCAAAATCGGTTTCCGTGCCGATTGAGGTTGGCGGCGGTATCCGTAATATGGAGACGATCAACTATTATCTGGAAAATGGCGTATCGAGCGTTATTCTGGGCACGGCAGCCATCCAGGATGAAGAATTTGTGAAATCGGCCGCAGAAATTTATCCCGGAAAAATCATCCTCGGAATCGATGCGCTGAGCGGCCAGGTGGCGGTTCGGGGCTGGACGCAAAAAACCAGCCAAAACGCGGTTGAACTGGCGCGGCGCTACGAAGATTGTGGGATTCAGGCCATTATCTATACGGATATTCAGCGTGACGGCATGGAAACGGGCGTCAATGTGGAGGCGACCAGGGCGTTGGCCAAAGCCGTGTCGATTCCGGTGATTGCTTCCGGCGGCGTGGCGACGCTGGCTGATATTGATGCTTTGCTTTCCGTTAAAGACTGTTTGTTCTATGGTGTGATTGTTGGCCGCGCGCTCTACACGGGCTCGATGGCGCTGGAAGACGCGATAGCCAAGACCAAACAGATCTCATAGAATCGGAGGAAGGGAAAATATGGCAGATTGTCTATTTTGTAAAATTGTCAAAGGGGAGATTCCCTGCACGAAAGTTTACGAAGACGATGCTGTTCTGGCGTTTGATGATATCCATCCGATGGCGCCTGTGCATGTCATTGTTATTCCGAAAAGACATGTTTCGACGCTGATGGATGTCGATGCAAACACGGATATTGCCGGGCGTCTCATTGCAGCCGCGCAAAATGTCGCTAAAATAAAAAAAGTCGCCGCGGGCGGATTCCGCGCGGTCATGAACTGCAATGCCGACGGCGGACAGGTGGTATTTCATCTGCACATGCATCTGCTCGGCGGCAGGAAACTGGAAGATCAGTTAGGATAATTCGAGGTAAAAAATGGATATTAATAACAAATTAAATGAAGACATGGTGACGGCGGCAAAAGCCAAAGATAAAATCAGACTGTCGGCCATCCGGATGCTGAAAACAGCGCTGCACAATAAAGAAATTGAGTTGATGCGCCCGCTCAATGAAACGGAAACCATGCAGATTCTGTCCGTGCTGGTCAAGCAGAGAAAAGATTCCATTGAACAGTTCGCCAAAGGCGGAAGAACGGATCTGGTGGAAAAAGAAGAAGCAGAATTGAAAATCCTGCAGGAATTCATGCCTGCGCAAATGTCGGATGAAGATGTGGAAGTGCTCATTAAAAAAGTGATCGCCGATATGGGCGCTGTTTCCATCAAAGATATGGGCAAAGTGATGAAGGTGCTGATGCCGCAGATTACCGGTAAGGCGGATGGAAAAGCCGCCGGCGAAAAAGTGAAAGCGCTTTTATCTCAATAAGGTCTGATCTATACGAATTTGACGAAAAAACTTAAAACAGGCAAGGCAATCATTCGTGCGTTTTGATGACAGTAAGATTGAAGAAATTAAAAGCAGGGTGGACATTGTCGAGCTTGCCTCCGAATATCTGACTTTAAAAAAGGCAGGCAGGAATTATTTAGGGCTCTGTCCTTTCCATCAGGAAAAAACGCCTTCGTTTACCGTCAACCGCGAAAAACAGATTTTTTACTGTTTTGGTTGCGGAGAGGGCGGCAATGTCATCACCTTGCTGATGAAAATTGCCAATAAAAGTTTCCCCGAAGCTATTAAACATCTGGCGGAAAAAACAGGTGTTATCTTGCCGGTTCGAACCTTCGGAAGGGAAGGACAGGAAAAAGATTCCCTGCACGATGAGATTATTAATTTGAATTTAAGGGCGGCGCAGCAGTTTTCGCGCAATCTATCGTCCCCGGCAGGTAAAATCGCTCGGGATTATTTACTCAAAAGAGCCGTTACCAATGAAACTATTAAACAATTCCGGTTGGGGTATGTGCCGGATACCTGGCGCTCCTTGACGGATTATATCGAAGGCAGCGGCTTATCTTTGAAGTTGGCCGAACAGGCCGGCCTGATCATTGCCGGTAAAGAGGGGGGCTTTTATGACCGCTTCCGCGGCAGATTGATATTTCCAATTGAAAACGTATTCGGGGAAATCGTTGCCTTTGGCGGCCGGATTTTGGGTGAAGGCGATCCAAAATATCTCAATTCGCCGGAATCACCCGTCTATATTAAAGGCAAAAATTTATACGGACTGCAAAAGGCCAAAGAGGCGATTCGTCAGAGCGGTTTCTGCCTCATTGTAGAAGGGTATTTTGATGCCATATCATTGTGGAATGCGGGTGTCCGCAATGTCGTCGCCACATTAGGCACCGCCTTGACTCGGGATCATCTGGAGCTTTTACGCCGTTATACCCAGGATGCAGTGGCTCTATTCGATCCTGATACGGCCGGACGAAGAGCACTGGACCGCTCTTTGGAGCTGTTTTTAGGGGCGAACATGCGTGCCCGGGCTTTAATTCTTCCCGAGGGCTGCGATCCGGATGACTATGTTAAAAAATACGGCAAGGATAAAATCGAAGAATTAATTGCCATTGCGCCTTCCATCAGTGATTATTATATTGATAACGTTCTGGGAGATAGTAAGACGTTTGAAGAAAGCCGTGATCTGGTAAAGACGGCAATGGAATTCGTCAATAAAATCAACGACGAAATCGAAAAGAACCTTTTCATCAAACGTATTGCGGAAAAATTGGGTATTGATCAGGCATTGCTCAAAAGAGAGGTTCATCGTAAAGAGGTTCATATAAAGTCCAAATCGGTCAGCCCGAAGCAAGATGTGAAAATAATCATGAATCCTCTGGAACTCAATCTAATACGGCTTTTGCTGGAATATCCACAAAAAGCGATACAGGTAGAGGATGAAGAAATATTGAATTATTTTATGGAGTCTGAGCTCAAGACTTTGGGTAAGAAAATTGTTCAGGCCTATAAACTACTTGGATACATTGATATTAATGTCATTTTGTCTGCCGACGAAGAGAAGGCGCTCAGGAACAATATTTATGAATTAAGAATTAATGCGCCAACAACCGATGACAACATGGTCGATCGCAATTTCTCCGACAATATTCGAGGGATCAAGAAGAAATGGTATAAAGAACAACATCGGCAGCTCAAGTTGAAACTGGCTCAAGCTCAGGAAAACGGTAACGCGGAGTTGCTGCAAAAATACGTATATGAAAAACAGAATTTGATGGCTCAAGAAAAAGAGCTACGTTAATAAATAATACAGTTTGGGGGATGCCAAATGGCCAAAGAAATACAATCCGATGAATTTAAGAAATTACTTTCTCTGGGGGAAGAAAAGGGGTTTTTGACCTACGATGATGTCAATGACATGCTGCCGCCGGACGTCAATTCGTCTGATCAAATAGATGACATCATTATGTTATTTGGAGAAAAGAATATTGATATCATCGATATCGAACAGGGCGAAAAACTGGTGGTTAAAAAGCCGGTTGAAGATGTCCTGCCGTCAAAATTTCCTGAGGCGCTGGCGCTTGCTCCCGGCGCGGGCAAGACCGGGGACCCGGTAAAGATGTATTTGCGTGAGATGGGACTGGTTTCGCTTTTGAGCCGTGAAGGCGAAGTGGAGATCGCTAAAAAAATTGAAGAGGGTGCCCGTGAAACCATGTGGGCCATTTTCAGTTTAAGCGTTTCAATTGCAGAAGTACTGAGTATTGGTGAAAAACTGGAGTCCGGCGAGATTCGTGTCAAAAACGTAGTGGATAATATTGAAGACGAAGAAGGATTCATGGAAGAGGACGAGCATAAAGAGAGAGTGCGCAAGTTGATTGCTCGAATTCGCCTTTTTAGCGATCGAAACAAAGTCTTGCGAGAAAAACTCAAATCCAAAACCATGAAACCCAAGCAGCGGGAATTATTAACGGCGGAATCGGAAAAAAATGCAAAAAATATTATCACGCTTTGCCGGAAAATCCGTTTCAGCAAAAAACAGATGCACCGTTTTATTGCACGGTTGAGATTTTTTACGGATGAAATTGAAAGATCCGAACGTGTGATTAATCAGTTTAAAAGAGAATCAGGCCTGACGCTCACGCAAATGGAAAAAGCCTGGTCTCAAATGAAGAAATCCAAACTCGATGAGAAGCGAGCCGCGAAGGAAGCGAAAGTTTCTATTGATTGGTTACATCGTAGCCACGAGGCCATTGCGGAAGCACAAAAACGGATAAAACACATTGCCAAGGATGTGGGTATTCCGACAGCCACATTAAAGAATGTGGTCGATTCCATCGAAGACGGCGAAGCCAAGGCGGAAATTGCCAAAAGAAAGCTGGTGGAAGCCAATCTGCGCTTGGTTGTCAGCATTGCCAAGAAGTACACTAATCGCGGTTTGCAGTTTCTGGATCTGATTCAGGAAGGCAATATCGGATTGATGAAAGCGGTTGATAAATTTGAATATCAGCGCGGCTACAAGTTTTCCACTTACGCGACTTGGTGGATTCGGCAGGCTATCACGCGTGCCATTGCCGACCAGGCGCGTACGATTCGGATTCCCGTCCATATGATTGAAACAATCAACAAACTGATTCGGACATCGCGCTACCTGGTGCAGGAATTGGGACGCGAACCGACCCCGGAGGAAATCGCCAACAAAATGGAATACCCGCTGGAGAAGGTGCGGAAGGTTCTGAAAATTGCCAAAGAACCGATTTCCCTGGAAACGCCGATCGGCGAGGAGGAGGACAGTCATCTGGGTGATTTTATCGAAGACAAAAAAATCATGTCTCCTTCGGAAGCAACGATCAGCATGGATCTGGCGGATCAGACGCGTAAAATCCTGTCCACGCTCACGCCGCGTGAAGAAAAAGTTCTGAGAATGCGTTTCGGGATTAGTGACCGTCTGAGCGCAGTTGGTCCGGATGAAGGTGTACCGGTGGATATCGTGGAGTCCGATATCGAAGAGCCGGCAGTTATCGAAGAGGAACCGTCAAAAAAAGCAAAGAATTCTTCCCGGAAGCGCGCGGCAAAATAGTATTGACAAGCGCCGGAATTGGGTATATTTCAACGAACCTCGATGCCGGTTCGATCCGCGCAAATGCTGAAAAAATGGCGGGCCTATAGCTCAATTGGTAGAGCCACCGGCTCATAACCGGTAGGTCCCTGGTTCGATCCCAGGTGGGCCCACCAAATTTTGCAAGAACGGAATCTCAATCATGATTAGAAAAACACGATTTTCACAAGCAAGGAGTTTTTGCGATACTG
The DNA here is from genome assembly GCA_009773315.1 of Syntrophaceae bacterium. Taxonomy (GTDB): domain Bacteria; phylum Desulfobacterota; class Syntrophia; order Syntrophales; family Smithellaceae; genus UBA8904. The sequence goes on from WRPE01000047.1 coordinate 12,137, forward strand.
CCATTGGTTTAATGGTTGTGACGAGACAAATCAAATTGTCATGTCACGGCTCACAGAATCAAGCACAGAGCAAGGCTATCTGAAAATGCACCCCAACAGGTGCATTTTTTTTTAGTTCGACTCAAATTTCAGAAGCGAAGCGCGTTGAAATTTGTTAGTCGAACTTATCCCGCAAAGCGAAGCGGCGCGGGGTTAGTGACACGGCAGGAGAAAACGAAGTGCGTAACCTAAAGGTCACAAGCTGAAACTTACTAGGCGAATTATACCGCACAGCGGTGATTAAAGTAATAAAGGAGAAAATGCTTGAAAGAAAAATTATTGTTGTTAATCAGTTTGCAGGAGTGTGATACGCAGTTGGTCAAGCTTTCCTCTAAAAAGATTAAACTGCCGGAAAAGATTTGCAAGATGGAAGAAGACTTTCGGCTTTATAAGGAAAACGTTGAGCAGAATAAAAAAAAGCATGATGAATTCAAAACCCGGCGTGCGGAATGTGAAAGCAAAGTTAAGAAACTTAATGAAGGAATGATAAAAACCAAGGAAAGACTGCTGGAGGTTAAGAACAATAAAGAATATCAGGCCATGCTCAAGGAAATTGAAACGGCCGAGAAGACGCGAGGTGACATTGAAACCCAGATCATTGCGCTCATGGAAGAAATGGATAAACTCTCCGTGCTGGTGAAAAAAGATGAGGAAACTTTAAAGCAGGCCGGAATCAAGCACGAAGAGGATAAGAGAATAATAGAGGATGATTTGAGTGCCGTTGACGCGGATACAGTGATCTGGACTGAGAAACGAGTTGGTTTGCAAAAGAACATTCCCGCCGATCTCCTGGCCCAATACGAAAGAGTCAAAAAGCGTAATAACGGTGTCGGTGTGATATCCGTCTGGAAAGCTGTCTGCAGCGGTTGCCAGATGAAGATTCCGCCGCAGCTGTATAACGAACTTCAGCGTTCCAATGATCTGCTCAGTTGTCCCAACTGTAACCGGATCATGTATTTTCAAAATCAGGAAAAGTCCGCCTAGTCTTTTTATGGAAAATAAAACGGTGAAGTTGTTCAGTGACGGGGCCTGCCGGGGCAACCCTGGTATTGGTGGGGCCGGCGCGGTGATTACCGATGCAGCGGACAATATTCTTTGGGAGGGCAAGGAGTATTTAGGTCACTGTACGAATAATATTGCCGAATATAAAGCACTGATTCTGGGGTTAAAAGGCGCGCAGGCACAAGGATTCAATCAATTGGATGTTTATCTGGATTCGGAGTTGCTGGCCAACCAGATTAATGGTTCCTACAAAGTAAAAAATCAGAATCTGAAAATCTTAATGCAGGAAGTCCGCAGCCTGCTTTCTTCCTTTAAATCCATTCACGTCAAGCATGTTCTGCGATGCCACAACGCGCAAGCGGATGAGCTGGCCAATTTGGCTATCGATGAGTATAAAGGTTAAAGGCTGAAGATTGAAGTCCGAAGGCTGACGCCACTTGCTAACCTAATGACCTAATGACCTAAAGGTCACACGAGGTCACACGAGTGGGCGCGAGGTTAAAGAAATAGAGATCATTTTTCACGAAGATGTCTTGAAATAAATCCGAATCAATTGTAAGCTGCTTTACAGGCCGGAGAAGATCAGATGATCGCGGGCAGATTATATCTGCCGGAGGAAAGTCCGAGCTCCACAGGGCAGGATGGTCGCTAACGGCGACTGGGGGCAACCCTAAGGAAAGTGCCACAGAAAATATACCGCCCGGGCGCAAGTTTGGGTAAGGGTGAAATGGCGAGGTAAGAGCTCACCGCTTTTCCGGTGACGGAAAAGGCATGGTAAACCCCATCCGGAGCAAGACCAAATAGGAGAACGTTTAAGGGCGGCCCGCCTGATGTTCTCGGGTAGTGTCGCTAGAGGCGGCAGGCAACTGCCGTCCCAGATGAATGATCATCGCCGCGTCAAGGGTAACCGAAACGCGGAACAGAACTCGGCTTATGATCTTCTCTAGTGCCTGTTCTGATTTACAAAATAAAGAATGGCCGACTTTCTCAAGTCGGCCATTCTTATTCGATGTAAAGCAACTTTATTTATTTATCATCATCATCGTCGTCATTATTGAGTGCGGACAGATCACCTTCCGAACCTTGAGGCACTTCTGCCTCAATAGAACGTCCTATGCCACGCATCAGGAGTACCATGATGAAAAAGAGTATGACCATCGAAACAATGATAATCAGGATAACGGTTGCAGTCCATGCCTTAGCTTCTTTCTGAATATTCTGAGATACTTTGGTTGCCGCTTCATTGTATTTTTCAACTTCCACGCCCATACCGATCCAACCAAAACCGGCGGGCTGAATCAAGTTTGTCGCGTAAAACTTAATCGGCGCATAAGCGACGAATTTGGTGTTGCCGGCAAACTTATAAGTGATAATCCCCGATTTTCCAGCCGCCGCATTTTTGGCGATATTTTGCAAATTCGGGTCCATGAAGCCCAGTGAATTAAGATCCAGAACTTCGACGCCCTTCTTGGTTGATTCCGCAACGTTCTGTTCGGAAAGCGCAGGAACGAGATTACCTGCGTTGTCCAGACCGATGATATGGTAGTCGTTGGGATGGGAAATAACATAACCACGGTTGTCAACCATGAAAGCATAGTTACCCGTTTTTGCGTCAGCCTCAAAAACATGTTCCGACTGGGTGGGAATGATTTGATCGGTAAATTTCGCCAGATGACGATAGTCCACAGCCAGGCTGATGACGCCGGCAAATCCGTCTTTGGAAAATACGGGTGTCGAAAAGCGAATAATTCCCGAAAATCTCTGCCCTTTTTCAAACGCTGCTTTATCGACGTAACTGCCTGTTACCGAAGCAACATACACATCGCCCTTATTCAGAATTTTTGTTTTAGCAAAATAATCTTCAGTTTTATATGTTGTATTCGTCGGATTGCTGACATTAACCAGTTTTCCCGCCTGACCGCCAACGATTTTAATTTGTTCGTTGCCGTTTTTGTCAATCAGAGCAATCTCTTTATACAGTGGGCTTAGAACCTGTTGGATTTTGCCGTCTATTTTGACCCAGAGCGGTTTTTTATTTTCAACAATAAACTGTTTGTATGCAGCTTCCGTTGCCGGAATAATGGTAGCAACAAGCAAATCCTTTTTGCGCTCCATTAGAAAGTTGGCAACTTCGTCTGCTGTGTTGATGGCACGCATTTTTATTTCTTCCTGAGATTTCTGGTCGAGAACGTTAACGGTTCTCGCCTTTATGGTATCCCCCAGCCTGAACATGCCATTGGCAATCAAGAATGCCATCAGTGATAAGGGGATTACGATAAGCAGGAAGAACACGCCTCCTACAGTAAGATACTGCTTCTTTTTCTTAGATTCTGCCATTACTATTTCCCCCTAACCTAGGTTATTTTTGTGGTTAACTTGTTTATATTAACCCAAAAAGTAACGCATGAAGGGGTTGGCATAAAGCAGTACGAGAGAAACGACCAGTGCATAAATGGCGATCGATTCGGCCATAGCCATACCAATCAACATGGTCATCATGATTTTGCCCTGTACGCCTGGGTTTCTTCCTACTGCGGAGCAGGCTCCACTTGCTGCTGTTCCAATACCTAAGCCTGCGCCAACGGCTCCCACGCCTATTGCGATTCCCGCGGCTATCATGGCTCCAACGGCGAAAATAGCTTTTGCGTAAGAGTCACCTGCTGGTATTGCTTCTGCTGCAAAAACGAGCGAACTCGATAAAAGCAGAACTACTACTGAAATAAATGCTGTTAAAATTACCATACCCGATTTGTGTGACATGTTTGTCTCCTTTCCTAACCAAATGTTTATTATTAACCCTCGAATGCCTAGCATATTTTTTGATACCATTCAAAGAGGAATTAACTCAAATGTCAATCGGGAGAATGTGGATGCACGAGATGTGCCATTGCTGCAATATGAAGGATAATTTCCAGATCTTGTTTTTTAAAATCAAGGAAAGTCGAAAACCAGATGATCTAATTTGTTGAGATTCCTTTAATTCATTTCTGAGGAGTTCAATGAAAAAAAACGAATGTCTTTTTTAAAAAATACAGATTAGTTTAATATTAAATTCTGATTTAATGTTTTGTTAAACGGATTACCATAAAACATTCAACCACGAAAATAGGGATAACCAATTTTTCATCGTGTTAAACGGGAATAAATCATTTTATATTTCTGTTGAAATTTTGCGATAATGTCGTTACGATCAAAATCAAATCGGGATAATGATATAAAAATATCAAGAAGTCACAACATAAAGGAAGGATTGTCATGCAGGAGCTTTTAACAGCGGTAGCTTACCCCATAGTCTGGCTCATTTGTGCTTATCTCTTAAAAATTGAAAGTGGTCTGGCAAAACTGCTGATTTCGCTGACAGCGGCAATCCTGGTTTACGTTTTAATCGGTATCAAGCGAACTCAAAAAGAAAATCATAAGGAAAATGAAGATTAAGTGACTTTGTTCAGAAAGGCATACAAGCTTCTGCGTCAGGCATTGAGTATCCGTATCTGGCTGGCCAGCATTGTTGTTGTTCTTCTAATTCTCCTGTTGGCTTTGACGGTGAACAATGCCCGTGAAAAAGAAATGGCGGATTTATTTAGCCGTCAACAATTGGCATCCGCTCAAAACGCGGCGGCGCGATTGACGGATATTCTTTTACAGGTGGAAAGAAATATTGTCTTATTTTCCTACTTTGATCCCGACGGAAAAATACTCACGAAAGAAGATTATCGAGAACTGGAGGTGCTTTATTCCGTTTGGGGAAAAACAATTGATGCGGTGTTGGTTTTTGATGCCAATGAAAGAATCAGACGCATTCTGCCACAGGGCGCCCTTCCCAGCATCGATCTGACCGAACACTTCAGATCTTTAAAACAACGTCAAAGTCAATACTTAACATTAGCTTTATCGGAGAAGCTATCCAGTGATTCCATGCCTCAAAAACAGAATTGGTATTTAGTATGGGGTTATCCCATATGGCGGCATAATAATATTTTTGCCGGCGCATGGATGGTGTCTTTTTCACTTGCCGAACTGGTCGGTGCGGGCGAAAAACAAATCAGTGACAACCAACTGGGAAATTTGTGGCTGGTGAATGAGCAGGGTCAAGTATTGCTGCACCCTGACGCGTCGTTTGTCGGAAAGAATATTAGCGATCTGGTTAAAAATAATCAGGGGGGGACAATAGTATTCCCATCAGACAGCGGCCGGCACATGAATTCCAAAATTCTTCAGAGTGACAACAAGATGCAAAGAAGCGTCATTGCCTACTACCCGATTAAGATTGCCGGAAATACTTGGTTTGTCATGATGACAGCGCCATACAGTCGTGTCGTTGCTCCCGTGCGCACCACATTTATATACACCATGTTCAGCGCGCTTGTGCTGATTTTAGTTCTGGTGGTCGTCGGCATTTATTTTGCCTTCCGTGAAGGAAAAAGATGGCGGATGAGAGAAGAGCAGGAAAGACTCAAAGAGCGAGAAGCCTGGCAGGAAAGGCTGCTTCGGGAAAAGAAAACGATTGATGGCATTATCGAAGGTTCTCCGATTCCCAGCTTTGTGATCAATAAGGCGCACCAAGTCATTTTATGGAACCGGGCCTGTGTCGAATTGACGGGATGCCCCGCGGAGGATATGCTGGGCACAGATCAGCATTACAAATCGTTTTATTCCGTAAAAAGGCCTTTGGTTGTTGACTTAATCGTGGACAACGATATTGACGCTCTCAATCAATACTACGGTTCAAAAAAAGTAAAAAAATCGGATAAGGTTCTTGGGGCTTATGAAGCCTATGATCATTTTGACAACTTGGGTGGCCGCAGCCGGTACATGTATTTTCTGGCGGCGCCCATTTATGACGAAGAAGGCAATACCATTGCGGCAATGGAAACGCTGCAGGATATTTCGCGTGAAGAGGAACTCACGAGCAGTTTGAGGGAATATGCCGAGACGTTGCAGAATGAACTTGGGGAAAATATCGAACTGCGACGCGAGATCGAAGGGCTTTATAATTACCTGCAGTCTATTGTGAAGAGTCTGCCGGATAAAATTTACGAAATGGATAAAGATGGCATTGTTAATTTTGTCAGCCGGAGCAGAAGAATGGAAGGCGGTCGATCACCGCATGAACTTAAAGGCAGACATTTTATGGAGTTTGTCGCGCCCGAGGATGAAAGTTTTGTGATGTCCAAGTGGGAAGACGCCAAAAAAGGTATTTTCACACCTTACGAAATTGAAACCACAAGACAAAACGGCAAAAAGATTAGTCTTCTGATTACCACGTCTCCTGTTGTCGGAACGGATCATTATATTCTCGTGCAACGCGATATTACGGAATTCAAGAATCTGGAAAAGAAGCTCTATAACAGCCAGAAACTCGCAGCGCTGGGGCAGCTTTCCGCCGGGATTGCCCATGAAGTGCGCAACCCGCTGTCAGCCATTAAAATGAGTTTGCAAATTCTGGAAAAGCGTATGAACCCGGAAGGCAATGATCTTAAAAGATTTAAAATCGCGCAAAAAGAAGTTGAACACTTGGAAGAGTTGGTGAACAATGTACTGGTTTTTGCCAAACCCATGGAACCCAAAATAGTGTCTGTCGATCTCTCTCGCGTGCTGGAACAGGCTATTGCTCTTTCCGAAAAAATTATTCATGATAAACAGATCGATGTCAGGCTGGAAGCGAGAGGAATTCAGATGGTTAAGGCGGATGCGGCGATGATTACGGATGCTTTTGTGAATATTGTCCGCAATGCGGTTGAAGCATTAGAGGACAAGGGTTACATCCGCATTTATGCCCGGAGTATCGGGAGTCGGCCGCCTTCGGTTCTTGTTGTTGTGGAAGATAACGGCTGTGGTATTGATGATGCAGACATGCCTCATCTGTTTAATCCTTTTTTTACCAAGAAAAAATATGGTACGGGCCTTGGGCTTTCCCAAGTGATGAAAATTGTGGAAGTGCATCAGGGAAAACTCGAAATTATCAGTGAGAAGGACAAAGGGACGAAGGTTTGTGTAACATTGCCCTGTGATGAATAACATCTCGTTTGAGAACCGGGGATGTATGAAAGCGGATGGCGCGTAAAAAAAATCAACTGAATGGCGAAGGTTACGTTTATGGCGAGTATTCTGGTTATTGATGATGACGCATCGATTGTGGAGACGCTGGATTTATACTTAACGGAAGAGGGATACACCGTCAGGACAGCCCTGACGGGCACCGATGGCTTGAATAAATACGTGCAGGAACCTTCGGATGTTGTCATTTTGGATATCCGTCTGCCGGATGTGGATGGGTTCGACGTTCTGGAAGATCTCAAGGAAGAAAGCGAAAATGTTAAAGTGATCATGATTACCGCTTTCCATGACATGGAAACAACTATCAATGCCATGAAGGGCGGCGCTTTTGACTATATTCATAAGCCAGTCAATGTCGATGAACTGGATCTGGCGATTAAGAAGGCCATAAAGTCTCTCGAGATGGAGAAAAAAATTGACGGTCTTCTGATGGAGCCGTCACGCAATTTCCGGGTTGGGGATATTATCGGCACCGGCAACGAAATGCGGGAAATCTTCAAAACCATCGGCATTGTTTCCAAAAGCCATACAACGGTGCTTATTCAGGGAGACAGCGGAACGGGCAAGGAATTAATTGCCAAGGTTATTCATAATAATACCTCGCCGGAGGAACCGTTTATTGCCGTGAACTGTTCAGCCATTGTTGAGACGCTTTTGGAATCGGAATTATTCGGCCATGAAAAAGGATCATTTACCGGGGCCATCGCCCGAAAACTGGGTAAGTTTGAGTTGGCCAGGTTTGGCACCGTATTTCTGGATGAAATCAGTGAAATGTCTGTTAATCTGCAGGCCAAACTTCTGCGTGTTTTGCAGGAAATGGAATTTGAACGCGTCGGGGGCAAGGACCGGGTGAAAGTGCTTGCCCGCATCATGGCCGCGACCAATAAAGATTTAAAAACGATGGTCAAAGAAGGCAAATTCCGAGATGATTTGTATTACCGTTTGAATATTGTCGCCATTAACCTGCCGCCGCTGCGCACGCGTCGCCAGGATATACCGCCTTTGATCGATTATTTGTTGTCCAAAATCAATCTGGATCTACACAAAAAAATTGTCGGTGTTTCCGGTGAAGTGATGGAAAAATTTATGACCTATGCCTGGCCGGGTAATATTCGCGAACTGGAAAACCTGCTGGTGAGGGCTTGTGTTGTCGCCAAAGGCCAGGTGCTGGGTGTCGGTGATTTTCCGGAATTGGGGAAGGACGATCCGTCAATTATAGCGCCAAAGGATCAAACCGCGGATGTATTTACACCGGAAGAGCCGGGTAAATTTTTAACCCTCGATCAGGTTGAAGAACGTTACATTCGTAAAATTATCAAGGAAACGGATAAAAACAAAGGGGAAATCTGTGAAACACTGGGTATCTCCCGCCCCACCTTCGAGCGCAAACTTGAAAAATACGGGATCTCCTTTGAGAAGGAATAGAGTTACTATTGAGTAAAAATAAAATGAAGAGTAAAAAAGCGCCTAACATTTATATTGTGGCAGGACCAAATGGTGTAGGTAAAACCACTTTCATGGAGGAAAATTATGCAGACTGTCTCCATTTCGTTAATGCTGATCTAATTGCGGCAGGACTCTCGCCATTTTCTCCGGGATCAGTGGCTATAAAAGCTGGAAAGCTGGTGTTGGAAGAGATTGAACGCCATATTGATTATGGTCATGATTTTGCTTTTGAGACAACACTTGCCGGTAAAAGTTATGTACGCCTTCTAAAGACAGTCAGGGAGAAAGGTTATTTATTCTTTCTTTGGTTGCAAGACGTAGATTTGGCCATAAAACGAATTGAAATGCGTGTAAAAGCTGGAGGTCATGATGTTCCGACACTTGATGTAAAAAGACGGTTTTATCGTGGAATTTACAACTTGTTTCATTTATACAGGCCACTTCTTGATTTTTGGATGTTGTTTGATAATTCAGGCACAATACCCCAGGAGCTGGCCTTCGAGAAGGATGGAATGCTTACGGTGATCAATATTCCAATGTTTAAAGTTATTGAAGGGAGCAGCATACGATGTCAACAGGAAAAAGGATGATTGAAAAGAGCATTAAAGAACTTCCGATTGAACGGAAAGCCGAAATCGCATTGAAAAAAGCAGTCGCCCAGGCAATTGCCGAGCATAAACGTCAGGGTCATTCAATTGCTGTCTGGGATAAAGGAAAAGTGAACATAATCCCACCAGAGGAAATTTTATAATCAACAAAATTGCAGTATAGACAGGCATTTGTTTCACGAAGATGAGATATTGAGAGATTCGAAGATAATATGGCTTCATATAATCAACATCATATAACCCGACGTTCGACAGCTGTAGGCACATTTTGGTCTTTGGAATGGCGTAAGTCATTGAAATCTCGTGGTGGGGCTTCCGGGAAACTGGAAAAGCTGTAG
>WRPE01000079.1 GCA_009773315.1 Syntrophaceae bacterium
CTGCAGCCGCACGGAATGCAGAAAGAAACGGAAACAAGAAGCTCAAAAGCGATGGTTGGCCAGGAATGAAGGCTACTTTCGTGGACGCTACGAAGACGTCAAAGCTTGGCGCAAACGAAAGAAGGAAGCCTCAATGGGCGCGATGATACAAGACGAGATACCCCCTTCAAAGCCAATGCGGAAGTACGTTTTGCTGATCCCGGAGGATAAAACAGGCATGATACAAGACGAGATCATTCTGCGAAGGCTCAATGGCATTACGTTTGCGGCGCATGGCGGGTGATACAAGACGAGATAGACGAAAGGAGGCTCTGTGACTTAAACCGATCCCCGCGGTCTGCATCCGAAGGAAACATCATCAGGAAAAGATGAAAAAAAAACGAGCAGACGGGAGAACCAGAGAAAAAAGGGGGATCGGGGATATGGACGAAGGGCATTTCATAAATCAGATTCGTCATTTGCAGGAAGTCGAAGGCTTGAGCATTCGCCAGGTGGCCGATACCCTGGGCTTGTCTCGAACAAAGGTTACCCGGTTGATTCGGCAAGGAAAAATCTTGCGCAAGCCGCGTAAAAGCATTCTGGACGAGTATGCGCGCCTGATTGAAGACTGGTATGAGGCATACCCGTCGCTGAAAGCCAGTCAGGTTTACGACCGGCTGCAGACGTATGGATTCTCCGGTGGTTACACCACGGTGAAAGAATACATCCGGCCGTTTCGCCGGAAAAAGAAACGGCTGTACCACGAGTTGACGTTTCTTCCGGGCGAGGAAGCGCAGGTTGATTGGATGCAGCGTTCTTTTCCGTTCGGTACGGCCTACGGCTTTGTGTTGATCTTGTCCTACAGCCGGTATCTGTATTGCCGGTTTTATCCGCGGCAGTCGATGGAGTTTTTTCTGGAAGGGCACATGGAAGCCTTCCGCGAGATCGGCGGCATTTCCCGCCGGGGCCGTTATGACAATCTCAAAAGCGTTGTGATCAAACGCAAACCGGAGATCACCTTCAACAGTCAGTTTCTGGACTTCGCCAGGCATTACGGTTTTTCTCTTCATGCCTGCACTCCCGGAAGAGCCAACGAAAAAGGCCGGGTGGAACGGGTCATTCGTGATATCGGCGGCTTTATATCGGTGAATGCTTTTACGGATATGGATGATCTCAACCGGAAAGTCACCCTCTGGCGTCAAGAGCGCAACAAGACGGTTCACCGGTCCACCGGAAAGGCGCCGCTGGATTTATTGCCGGAAGAAATCCCGGGCATCGGGAAAAGCTCCTGCAGATCACGCCGCATTTTAAAGACCAGCGGATTTTGCAGTTAATGACGCACATGGACGGGGCAGTTGCGCTCTTTCTGAAGCGCGCCGAGGCCCAAGGCGCCGATCCTGTCAAAGATGCCTATGTCCTGTTTAAGCTCCTCAAGATCGTTTCCAAAGGCGCCCTTTTATCCGCCATCCGTCAGGCCAATGCGCTGGGCACCTTCCAAGTGTCCTATCTGCAGAATCTCCTGACACCCCAGGCGGTTCAGTCGCAGCCCGTTTATCCGCAAAATACCCAACTGTTGCAGATCGACTATGAAAGGAGGGAGCTGGCCCGCTATGATGACCTTATCTGATTTATGGAAGCACTTTCGGTTTTTGACCGACATCGAGACGCTCACCGAGGAACAAAAGGCCGCGCTTCATTCCTTTCTTGCACAGGAGCATCAAAAGCGTCCATGTCCTGTGTCTGGATGAACTGGGGTATGTGATTCCCTCGAAAGAACAGGCGGACGCCATCTTTCAGATTATTTCCAAACGTTCGGAAGTCTCCACGTCCATTATCACGACGAATCTCGTCCCCTCCGACTGGGGAAAAATCTTCGATACGGCCACCGCTTCGGCGATTCTGGATCGCCTCAGCCTCAACGGCCGCTTTCTGACGTTTGACGGGAGGTCTTATCGCAGCAAAAAATAGCGAGTCTTCGCGTAAACCGGAATCTCTACATCGCTAACGAACAGCCCCGAATCCGGGGAAAGGGGAATCTCCGCTTTTTGAAAATCCTGCGGCAAGGGATATCTTTATCCAATCTCCAAAACTCAGCGGGACACCTCCGCCGCTTTTGGCTCTTCTATGG
>WRPE01000048.1 GCA_009773315.1 Syntrophaceae bacterium
AAATCTGTAGGCAAACGCCCAAAAATCAGGCATAGCTTATGTACTCAAAATTACTCAATAATCTCAATGCCGCTTGCCTACCACTGTCGAAGGGGGGATAACCGAAAAGCCAATCTAATCCGGAAAACAAACCATAGGGAAAGTCTTGATGCTTTTTTGAACATAGTTTTTCATAGGCTTAAGGGCTTTATTGACAAGATCCACTGCGTGTTTCGGGGGTTCATTATGTGCCAATATCTGAAGCAAAAAAGTCTCAGCCAAGAAGCAATACTGATCAAACATTTCTGTTTTATAAGTTATTAAGGCTTTGGCTTTGAATTTCTCTAATAGTCCCATACACAAGTTTGCGTTGCTCCCTAATAGGCATGAAGAAAAAATTAATATTTTACCATAGTTATCTTTTCGTGGCGCGATAACTGTCTCTTCATTAAGCATGGGCCCGTCACAAAATGAAAAACCAGCCTTTTCATGACCATGACCACTAAATATGATGATTTCCCCAGGAATCTGCCGTTTTTCCATAAAATATTTCAAGCTTTCAATATTATGTATCCTTTCGGCTGCAAAACCCCAATGAGCATGATATGCATATTCTTCAAAAAAATGTGCAGTCTGCCTTTTACTACGAAACCCACTATCAAGTCTGGTGTCAAAAACCATTATACCAAAATTTTGCATCTTGATGTTCTTAACAAAGGCGCCTTTCGTACCTGCCTTTTTTGTATTAATATAAAGTTTCCCGTCGTCTCCTTTTACGCGTAATAATCTTCCTTTCTTACTGGTTATTGTGCCCAATTTTCTTTCATTACCTGCAAGAAACTTAACACGGTTGCCGATCTCCATAATATCCTCCAGTTCTGGTAAAGTTAACGAGCGGTCATTTCCTATGATTATATATAATACAACACTACTGTCCGGTTAATTCGTCAAATAAATTTAGTTGGTTACACGACATAGGGTTTTCCGCTTTGTAACTGGTTCTTGTAAATAGCTGATAAATTGGGGTTCTTTCGAAAACCGAGACGCTCAGAACCTGTAAAATAGTGTAGACTGTAAGGGAGCAGGAGTTGTTTTTTCAGGATAGCTACAATGACGTAAACGGAGATAGCGATCCAGATTTGTGTCTTGACTGCATTCTCTGATGTTCCATAAAAGCTTTTGATACGCAGATGTTGTTTGATCCATTTGAAAAAGAGCTCTACCTGCCAGCGTGAGCGATAAAGATTTGCAATTGTTATTGCCGGCAGTTCGAAGTTGTTGGTTAGAAAAACAAAAGTAAGATCGGTTTCGGCGTCGTGATATTTTACACGTCGTAGTTTCTCGGGATAATCTTTCTTCTGATAGAAGCCGGTGAGCATGATCGTCTGATCGTAAATCAGGCCGGTTGACCGATCCACCGGATGCGAGTAAATTCTCCGACATTGGAGATTGGATTTTGCACGGATCAGGAAGAAGGCGGAAGCCTGTGAGAGATTGTATAATCTGGAGAAGTCCAGATAGCCGCGATCCATAACGTAAAACGACCCTGGTTCGAAGGGAACGATGTCGATCGTATTGACTTCGTGAAGTTTGCCGTTGTTGAGATGTGAATAAAAGTTGGGATGCTGCAACGCAAGTCCAGTAAGGTATGGAGCTTGATAGCCCCCTTGTTCTGTCGGAACCTGGCCCATGGAAACATGGATAGACAAAGATCGATGGTTGTGGCATCGAGTGCATAAGCTGTTTGCTCCGGGTGTTTAGCGTTTTCAGTGTAAGGAGAACCTGCGCCTGTGTCAATGGAAATTTCCCCGCCTGTCCTTTTTTGCCCTCGGAGAAACTTAAAATTATTGGGGCGTCCCCCGGTCCCCCATCCTTCAAAGAAAGATGGCAAAAACTCTTCTTAAAAACTCTTTACAATTCTAAAGTAGTGGTTTAGAATTGTAACCATGAAAATAAATCGTATTATTTACAAAGAGTTGGCAAACGAAATCGGCAAACCGTTTATTTCTATCCTTATCGGTCCAAGGCAAGTCGGCAAGACATTTCTAATGCATCAACTGGAAAAAGAATGCCGGCAAAAAGGGATTAAGACACGGTTCCACAATCTTGAAGACCCCGACGATCTGCGCTTGTTCAGTGGCAATGAAGAGCAGCTTATCAGGCAACTGAAGAATATGGATACGCAATTGCTGTTTATCGATGAATTTCATTACCTGAAAAACGCCACGCGCATTTTCAAAGTCCTTTACGATTCAAAGATGAAGGTGAAGATATTCGCCTCCGGTTCATCATCCATGGAAGTGCACAGGCACCTGAAAGAAAGCCTGACCGGCCGGTTCCGCCTGAGCATCATACATCCGTTATTTGGCAAAGAACTCCGCCAATCGCCTGATTATTCATTTGACGAGTTTCTGCGTTTCGGCGGTCTTCCGGGTCTGATACACGAGCAGAATGCAGCGGACAAAATGGCGTTGTTGAAGAATGTGCTTCAGACATATCTGCTCAAAGATATCAAAGCGCTCATCAAAGAAGAGAACATCCGGTCGTTTAACAACCTGCTCTACAGCCTTGCCCAAAATCAGGGACATGTTGTCTCTGTCGCCGCTCTGGCGCGCGATGTGGGTCTTTCCGAGCCTGCGATAAAACATCATCTTGAACTGATGGCCCAGACCTATGTCTGTTTCCCCATAGACAGTTATTCTCGTAATCTGGCGAATGAACTAAAAAAAGTGAAAAAGTATTATCTTTACGATACCGGAATCAGAAACTGCATCCTGAACGATTATTCTGCATTGAATAAACGACCGGATAAGGGCGCGATTATCGAATCGTTTGTAGCGTTGGCGGTGATAAAGCAATTGAAAGCAAACATGGAAGTAAAGTTTTGGCGGACACGGCAGGGCGATGAAGTGGATTTCATCCTGCTCAAAAACAGGATTCCGGTGCCCGTTGAGGTAAAATACCAGATTCCCGCACCTGTTGTTCCCGATGGAATGCGAAAATTCCTGCAGAAATATCCCGATGCACCGTTTGCACTCGTTTTTTCAAAAGATGCCCTTGGAGAAGTAGAATGCTGCGGCCGTCCGGTGCGGTTTTTGAAATGGCAGGAGGCAGAGGAAATTGATTATTTGCGAAGCGTGGAATGAAAATGTTAGGAGGGCTGGGGGTCAAATCTTTACCATTGACTTTTCGAATTTGTAGATAGAGAAACTAAAGGGGCCGTAAACGTAAATTTCTATCTCAACAGATAACAATCATTTTCGCGCACCAATTATTTGGTCGATCCGATGATTTGATTTGTCCAGTTCAATTTTTCGCCGTTGGATCTTTCCCAAAAAATAGACTGATCCCTTTTCTGCCCGTCACAGGATGGTTGTGCCCTTTTCTGTATTCATGGAACGGGCGCGTCAAGATGACCCTTTATGCTATCCATCAGCGCGATGACCGCCAACTCCTTTGCCTTGGCCTCCACATCAATCGTCATCTTCCGTCCCAGCCAGCATGCCGGGAAATCAGCCGGATCGATATAGTCGGCATGTGGCTTCGGATTGCCCCCCTGCCAACCGCTGCGGGGCGAAGAGATATGACCGTAGAGTTCCTGTCCGACGTCCTTCCAGATGTCTTCCGCCAGTGTTGTCGCCTGTTCAACAGACAGGCCATCCGGATTGCAGCGGTGATGGTGAACATCATATATAAACGGAATCGAAAAACGTTCACAGAAAGATAATAGGTCACTTGGCGTGTAGCTGATATCATCATTTTCGATCGTCAGCCTTTTCCTGACGGCCGCCGACAGATGGGGCATAACATCTTTCAAGCGTTGCAAGGTTTGGAATTTATCTCCGGACACGCCGCCGGCATGAATGTTTATCACGTCCGCACCCACTGCATCGGCCAGCATCCCTTGATATTCGAGTTCACGAATTGAATTTGCGACCACCTGCGAATGTGGCGATGAAAGGACGACAAACTGGTCGGGGTGGAAGCTCAGTCGGATATCATTTTTGCGGGCAAATATCCGGGTCTCCTCCATCTTCTGCCTGATGTTCTTTTCTTCCGGGAGATCATCCAGTCGGTACCCCACAGCCGGATGCGTCATGCGCGGGAAAAGCGGCGACATGATCCGGAAGGCCCCGATTCCCAAGCGTTGGACCGTTTCCAGCGCCAGATACAGGTTACTTGAATTGTGAAGGCAGATTTCAGAGAGTTTCTGCAGTTGCCGGTCCCGCGGAAGCGCAAGCAAGCTTTTGGCAGTGGTGGTGCGAAACGAAACAGGTTCATTTTTAAACAGGCAACACAGGCCAAAGCGCATCAGATACCTCCTTGTCGCCTGCGGAAAAGATCTTGAGCCGCGTAGTAGCCGCACAGGCCGTGAACGCCGCCACCGGGAGGGGTGGAGGAAGAGCACAGGTAGATATTTTTTTCCGATGTTCTGTACGGGTGAAGAGACGCAATGGGCCGGGTATAGAGCTGGTGCAAGTCCTGGAGGCCGCCGTTGATGTCGCCTCCCACGTAGTTGGCATTATACTGCTCCATCGCCGCTGCGCTCAGGGTATTTCTTGCCAGGATCACTTCCCGGAATCCCGGCGCGTAGCATTCAATCCTGCTTTCAATCAGCGCCGATACATCCGCCGTTGATCCATGGGGAACATGGCAATAGGCCCAGGCCGTATGTTTCCCTGCAGGCGCGCGCGAGGAATCGAAAAGGCTCTGTTGGGCAAGGACGATATAAGGAATGGGCGACACCTTTCCCGCATGGACATCGCGGATGGAGGCCGAGATCTCATCGAAGGAGCCGCCCAGATGAACCGTGGCGGCCTTCCGGCAGATATCCGCTCTCCAGGGGATCGGCGCCTGAAGGGCCCAGTCCATTTTATAAACGCCCGGTCCGTAACGAAACCCGGCAAGCCTTTGACGATAATTATCGGAGAGACCAAGGCCTTCGATATGGAGCAACTGGCGGGGTGTTACGTCGAAGAAATAAGATCCAACCTTCGGTAAATCAGACAGTGAGGCAATCCGTCGATCCGTAACAATCTCGCCGCCGCGGTTGCGGAAGCAATCCGCCAGAGCGTCGGCCAGTTTCTGGGAGCCGCCCCGAATGATGGGCCAGCCCACGGTATGCGCCAGGGTGGCCAAAACGATGCCGAACGCGGCCGTTGCCGTTTGTTCCAGGGGGATCATGGCGTGGGCCGCAAGGCCCGCAAAAAGCGCGCGTGTCCGATCACTTTGAAATTGTGTTTCCGCGAGATTCTTGAGGGAACGAAGCGCGTGGAAGGCAAAACGGGCCATCAGGAAAGGGCTTGCCGGAAAGCCAAAAGGCTTCAGGATATCGGCGAGCAGTCTTTGCTCACCATCCACAAAGGGTTGTAAAAGTTTTTTGTACGCCTTGCCGTCGGCGCCCATGGCATCGGCTGTGATTTCCAGAGACCGATGGAGGAAAAGGGCCGATCCGTCCTCAAAGGGATGGGCCAGAGGTATTTCCGGTTGTATATACTCCAAGCCGTATTGCGGCAGATCAAGCTGCCGGAAGAATGGCGAGGCCAGAGAAAGAGGCTGAACGGTGGAACAGACGTCATGATGAAAGCCGGGAAGGGTCAGTTCTGCGGAACGGGAGCCGCCGCCGATGGTCTTTGCCGCCTCCAGAAGCAGGACGGCATTGAATTGGTGGCCAAGGGCAATCGCCGCCGCCAGACCATTCGGCCCCGCACCCACGACAACCGCATCGTAATGGTCTCTCTTTGACATCAGGGGTTCACCTTCCGCTTCCGGCCAGTTAACACCGTGAAACATTTTTTCAGCACGTAGACGGGCATATAGAGAGAAGAACGGATTGCCGCGTTATAGCGAAGATTGGCGAAGTTGTGCCACTGAACATTCGGATCGATGAGGATGTTTTGCTGGGCCACATCGCCATGGGTTCCCAGACGCCGTGCCAGATTGCCGAGCGTTTCATGCCAGAAACGGTCTTCTTGCGCCGCTGCGCCCAGACGAAACCCCAGTTCCATCAGGGGATCGCTTGCCCGAAACAGCGGGTGGACCTGAATGTAAGTGGCGTCCTTTTTCCGAAAACAGCTGAAGGTGATCCAGCCGGAAAGGATATGGCCGCTTGCGGTCATGAAGCTGAAGGAGGTGTCGTCGGCATGAATGACCGTGAGACCTGTGGCCAGAACAAGCCCTCCGGGAAGCGCCAAGTTGAGCAGTGCCGTTGTCCCCGGAGCAATGGCAGCATTTCCGGAGGTGAACAAATGATTTCCTTTCGGCCAGAAGGAAGCGAATTCAGACCGCCACAGGGAGACGATCTGCCGATGGTCCAAATCCGTATCGTGGAGGCGCAAACGGTATCTTTTTTCCCAAAGCCGGCCAAAGCCGTTTACCGGGCTGGATGTATGCCGGCCGTTGACGTTGATGTTCATGGCCCCTGCGGGAATGGCTGAAAGGGACAGGCGATCAACGGACTTTGCCCAGCCGGACAGAGGAAATGTCTGATCGCTTTTGGACACAGGACCGCGCGAAAGGCCGCTTTTTTCCAGAAAACGCCGACAGCACAGGGCGTCTTCTTCATCGTTATAGAGGGTTATTAACCCATCGAGACCCGTCAGATGAAAGACATCCAGGAAAGGGCCAGGGAGTCCGCAGGCGGATACGGCGATGCCTCTCCGGGTCGCCTTGGTTAAATTTAGGAGCAGCAGACCCGCCCCTTCCGCATCCATTCGGGCAAGGGCAGAGAGGTTTAGAAGGATGCGGGAGGCTCCCGCCAATGCCTCGTCAAAGGCCATGGAAAGGGCTTTTTCACAGGCAACCGTGAGATGTCCCCGAATATCCAGGATGACCGTATCGTCACCGGCCTTTCTGGATTCCATAATACAGGCATTGCCCAGACTCGGCCTGCCGGGATGGGGGGCTTCCGCAGATGCCTCTGCCGGGGCTATGCAATGCCCCTCTTCGTCCGGAAATTCTGCGAAAACGTCAACCGGATGGGTTTCCGCCAGTCGATTGCGGGCAAGATACAGCCGGTTGGAAAAACCGGGGAGCAGCCGCAGGGCAAGGTCCACAAAGGGATTGCTTGCCATTCTGTCGAGAAAGGCAAGCTGGCTTGCCCGTCCCACAATGGCCTGGGCATAAGTCGGGTAGGCATGGGTCAATTCCTGGAGCTTGTAAAGGGGTTTGTTGAAAAACCGGATGGCTTGGAACTCATGGATGACCTCTGCCGCTCCCTCGCCCAGAATGTGGGCGCCGACAATCCTGCCGCGACCGTCGCACAGGATCTTGGCCATGCCGACTTCATTGCCATCGATGAGGGCGCGGCGCATGCCGCTGTAAGAAAAGCGATAGGTCGTAAGCTTGCGCCCGTAGCGCTCATGGGCTTCCTCTTCTGTCAGGCCGATCCAGGCGAGAGGCGGCTCCGTAAAGACGACATACACGTTATTGCTGTAATCGGCGCTGCGCTTCACGGGAAGCAGGGCATTGGTTGCCGCGACAATGGCCTGGGCCTCTGCCGTTGTTGCCAGCTGATAGGGGCCGGCGATGTCTCCGCAGGCGTAGATGTTGGGGGCAGTCGTCCGAAGCCTGCGATCGGTCATGATGCCGCGGGCATTGAAGCTGACGCCCGCTTTCTCAAGATCAAGCCTCTCCAGCCCGGGCTTCCTTCCCACGGCAACAAGCACGCTGTCTGCTTCAATCTCTTCATTGACTTCATTGAGACCGTCTTGTCTCTGAACTTTGAGCACGATCCTGTCCTGCCTGCTTTGAAGGTTCACCGCCTTTGCGCCGGTGAGAAGTCGGATGCCTTCCGTGCGCAGTGAACCAAGCAGTTGGTTGACCAGTTCACGGTCCGCCGAAGGGAGCAGGCGCGTCGCCATCTCGACGACGGTGGTTTCCACCCCCAGTCGAGCAAAGGCTGAGGCATACTCCAGGCCATCGACGCCGCCGCCAAGGATGAGAATGGATCGGGGCAGGTCCTCCAGATCATAAAGGGTCTCGTTTGTGAGAAAGTTTACGGACGGAAGTCCGGGAATGTTCGGGATCAAAGGTGAGGTGCCGGTGGCGATGATAAACGTCCGCGCCGAGACGATCTGCCCGTTTACCGAAATGCGATAGGAATCGAGAAAGGTAGCCGCGCCGGTGATGATCTTGATGCCGATCGCCTCGAACGTTTCCGGAAGATCCTTCTCATAGGCCCGTTTGACGATTCTGCGAATGTGAGGCATGATTTTCCGGCCCTGGATTTTCCCTGCCGAATCGGAAAGTAGACCCAGGCGCTGCAGATGCGATATATCATGACGGACATGGCTTAAGCGGATCAGGGTCTTACTGGGGATGCAGGTGGTGTTCGTGCAGTTGCCGCCAACCCTGTTTTTCTCGACGACAGCCACCCGTTTGCCCAGGCCGTTGGCCGTCACGGCGGAAACCATCCCGGCAATGCCGGCGCCGATGACGATCAGGTCATAGTCATAGGGCGGGTTCATAAGCATCCCTTGTTTTTCAGGGCATGGACGATAAGAAAGGTATTCCATTCCCGGTCTTCGTTGCCCCAGGCCCCATCGCTGTTTTGTGTACTGCAAAGGATTGCCAGCGCCTTGATCCATTGCCGGTGCGCCTGTTTGAAATGCAAGTGGGCAAGGGCATTGACGGTCAGGAAAAAAGGAATGGAGACAGGCCAGCATCCGGTTGGATCCTGGATCTGACCCAGATAATCGACAATAGCGGCTGTTGCGGGGGATTCCGCATAGTCGGGGTGAAGGACCAA
Organism: Syntrophaceae bacterium; assembly: GCA_009773315.1. Taxonomy (GTDB): domain Bacteria; phylum Desulfobacterota; class Syntrophia; order Syntrophales; family Smithellaceae; genus UBA8904. The sequence continues at coordinate 8,729 of WRPE01000048.1, forward strand.
TGCCCGCAGGGCGTTCACTTTGTCTGATGCCGCGTCCAGAACGCTTGCGTTTTGTGCAACCCACAGGGAAAGGAGGTGATAGTTAGCCAAAACGTCCGGCTCTTGGCCCTTCTGAAAAACCGTCGCCAGAAAGAGCGTCATACAGAGGATCGATACTCGGGTTTGACCGGGAATGAAGGGCAGCCCTCGAAAGGCATCAGGAGATGCTGGGATAATTGGCGACGCGAGGGTTGAGATGTTGTGATTCAGGGTATGCCTCATCAGCCAATCCAGAGCCTTCTCAATTTCCTCCGTCTTATTGCGGATTGTCAGGTGCAGGCCAAACAGACGCCGGACGCTTTCAAACGCAGATTGATTCCACGATCCATCATCGGATTGCCCGCTCATCAGAGCATGCAGTGTTTGGTGAAAATCATCCTGCCACTTTACCGTGCCTGATTCATCGAGCCATTTCTGCCGGGCATAAAGGCCCGCAGGTGTCTTGCTGGCCTTGAAAATCTGAAGTGGATTATAGCGCAGCCTCAAAAATTCGTCGCAGACGTTTTGTTCCATCTCCTGGCCTCTCAAGATGATTTAACCTTTGTTTTTTACAGCATACTTTCAAGTAAATGTAACAACTCACGCTAAAATCATCCACCCCTAATCCGGCCTGCATGGAAGATGGGGCAAGCCGGTTACTTTTACATTCGATCATTCAATTTGCGGCCGGTTCATCTGAACAAGGGAATGACATCATCTGTCACGTTTTTTTTCTTTTGCCGCGAGAGACGTTGCTGTAATCGCCGTATGGAAAATGTTTGGCTGTGTATACCGGGGGAAGAACTCCTCCGCTTCCACGGCTTTCATTTATTTCAGTCTTTCTTACGACAAGTGAAGGTGGTCTGTTGCGATGTCCACCAACACTTCAAAAAGCTGCCTGATCCTTGGATGATCCGCTTCGACGGCCGACTTCCTGCAGAATGCAATCGCCCTGGTTGATTAGAGCTTCCACAGACCGTGCAAATTGCAGTATTCCCGCGCCTTAATCGTGGTGGCTTCGATGGGGAAAAACGCTTCCGGCGCCTGACCCGGCGCAAGAAACTGGCGATACGTTTTACCGTCCGCGATCACCTCGATCCATTCAATGTAATGCTTTTCCTCCATCGGGTGAGCAACACTGCCGATCTTCACTTTGACGCCTCCCGCCACTTTTTCAATCACCGGAACATGTTTTTCCTTTGCGGCGTCCGTTGTGTTTTCCGTCAGCCGCTTCATAGGCTGATTGCAGCAGACCAATTCCCCGACACCTTCGTGCAGTACTTCCACGATATGGCCGCATACGTCACATTTAAAAACTTCGTTTCTTTTTGCCATGATGAACCTCCTTCTTTAGTATGATCAATCAACTTTTTTAAATATCTTGCCTTTTGCACCGCAAACCGGGCAGGTTTCGGGCGCTTCTTTTTCCACGGTGTATCCGCAGACCGGGCAGACATAATAGCTGTATGCTTCTTTTGCGCCATCCAGATTGTCCAGCACCTGCTGATAGAGGGCGGCATGAATTTTTTCCACTTCGTTGGCAAAGTTGAAAGATCGCTCGGCCTCTTTATGCTCTTCCGCCTTCGCCGTTTTGATCATTGCCGGGTACATGCTTTTGAACTCGTGGGTTTCTCCGGCGATGGCCTCCTGAAGGTTTTCACGGGTGGAACGGATGCCTTTCAGCGCCCTTAAATGAGCATGGGCGTGAACGGTTTCCGCCTCCGCAGCCGCCCTGAACAGTTTTGCGGCTTGGGCAAAACCTTCCTGGTCGGCCTTGGCCGCAAAGGCCAGATATTTGCGATTCGCCTGTGATTCTCCGGCAAAAGCCTCTTTCAACGCATCTTCTGTTTTCGACATCATTATCTCCTTTATTTTATTTTATTTAAAATTACGCCAGATCGAAACGGTCGAGATTCATGACCTTGTTCCATGCCGCCACGAAGTCCTGCAGGAATTTTTCCTGCGCGTCCTCACATCCATAAACCTCCGCGATGGCCCGAAGCTGAGAGTTCGCACCGAAGATCAGGTCAACGCGGGTGGCACTCCACCGGGCTTCACCCGTCTTGCGGTCTCGTCCTTCAAACATATCCGGGTCATTCGCTGACGCCTTCCATTCGGCGCCCATATCGAGCAGGTTTATAAAGAAGTCGTTGGTCAGAGTCTCCTGACACTTGGTGAAGACGCCATACTTAGTCCCGCCGAAATTCGCACCAAGCACGCGCAGACCACCGATCAGAACGGTCATCTCCGGCGCAGTCAGCGTCAGCAGCTGTGCCTTGTCCACCAGCATCTCCTCTGCGGATACGGCGTATTTGGCTTTCGAGTAGTTGCGGAACCCATCGGCTTTCGGCTCAAGCACGGCAAAGGAGGCCGCATCGGTCTTTTTTTGTGAAGCGTCCATGCGTCCAGGCGCAAAGGGAACCTCTATTTTGTAACCGGCGTTTTTCACCGCCTGCTCAACGCCCGCTGAGCCGCCTAAAACAATCAGATCGGCAAGCGATACTTTTTTGTCGCCGGATTGCGCACTGTTGAAGGCTTTCTGGATACGTTCCAGAGCTTTGAGCACTTTCGCGAGCCGCGCTGGTTCGTTCACTTCCCAATCTTTCTGTGGCGCCAGACGGATGCGTGCGCCGTTGGCGCCGCCGCGCATGTCGGAGCCGCGGAAGGTAGAGGCCGATGCCCAGGCGGTTGAAACCAGCTCCGACACGGTCAGGCCGGAAGCCAGGATCTTACTTTTGAGAGAGGCGCTGTCGGACTTGTTGATCAGTTTGTGGTTGGCGGCCGGGATGGGGTCCTGCCAGAGAAGCTCCTCTTTTGGGACCTCCGCGCCGAGATAGCGCGAACGCGGGCCCATGTCGCGGTGGGTCAGTTTGAACCAGGCTCGGGCAAAGGCGTCGGCAAATTGTTTGGGATTGGCCAGGTAGCGCCGCGCGATCGGCTCGTAGATCGGGTCGAAGCGAAGCGAGAGGTCCGCCGTGGTCATCATCGGGCGGCGCTTTTTCGACGGGTCGTGCGCGTCCACCACCATATCCTCGGCTTCTACGTCCTTGGCCAACCACTGATGCGCTCCGGCCGGGCTTTTGACCAGCTCCCACTCGTATTTGAACAGCACCTTCAGATAGCCCATGTCCCATTGGGTCGGATTCGGTTTCCATGCGCCCTCGATGCCGCTCGAGATCGTATCGCCGCCTTTGCCGCTGCCGAAGGTGCTTTTCCAGCCAAGGCCCTGCTCTTCGAGGCCTGCGCCTTCGGGTTCGGGCCCCACATGGGTCGCGGGACCCGCGCCATGGCACTTGCCGAATGTGTGCCCGCCGGCCACCAGCGCGACGGTCTCTTCGTCGTTCATCGCCATGCGCGCGAAGGTTTCACGAACATCTCGGCCGGAGGCGACCGGATCGGGGTTGCCGTTCGGGCCCTCCGGGTTCACATAGATCAGGCCCATCTGCACGGCGGCCAGCGGATTTTCGAGGTCACGTTTGCCGGAATAGCGGTTGTCGCCCAGCCATTTGTCTTCAGAGCCCCAGTAGATGTCCTCTTCGGGCTCCCAGACATCCACGCGCCCGCCCGCGAAGCCGAAGGTCTTGAAGCCCATCGACTCCAGGGCACAGTTGCCGGCCAGGACCATCAGGTCGGCCCAGGAGATTTTCCTGCCGTATTTCTGTTTGATCGGCCACAGCAGTCGGCGCGCCTTGTCGAGGTTGACATTGTCGGGCCAGCTATTGAGCGGCGCCAGGCGCTGGGAACCGGAGTTCGCGCCGCCGCGGCCGTCACCCATGCGGTAGGTGCCTGCACTGTGCCACGCCATCCGGATGAAGAGCCCCCCGTAGTGACCCCAGTCGGCCGGCCACCAGTCCTGCGAGTCGGTCATGAGCACGGAGAGGTCCTTCTTCAGGGCCGCGAGGTTGAGTTTTTTGAATTCTTTGGCGTAGTCGAACGCCTCGTCCATGGGATTGCTAAGCTTGGAGTGCTGATGAAGAATCTTGAGGTTTATCGCGTTGGGCCACCAGTCTCGGTTCGACGTGCCTCCGCTGGAAATGGGTTTGCTCATATGGCCTGTTACCGGGCATTTGCTTTCTTCCGTCATAATGCTTCCTCCTTATCTCTTATAGTCTGGAATGGTTCTAAATTATAAAAACAAAAACTCTTCATCATACTTCTTTTGCCGCCGTCTAAATGTCATGCCTGGCCGCAGGACAAGAAGATTAGCCGGGTCGCTTCAGGCAGTCGCAGCAGTACCCGTGGAATTCCATCCGGGTATCGGTTACGACAAAACCCGCTTTACGGGCGATGTCCTTTGGTTCAAGAGTCGCAGGGATGTGATAGTCGATAATCGTTCCGCACCGTTTGCAGATGAGGTTGATATGTTCAGACAGATCGCCGTCGTAACGGTTTTCCATCCGGTCAAACTCCAGTTGTTTGATTAGGCCGCTTTCGGAAAATTCTTTAAGCGTCGCGTAAACCGTGGAGAGGCTGACGCGCTTGGCTTTCTTGCTGGCTTCGTTATAAATCAAGGTGGCGCCGGGATGCGCATGGCGGTTTTCCACGAGCGCGTCGATGATCGCCAGCCGTTGCGGCGTGATTTTGAGGCCTTTTTGCTTTAACTGATCGATTAGGTTTTCTTTGTTAATCTTTCTCATTTCGGAATCATTCCAGTTTGTGCTTACAAATAACCCTGGCTCTTCAATCTGTCAAGTCATTTTTTTGAACAACAAACTATCGCCAATAACCAATATGGATATCGGACATGCACGGATCTTGAACAAACCAAACAACGTGACAAATTCCCTCTGGAACCGTGAACACTGATAGTGTAGAATCAGGACGTAGAAGGTTGGAGGGCAGCTGTGAGAAGGTGTGTAAAAAACAAAGAGTTGGCTGGGTCGTCCTCGGCAAAAACTGGAAAGGGTGTTTATTTGCAGGGCACTCGCTCTGACGATCCCGCCGAAGACCTGCTGGACGGTCCGCTTCCGGCGGGGTGAAGTGCATCTCCCGATGGAGGAACGGTCCGTTTCTCAGATAAATTTTTCAAAATCATCAAATCCCTTTTTCCTACAGGCAGATAAACAACGCCGGTGCCACCAGTTACCTCTCCTTTTTTGTTAAAAAAGTATCAGGCCATAAACGAAAAAGCATTGCTCTGAATCAATGCGCCGGGATTCTATTTCTTTCCGTCGACTGTTATCATGTGTTCCGGAATCTGGACCGCGACCACTTCGCCTGTCGCGCAGACCTTGCCTTCGGCTATAAAACACGACTCAACAATGACTTTGCGTCCCTTTATTTCCTTGATCCGGCTTCGGATTTCCAACGGCCCGCCCATCGGCGTGGGCAAGAGATAATTCACGTGCAGTGACGCTGTCACGAAACGTAGCGCCGGTTCATTGCCCAGTTCCCGGTTTTCCGCCCGGCATTTAGCCGCAGCCGCCGTGCCCATGGAATGGCAATCGATCAGCGATGCGATCAAACCGCCGTAAACGTTTCCGGGGGCGCCACCCGTGTGGAAGGCCTTGGGGAGATGAACACAAACGGCTTCTTCCCCATCCCAGTAACTCTTGATCTGCATGCCATGTTCATTGAGCCGGCCGCAGCCGTAACAGTGGCTGAAATGTTCCGGATAGTAATCTTGAAAGGCCTTTTTTGTCATGAAGTCTCCTTATCTTTTAATATCCCCCGCTGGCGGGGGATTAAGGGGTGGATTTTTTGGGTCTTGGCCTGTCTCTTGCCACCCCCGGCGCTTCGCGGCATCCAGCATGCGCCGGACTATCGCCCCCGCCAGCGGGGGACAGGAACGGACACCTATCGCCTATAGCCCCTAGCCTTACGCTTCACGCTTCACGAATCCCGCTTCACTCAAACGTGAGTTTTGTTCCCACCATGTTCAAGATAATCTGCTGCGCATCTTTTTTTCAATCTTGTCCACGTTACTTAATAAGGATGTTGTTGACATAGAGTCGATTCTCCATTGAAGATGTGGTTGACAGCGCGTTATTTGATATCACGCTTCATGACAACCATGCTCATGCTGCGCGCAGGCCAGTCCCGAATCCGTCACGGTGCCCGCCAGCCAGTTTTCCGCAACTTCTTTGACATCCCCCGCGCAGCCGCGCAGCACATCAATGCCGTGGCTGTTCAATACATGAACCGCTCCCTGGCCCATGTTGCCGGCCAGCATCAGTTTGACGCCCTGCTCGGCCAGTGTTTGGGCAATATTAGATTTGCAACCGCATCCGGCGGGTGATGTGATCTTTTCCTCAGACACGATTATATTCTGATCGTCAACAGTGAATACCGTGAAATATTCACAGTGTCCAAAGTGAGCATCAACCTGGTTCTGATTTGATGGTAATGCGATTTTCATAGATTTCTCCTTTTTAATTATTGAGTATCTCTTTTTGCCCTGCGTCCTTTTCCGTGGCCGCAGGGCTTTGTTTCGTCAAAAGTAACCTCCCCGCCTTCAATTTTCAGCGCTTTTCCATTAATGAGAACGTCTGCTATCTTTTTGTGTGCCGCCTCGATGATTCTGCCGAACGTCTGGCGGGAGATGTTCATTCCGGCTGCCGCCTCTTCCTGATAAAGTTGTTCGTAATCCGCCAAGCGAATCGCTTCAAATTCGTCAAGGTATAGCACCACTTCTGCTAATTCCGACGATGGGATTCCCCTTGGCTTGAAATAATTTTTATCCGGAACACCGCAAACATGGCGGCAACACTTAGGTCGTGGCATTTTGATCTCCTTGATTTTTATTATAAGCATATGCCCATAACTTGTCAAGGATTAAAATTGTTTCCGCATTCCGAAATATTCAGAGCAATAAAGGATTGTTCTTGTTTTTCTGTTATAATGCCGCTATCATCAAGTAGTAAAATACAATGAGTGGCCAGAGTCTAATAAATGTCGGAAGATATTGATATAAATAGTAAAAAACGAAATTTCGATCAGGAAGCCGCCAAATGGGATCAAGTTCCCGGGCGTGTAAAAGTGGCGCAGGATATCGCTCAGAGTATGATCCGAGAGTTAACCCTAACCCCTGATATGGATGTTCTGGATTTCGGTTGCGGTACGGGACTTCTGACCTTTGCCTTACAGCCTTTTGTCCGTTCCATTACCGGAGTGGATAGTTCCCAGGGAATGCTCGATGTTTTTAGAACAAAAATCAAGGAACAAAACCTGAACAACATAAAAGCCAGTTACCTCGATCTGGATAATGGTGGCGCTCTATCCGGTTCTTATCATCTAATCGTCAGCAGTATGACGTTGCATCACGTTAAAGAGATCGGACCTCTGTTGACGCAGTTCCATCGGGTTATATATTCTTCCGGTAGTCTGTGTATTGCCGATCTGGATTCGGACGATGGCCAATTTCACGGCAATAATGACGGCGTATTCCACGATGGCTTTAATCGGGAAGATTTGAGCCGCATGTTCATGAGCGCAGGATTTAGAGGCATGCGCGTGGTTCAGGCGGCCCAAATCGAAAAACCTGTCGGTGATGGCAAGAGCCGCTTTTTCACCATTTTCTTGATGATCGGCCGGAAAGAATAAAGTTATTCAGATTAAAACCATTCGTATTGATACTCGGCAAGGGTTTATGCCTTGGTAGCTGAAACCCGGGGAGAAACAATTTGAAAAAAGCCAAAACAAGCTTCTTTTGTCAGCATTGCGGATATATGTCGCCCAAGTGGCTGGGTAAATGCCCGTCGTGCAATGGCTGGAATTGTTTTGCAGAAGAACTGGTCTCCGAGCCGGATTCCGGCGGCCGCGCCGATAGGGTCTTTGACGGCAAGCCGATGCCTATTGAAGAAATTCCGGCCGAAGAGGGCGAGCGAACGCTCACGGGTATTGCGGAAATCGACCGGGTGCTGGGGGGCGGCATTGTGAAGGGGTCGGCCATTTTGATCGGCGGTGAACCGGGCATCGGCAAATCGACGCTGATGCTTCAGGTGATGAAAAATCTGGCCCAAAACGGTCAAAAAGTTCTTTATGTTTCCGGCGAAGAATCCGCCCATCAGATCAAGTTGCGCAGTAACCGCATTGGTGCGCAAGCGAGGGATTTACTGGTGCTGGTTGAAGTATCTCTTGAGAAAATTCTGGAACAAATTAAGAAGGTTCAACCGGCCATTGTGGTGATCGATTCCATCCAGACCGTCTATTCGGGCGAGTTAATGTCGGCACCCGGCAGCGTGGGTCAGGTGCGTGAAGCCTCCTCAAGGCTCATTCTATCGGCTAAGAAAAACGGGATTCCGGTATTCCTGATCGGGCATGTGACCAAAGACGGATCTATTGCCGGCCCCAAGGTGCTTGAGCACATGGTGGATACCGTTTTATATTTTGAGGGAGATTCCGGGCATGCCTACCGGATCATCCGCAGCATCAAAAACCGCTTTGGTCCCACCAATGAAATCGGCGTTTTTGAAATGCAGGATAAGGGGCTCAAAGAAGTACCCAACCCTTCGGCTTTCTTTTTAGCCGAGCGGCCGCAAAACGCCCCTGGTTCCGTGGTGGTAGCCAGTCTGGAAGGCACCAGACCGATTTTAGTTGAAATTCAGGCGCTGGTCAGTCAATCCAATTTAGGAATGCCGAGGCGGACGGCTATCGGTGTGGATCATAACCGCGTGTCGCTTCTTGTGGCGGTTCTCGATAAGATTTGCGGCCTGCATCTGGGCGGCTCGGATGTCTTTATTAATGTGGCGGGCGGCGTCCGGGTGGAAGAACCGGCGGTTGATCTGGGTGTCGTTGCGGCAATGGCGTCAAGCTTTCTGGACCGGCCAGTCGATGCCCGAACGGTGATTTTGGGAGAAGTGGGGCTCACCGGAGAGGTGCGGGCTGTTTCACAAATGGAAGTTCGGGTCAAAGAGGCTGCGCGTTTGGGGTTTAGCCGATGCATTGTGCCCAAAACAAGTTCCGCTCAATTATCCAAGGTGGCAAATATGGAGATCAGTGCGATTAGCTCGCTTAAGGAATTACTGGAAAATCTCTTCTGAACGACATCGTAAAAAATACCGAAAAAAAATTCCTAAAACCTTGACACGGGTGAATTAGTGCATAAAATAGCGCCGCTTAGGGAGCATTCATAAAGTTACTATAAATAAGAGAGAAAGGAGAATAAAAAGCATGAAAATCAGACCTTTACAGGATCGAATCATTGTAAAACGTTTGGAAGAGGAAACCAAAACCAAGGGGGGCATCATCATTCCCGATTCAGCCAAGGAGAAACCCATCGAGGGTAAAGTGGTCGCAGTTGGCAAGGGTAAAAAGACAGACGATGGCAAACTGATCGCCATGGATGTCAAAGTTGGCGACAAAGTCCTTTTCAGCAAATACGGCGGCACCGAAGTCAAGATCGATGGCGAAGAATTACTGATCATGAGAGAAGACGATATTCTGGGCGTTATTGAAAAATAAGAAAATAATAAGGAGGAATATATACAATGGGAGCAAAAATACTTCTTTACGATGAAGAAGCAAGAAAGTCGATACTCAAGGGCGTAAACACCTTGGCCGACGCTGTAAAAGTAACCCTTGGTCCCAAGGGACGTAACGTTATCATTGACAAGAGCTATGGTTCACCCACCGTTACCAAAGACGGTGTAACTGTTGCTAAAGAAATTGAATTGGAAGATAAATTTGAAAACATGGGCGCGCAGATGGTTAAGGAAGTTGCCAGCAAGACCAGTGATGTTGCGGGGGATGGAACAACTACCGCAACACTATTGGCCCAGGCAATTTATCGCGAAGGCGTCAAGGCCGTCGCAGCCGGTAGCAATCCTATGGACATCAAACGCGGTATTGACAAAGCAGTTGAAATCGTTGTCAAAGAGCTCAGCAAGATGAGCAAACCCACCAAAGATCAAAAAGAAATCGCCCAGGTTGGCACCATTTCCGCCAACAACGATGAAACCATCGGCAGCATCATCGCCGGCGCCATGGACAAAGTCGGCAAAGAAGGCGTTATCACAGTTGAAGAAGCCAAAGGTTTGGAGACCGAACTGGAGATCGTCGAGGGTATGCAGTTCGACCGCGGGTATCTCTCTCCTTACTTTGTCACCAACGCCGATAAGATGTTGGTCGCTCTTGAAGATGTTTTAATCCTTATCTATGAAAAGAAAATCAGCGGCATGAAAGATCTGCTGCCGATTCTGGAACAAATTGCCAAAATGGGCAAACCGCTGCTCATCATCGCTGAAGATATCGAAGGCGAAGCGCTGGCCACCCTGGTGGTGAATAAGATTCGCGGCACCCTGCATGTAGCAGCCGTTAAAGCCCCCGGTTTCGGCGACCGCCGCAAGGCCATGCTCGAAGACATCGCCATCCTCACCGGCGGCAAGATGATCTCCGAAGACATGGGCTATAAACTGGAAAACGTGAAGATCGAAGATCTGGGGCGCGCCAAGAAAATCACCATCGATAAAGACAACACCACCATTATCGACGGCGCCGGCAAACGCGCTGATCTTGAAGGCCGCGTGAAACAGATCCGCGCTCAGATCGAAGAGACCACGTCCGATTACGATAAAGAAAAACTTCAGGAAAGACTGGCCAAACTGGTCGGTGGTGTTGCCGTTATTAAAGTTGGCGCCGCAACCGAGACCGAAATGAAGGAAAAGAAGGCCCGCGTGGAAGATGCTCTGCATGCCACCCGCGCCGCCGTGGAAGAAGGAATCGTTCCTGGTGGTGGTGTTGCTTATCTGCGCACACTGCCTGCATTGGCCAAAATGGCCTTGGAAGGTGACGAGCAAGTCGGTGTCAACATCGTTAAAAAAGCGATTGAAGAGCCGATTAAAATGATCGCCCAAAATGCCGGCCTCGAAGGCAGCATTGTGGTCGAAAAAGTCAAAGAGAAGAAGGGTTCCTTTGGTTTCAACGCCCGCACCGACGTGTATGAAGACATGATTGCAGCCGGTGTCATTGATCCCACCAAGGTCACCCGCTTTGCTCTGCAGAACGCAGCCAGTGTTGCCGCTCTGCTCCTGACAACTCAGTGCATGATCGCCGACAAGCCCGAAGAGAAGGGTGCAGGCGGCGGAATGCCCGGTATGCCTCCCGGTGGCGGATACCCCGGCATGGGAATGTAATAAAACCAATGTAGGGAACGGTCGCGACCGTTCCCTACAAGAATATTCAGCCCCTTGTCCATTCGGACAAGGGGTTTTTTTATTTCAGTGACATCAACAGGCGCTATTTTATCCCAAGCAGGTATAATACTCCCCAAAAACTGGACAGGAGGATAAGGTGGGTGATAGTCTGCCATAACCGAGAAGGAGAGAGGATATGGCGAAGAAAATGCGGAAGA
>WRPE01000080.1 GCA_009773315.1 Syntrophaceae bacterium
GAGAAATTCAAACCGCATCTGCCTTCGGCTGTACTTTATGCCATGCAATAAGATTTTGCGCTAAAATAGGCCTCCTAAAAGAGCCAAACTCCAGTCCCCTCCTTTTCAAGGAGGGGTCTGGAGTTTGGCTATTTAACTAGATAACATACCGTTTTAAATTTTTCAATTCAAAAAAACTTCCTCCAAAGGTCATTTTCTATTGACCTTTTTTTCTTTTCGTGTTATCTAGTTATATAACTAGATATTTAACTGGAGGCTATATACTTATGGGATACTCTACAAAAGTCCAACTGATCGCCAGAAAAAAAAGTGAGCAATGGTACATCAACTTTCCCTCCGCCGTGGCGCAAGCCATGGAGTTTGAACGGGGTGAAATCGTAGAGTGGTCCATCGAGGACAAAGAGAATCTGGTTTTACATCGTCCCAATGCTCCCGCCCGACACATTAAAAAAAAACTCATTGCCTCCACGAAGAATTCGAAAACCTCTGGCAAAAAACCCGATTCGCCTTCGACCAAAAGCGAACCTGGCTCAGAGCCAAACGGCTCGCCCTGAGCACCCTGGTCTGTCTCGGGCGGCATACCATTACCGGCATGCTCACCACGGGCGGCAGACAATTCGAGGACTGGTCCGCCGACTACCGCTTGTTTTCATGCGCACGGGTTGACCCTGCGGGTCTCTTCCAAATCTGCCGCCAGGAAGTCGCCGCTAAACAACCAGCACAAGCGCCTTTTATCGTCTCAATGGATGATACCATTCTCCGCAAAACAGGTGTTAAAATACCCGGAGTGTCCTGGCGAAGAGATCCTCTGGGGCCGCCCTTTCAAACCAATCTGGTCCGCGCGCAACGCTATCTACAACTTTCAGCGGCTCTTCCGCCACAACACGAGGCGGCTCCAGGAAGGATGGTTCCCATACAATTCTGCCATGCTCCCAGTGTCAAAAAACCGGGGAAAAAAGCCACCGAGGATCAAATTCGGCAATATAAAGAAGCAAAACGCACCCAGAACCTGAGCCTGCAAGGCAACCGCCAGATTCATGACCTGCGGCAAAAGTTGGACGACGATGACCCCAAAAACCCGCGCCCCTTGTGGATGTTGTTCGATGGTAGTTTTACCAATCGCAACGGCTTGAACAACATGCCCAAAAACACCGCCACTATCGGCAGAATGCGCCATGACGCCAAACTATTCCACCCATTGAATGCGAACAACCACCGCTCTGGCGCAGGACGGAAGCGATGGTACGGTGAGCGCTCCCCCACGCCGGAGCAAGTTAGAAAAGATGACTCCATTCCCTGGCAAACCGTGGATGTTTTTGCCGCTGGAAAAATGCATGCCATGAAAATAAAAACCATACCCCGGGTTTATTGGCGCGTCACGGGGCATGAGCGTCCTTTGCGTATAATCATCATCGCGCCATTAGCCTACAGGTTGAAAAATGGGGCGCGCTTGTTATATCGCGACCCGGCGTATCTGGTTGTCACCGATCCGAACATTGACGTAAAGGACGCCGTCAAAGCCTATCTATCCCGTTGGGACATCGAATCCAACTTCCGCGATGAAAAACAGCTTATCGGCATCGGTCAGGCACAAGTCCGATCCCAATCCGCCATTGATACGGCTCCAGCCTTCGCCGTTGCGTCTTACAGCCTGTTGCTTCTTGCCGGCGCCAATACCTATGGCGTCAATGGACTGCCAGATGCGTTACCACCGCCCAAGTGGCGTAAAAAGAAAAAACCGCGAGCCTCCACTGCCAACCTCATCTCACAACTCAGATACGATCTATGGAGTGAAGCCTTGGGATTCACTCATTTCTCAGGCTTCGCCTCAGGGCACTCTCCATCAACGAAGCCGGAGAAATTCAAACCGCATCTGCCTTCGGCTGTACTTTATGCCATGCAATAAGATTTTGCGCTAAAATAGGCCTCCTAAAAGAGCCAAACTCCAGGCCCCCTTTAAAAAGGGGGAGATCATCTGCCCTGGCGCAAATACCTGTTCATTCAACCGTATCTTCAATCTACTCAAT
>WRPE01000004.1 GCA_009773315.1 Syntrophaceae bacterium
TCCGCAGGGTTCTCTTTTTGTCATGGGCGATAATCGCGATCATAGCCTGGACAGCCGCTTCTGGGGATTTGTCGATTTGAAGGACGTTCAGGGCAAGGCATTCATTATTTACTGGTCATGGGATGCAGAAGAAAAGAATGTCCGTTGGGACCGCCTGGCTAAACTGATCAAATAACGGCGGGGGATCATAATATGAACACGTTAGGACGGAGTGCAGGGCAGCGAATCCATAAAAAGCTGGCTATTTGTTTCACCTACAAAGTGTAAAGGAAGAAATTTTTCGGCAGCATTGATTTTGGGCGGAGCCGTCATTTCTGAATAAGAGTTGAACAAAAATGTTGACAGAAGGTAAAAACAAAGGCAGATTAACAAACATAACGTGAAGTGATTCTTTATCTTTATCCCGATTCTTCACTTCAAAAATTTGACCAAATAATGCAATATTTGTGGAGTCATGACATGAAAAAAATAGGAATATTGATCTGTGTATTGCTGTTAACTAGCTGCGCAGCAGGTAGCTGGATCAGCAAAAATCCCCAGCAGCTTCACAAGCCAGAAAAAAGAAGCAAAACAGGCACGATAGATCGATTATTTTATGAGAAAAATTACAAAATAGGTGAGAAAATAACAGCATTTGTAGGGCAGGAAATCATTAGAGTGAAATCCTTTAATGAAAAAACGGCAATATTTTCTTCTGTAAAAAATGTAGAAAAGATTGCGCGATCAAAAAAATCAATGGATATCCATGCAAAATATAATTGGACAGATTACCATATAAAAAGCGAGGCAAATAAAGAATATCAAATTGATAAGACTATTAATATAGGCACTCAAAGATTCAATTTGATTGAATTGAATGATGATAAAAGAAGTAAATGGGGTATATTAATAGATGACGAAGGAGCGGTATACAATAAAGCGATATATAGCATTTACCATGAGCTGCTGTTTTATCCATCATATATATCCGTAAGTCCCGTTGTGTTTGAAATATCTAAAAAGGTAGAGGGAGAAGCAGAAGAAAGAGAGATTGAAGGAATCATTCCTGGAATGTCCATGGAGTTGATTTATTCAGGCAAAAACGATGTATCCCTAAACGCCACATATAAAGAATATACACCCGATAATATGGCGAGGCCCGCTTTTTTTCAAAACATTACTTATCGAGCGGATGTACAGCAATTAAGGTTTAAAAACTTCGTGATCAAATTGCACGATGTTTCGAACGAAAAGATCACCTACACCGTTCTTGAGGATGGATTAAAATAATAAAAAGTCACCCGTTTATGCATATAGATTCCTGTATTGATCAGACGCGAGTTTGAACAAAGTTGTCAATTTCTTTGTGACAGCCAAAACGAAACTTTTGATCTAAAATTTATTTTACTTGCACTTCTTGAAAGAAGTTTTTGACAATAGATTCATACATTGATTCTATCGCGCTTGCAACTATTCGGTTGGTATCGTACTTCGTTGCGCCGCTTTGTTTTGAGTGTGCAGTCCCGTTTGAACGCTTTAAGATTTTACCTTGTGCATCAAGAAGTCGTACTTTATAGGTGATTTGGCAGCTTTGCACTGCCGTTTTGAGGCCATATGATCCTTCTGCGCTTAAACTAACCAGCGTTCGGACAGGGGTCGCCTCGTATATCCTAAAAATTATTTGTGCTTTATCTTTTGTGGTAACAATATTAAACTCACTGAAGGTATTCATAAATCCATTTGCCAGCGATGATCGCCAGCTGGAGATCTCCAATGGTTTTAGGTCTGAATGATATTCCCAAAATGTATCTTGAACACTCTCATCGATTTCCAAAAATATCCTCTCCTTTATGGGGTTAATAATATCAACATTTGGAGTTGGGTTTACCTCTGCCATGTAGATGTACCGCATTCCACCACAAGCTGATAATAACAATAAGCATGCGAATACTAAAAAAGCCTTTTTCATTTTAATCTCCTTCGGGACAGAGTTTGTATCATTCGTAATAAGATCAATTATCTTTTCTGAAAAGTATCTCTCTGCGTGATTTTCGCTGAGCTGAGCATTGAATCAAATCTATCACCAACTTTTATCCTGATTATTGAAGATGTCAAATGAAAATTCTCATTGCGCTTTTTGTTTCACCTAAAATCCAAAATAATCAATTTTAAAATCATGCCACTAGCATGAGGAGCCGTTACCCTTTAATTTGACTTATCTCACGACCCGATAGCCCGACGTTTGCCGCTGCCCGGAATCTTTTTAAGCTGTATTACTAAACGAAGCGCTTCGTTCACCGCTTCATCATTTGGGAAATCTTCTGCCACGTCAGGCGATAGCAAAACCAGGTTTGTCCCTTGCGCATAACGCTTTGCGTATTTTCCTCGCACACCTTCTTTGAGCAGGGATGAAAGATCGTATTCGGGATGCAGTTCGTCATTTTTCCCGTCTATGGATTTCGTTTTCATAAGCTTCACGCTCCTTTCGAGTCAGTTCCCTTGCACTGATAATACGGGTTCGATCTCCCCGGTCTGTGTGGGAAACTGGACTGCCCCCACCTTTTGGAAAAAATATTACGCTCTATTTCCATGCGAAATCAAGCATTTTCTTCAAGGCCGGTATTTCGTGTAGTAGGAAGAAATCTGTACATTAGGTTTATAAACCTCAGCATCAAGTCATTCACACTTTAATTGAGGCGATGGAGAAACAAAAGGTCTGCAAACTAACCTATCAGGGCCTCGATGCACCCAAGCCAAAGATTTTCCATATCAAGCCGCTGAAGCTCTTTTCTTATCACGATGCGATCTATCTTCATGCGCAGAAGGCGAAGGAACCTGGTAAGGCTTACCGCTCACCCAAATTCGATCCTCTGCTGGCAGTTCATCGAATGCGGGCGGCTGAATTGACGGACATCGCCTTCGAGCCGCCTGCGAATTTTGATTTTGAAAAAGTTTTCAACAGCAATTTCGGAGTCATGAAGGATGACGTGTTTACGGCGGAAGTGGAATTCACCGGCTGGTCTGCCCGCTTTGTGGCGGAGCGTACCTGGGGCGCCGATCAAAAAATCAAAAGCAAAGACGACAACAGGATTATCCTGACTTTCACGGCTTCTTCAGAGTCGGAACTTATATCCTGCCTTCTTTCCTTCGGCGATGAGGCGCGGTTAATCAAACCGAAATGGCTGGTCAAGGAAATGAAATTGAAAATTTTCAATCTGGCAAAGTGCTATAGTATGGTTGAATAATATGTTCGTAAAAAGTCTTTCCGTTACACACACTTTCAAGATAATCGTCATTCGTTTCCGATTGTAATGATGCATAACCGGACTGAACGGGAAGAACAACAGCAGGAAGACATGCTCAAGCGCTATTCTTAATGGGGTTGCCTCTATATCAAACTAAAAAGCCGGCTGGAGATGTATCCAGCCGGCTTTTTCATTCTTACCTTCGGCCTTCGGTCTCGTGTCCCCTCGTGTGGCCTTCAGGCCATCAGGGGATCGGCCTACAGTCTATTTTACTTCTTTCCGTAACCAATCGCCTTGGCCGATTCCGCAATGGCCGGCAGAACCGCCGGATCGTCGATGGTGGATGGAACAATATAATCCTTGCCGTCCACGATTTTGCGCATGGTACTGCGCAGGATCTTACCGGAACGGGTCTTGGGCAGCGCCTTGACCACGGCGGCTTCCTTGAAGCAGGCGAGTGCGCCCAGGTCCTGCCGCACCATCTTCACCAGCTCCGCAATGATGTCTTCAGGTTTGCGATCCACGCCGGCTTTCAAAACAACAAAACCTACCGGCACCTGGCCTTTGAGTTGGTCGTCCGCGCCCAGAACGGCGCATTCCGCGACGTCCTTGTGTTTGGAAACGATTTCTTCCATCGATCCTGTGGAAAGTCTGTGGCCGGCCACATTGATTACGTCGTCAATGCGTCCCATAATGTAAACGTACCCGTCCAGATCGAAGCGGCCGCCGTCTCCGGTAACATAATAGCCGGGTCTTTCGGTAACATATTCCAGATAGCGCTTGTCGTCTTTCCACAGCGTGGGCAGACAGCCCGGAGGCAGGGGCAGTTGAATCACAACAGCGCCTTCCTGTCCATTGGGCAGAGGTTTGCCGTCGAGATCCTGAATCTGAATGTTATAGCCGGGCACCGGTTTGGTGGGCGATCCGGCCTTGATCGGGAAAGGTTCAATGCCCATGCAGTTCGCGGCTATCGGCCAGCCGGTTTCGGTCTGCCACCAGTGATCGACAACAGGAATCTTCAGCATGTCACTCGCCCAGTGATACGTGTCGGGATCGAGCCGTTCACCCGCCAGAAACAAATATCTCAGACAAGCAATATTGTATTTTTTCAGATAATCTCCGTTGGGGTCTTCCTTTTTAATGGCGCGAAACGCCGTCGGTGCGGTAAATAGAATGGACACGCCATGTTGGGAAATAACCCTCCAGAAAGCGCCGGGATCGGGAGTTCCCACGGGCTTGCCCTCATATAGAATCGTGGTGCAGCCATAAAGCAGCGGCGCATACACAATATAGGAGTGGCCGACAACCCAGCCGACGTCGGAGGCAGCCCAGAAAACTTCGCCAGGACGGATGTCGTAGATGTATTTCATCGACCATTTCAGAGCGACGGCGTGGCCGCCGTTGTCGCGCAGGACGCCTTTGGGTTTGCCGGTTGTACCGGATGTGTAAAGAATATAGAGTGGATCTGTTGCAGCAACCGGAACGCAGGGGGCAGCCTTGGCCCCTTTGACCAAATCTTCCCAGTCCAGATCACGTCCCGCCGTCAACTCGGCCTTCACCTGCGGGCGTTGATAAATGACACACTTTTGAGGTTTGTGCGTGGCGATCTTAATCGCCTCGTCCAGAAGCGGTTTGTAGGCGAGAACCTTTTTGCCTTCTATGCCGCAGGAAGCGGAAATCATGACTTTGGGTTTGGCATCGTCAATCCGGATGGCCAGTTCATTGGGCGCAAATCCGCCGAAAACGACGGAATGCACGGCGCCAATGCGCGCGCAGGCGAGCATCGCCACCACGGCTTCCGGAATCATCGGCATATAGATAATCACCGTGTCGCCTTTCGTGACGCCTAAACCGGCCATTGCCCCGGCGAATTTTGCAACGAAGTCGAGGAGTTCTCCATAGGTGATCTTTTTGATGGTATCGGTGACGGGACTGTCGTAAATAATGGCGACTTGGTCTTTTCTGCCTGACTCCACCTGATAGTCAAGCGCGTTGTAACAGGTATTGAGTTCGCCGCCGGCAAACCAGCGATAAAAAGGTTTATTGCCGTCGTCAAGAACTTTATCCCATTTTTTCGTCCACTGAATTGCTTCGGCTGCTTTACCCCAGAAAACATCGGGCTGGTTGATCGACTGCTCATACGCATCTCTGTATTTCAACAAATCAGACATACCTCCTCCTTTTATCATATGAAATTTTTTTTAAGCAAAAGATTTCTGAAACAAATCCTGGATAGCCTTTTTACCGTTTTCTTCCAGAAAGCGCGTGCCACCGCCGGCAAAATGCACATACGTGATAATCGGTTCATCGCCTTTTTTTCGTTCGACCCAGGTAAGCTTATTCCAGGTGAACCAGGCATTTTTTTTCTGATCAAAAACGTGCAGCGGCTTGTTGCAGATTTTGCTGAATTCCGTGCCCCAGCCTGTGCCGCCCTTGACGGTTTTGTCCGGCAGAATTTCGCCGATGATAAAGACTTCCTGCCCGTTGTTAATCTGATACCAGATCGTTTGCAGAATTTTACGGAAAGTCGCGTTGTCCGTATAGCGGCGGTTCATCAGGCGGGAAATATATTCCAGCGATACGTCGCCATTTTTTAGTTCTTCGTGATTAAGCACTCTTAAGCCCCGATGGCGAATGATAGTATGACCTTCAAAAGTGAAGTTCACTTCCTCTATGCCCAAGTGCTCGGCGTTGGCTCCGAATTCCGCTTCCGCGCCCTGCGCTCCGCCGCTGAATAAAATACAATCCTCTTTCTTCATTTTTTGTTCCTCTTTTCTATTTCTCTTATTGATGAATTAACCAGAAAATCTATGATGCGAAAAAACAACGATTAGCATGTCCGTGTGCGTTTTTAAGTTGTCCTATAAACAGCTATCTGTCAAGAGGAAAATTGGTCTGAATAGCGCTATTGTCATGGCGCCGCACATAGGATATACAGGCGGGCATGATCCGAGATGCTGCTAAAATCAAAGATATTTTCAGACGTCGGTTGTCAGCCTGGTACAGGCGTCATCAACGTTCCCTTCCCTGGCGAAAGACGAGCGATCCATACCGTATCTGGATTTCGGAAATCATGCTTCAGCAAACCCAGGTGGATACGGTGATTCCCTATTATCATCGTTTCCTAAAGGCCTTCCCGGACGTTTACGCGCTGGCTGCCGCTCCCTTGCAGGATGTACTCAAGGCCTGGGAAAATCTGGGGTATTATTCCCGCGCCGGTAATATTCATGCCGCCAGCCACATCATCGTCAATCAGTGGGATGGGCGGATTCCCGACACACCCGAAGCAATCAAAACGCTTCCCGGCATCGGCAAGTACTCAGCCGGCGCTATTTTGAGTATTGCTTATGGGCAGGTCCTGCCCGCCGTTGACGGCAATGTCCGCCGTATTTTGTGCCGTGTTTTTGCCATCCGCAAACCGATGGATGATCCCGGGGAACAAAAGAAACTGCTTGAGCTGGCCGCGGCGCTGGTTCCCGCCAAACATCCCGGCGACTTTAATCAGGCGCTGATGGATCTGGGGGCAACGATTTGTAAGGCGAAAATCCCCGATTGCTCGAGTTGCCCCATTGCCTCCATTTGCCTTGCGCGCCTTCTCGATTTACAAAACATTCTACCGATAACCCGGAAGGCTCCAGCCACTCCTCACCGCCAGGCAGCCGCCGCCGTCATCCGCAATTCAGAAGGCCTGCTGTTGTTTGTAAAGCGGCCGGCCATCGGATTGCTGGCGTCTTTATGGAAATTGCCTGGTGGTTTTATCGACGATATGGAAAATATGGAAACCGGATTGCAGCACAGGGTGAAAGAAGAATTGGGTATTAAAATCCGGGTGGGAAATAAACTGGCAATCGTCCATCACGCTTATACTCACTTTCGCGCAACGCTTCAGGCATACGATTGTCGTTTACTGAAAGGCGTCCCTGAAGCGCTTGCCTGTCAGGAATGGCACTGGGCGTCACCTTCTGATTTAAAGAAGCTGCCCCTGTCGAAGATCGACCGGATGATTCTGGCGGCTATTGCATCGTGCTGAAAGAAGGTTGGAATCCATTGGATTTCTTTTTTCTCGAATCGCGTAAATCTTGTACCATAGCGACTCTCTTTTCTTTATTTATGATACCTTTTCAAAGTAAGCATCCGTTATCCCGTCCAAAAGTTGCACCGCCTTTACTTTAACAACAATAATTTCCGCGGCAGAATCGGTAAAAAACTCATTTAAATCGGGATGTCGCTCAAGCAGTGCTTTCCGAACAGCCATTCTTCTTTGCTCACCCATTCCGTCCTGAAAGGTTCCCGTAACGGTCAGCGCTTTGGTTTTGGCCTTTTTGTCTTTGCCGCCCGTCTCTCTGGAATCGATCAGGAGACTGACGGAAGGATTGGCGGCGAGATTCCGGTATTTTTTTGTATCTTTGTGCGTCGCCATGTAAATTTCACGACAGTCTTCATCCGCCGCATAAGACATCAGCGAACAATGCGGATCTCCTTCCGACACGGTGGCCAGAACACATACATGATTTTCCTGAATCAGTTTCTTGATGTCGCCGCGCATATCGATGGCTCCTTTCATAATGGGGTAAAATATTGGCGGTAAGTGTAACACAAAAGCGTTTAAAAGATTAAGCGGGTTTTTTGCCGTAAACAAGCAAGTTGAATTATTTAAATAAATCATGGTAGCTTCATTTAGAATTTATTTGAGGACGTGCTGAATGAATGGAAATAAACGCGCTGATATTAGAGTGGGCGCCCGTGTAAAAGTGGTACAGAAGCAGGATCAACGTACAGGCCATATCACCTGCGGCGTTGTGCAGGTTATTCTGACAAAATCGGGCACGCATCCGCACGGGATCAAAGTGCGCCTGGAGGGCGGGATAGTGGGCCGGGTCAAAGAAATCCTTTGATGCGTCACAAGACCAACCCTTGAGAGGTAATTCAGTTCGATTGAGGCTGCGACGGTGTGCTATAAATCATGCTTATGGAATCAGGAGGTATTTTCGTTTTGAAAAACAACATCACAACACTCAATGAATTTGAAGGGGCAACCCTGCTCAGGCAGTGGGAAATCCCTGTTATTGACGGTGTTCTGGCCAATGATTATTTGGAAGCCGCTACGGCGGCCAATAGGCTTGGCTTTCCGGTCGCGCTGAAGATTTGTTCCGAGGCTGTCCCTCACAAAACCGAACGGGGCGGGGTGGTGCTGAACATCAAAGATACATCCGCCCTGAGCAAGGCCGTCCGGGAGATGAAGCATAAATTTTCCGGTATTCCCCATGCGCTTCTGGTGCAGAAGATGGCCCGGCCGGGCACTGAACTTATCCTGGGGGTCAGGCGCGATCCCGTGTTCGGCCCCGTGGTCCTTGCGGGCATCGGCGGCATCTTTACCGAAATCTTCCGTGACACGGCCATTGATCTTGCCCCCGTGGACGAAAAAGCCGCGCTGGCCATGCTCCGGCGCCTCAAAGGCATCGCCCTTCTTGACGGCTACCGCGGCCAGGAACCCCTGGATATTGTCGCTATCTCCAAGGCCATCTCGGCGCTCTCCCGGCTCATATCCGAACATCCGGATATTCTCGAAATTGATGTGAATCCCTTCATCGCTTACCCGGAGGGGGCCGTGGCCGTGGATGCCCTGGTGCGATTGGATTCCAGCCCTTCCACGCCAATCCGAAAACGCCCCGACCCTGCGACCGTAGCGCCGTTTTTCAATCCGTCATCTATGGCCGTGATCGGCGCATCAAGAAGTCCGGGAAAAGGAGGCAACATCATCCTGCGCAACCTGCAGAAGGCTGGTTTCAAAGGCGTCCTTCATCCCATCAATCCCACCTGCAAGGAAATCCTCGGGCTTCTCTCCTATGCCAGAGTCTGTGATGTTCCGGGTCCGGTGGATCTGGCCATGATTGTGATTCCCAAGACTGCGGTGCTCGAGGCCTTGGAGGACTGCGCCGCCAAGGGAGTCACCAACATCATCCTGAGCACAGGCGGCTACTCAGACATGGGGGAAGCAGGCGCTCTGGAGCAAAAAGTCATTATCGATCAGGCTAAGCGGGCGGGCATCCGGGTCATGGGACCCAACAGCATCGGCACGCTCAACCCATCCGCCGGTATGGCCACGTCCATTGTGGGCCTCGATCCGATCAAGCCGGGCGGCGTGTCGATCATCGGCCAGTCCGGTGTTTTCTCGTCAGGTTGGGGGCGCTGGATTGCGGATACCAAACCCTTCGGGCTGGCCAAGGTAGCCTGCATCGGCAACAAGGGCGACATCAACGAAAGCGACCTTCTCGAATACCTGACCGATGATGCCCAGACCTCTACTATTGGTATGTACCTGGAAGGCGTGATCGAGGGACGGCGTTTTGTCAGGGCCGCCAAAACGGCTTGCAAAAGAAAACCTGTGGTCGTCATGAAAGCCGGCCGCAGCAAAGCCGGAGCGATCGCCGTGGCTTCACATACCGGATCGCTTGCCGGGTCGGACGCGGTGTTCGATGCGGTCTGCCGCAGAACAGGCCTGGTTCGGGTGAATAACCCTGAAGCTTTCTTCGATACCCTGTCGGCCTTTGAAAAGCTCCCTGGGCCGCGGGGAAACCGCATGGGCGTTCTTTCCATCACGGGCATGGGCTGCGTCGCCGCCACGGATGCCGCGGAAGAGTATGGCATCATTCTGCCCGCGCTCCAACCTGCAACACTGAAACGATTGGGCGAGGTGATGCCTTCCTGGGCCCCGGTGCGCAATCCCATCGACACCTGGTCCGCCATTGAGCAGCACGGCTCAAAAAAAGCCTCCAGCCACATTGCCCGGTGCCTGATGGACCAGAAAGATGTGGATGCCCTTTTGATTACTTTCGTGCTTATGCCGGAAAGTATGTTCGACATTTCCGAGGCTTTTGCCGAAATTTTCAGCCGTCATCCGGACAAGCCGGTTTTTGCCAGCTACTACGGCGGCACAACCAGGGAAATTAGCCACATTCACGATGGGTTTGCGGCACTGGGCGTGCCCTGCTACCCCACACCGGAACGCGCCATATTTGCGTTTAGCCGCATGGTGGAATACGCACGGTTCCACGGAACGATCCGCGTATGACACTCGACTGAGGAGGCAATTTATCGCCCTCCGTGTTGTTGCTAATAATTATGGTATTCATAAACAAGACTGCCGGAAGTTGGATGGCAGTTGGACAAATTTCCCATAAATTACCCGCTGGGCTTTTGGTCTTTATTATAGTGAAATGCTGAGTGCCTAAATTTCATTTCCTTTGATTTTAAACACATTGTTGCTTTCAATTCTTTTTTCAAGAGAGTATAAAGATAACGAAAAATCGGAAAACACTTGGCAAGCATATTAAATGTTGGCCTAAAATGAATATTGATAAGGAGACAATAAATGGCACAGATAATTGTCGGAGACAAATCCCCTATTCAAGATTATCCTTTTGCGGATGAAGTTCATGACATGGGTGATTTTATTGTTTCGCATCCTGAAATTCTCGGCCCAGAAGTGGAAATATTGGCACGAGAGCTCCAAGTACCTACTATCGCTGGTTTAAAAAGATTAGATTTTCTCGCATTTGATACTGAGAATAATCAAGTCGATATTGTCGAATTGAAAAATCAACTTGCTGACGAAAAAGTTCTTCTTCAAACACTTCGATACGCAAATTGGTTACGGAATAACCCTGACACAATTCGCTACCATATTAAAAAGCAGAATTTAAAAATTGATGCTGAAGAGATTGACACTGATTCAATAAAGGTAATTATTGTTGCACCGAAAATATCGCATACACTTACAGAGTTGTGTCAATATATTACTGCTTTTGATTTCGAGTTTGTGGAATTACAAAGATTTAAAGATGCTTCAGGAAAAGTCTACGCTGTTACTGACCGCATCGAATCTGAAGTTATTGAGCCAGTACCAACGAAATCTCAAGGCACCTATGACCTGAAGTGGTATAGTGAACATTCAGTTCGTGAACAGCAAATTCAAGACCTTCAAAAGACAATAGATGAATTAATCGTTATCTGTGAACGAAACGCATGGGATATAGGGCCGAGGTATGTTAAGTGGTCTGTCAGGTTTCAAACTCCAGGCGGGCGCAATGCCTTCCTTCTGAATGTCAGAAAAACGCAAAACCATCATTTGTTTTTTTGTTTGGGTCCGGATTTTGATATTTCAAAATTTAATATTGCGGAAAAAATTAAGAAAAATATAAGACACACAAAAGGTAGTCGTTGGTGGAAAATAGAATTTGCGGTTGAAGAAATCAATGACCTTGTCCCCTTGTTAGAAATGGCTTATCAGAACATCATAAAATAAAGGCCAACAAGGGCAATACAGCCGATCGCTACGCTCCGGGTGATTTCTTCGTTGGGCATAAATATTAATGCTTTATAGCCATACATATACCCATACTATTATATTGCATTTTTACATAAATCTGGCATAGTAAAATCATGAAAAAAGCAACCTTTGAATGGAATGAAGAAAGGACAAGGAAAACCAATTCAAGCATGGTATTTCTTTTCTGTCTGCGCAACAGGCTTTTCTTGATCCCCACCGTGTTATCGCGGAAGACATTAACCATAGCACTGAAGAGAATCGATATTACTGCATGGGCCATGTCGGCGAAGGTGTCTTAACGGTCAGGTTTACGTACCGCTGTAACGTAATACGCATCTATGGCGCAGGTTATTGGAGAAAAGGAAGGAAAATCTATGAAGACCAAAACAAAATATACTGAGGAACCCATGGGCCATTTGAGAGTTGTCAAAGACTTTCTTCCGCCCCCGGAAAAGTTAGTGCTGAAAGAAGATAATGTGAAAGTAACTATTTCTTTAAAGAAATCAAGCATCAGTTTTTTTAAAGATCAAGCAAAAATACAGAAGACTTCTTACCAGAGAATGATCAGGGAAGTCGTGGACTGGTACGCCTCACATTATCAAAAGAGCGCATAACAAAATCAATACCGCCGATCGCTGGCTTTTGGCCAGCTCCGGCTCCGCCGTTAGAATTGGTTCCATATCAATTGATGAAGACCGGCGGAATCGCTTACAGTTCTAAATCTTGGGAAAGGGGGCAATGGCAATGGAAGGTTGGACGGAAGAAGAAATAAAAGACAAGAATCTGATGGCGCCCTGCGGCTTGTATTGCGGCGCCTGCGGCGTTTACATTGCAACAAGGGATAAGAACGAAAAATTCAAGGAGGTCATGGGCAATCTCTACAAGACAAAGACCGAAGACACGGAATGTTATGGCTGCATGCAAAGCGAGCCGCCGAAGAAGCTTTACGGCTACTGCAACCTGTGCGCGATCAGGAATTGCGTCCGGGAAAAAAGTTATTACTCCTGCCACCAATGCAGCCAGTGGCCCTGCAGTATGATAGAAAATTTCGGTCTGGCCACAGGTGAGCGGGTGATGAAAAGGGCCATCCCCTTATGGCGCGCTAAGGTAGCCGAGTTGGGTGATGAGAAGGGCAGCGTGGAATGGGCCCGGGCGGAGCTAACGCGCTATCACTGTCCTAATTGCGGAAAACCGCTCTTCAGGGGGGCAAAGCGCTGCCGGGCCTGTAAGGCAGAAGTTGCCGAGGCGCTTGACGGGACACTGTAATCCCGGAAAGAATCGCCTATCATTTATTGCCTTTAGCCTTTCTCCTGCCATTTTTTGCCAGTTTTCCTTCTTGACAAAAGCGGAAAGTTTTGCGCTCTTATGCGTCGCAAAACTCAATTTCAGGCAGGTGTTTCATGGAACTCTTCTTCGATCCCAAATCTGTTGTTGTTATCGGCGCTTCCAATGCCCCCCTCAATCTCGGAGCCACAATTTGTAACATGTTGAAGGATTATCTTCGCTATACCGGGGCCGTCTATGCTGTGAATTCCAAAGGAGAGACGGTGAACGGCTACCCGGGCTATTCGTCTGTTCTGGACCTCCCGGAAGCCCCCGATCTGGCGGTAATCATTGTGGCGGCACGCAATGTTCCCGACATTATCCGGGACTGCGCGCAAAAAGGCATCAAGCGCATCGTCATTGAGAGCGCCGGTTTTTCCGAGGGCGGAGAACTCGGCGAGGCGATGCAGCGCAAAATTGACGAGATCGCGAAAGCCAACGGCATCCGCTTAATGGGGCCCAACTGTCTGGGAACACTGAGCACGCGCAATAGGTTCTGCTCTTTTTACGGCGTCAACCCCAGCCTGGTGGAGATGAATCAAATCTTTGAGTCGCCGGGCAATATCTCTTATATCATCCAGAGCGGCGGCGTGGTTGTCCTGGTCATGGAATCGCTTTATTACGACCTGGTCGGCATCAATAAGGTGGTCAGTATCGGCAATAAGTGCGATGTTGATGAAGCGGACCTGATTGATTATTTTCAAAACGACGAGACCGAAGTCATCGGTATATATCTGGAGAATGTGGCCGACGGCCGCAAGCTCATGGAAGCGTCGGCGAAATCCCGTAAGCCCATCTTGATCTATAAGGTGGGCAAAACCAAAGAGGGAGCGATGGCCGCCATGTCTCACACGGCGGGAATGGCCAACAACGATTCGATCTTCGATGCCGCATGCAGGCAGGCGGGGATCATCCGTCTGCAATCCATCGACGAGCTCCATTCGCTCCCCAAAATGTTCACGGAAATGCCCCTGTTGAAGGGGGAACGGATCGCGGCGTTCACCAACTCCGGCGCCTTCGGCAGCATTGCCGCGGACCTGCTGGTGCAGGCGGGATTGCAGATGCCGCGCCTTGCCCCGCATACTCAGGAACGGCTGAAGAAAGCCGGACAAGTCTTCAACATCAAGAACCCCGTGGACATCGGCCCCGCTCCTCCGCAGACCTATCTCGACATTTTCGATATTCTTTTATCCGCGGATGAAGTGGACGGCCTTTTACCGCTGCTCAGCGTCTGGCAGCCTTTCGTGATTGACACGCTCCTGGAACTTTTGAAAATGTGTAAGCATTACGATAAGCCCGCGGCCATTTATACACCGAATGCCATCGCCAAATCCATTGCCATTCGCGCCAAATACCGTATCCCCATCTTCGAAACGCCGGAACAGTCGGTGCGGGCACTATCCGTTTCCCATACATATTATGAATCTCTCCTGAAAAGGAAATGATAAGCAGGGTTTTTATGAAGATATTTATCGACGCGGATGCGTTTCCGAATGTAATCAGAGACATCCTGATCAAGGCATCTTTGCGTCTGAATATCCCGCTGATTTTTGTAGCCAATAAACCGCTGCGCCTGGAGAAACTGTCCAACCTGTCTTTAATCCTGGTTCCGGGAGGACCGGATGTTGCGGATGACCGCATCGCCCAGCTTGTGCAGCCGGGCGACCTTGTCATTACCGCCGATATTCCGCTGGCCGACCGGGTTGTGACAAAAAATGCCTTTGCCATGAATCCCAGAGGCACGCTCTATACCGAGCACAATATCAAAGACCGGCTGGCCATGCGTGATTTGCTGGGTGAACTGAGAGATAACGGCATGATCACCGGCGGCCCGGCCATCTTCTGTAAAAAAGACCGCCAGGCCTTTGCCAATCAACTGGATAGTTTTTTAGTCAGGCAACTCAAAGTCGAAAACGCGACGCAAAGGAATCCTGTTTGCTGACCATGACACGAACACGAATCATCACATCCAGGACTCCGTTTCTTCCATCAACCCAACGTCTTGACGGTTACTGCGCCGGTCGGTTCACCTATCTGACAGAAGATCAATGGCAACAGGAGATTCTTGCCGGAAAGTTATCGCTTGATGGCGTGATAGCCACCGATTCTGCGACAATGCTGAAAGGCGGAGAATTGCTTGCCTGGGACGGCAGCGGAATCGTAGAACCGGATGTCGACGCAGGGATCACCATTCTCTATGAGGACGAATGGCTTGTTGCCGTCAATAAAACGGGAAATTTGCCGGTCCACCCTTCGGGACGGTATTTTAACAATACACTGGTTGCCTTGCTTGATGATCGATACGGGCGCAAGGTTTATCCGGTGCACCGCATCGACCGTGAAACGTCGGGTGTCATCCTCCTGGCCTTCGATGGAAAAAGTGCGGGCGCTCTGTCCGAATCGCTGGCGAAAGGATCAAAAGAGTATCTGGCTCTGGTGCATGGAAATTTCCCCCAGGAAGAGATGGTCGTCGATTTGCCCTTAGGACGTGATCGTAAATCCGCCGTAAGCAAGAAACGAAGAGCGTGGACGGGTGGAACCGAAAAGGCTCTGACGCGATTCCGAAAAATCCTGACCGCGGGCGACGTTTCCCTGGTCCGGTGCGTCCCCGAAACGGGGAGGCTTCATCAGATACGCGTTCATTTGCTGGCCGTGGGTTATCCGGTTGTCGGCGATAAGCTCTACGGGCGGGATGAAACCGCTTTTCTCACTTTTATCAAACAGGGACTAACCGCCGCACTGCAAGAGCGCCTGGTGCTGCCGCGCTCGGCATTGCACGCCGCCAGGCTGATCTTTCTGCATCCGCAGACCAAACAAGCAATGGTCATCCGCGCGCCCCTTCCCAAGATGTTTGCTGATTTTATCCGCGCAAGAAGAGCTAACGGCTGATCGGTCATGTCTGCCAAAATATTTTTGGCCTAAAACGTAAAACTTTCCATTAACACCTTCAGTCTTTAGTCTTTAGCCTCGCGCCCCCGGCAAGGGGGTCGGCCTATTCTTAATGTCCAGCATCGTACCCCGGCAGCCGGAGGCGCCGCACAGGCAGGCATGTTCCTTTTTGACTTTAGGGGTTTTACGACCTTCGATGATGAGACTATAGTCGTAAAAGAGTTCTTCGCCAGGGTCGATATCGCGCAGGGCTTTGAGAAAGACGCGGTAACCGTCCTGAGAGGCTTCCAGATTCGGTTCGCAGGAGTGATTGATCCACTTAGCGGAGTTGCCATTATATTTGGCGTCGATGACATGGCCTTCATCCAAATGAAAGTAAAAAGTGTGGTTGGGCTGGCTGGGGTCGTGGGGGTGGCGGGCCTGGGCCTTGCGCCAGGTGATGATCTCGCCCTGGTACTCCAACACCCTGTCGCCGGCCTTGATGGGGCGGAGAGCATAAACGCCCTTGCCGTGAACACCCGATTCGCGCACCTGTGTGCGACGGCCACCGGTCGACTGGCCCCAACTGCGATGGGTCTTCCGGTCGGCGGATTTGAATCTGTTTTTGGCTTGCGTCATTTGATCAAAACTTTCACAGACAACAGAGATTATCTTTTATTGATGGCCGTCTTATGCTAATATACCAGCCAACTGACTCAACTGGACCAGGATATTTCACACGTCCAAAAACCATCAGACGGCTGACTGTAACACGCAAGCCCGGATAAGCAACTGATTTCTCTTTTGTACATGCAATAAAATGAAATTTATTAAGAACAACGATACTGTAATTGATTAACATATTCACGCAAAGTTCATAACAAACACCATTAATCACATGTTGATGAAAAAGGAGGCGACCATGAATATTGCAAAACTCAACGAAGACAGGTGTCTTGAAAATCCAGATTTGATCAAAATCATTTACGAAGATCGTCAAATATCCAATAGGGAGATTGTCCGCGAGGGAAGAAAGCTGGTCGCCACTCTGAAGAATCTGGGGGTAAAACGCGGCGACCGGATCATTGTGCAAGCGCCAAATTGCCCGGAGGTTTTATATGCTTTTTCCGCCGCATGGAGGCTGGGCGCCGTGATCGTTCCCATCAACCATATGATCGGCGAGGAAGAAACCGCTCACATCTATAAGGACTCCGGTGCAAAAATCGTCATCAGCAGCAAAATTTATCTGCCCAAAATCCGCGTCTGCCAGGCTAAGGCGCCTGATGTGAAAACGGTCATTCTCCTCGAAAAAGAAGCGGAGGAAGGAACCTTCTCCTACCATTCGCTTGTGGACCAAAGCCTGGAAGATCCCGCCATTGTGGACACGGGCGATGATGACATCGCCGCCCTGATTTACACCGCAGGCACCACCGGTAAGGCCAAGGGCGTCATTCACACTCACGGCACGCTTTACGCAAACGCCGCTATGCAGCATCAGACTGTTCCATCCACGGACGGCATGACCTATATCAGCATCCTGCCGCTTTGCCATTCCTACGGCATTGCATCGACCAACATGGGCCTGTTTCGATCGAACAGAATGGTCCTGCTCAATTCCTTTGACCTGAATGTTATTTTTTCTTCGATTGAAAAGTATTCGGCCAACATCCTGGCCGCTGTCCCGACCATGTACGTCTATATGCTGCTGCATCCGGAACCGAAAAAATTCAATTTAAGTTCCATGAAATACTGGATATCCGGCGCAGCGCCGCTGGCCGTGGAGACCTGGAACAAGTTCAAGACCATGTACGGTTTTGAGATCATCGAAGGCTGGGGGCTCACCGAAGCCGGCGCCAACAACTCCTGCAATCCCTGGAATGGTTTAAAAAAGATCGGGTCCATAGGCCTCCCCATGACCGGCACGGACATGCGTATTATCGATGACTACGGGAAAGAGCTTCCTGCGGGCGAAAAAGGCGAAATTGTCATCCGCGGACCTCAGATTATGAAGGGATACTGGAATCGGCCCGAAGAAACAGCGCAGGCGATCCGCGACGGCTGGCTGCACACGGGAGACGTCGGTTATGTTGACGGCGACGGCTATTTCTGGATCACGGACCGCAAAAAAGATCTGATCATTAAGGGCGGTGAAAACATTTCGCCGCGGACCATTGAAGAAGTGCTCTACACGTGCCCGCACGTGTCCGAAGCGGCGGTTGTCGGCGTGAAGGATGAAAAATACGGCGAGGAGATCAAAGCCTTTGTCGTTCTGCAGCCTGGTGAAAAAGCCACCGCCGACGATATTCTGGCTTTCAGCAAATCCAAACTGACCAACTTCCTGCTGCCCAAATATATCGTTTTTCTGGAAACCATGCCCAAAAGCCTGGTCGGGAAAATATTAAAAACCGAACTGCGGAAGATGTGAAGTGAAAATCAGATTTTTTCGTATCTCACTTTTTTGCGGCTGACGGTTCTGAGATACTTAACATTGGGATGCCCGAAGACCATCATAAAGATGACCGATTCACCCTCCTGAATCCCGACCCTTTGTTTTAATTCGGGTGACATAGCAAACACAAATGTTCCAAAACCCATTAAGCAGGCGCCAAGGCCGAGTGCGTTAATCATCAGATCCAGATGACCCGTATTGAAACAGCCGTCCACCTCGTTACAGGTACGGCTGACAATCAGCAGCGCATTGGGTGCGCCATGGAACAATAAATCCCTCTTTGTTTTCTGATAAACCTGATACCATTTAATCCAGGTGGATTGGAAATCCAGATACTGATACGGCACCCGCATCGCTTTCTTATCAACATTTTTGACATCAAGCTCTGCCAACGTTTTTAAAGCAATCGGCGTAATCTCCTGAAGCGTCTCTTTTGTCAGCACGATATAACGCAGAGGCTGAAAATTCGCGCCCGTTTGCGTGTATCTCCCCATTTCCAGTATGTGGGCAATATCCGCATCACTCACCGGGTCATCGGTAAACTGACGGATGCTTCGTCGAAATTTAACAAAATTCAGGAGCCGATCCGGCGCAATCCCGAACGTCTCCGGATTATCATATTCGAGGACCTCGGAAGGATCATAATCGCCAAGCAACGTGACGGCTTTCTCTTTGCATACCGCGGTACAGTGTCCGCATTCCAGACACCATTTGCCGGGAACGGCCTTCCCGTCTTTGATGGTAATAGAAAAGATATTACAATCCGCAGCGCAGGTACCACATCCAATGCACTTCTCTACATCAACTTTTACCATGATTATTCTCCACTAATATTTCAAATCGTAAGTCAAATACAGACCCCTTTTCCTGCTACGTCGCAGGAACCGCTGCTTTGTGTTTTTTATGGTAGCCCGCAAACTTGCTCAACGCCAGGGCCGCCCGTTGTATCGAGGGGAAGACGGCAATCCCTGCCGCCGCTAAATCCTTGGCGGCATCAAGGGCAAGCTTCCGCATCTCCGTGGAACTAAAGCTGTGCAGGATAACCGCCAGCGGTTTGTTCATCTCCTTTTTGATTTGACTGATTAACTGGAGATACACGCCTATCATCAACTCCTTTTCCTGGATGGAAATCAGGCCGAAGTGGTCAAACGCCACGTGGATGACGAGCAGATCCGCTTCTTCACTCTGGTCAAGTGTTTTCATTGTCTTGAAAAAATTTTTAGGACTTTCAAAGTTGTTGAGGTCGATGGGATTTTTAAAAATTCTGCCGGCTTCGGAAGAAAACAATTCAATCAGGCTTTGCCGCAGCTTGTCGCTTAACCTGGGAAGCACCAGCCCTGCATGGGTAAATTCATCCGCCAGGAGAACACTGGCGCCACCTCCAATGCCGATAATCACAATCTTGTTTCCCGTGGGAACCTGCATATGCTGAAAGGCCAGAGTGATGTCCATCATTTCTTCGATGCTGCCGGCGCGAATGGCCCCTGCCTGCTTAAGTACGCCGTCCCATACGTGATCGGAACCGGCCAGGGCCGTTGTATGCGATATCGCCGCCTCGGCTCCTGATGCGGATGTGCCAACTTTTAATATGATGGTTGGTTTGGTCTTTGCGGCTGTTTTCAGAGCTTTGAAAAATCGGGGTCCTTGTCTGATGCCTTCGATGTAGGCGGTGATGATTTTTGTCTCTTCATCGTGTGCCAGATATTCCAGGTAATCCGATTCGTTCAGATCGGCGCCATTCCCCATACTGATGACCTTACTGAAAAACACGCCTCTGCTGTTGCCCTCCTGCACGCAGTGCGCGGCATTGCCCCCGCTCTGAGAGATCATGGCAACCGGGCCGCTTACCTTTTCAAAGTCAGCATTAAAAGAAAGGCCGCCCCCGGGGCAATAAAGGCCCAGGCAATTTGGTCCGATCACACGGATTCCACCGGCTTTTGCTCTGGCCATGATATCCGCCTGCAAGCGCTTGCCTTCAACATTTTCAATCTCACTGAAACCCGAGGTAAAGAAATGGATAGCCCGGACGCCTTTTTGGGCCGCATCGGCCACAAGTTGCGGCGTATAAGGGGCGGGAATGGCGGAAATAATAAAATCGACTTTATCCGGAATATCTTTCACGCTTTTATAGATGGTCATCCCCATGATCTCGCCGCCGGTGGGATTCATCGGATAGACCTTTCCTTTGAATCCGAATTGCATCAGGCCTTCCAGGTACTTCAGACCAGCATTGAATTGTTTGACCTTCTCCGACACACCGGCAATAGCGATTGTTTGGGGATGGAATAAGAAATCGAGATTTTCCGCAGTCTTCATGGCAAGCATCCTTCCTTATTTAAAAGAAAATTCCGTTAACGATATCATGGCGATCGCTCCATTATCATTATTAGGTGAATAGGGACAGCTGTATGAGCTCCCTATTTTGGGTGATCAAATGTCAAGAGTAAAAATTTGACCTCTATTACACTTTTATCCCTCTCAAATCGGAACAAAATCGGATGGTCGAACCTCTTTAAGCTTTAGGGCTTCCGTCGGGCAGACGACTGTACAAGCACCGCATCCCAGGCACTTTTCAGGATCTACGACGGTCAGATCATCCTTCATGGAAAGAGCGTCAAAAAAACATCGGTCCACACACGTTTCGCATCCACTGCAAAGATCGGCATGGACAAAAGCCTCGAAACGGCTGGGCGCCACCCATTTCTTTGGTCCCTTCATAATGGCCCAGTTCAGGCAGCAATCATTGCAGCAATTGCAGATGACGTGGCCTACGGTCTGGCGATTATCAACAACATGCACCAGCCCTTCCTCCCGGCACTTTTTCAGAATTTCGACAGCTTCGCTTTTGGACAACGCCCGTCCCGTGCCTCGTTCGATATTGTATTCAGCGGCGCGATCGACCTGCATGCAGACTTCCAGCGGTTTTTTACAATTTCCAGAAATCACGCGGCAGGAACAATTTGTAACGGAAAGCGTCTTCGCATCCTCGATAATCTTGACGACATCGTCATAGGCAAGAATCTGTGATTGCGGTTCGACACTTTCATTGACGGGGACAACCCGCATGATGGAACCGGGCAGAAAATCCATAATCACCTGACCGTAAGCCGGCCATTCTTTTTCCATGTAATCTTTCCAGAGGTCCAGCACATGCCGGGATATTCCCGGGGTCAGGCTGGTGGAATCGTGCATTTGTGGAATTGATTTTACCCGATAGAATTTCTTTTCACCGCCCTTTGTGGCTTTAAAGATCAACCCGCGGTGGAATAAGGAATCCATCATCGTCATGATTGCATCCCTGGACAACCCGGACTTTTCCGCTAATTCTTCTGCAGTTGCCGGTGGGGTCGCCAAGAGCATGACCTTTGCCTCATCATCATTGACCAAGGCTTCAAAGATCTTTGGAACCAGCGGCGACTCTCCCGCCCCAACGGCTTGGGCCAGTTTCTTACACAATGTCATGTCCACCATATTAACAGATCCTCCGTTTCAAAGAATTGTGGAAAGTATCGGGAAAAATATCTTTCATGTCAAGAACAAACAGACGATGACTTGACTCTTTTTTCCCTTAATATTGATGAATAAAATATAAACTTACTTCTTCTTTTTAGATGGTTTCTGGGGGGTTATACAAGCATTCTGATATAATCGTTCTCCTCCGCTGTTGGGTATAATACTTTCCCATTCACTCTTGTTATATCTATAACGGTCCAACACCTTTCCATTCTTGTCAAAATCGATAAACTCTTCCATCAGGATCCGTTTATTCTTACAATCAATATTCCACAAAACAGTTTCGTGGTGATAGTTTTGGTATTTGATGGATTTTTCTAAATCATATTTCTTCACTTCTTCAACCCTCTTTTTCCTGGTGTCATCCGTCATAGTCTTATATGTCCAAACCAATAGAATGTCAGATGATTTCGTGATAATTTTTTTATTGTAATATGAATTATATTGAAGAGGCGCCCAGATTTTAGGATTTGGTTGTTCTGCAAAACAGATGAGTGGAAGCGAAACAATGATCATTATCAATAGTATGAACAGTAATTGGAATTTATATTTCATAAGTCCTCTTTTACAACAAGAATACCCCTTAAAATCAAAAATCATTTAAGATATCGGGGACGCCCTTTGCACACGGTTGCGGCGCTCTGAGTATCGACATAGATTGGCAACGGCTTTGACCGTTGCGTCCAGAGTGGCATACACGGGAAAGCCTCTTTCGGTGAAAGTTTTTTTGAGAAGAAGATTGTAATGCCTGTCTTCCTCATCTTCCAGATAAGGATCCAGCGAAACCGTGACCATTACCGGTTTATGTTCCTTCTGACGGACTTGTTCGCAGCCTTCGACCATCAACTCGATAAGCCGCTTCATATGATCATCAATGCCTTGTCCCAGGATGCGCCGCAGGTAACGAAACTGATCGAATTGGAAGACCAGGGTATGAATTCCGCGGTCGGCGCCGACAATCCTGATAATGTCGGCGATGTTTCCCGTCGGCCCGACATTATAATAAATGGGCCAGGCGTCCAGGGGATTGCTAATGTTGGTTCCGGCCGCGGGAACCAAGGTGCGAAGGGCCTCGACAGTTTCCGGAGAAAACCGGGGCACATCAATATCAGCTTTCAGGCACATATCCGTCTGGATAACACTGAAGCCGCCGGAGTTGGTAATGAGCGCCATGGCCCGCCCGGAGGGGAGCGGCGAGGTATCAAAGGCCATCAGGGCGCCTACCATTTCATCGAAATTTTCCACCTGCAGGGCGCCGCTCTGCCTGAAGACGGCGCGCCAGATATCCGGTGACCCGGCCAGGGCCGCCGTATGGGAGGCTGCCGCCCGCATGCCCTGCACCGTCATCCCGCCTTTGATGGCGATCACAGGCTTTTTTGCCGCTGCGCGGGTCAAGGCGGCTTTCAGGCGTGAACCGTTTTTGGTTCCTTCGATGTAAAAGGCGATAAGTTTGGTGTCTTCGTCATCTGCCAGATATTCCAGAAAATCGGCCCCGTCCAGATCGGCAGCGTTGCCGTAACTGATCACCTTGCTGAACCGGAGATTTTTCGTATTGGCAAAATAAGAGAAGGATTCGGCAAAACTGCCGCTCTGGGCGACAACGCCGATGTGCCCCTCCTCGGTAGGGGCTTCCGGTACGATGGACAGGCCCGACCTGGGACAGTAAACACCGAAGCAATTGGGACCGATAAGCCGGATCTTGCCTTTCGCCAGTTTTTTCAATTCCTCCTCCTGCCGGATTCTTTCCGGAAGGCCCGTTTCACTGAAGCCTGCCGTGAAAATCTGAGCAACCTTGACGCCTTTGAGGATGCACTGCTCCATGACCTGCGGGAGATATGCGGCAGAGACGCCGATAATGGCGTAATCGATTTCCGCTTCAACATCTAGGATGCTCGGGTAGCATTTTTTGCCCAGCAGTTCCGTATATTTGGGGTTCACGAGATACAGGTGTTCCTTCATTTTTGTTTTCATGTGCGTCTGCGTTGCCAGGTCAAAAGGAGATGCCCCGATAATCGCTACGGCGCGAGGATTAAATATGTAGTCAAACACATTGGCTCCTGTTTCCATATGACCCCCTGAAGGAACGTAGATGCGATTTTTCATATCACAAGTCACTGAACAACCGTAGGATAAAAACAACCCTCGGCATTATTCAAATACTGTAGAATCCTGACTTAATATGTGGTACAAATTTCACGGAAGGCAAGTTAAAGCTTGCCGGATTGAGTAAGCGGGGAAAAGACATGATCCGAGCTGTATTGATTGCTGTGATACTCAGTGTTTCTGCGACGGTTGGCGCACAACTGCCGCCGTCCGCGCTCGATGTCTCCACCGGACCCATTGACCGTATCATCAAGACGCCGAAGACAGCCGAATGGGAAGGAGAGTGGGTGTCCGTTTCCTCACAGATCGATTATCTGGACCGGCTGGGGGTCTTTCAAAAGGCAGCGGCCGCGGCAAAAGGGCCTGCCGCTGACGATATCAGGCGGGCATTTCTGAGGCGATTCAGCTCGGATATGGGAAGGGTCAGAATTGCCGCGGGACGCTTCACCTTTCTTTCGCCTGACGGTTCAATCGTTATCGGCGCCGCGCAATACGCCTATGCCGGATTTGTGGAAAAGATGAGCGAGGGCCGGGAAATTCAGTGGCACAGGTTCACCCTCACCGGCGGTTTGAATAAGTATCCGGTACTGGTCTGTTCAGAACCGTATGGCGTTTTGGGCCAATGGATGATTGTTCATGGCGATTCAGTCGTCGGGATGAAAGCCGGACGCTACGATTCGATGGAGGAGCAGGCCATGATGCTTCCCGCCGATCTCTCTGCCGAGGCCCTGGGCAACGCCCTGGACACACCCGAGTTTGTATCCTTCCTCCTGTCGCTGCCGATCTCGAAAAAGAACGAAGGGAGGGGGGGACCGTGACGGTTACAATCCGCGTAATCCGATCCTTTCTGATCGTTGCATCCTGTTTCGGGCTATTATGCTGTGAGATGATTCAACCCACTCTGACGACGGATACGAAGTACCGTATCTGCAACCGGAGCGGTGATCTCAAAGAGGTAGCGGCCTCAGAAGCCATCCATAACGCACATCAGGGCATCATCGAAGGCAGCAACTGGGAGTTCGATAAAAAGGAAAACATCTTTCTGGAGGTGCATGTCAGAATAGCCGCCCCCGGCGACTATGAGATAGCGCTGGATTTTCATGAACCGTTTGAGAATCTCCGATTGCATACTTCTCTGGGGTTTGTGCGCGCGGGCCGGAAAGAGACGTTTCGCATCGGTCCACTGCCCTATGAATTCCCTAAGCCTAGCTTTGCCGAAGTCTCCCTGCATCTCCTGAAGAAAGACGCCGGCGGCAAGGCGTTACTCATCGACGAAGTGGACACTTATTTCCTCCTGGATGCCGAGCAGGTCAACGACGCCGCACTGAATGGACTGGATACCCGCGGCCTCACGGCCCAGGCGCTTCTGGACAAGTATGCCCCCATCCTGAAAACAGATATCATCACCAATCCGAACACGGGCATCGTCTTTTTCGATTTGCCCCCCAAGAATATCGCCGCCATCCTTTCCGGTCCGCCTGAAAAGGGCGGAAAGGAGCAGGCCACCATCAAATGCGATCTTTGGAACGATCATGTGTTCACTGAATTGCCGACATCCGCAAACCGGCAGGAATTTAACGGCCGTAAGGACGATTATTTTATCGACCTCCCGCAGCCTTTCAACAGCATTGCTGACCCATGGCGGGACATCGTTAACCGTTATCCCAACGCCATTTATGGACGGCTCGTCAGGACCCCGCTTATCTGGGGAGGCGCCCTGCACCGGGATGCCGTTGTCCTGCAGTACTGGCTGCCCTATTACGTCAATCACCTGTCCATCCTGAAAACCGACCTCCAGGGCAAAAGCTGGATATGGAGCGCGGGCAACTATCATGAAGGCGAGGCGGAAAACATCGCCATTGTCCTGATCCCGGGGCCTCGCGGGCTCGAGCCGCTGTGCGCGGCATATTCCAAGCATTTCAAGGGGACGGCCGAACCTTGGGAGAATGTGAGAAAACACGCGCCGGACGGAATTCCCACGACGCACCCCGTTGTTTATGTGGCGAACGGTTCCCACGCCTCGTTCTTTTCTCCCGATCCAGGTGAAGTGTCGTGCGGAAGCGGCATCGATGCCGCTATGCATGGAGGCGGAGGGTTCTGGTACGGTGAAGAGAACTTCGGAAAGGTCAGAATGATGCCGCGTATCAATGAAATAAAATTCGGGAATGAGTATGATTTTCTGCTTTTTACGGGGCGTTTCGGCGGATCATACATTAAAGGCGCGACAAACATGTTTAACCGCAGCCCCTATATGTTCCCCTATATCCTCTATCCGAAATTTTCGATTACCGGGAGCTGGATTGCTGGTTCCGGCGTCAACCGGTGGATAGACCCAGCTTCGGAAATCCAGTATCAGGCGAAGATTCCCTCAAAACTCGGATACGACAACAGCAGAGCGCAGTTCAGGTTTGATACCAACCATGTCCGCATCAAAAAAGAACCGGGGCGGATCCGCATCGAGGATCTGGGATTCGTCTTTGAAAAGGATGGCCCGTCTCCTGCCAAAACGGTAGCCGTTTTTTTTCGGGATCGAACAGGAAAGCTCCAGAAGCTGGTCTCTTTTAAGGATGGTGTTCAACCGCCTTCCCTGATTTATATCCCCGCGGATGCTGTTCAGAAAGAAAAAATCGAACTCGTCGCCTGCGACATAGTGGTCCCACCGTCACCTAAGCCACCTCTATCGAAGGAGCGTCACCAGGGAATATTCGAAACCTTTCTTGCGACAACAATAACTCTCGCAATCCCATAGATGACAGAGGGGCGCGATGCGATGAGCGAATGGCGGGCGACCATGATTTTGTCAGACAGGCTTTGGGACAAATTGCTTAAACTTTTACGGTTACATCATAAACCCGGCCGTCTTTGATTACAAGCTGCGGGGAGCGGCAGGCCTCAATTTTTTCCAGAGGATTTTCTTTCAGCACAACCATATCCGCAAATTTCCCGATTTCAATCGTCCCGATTTTATCCGCCATCTGCAAAATCCGGGCATTATTAATTGTAGCGCACTGCAATATTTCCTTGTTGCTAAAGCCCACACGCCCCAGCATCTCCATTTCCCGCCAGAGTGTTCCGTGATACACGAACGGTACCCCCGAATCCGTGCCGCAGCCGATCAACACGCCCGCCTGCTTCATCTTTAAAAGATTTCCCGGCCCCTTAAGCAGAATATTAAAATATGTTTCCGGGCGAGGTAAAAATAATCTTTTTGCATATAAATTTTCACAGCCATACTTTTGATAATTTTTCAGAGAGGCCATGTTGGCTTGATGAATCGACGGCTCGATATCATCGCTCAGTTGTGAATTCAGGTATTGGCGGCGGATGGCCATTTCATTGGCAATAAAGTCCGTGCGATATTGCAGGGGAAGTGCCCCGTAAGCTTCCTCGGCAGACAGCATCTGCGCAATAATCATCGTGGGAACAATGGCAATTTTCTTTCGAGCCATTTCGAGCACTTCCTCGTCGGAAAGCCCGGCATCCGCAATCGAATGTTCCATCGAATTAAGTTCATAGCGCAGCGCGCGGTCAAAACCAAACTTTGTGTGAATATGTCCGGCGGTCGGCAGATGATGCTCCCGGGCAAACTTCATAATTACGCCCAGATGCTCATCGGAATAGACGGTAATATCCGTAAGCCCGCACATCACAGACGTATCATCCATAGTCAGTTTGATAAACGACGCGCCGCCGGCGCTGTTTTGCTTCATCCCTTCTTCCAGTTCCCGGGTATCTTTAAACCATAAACAGGGATTGCCGGCAAAAGCCATGGCAATACCGGCAAAGATAGAGACATCTGCAGGATCAATGTCCGGATGACCGCCATGAATATTGGTAAACGCATTACAATAGACAACCCGTGGTCCCACGATATCACCTTTAGCGATCATATCCAGACCATCCTGAAGCAGTTTGGGCATCGCCCCCATATCCCGAATGGTCGTCACACCATGAGCGAATTGTTGAATGAAATTTCTTTTGAACTGTCGAAGCGTTGTGAAGACGTCAAAAACATTTAACTGTGATTCGCCGGTCAAAGTGGCATGGCAATGCGCATCAATCATTCCCGGCATCAAATATTGATTTTTCAGATCAAGAACGACAGCCCCTTGCTCCGGCGCCGGCAGCCCATCGGTTATTGCATCTATCATGCCCTGGCGGATCACCACTGTTTTGTCCAGATGAACAACACCCTGAATAACGTCGATGATGTTACAATGGACAAGATGCAAAGCCTTGTTATCTGACGCTGCCATTGGGTTGTATCCGGGCAGCGCACCACACTCAGCGCTAGAGGGAAAAGCGACATACAGGCCGGTTGCTACTCCCGCCTTCAGAAGTTGCCGTCTGTTCATTAAACCGGTTTCATTTTTCTTTTCCACGATATCACATGGCTCCTTTTATTTTCTGCCTATTCATCCATCGCGTATTCTCCATGGTGTCAAGGGTAATTCGCGAGCTGGTAAAACCGTCCCCAGTTATATTGAGTTAGAGCCAGCGTTTAACATATAACAGGAGGTGCCCAAACAGTTTTCTCCACCACGGGCGTTGTGGGCAATCATCGATGGTTAATTCTTCGGCATGGGTCAGGTCGTTGAGGAACTGATCCTCAATGGTTTTCTTTGTCTGGGTCAAA
The DNA here is from genome assembly GCA_009773315.1 of Syntrophaceae bacterium. Lineage (GTDB taxonomy): Bacteria > Desulfobacterota > Syntrophia > Syntrophales > Smithellaceae > UBA8904. The sequence continues at coordinate 28,446 of WRPE01000004.1, forward strand.
GAAACGACGATTTCAGCTTCCAGATTTCTAAAAAAACTCAGATAGTCAAGATTGCTGGAGCCGACCGTTATCCAGTCGTCCAGAATCATAATTTTTGCGTGCAGCACGCCGCCCGTGTATTCATAAATTCTGACACCGGCTTTCAGAAGCGCTTGATAAAACACAGCTGACGCCCACGTCATGAAAAATATATCCGAGTTTCCGGGAAGTAGTATCCGCACGTCAACACCCCGCCGTGCCGCTTTTTTCAAATATCGGAGAACAGAGGCAATAGGCACAAAATAGGCGTTGGTGATCCAGATGCGTGTGCGAGTCTGAGCCATCCGCTTTAACAGATCAAGTCGCAACTTGCGCCGATGCCTATGATTTAAGCGGAAAGTCATCGGAGAAAATATCTGCCTGGGGACCAGGGATCGGTCATTGTCCCAGGCGCTGTTGAAGGCATACAGCAAATGCTCCATATCCAATCCTTCCAGTCGCAAAGCCGTATCGCGCCAATCCATCCCGCCCTGTGCGGCCGAAAGATGGAGCTGGGATACATTGAAACTGCCCACCCAGACCAGGCGGTGATCAATCATGCAGATTTTACGATGATTGCGACTATGGATGCTCGAAAGTAGACGTTGAAGCCTGGTCAACCATGGAAGACGGGGTACCGCCAATTCCCAGTGGCGGACATTCCAGGGAAGGGGATGATAAATGCGCACCTGCACACCGGCATTGCTCAATAGCCGGGCCAGCGCGCCACTCGATTCAGAAGAACCGGCGCCATCCAACAGAAGCCGAACCGCAACACCCCGGCGGCTTGCCCGAGCCAGATGTTCCGCAACTTTCCTGCCCAAGGGATCCAGATCAAATATATACGTTTCAAAATCAATATGGGACGCGGACTGCTCAATATCCTGCATCAGAGTCGCATAGTACTCACCGGCTTCGGTAAAAACAGTTTCTTTGATCTTTATAATTTGCTGCGACATTGGGGGATGCCCTTAAGAAATAAAGTTGCTGTCCGCTTAATCCTCTTTGCCGTGCGGCTTTTTGCAGACTTCGGCAAGCCATGTGTTGACACTCTTTTTTTCGTGCCTGGCGACTAAGGTTAACACGCTATGAAGTGCCGGACTGACACGCACAACTGCGCGGTCGTCAGAAGGCTTTTCCGGTTCTTCGTTTCTTTCGGCGCAACGATCAAGATAAGAGTCAACGGCTTTCTCAAAGGCTTGCCTGATTTCCTTTACGGAATCACCCTGAAAAGTTATGGAATGACTCATGCCGGAAATACGGCCAATAAGACATTCGTCTTTGCCGTTGTATTCAATCTTTGCACAATAGCCTTTATAGGTCATTGGCTTGTCCATGGTTTTACCTCCAGTTGTTCCGGGAATCACGCGCTGCCTTTACCTGGTATGGCCTGGTTACTTACCGGGGCGGGCACGGTGGAAGTCGTCGCGTAAATCGCTTTTTTTGATCCCTATTTGAACCGCATCGATCAATTCACAATCTGTCGCAGGACCGAAGCTTCGATTTTTCGGCATTCCAAATTCCGGGGAGCAGGTTCGAAAAATATCGCGGTAATGATTTTGCGGTGTGTTCCTGCCCATGCTTTTTTATGATGCTAAATACTAATTGTCAATGATTGAGGTGTGCGCAGTTTGGGAGTTGGAGACTGGATTGATATTTTGAAGTACGTCCCCTATTACATATTGCGGAACATCCCTTGCTTATCATATTTTGTTTGTCAATATTTTTCTATGCTCGTTCTCGGTATCACGTATAGCAAGCTGAAATCCGTATTTGACAGAGCATGATATATGGTATAACTTTCAAACGGTAATTCTCAGAATTTATATACATTCCTGGGTACTCGTGAAAGTGCAGAAGATTTCAGTTTATATCTACTGACGGTGATTTTTTTATGATACTCGATTCGATGAAGAACCTGTGTCAGGGTATCCAGGATCAAAGATTTATTGATACGATGATATTGGATCATCTCCTTTCCTTGGCTATGATTCAGGATGATCAAATCCAGAAAAGGCTGCTGAAAGAATTGATCCGAGGGTACGTTCTTCTTGAAAAAAGAGTGGATGACCTGTTGAAGAACACGCTTCCGGAGGTGGTTGCCAATGAAATCAAATACAAAGGGCACTTTACACCTCGTTCTTACGACTGCACCATCATCTTTTTCGATATCGTAGAGTTTACCCACATGGCGGAAAAGATCCCCGGAAAACAGCTGATTGAACTGCTGAACATAATCTGCTTGGGGTTGGACGACCTGATTGCAAACAACCTCGGAACGAAGATCAAGACGATCGGCGACGCTTACATGGCCGTATTCGGTGCGCCTTGCAAATATGAGAATCATGCATTGATGGCTGTAAAAACCGGGCTGGGAGCGCTTAAGTTGGTCGATCTCTTCAACAGCCATTACGAGCAGAAGATAACAGTTCGCATCGGCATTCATACAGGCTCAGTCATAGCAGGCGTTATCGGAAAAGAGCGCATGCAATTCGATATTTTCGGTGACAACGTCAACATCGCATCGCGATATGAGTCATCCGGAATCGCGGGAAAGGTGAACGTCTCACAGGAGACATATCTCAGGACTCGCGATTTTTTCGAATATGAGGAAAGAGGAGATATTGCCCTAAAAAACAAAGGCAACATGAAGGCTTATATTACTGTGAGGGAACTCTAATGGAACCGATCAAACAACATTACGACCATCCGGTCGAAATTGCGGATCATATCTTCTGGGTAGGTTTCCATGAAACAACATCAAATTTTCATTGCAATCCCTACCTCGTCGTGGAAGGGGATCAGGCAGTTTTAATCGATGCGGGAAGTCGCCCCGATTTTGCCCTTGTCATGATGAAGATCCTTCAGACGGGCATTTCTCCCGATAACATTGTGGCGTTGATCTATCAACACATTGATCCCGATTTGTGCGGTTCTCTATCCAACATGATCGATATCTGTACAAACCCTGCACTGAAGGTTCTTTCTGAGCCTCAAAATAACATGTTTATCAGCTATTACATCGAGAGGGAGAAGCGATCCTTGCTGACGTCAATCGATGACTACAGCGCAGGATTTCCTCTAGGCGGGAGGATGCTTAAGTTTTTTAAAACCCCTTATGCTCACAACGCGGGCAGTTTCGTCACCAGTGACGTAAAGACAAAAACCCTATTCACGAGCGATCTTTTCGGAAGCATATCGAAGCAATGGGAACTTTTTATTGAGCTTGTAAGTGACTGCCACACATGCACAGATTACAACCATTGTATCACCCTGAAAGAATATTGTCCCCTGCCGGATATCCTCGAATTTCATAAAAACGTTATGCCTTCAGAAAAGGCCCTTGAACATGCCATGAATGTCATCGGAAGCCTTGATATTGAAATGATCGCTCCGCAGCATGGGAGCATATTTTCAAACAAGAAGGATATACATTTCCTTATTGAACAGTTAAAGACACTCAAAGGGGTAGGAATCGACGGAATTTTATAGAGATGATATCTTTATGGATTTGATTTTATATCATTGATTTTTTTCTGTATTATCATTTTGTGATCATACGTCTGCAAAAGGATATTTTTCATCAGGGATTGATATTCAATGTCGGTTGTTTTTACAATCTCAGCATAATGTGACTCCAAAATGGATTGTTCTGTATCCCTGGCGAGAATCAGTAATTTTTCGCGGGGGACTGCCCCTTCCTTCACTCTTTTTAGATTATCGTTTACTCCGGCAATCGCTGTATGGAGGGCTAAAAGGTTAAAAGGCCGTCCCACTTCAAAGACATTCTGTTTTTTTACAATGATCTCCCGCATCTTTTGAAGGTTTTCAGCATGCCGCAGCTCCGCATGGGCCAAGCTCTCCCAGATTGCCTGATCTTCCTTCCACGTATCAGCGCATTGTTTATAGAAGTCAGACAGAGCCAGTTCGTGTTGCATCATGGAATCGAGAACTTTTGCGATTTTATCAATATCGGTAATGTTCATTATAATTTTATCCCTTCCTGATAAAGATTAAGATATCTCAATTCAGTTTTGAAATTATATGATAAATATGTCTTTTTTGCAAAACGGAATTAAGTTGATATTTATTTGTAAGGAAAAAAGGGGACGGTTCTAAAGGAAAAAAGGGGACGGTTCTATTTATTGACAACAACGCTCAGTTTGGGTAATAAAAGCTCATGCCAAGATCAGCAAGGATAGCGCCGAAAGAATTTGTCTATCATGCCCTGACCAGAGGAAATAATAAGCAGGATGTGTTTAAAGATGACGAAGATTTCAGAAAATACATCGAAATACTCTGGAAGTATAAGAATCAATACAAGTTTAAGCTGTATCACTATGTTTTGATGTCCAACCATGTCCATCTGGTAATGGAAACCACACAAGAGGGTGGCGAGTTATTCCAGATCATGAAAGGGATCAACCTCTCCTATGCCCAACAGTACAAAAAGAAATACATTTATACAGGTCACTTCTGGCAGGACAGGTATAAGAGCATCATGATTTCCAAAGACGAGTATCTTCTGGCCTGCGGCAGCTACGTGGAATTGAACCCTGTTCGTGCCGGGATGGTGAAAAACCCGAAGGATTATCCATGGAGCAGTTACGGGGTCAATGCTTACGGGAAAAAAGATGATTTAATCGATCAGCACATTATCTTTCATAAACTTTCGACGGACGAATCGGTTAGAAAAGAAGTCAGATGCTGAAAATAAATAGAACCGCGTCCCTGATTTCACCCATCCCTTACCCCCGGGCCATCACGGTCATGATCAAGCCCTGGAGCTTGGGTATATAGAATTGTGCAAAAGGAGGAATTATCATGTCAACAGCAGGGTCATCCAAGGTGATGACCACCAAAGAGGCAATCGGCCGGTTCGTCCATGACGGCGACAGCGTGATCACCGGCAACTACACGGAGGGCATGCCCATGAGCATGATCTTCGAGCTCATCCGCCAGCGGAAAAAGAACCTCACCTATTACAGCCAATCCGGCTCCATCGATGCGGAGTTCCTCGTGGCCGGCGACTGCGTGGACAGGATGTGTTCGGCCTTCATCCATAAGTGGGCCGGCCGCGGCTTCGGCAGCATGGTCGAACGCTATCAGCGGGCAGGAAAGCTCCTGGTGGAAGATTATACGAACTTCACCTACAATGCGCGCCTCGCCGCCGGCGCCTTCGGCTACTCCTTCATGCCCGTTCTCCCGGCGATCATGGACTCGGATGTCTTCAAGGTCCGGAACTCCGGCTACATGGGTGAAAAGAAGTTCGACGTCGTCAAGTGCCCTTTTACGGGCCGGGAGATCCCCGTGGTCCCCGCGGCGAATCCCGACGTCTGCCTGCTCCATGTCCAGCGTGCCGACAGGAAGGGCAACGCCCAGCATTGGGGCGGTTTAGGCTCCACGGTCCATGCCTGCCTGGCGAGCAAGACCATCATCGTTTCCTGCGAGGAGTTGGTGGACTACGACATCATCAAATCGAGCCCCCACCACACGATCGTTCCCGCATTCCGGGTCAGCGCCGTGATTGAGGAGCCTTACGGGTGCCACCCCTGTGATCTTCCGGGATACTCGAATCCCGACCGGCCCATGTACAGCCTGATCAACAGCGCCTTCTACTGTGAGGACGGACTGAAGTCCCTGTTGGACGAATGGGTATATGGGCTCCCGGACCGCAATGCCTATATCCGCCATTATATTGACCTCTTCGGCCAGGATACCCTGAACCGCTACCGTGCCCGGTCCTACTACTCGGCACCGGCGGACTACGGGGTGGCGTTTGAATCGGCGTGGGACGCCAATGGCCGATCCATCGACCTCGGGGTCGATATGGAGGGTCTGGTACAGTTGATCGAGGAAAAGGGGGAATTGGTCTATGTTAAGTAAGAAAATCACGAAACAGGAACTCCTGGTCGTCACGGCGGCACGGGAAATCAAGAACGGCGATGTCGCGGTTCTGGGCATCGGCCTCCCGATTCTGGCGGGCGCCGTGGCAAAGCAGACCCACGCCCCGGATGCTGTGCTGATGATGGAGTCGGGAATCATCGATTTCGAGCCCCGAGTCCTGCCCGCAAACGTTGCCGACGCCACTTGCACAAGGGGCTATGGGTATGCCACCGATCTGTTCAGCGTGTTCACGACGATCACCTATGCGGGCTATCTGGACAAGGCCTTCCTGGGGGTGGCCCAGATCGATAAATACGGGAACATCAACACCTCCTACCTGGGCAAGCCGCCCGAGGCCGAACGCATTACCGCCGCTGGCGGGGCGCCGGAATTCTTCGCCTACGCCAAGGAGTCGATCCTGACCATGAAGGGGAAGGGTTTTGTCGAGAAATTGCCCTATTTTACATCGCCCGGTTATCTTGGGGGCGGCGACGAGCGGGAGAGATCGGGCCGCTACACTCCAGGCTCGGGACCCCGCATGCTCATCACAGGTAAGGGGATCTTCAAGTTCGATCCGGTAACCAGAGAGATGTACCTGGACGCGCTCTTTCCCGGGATTAACGTGGAGTCGGTCCGGGCGGACGTCCCTTGGGACCTCAAGATGGCGGATACGCTCCATGCTTTCCCCATTCCCACAGACGAGGAGATCGATTTCCTGCGCAAGCTGTCTCCCATAAGCGCCTTCCCCGTCACCATGGGCTACCAGCTCTCCGCGGCCTACCACAATTCGGAAAGAGAGAAGAAGGCCACCTGTCGCTGAAACGCGGGCAGTCAGGATTCGCCAGGACCGGTTCTGCATCGTCCTGCGGTGAGCGGTGAGCCACCGTGAATCAAACGAAAGGCCGGAGCGGAGAACGCCCCGGCCTTTCGTTTGATCCACCAAAGGCACGCTATTCCTTTCTTTTGAAAACGTCCCGGATTTCCCTACCCCTCCAAATTTTATGTTGGTAAAAGCAGCTTAACCGGATGTCCGTTTTTACTTGACCGGATCACTTCAGATCTTGAGGTAAAATATATTGCCGGGAATCCGAATAGTGGCGAAGAGAAAAAAGGAGATTGAAGGGGTGTATTTGTCCATCACTTGAACACAAAATAAACTTCTCAATTTTTACTAAAGCGCCTTCCGTAATCGATCCCGAGTTTGGACATTCTTTTTCTCAGCGTGCTGGGATTGACCCCGAGCAGTTGCGCTGCGCCATCGGGTCCGTGAACTCTGCCGCGCGTCGACTCAAGCACTTTTCTGATGTGGCTCGCAACGACCGCGTCTAAATTTGTTGATTCTTCACCAGCCCCTGACGGGCGGGTGTTCCTGTCCGATTTCTTCGGGATAAGCGCATCGGCAACGACCAGTGGTTCTCCTCTGTTCAAAATCAGGGCGCGTTCGATGACATTCTCCAGCTCCCTTACATTGCCGGGCCAGTCATATTCGAGCAGTCGATTGATGGTTCCGGAGGCTAGCACCGGCTGCCGGGCAAGCTTCATATCCCGGGATTTCTTAAGCAGGAAGTAATCGACAAACTCGGGAATGTCGGATTTTCTCTCCCGCAGCGGTGGGATAAGAATGGGAAAGACGTTCAGGCGAAACCACAGGTCCCGGCGAAACCGGTTTTCCCGCGCCATGTCCTCCAGGTTTCTGTTCGTGGCCGTAATCAAGCGGATGTCCACCGGCACCGCTTTTGAGCCGCCTACCCTTTCAATCTCTTTTTCCTGCAGCACACGCAGCATCCGGACCTGAGCCTGAGGGAGGAGCTCGCCCACTTCGTCGAGAAAAATCGTCCCTCCGTGGGCGCGCTCGAAACGTCCCCTCTTCTGACCATCCGCTCCGGTGAAGGCGCCCTTTTCATGTCCGAATAGTTCGCTGTCCAGAAGCGTATCGGGAATGGCGCCGCAATTCACTTTGATGAAGGATCCGCCCCTGCGCTGGGAGACATAATGGATGGCATTGGCGATCACGTCCTTGCCCGCGCCGGTTTCCCCCAGAAGCAGCACGGGGCTGGTAAGCGGCGCAACCTGCCGGACCATCGCCATAATATCTTTCAATCCGGAGTTCTCGCCGATGATTTTGTCGCCATAGATATCCCGCAGCTCTTTCTGCAGATAGCGGTTGTCATCCGCCAGCCGGTCTTTGAGATTGGACAGCTCGCGATGTTTCAAAGCATTGTCCAGCGCGATGGTAAAGGGTTCGGCGACCAGCGACAGCAAGTGCGCATGATCCTCACGATATTTGTTTTTACCATCGGCCCGCATCGACAAGGCGCCGCCCCTGTCCTCGGCCATCATCAGATAAAGAAGCATCACGGAAGAGTCCGACGGTTTTCCCCGGCGTATCATTGTTTTGATGAGAAGATCGCGCTCCGGATGATTGATGATCTTTACCGTCTCCGGCGACTCTTCCAATTTTCCAAGCAGGGGGGTGACTTTATCGACGGCAAAGCTTCCGGAAGCGCTGACGCGGGCGATGGTGCGCATAGCGCCAAGCCCCGGCTCATAAAGATGGAGCCCCATGGCATCAAGCGGAATGAATTCCCGCAAATACTCAAAAGCCCTGGCCAGGGCCGTCTTGATATCCAGCGAGCCGCATACTCTTGTGGTCACTTCCCTGAAAAAAACGTTTTCATCGATCATCCTGGTCCTCCGCACATGGAAATGCATCCGCCCTTCCGGGAGGATTAATCGTTTAGTCTTTATCACGGCTTGCCCCATTGGGCAATTTTTTTGCTCCATAGGACAATAATTTATTGCACCATAGGGCAATTGGCGGAATGAAAATCAACAAACATTCTGGAATGACTTGATTTTTATTATGGCATGGATATCGCTAGTATTCCGCCAATGAAGTAATGTCATTTCGACCCTCATTCTGGGGGCAAGACCGCAGGAAGAAATCTAAGATTTCTCAGTCGTCAAAACTCCTTCGAAATGACAGTGTTGACATGACACTAGTGTAGTGCGACGTAAATTCCTTTACATCGGTTCAGCAGCTCAGACTATAGAACAAGAGAAAGCTTTCAAGGAGGGAACATGTCGTCATCACATGCAAAAGAAGGAAGAGATCTCACCAAACACAATTCCGTTTTTGACGCCGTGGTTGTCGGCGCCGGAAACGGCGGACTGACCGGCGCGCTGACCCTGTGCAAGGCGGGTAAAAAAGTCCTTCTGCTGGAAAGGCACAACATCCCCGGCGGCTGCGGCACGACCTTTCGGCGCGGCCGCTTTGAATTCGAAGTTGCGCTGCACCAGCTCTACGACATCAGCAACAATTACCGCGGTGAAAAAGGGTCGCTGCGCAGACTCTTCGAAGAACTGAACGTATGGAACAAGATCGAATTCGTTTTGCAAAAAGAAGCCTTTCGCCTGGCGATTCCGGGCGTGGGTGAAATTGTATTGCCCGGCGACCATGACGGTTTTGTCCGAAAGATCCAGGAGATCGCCCCGGATCACGCCGACGCCATCCGCGAATACCAGGCCCTGGTCGACAAAATAGGAGAAGAAACAGCGCTCCTGTATAAAAGCGTCGCCGAAGACGAGCCGCTGACCAAAGAAAAAGCACCCATTATCTTTGAGTTCGGCTCGCTGACCGGCAAGGAGGTGCTGGACAGGTATTTTAAAAACTCCATTGTGAAAGGGATCTACAAGGCGCTCTTCGGTTACCTGGGCATGCCGGTGGATCGTGTCCCGTTTCTGGCCCTGGCCGCACTGTATGCGCGAGGCGACGGCACCTGTTATGTTAAGGGCGGTTCCCAGGCCATGTCCAACGCCCTCGCCGATGAATTCCTGGCATCGGGCGGGACCATCAAATTCAACACCGCCGTAGAAAAGATTTTAGTGGAGGACGGTGCCGTCAGAGGCGTAATGACGGATGCGGGCGAAAGCTTCAAAACGGATACGGTTCTTTGCAACGCCAACAAGATCAATGTTTACGTGGACATGATTGAGGAACAACACGTTCCCGAAAGCGTTTTTGCGGATCTGCGCGTTTCTACCCCCAGCATGTCGTCGTTCGGACTTTTTATCGGTCTCGACTGCACGGCAGAAGAAGCGGGCATTAGAAATGCCACCAGCTTTATGGCCGCGCCGCTCAACGCGCCGCGGATGCGTTACGATGTTGGTCTGCATCAAACCAGCGTCATCCCGGGCGGCTACATGTCCTGCTACAGCATTGACGATCCCGACTGCAGCCCGGAGGGAACCAGCATGCTCACGATTCTCTCCAGCCAAACCGCCGATTCGTGGATCAGCCTGCCGCCCGAAAAATACCACGAAGCAAAGATGCAGTACGCCACCAAGCTGCTGGACTTCCTGTATCAGTTTTATCCGAAAATCCGCGGGCACATTGAAGAGATGGAAGCCTTCACCCCGCTTACGCTGATGCGGTATATCAATTCGCCCGGCGGCTGCATCTACGGCGTGGACGCGTATTTTAAGGATCTCGTCGCCAATAAGATGCAGGCTCGCTCCCCCATTAAGGGACTCTATTTCTGCGGAGCGTCATTGCTCTTCGGCGGTTTCAACACCACGCTTACGTCCGGCCATACGGCGGCGAGACTGATCCTGAAAGACCAGACAAAAAACGAAGCACAAGGCCGGGCAGGCTTTGAGGGTCTGGCCGGGCTGGATTCGATTCAAAAAGAAATTGAAGTCGGCAAACGATACAATCTCGATCACCGGTGCAACCGCGGCGGCATTAAGCGGGCATTGGACGTCCTGCATCCCAAGCGCATCGAGTACCGCGTTACGGAAATCCGCAGGGAGACGGACAGCGCCAGAACGATCCGCCTCGCGCCGACAGGCGGATACCTTCCGCCGTTTGTTCCCGGCCAGTACATCAATCTTGAAGTGGAGATTGACGGCATTCGCACCAGCCGGCCCTACAGTATTTCTTCGCCCGCCACCCAGCGTGCCTGCTACGAAATCACCGTTCGTTCCGCCAGGAACGGCTTCGTCTCGGACTACCTGCTTGGCTCCTTGAAGGTCGGCGATCTCGTCTCCAGTTCGGGACCTGCGGGTAATTTCTACAGGATTCCTGACGTACACGGCAAAAGACTGGTCTTTATCGCCGGTGGGTCGGGCATCACTCCCTTTATGAGCATGCTGCAAACCGATGCTGATAAATTAGACCGCGGCTGCCGGATTGATCTCATCTATGGCTGCGCCCGGGAACAGGACATTATTTTCAAAACAAGGCTACGCAAGCTGGAGAAGGCCGGTTTCGTCAAAACACATCCGGTCATTTCGGAACCCGGGGCAGACTGCCGCGAGCGTCAGGGATTTGTAACCGCGGACATTATTAAGGATGTCGCGGGAGACATCACACAATGCACCTTCTTTCTTAGCGGCCCCACCGCCATGTATGATTTTGTCCTGCCCGAGCTTCAAAAGCTGGGGGTTTCGGATCGGCAAATCCGTCGCGAGGTCCAGACGGCGTCGGACGATGCAACGAAACTGCCGGGCTGGCCTCAAGGCATCAGCGGCAAAGATCAATTTACCGTATCGCTGCCGGATGGCCGCAAGCTTGCCGCAACGGCCTGCGAAACCGTCCTTGTCGCTCTGGAAAGAGCAGGCGTCACTGTGCCGTCGCTATGCCGCGGCGGTGAATGCAGCGCCTGCCGCACCAAGCTGCGCTCGGGTAGAGTTTTTCACCCGCCATCCGAACTTTTACGCAAATCGGACATGAGATTCGGCTACATTCATCCCTGCGTCACCTATCCGATCAGCAACATTGAAATTATGCTGTAAGTTTTCATAACATTTTACGGAGGTTCTATGGAGTTTTTGAACAGATCATCGCAACCGAATTCAGACAAAGATAAACCGGCTCAAAAAAATGATATCCTTTTTTCACCCCTCACCATCAACAAGATGGTCGTCCCCAATCGCATTCTGATGCCGGCCATGCACCTCAACATGGTTAAGACACCGTATATCAACGATCGGATCATCGCCTTCTACGCCGCTCGGGCGCGCGGAGGAGCCGGCGCCTTGATTGCCGGCTATGCCGGCGTCAATAAATCTTCCGGCGGCGGCGTCATCGGCGCGTATGCCGATGATTTCATCGAGGGGCTGTCGCATTTGCGAGAAGCCATGCAACTGGGCGGCGGAAAAGCGGGCCTGCAACTGAACCACGCGGGTCGATACGCCCATTCCATCATGATGGAAGGAGAGCAGGCCGTGGCGCCATCCGCCGTCTTCTCCAATTTTACACATGAAACGCCGCGGGCGTTGGAATTGGAAGAAATCAAACAGACGATCCAGGATTTCGCCGATGCGGCCGTTCGAACGAAAAAAGCGGGATTTGATTTTGTCGAGATCCTGGCCGGGACGGGCTATCTCATCAGCCAATTTCTATCCGACCTGACGAATCAGCGGGATGACGAATATGGCGGGCCGTGGAAAAACCGCATGCGCTTCGGACTGGAAATCGCTTCCGCCGTCCGCAAGGCCGTGGGAAGCGACTATCCGGTGATGTGGCGGATCAATGGCAATGATTTGATGGTCAACGGGATCGGAAGAATCCGCCTTCAGGAATACGCCGCGCTGATCGTTAAAAACGGCGCAGATGCCATCTCCGTAAATGTTGGGTGGCATGAAGCACGGGTGCCGCAGCTCGTCACGGAAGTGCCGCGCGCCGCCTATGCTTATCTGGCCCGGGGAATCAAGGAATGCGTCGACGTTCCGGTCATAGCCGGACACCGCATCAACGATCCGCAAACGGCCCGCCAAATGATCGAGGACGACCTCTGCGACATGGTGGCTATGGGCCGGCCGCTGATTGCCGATCCCGACCTGCCGAAAAAGACAGCCGAAAACAGAGAAAACGAAATCATTCACTGCATCGCCTGCGCTCAGGGATGTTTCGATCACCTCTTCGTGGTGCAGCCCGTGGAGTGCCTGTGCAACCCCGAGGCAGGGCATGAACTCACGGCCGTTTCCAGCAAAACGGATACCCCGAAGAAAATCCTCGTCTGCGGGGGCGGCCCCGCGGGAATGGCCGCTGCAGCCGCGGCGGCACGGCGCGGTCATGATGTTGTGCTGTATGAAAGAAGCGGACAACTCGGCGGACAACTGCTGATCGCCGGAAGTCCTCCCGGCCGCGAAGAATTTACTGTACTGGCGTCGGATCTGCAGGCCCAACTGGAACCGAGCGGCGTAAAAAAAGTGGTCCTCGGCGAAGAAGTGAATGAAGACATCATCGCCAGGGAAAAACCGGATATTGCTCTATTGGCAACCGGTGCTGTGGAAATTGTACCGAACATTCCGGGCGCCACGCTCCCTCATGTGGTGAGCGCCTGGGACGTTTTGGCCGGGCGGGTTGGGACCGGAAAGAGCGTTGCGATCATCGGCGGCGGCGCGGTCGGCGTGGAAACGGCGATCTTTCTGGCTCAGAAGGGCACCTTGCCTGCCGGTTCCCTTAAATTTCTTTTTATCAACCGGGCGGAGCCCGTCGAGGATCTCTACCGGCTCTCAACGATCGGAACCAAGAAAGTTGTCATCATCGAGATGCTCGAACACATCGGCGCGGATATCGGAAAGTCAACAAGGTGGGGGATGATGCAGGATATGCACCGCCATCGCGTGCGGATCAAGACAAACACGAGGGCGAAGGAAATTACGCCGGCCGGTGTTATTGCCGAAACCGCAGACGGCATGCAGGAAATTCCCGCTGACACCATTGTGCTGGCCCTGGGATCCAGATCATACAATCCGCTCGCGGAAATATTCAAGAAAAAGGGCATTCCTTATCGGGTTATCGGCGATGCCCGACAGATCGCCAAAGCGTTTGACGCTATTCACGAAGGGCATCACGTCGCTTGTGCAATATAAAAGACAGGCTTGACGTCCTCCAGCAATTTGCAATGAGCGAAGAGCGAGGTGATCATCCCGGAGGTTGACACAGAAATGCCCCATGTTGTATGTAAAGGCTAGTGGCGCGGCTGCCCTGCCATATCGGAAGAGTAGCCAGAAATCTGATCATCGGATTGTAAAAGTCCGCGGCAGCAAGGAAAAGGAAAAATCATGAATGAACTGGTGAAGATTACAATCGGAAACAACGTAGCGGATGTCCGTTTTAACAGGCCCGAAAAATACAACGCCTTGAGCTTTGATATGATTGATGCCATGGCCAACGCCATTAACCGACTGGCCAAGGAACCCGGGGTCCGGGTTGTTGTCATCTCCGGCGAGGGCAAGAGCTTCTGCGCCGGGCTGGATGTTGAAAATTTTGCGGCCCTGCAATCCGGAGAAAATAAGTTTCCTAATCTTACGGATCGATACCAAAACCGGATTTCCAATATCTATCAGCATATCGGATATGGGTGGAAAGAGCTTCCCGTGCCGGTGATTGCGGCCATTCACGGCGTAGCGCTGGGCGGCGGTTTTCAGATCGCCATGGGGGCGGACATTCGGTTCAGCACACCCGACGCCAAATTCTCGCTCATGGAAATGAAATGGGGATTGATTCCGGATATGAGCGTGACCCAGACCATCCGTGATATCGTGTCGATTGACGTGGCCAAGGAACTGATCTTTACGGGTAAAATCATCAAAGGCGAAGAAGCGGCCCGCTTGAATCTGGTGACGCACATCTGTGAAAAACCCTATGACGACGCCATGACCCTGGCCCGGGAAATCGCCTCCAAAAATCCCGATGCCGTGCGCGCGGCGAAAAAACTCATCAACGAAGTATGGCATGGCGACTCAGGCCGCGGCCTGATGATGGAATCCGAACTGATGATGGCGCTCATGGGAAGTCCAAACCAACTGGAGGCGGTTGCCGCAAACTTTACTCAGAATCCGCCTAAGTTCAAGGACCCGGTGTGACGGCCCGGCTTAACCGGCCCTCTTTCCGATCAGGACATTACGCTCTTATATTATCCCCCGGCAACCCACTTGACAACCGGAAAATGATAACCATATATAGGATCGCAACGATCATATATACAATCGTTATATTAAATAAAAATCAATAGTATACAGCAGGAGACCTTATGGCAGGAAAAAAGCAGACTCATCAATTTAAAACAGAAGTCCAGCAACTCATGAATATCATCATCAACTCTCTGTATTCACACAGGGAGATCTTTTTGCGGGAGCTTATCTCCAATGCGTCGGATGCCCTCGACAAGCTGCGGTTCAAGGCGCAGACGGATTCCCACCTGATGGGAACGGACACGGACCTGAAAATCAAGATCACCCGGAATAAGGATAAGAATACCGTCGAAGTATCGGATAACGGGATCGGCATGACCTTTGATGAGGTTGTGGAAAATATCGGGACCATCGCCAAGAGCGGGACGGCGGGATTTTTGGAGGCCGTGGGCGCCGCAAAGAATCAGGCGGCGGTTACACCGGAGCTGATCGGCCAGTTCGGCGTCGGCTTCTACAGCGCCTTTATCGTCGCCAAAAAGGTTACCCTGACAACGCGAGCCGCGGGAAGCGAGAAGGGATGCCGGTGGGAATCAGCCGGAGACGGCTCCTATACCATTGAAGAATTCGATAAGGAAAACCGGGGGACGACGATCACCCTGCAATTGAAAAAAGTGGATGCGGACGATCAGGATTTCACCGACGAGTGGACCATCCGCGGCATTATCAAGCGGCACTCCGATTTTGTGGGCTATCCCATCGTCATGGATGTAGAAAAAACAGAGCCGGTCCTGGACGCGAAGGGCCTTCCGGAGAAGGACAAGACTGTAAAGGTCATCCAGGAAGAGACCCTCAACTCCATGAAAGCCATCTGGACGAAGGACAAGAATGAGGTTACCGAAGAGGAACACAGTGAATTCTATCAGCACGTCAGCCATGACTGGAATCCGCCGCTGGCGCACCTCCACCTGAAGCTCGAAGGGAAAACGGAATACAGCGCCCTTTTGTATATTCCCTCCAAAGCCCCGTTTGACCTCTTCAGCCATGAGCAGAAGCATGGGATACAGCTCTATTCCAAACGGGTCTTCATCATGGAAAACTGCAAGGAGTTGATGCCCCTGTACCTCGCCTTCGTGAAGGGCGTTGTCGATGCCCCGGACCTCAATCTCAACGTCAGCCGCGAGATCCTCCAGCAGGATGCCCTCGTCCGGAATATCAAAAAGAACCTCGTCAAGAAAGTGCTGGAGCTACTGGCCGGCATGGAGCAGGAGAAATACGAAACCTTCTACAAGGAATTTGCTTATATCTTCAAGTCGGGAATCTCCCAGGATTTCGATAACAAGGATAAGATCGCCAGCCTCTTGCGCTATAAGACAACAAAATCCGACGGGAAATGGGTTTCACTGAAAGACTACGTTGCCCGGATGAGCCCGGACCAGAAGGACATTTATTATATTACCGGCGACAGCCTGACCTCGCTTGTCAACAGCCCTCATCTTGAGCAACTGAAGGAAAAAGATATTGAGGTCCTCCTTATGACGGACCCTATCGACGAATGGGTCATCCGGGATCTCCATGAATTCGAGAAAAAAACTTTCAAGAGTGCAGAGAAGGGGGATCTCGATCTGGACAAAACGGACGACAAGAAAAAAGAGGAATACGGCAGCCTGTTTGAATTTTTCAAGTCCAGTCTTGCTGAAAAGGTGAAGGACGTCAAACTCTCCACCCATCTGAAGAATTCCGTGGCCTGTCTCTCAGGAGATGCCAATGACATGAGCGGCTATATGGAGAAGATCCTCAAGGCCAGCGGCCAGGACGTGCCTCAAAGCAAGCGGGTGCTGGAATTGAATATGGATCATCCGCTCCTAATGAAGATCAAGGGAATCTTTGAGAAGGATAAGGAGGCCGATGTCCTCAAGGATTACACGACGTTTCTGTATGATATGGCGGTTGTCTCCGAGGGAGGGAAACTCGATGACCCGGCAAGATTCAACAAGATGATCGGCAATCTGACGGCCGGTGGTATTGATCAATAAGGGAATGGGGATTGAAATATTGGGGACGGTTGTAAATTCCCTTGCCGTATAAAGCTCTCCGTGTTTAACTTCAAAACATGTTAAAAAACGTCGTTATCCATCTCGGTTTTTATCATGAAACATTCAGGGTCTCATCCGCAATGGCCGTGCGCAGGACAAACGTAACGGGGAGGATTCGTTGATGCGTCGATACCTGATTTTGTTTCTGGCAACTGCCCTGCTCGCCGGCCTGTTTCTTCGTATTGGGTATCTGTATGTGGAGGTGGGTAAGGGTATTGCCGAAAGCGATGGTAAATCCCCCACGATCTTTTACGGACGGCCTCTGGAAATCCGCAAGGGAGATCACCTGGGAAACATCCATATCGTCGAGCAACTGAAAAGGCTTTCCTATAAGAAAGTCACAGGAAAACCATCCACCGCCGGCACATTTTCCAATGAGCCAGAACATCTCCGGATATTCCTCCGCGACAAAGGAATCGAGAAGCGCTTTCACGGGATAAGCCCGTTGGATATTACACTTCGCGGCGGCCGGGTCATATCGCTCGCATCTTCCACCGGTAAAGAATTGGAATCGATTCAGCTGGAACCGGAAGAAATCGGCCGCATCATGAATCCAAAACTGGAATCCCGGCACCAGGTTACTCTTTCCGCCATTTCCCCTTATCTGCAAAACGCTGTAATTGCTTCTGAAGACGCGCACTTTTATTCCCATTTCGGAATTGACATTCTCGCCATTGGCCGCGCCTTCTTTGCCAACCTCAAGGAACAGCGGTTTGCCGAGGGCGGTTCCACGATTACGCAACAACTTGCGAAAAACTTCTTCCTCTCTCCGCAGAAGACCGTTGCGCGCAAACTGCGTGAGGCGGAACTTGCAGTGGTTCTGGAGCTGCGCTACTCTAAAAAACAGATCCTGGAGATGTACCTAAACAAAATTTATTTAGGACAGACAGGCTCCGCGTTAATCTACGGCGTCGAAGATGCGGCAAGCATCTATTTTTCGAAGCATGCACAGGACCTTTCCCTGGAAGAGGCTGCGCTCTTGGCCGGGATTATCCGCGCCCCAAGCCGCTACAACCTCGCCAGAAATCCCAGGGCGGCAAAGGAACGTCGTGATAAAGTCCTGTCCAGAATGCAAAAACTGGGCATGATCCGGGAAGATCAGGCGCGCAGGGCAGCCAATGCACCGGTGCAAATCAGAGCGGGCGTGGCCCCTGTCCACCTATCATCCTATTTTATGGATTACATCCAGCGGATCACCAAGGAAGAACTGGGAACGGAGGGACTCTATCATGCGGGATACCGTTACTATACCACCCTTGATCCCACTCAGCAGGCCGCCGCCGAGGAGGCCGTCACCGGGGGACTGGAAGCAATCGAGAAAAAGGCTCTCCGCGCCAATGAGCCGCTGCAAGCCGCACTGGTCGCCATTGACCCTAAAACAGGAGCAATGACCGCCATGGTCGGCGGACGAAGCTATGCGCAAACTCGGTTCAACAGGGCGGTGGACGCCAAACGTCAGTCGGGGAGCGCTTTCAAGCCTTTTGTTCTGCTGGCGGCGCTTTCGGAATCACTGGCAGGCGGGCAGAATATGACCCTCTCCACCCTGGTGTCCGGTGAATCCATATCCCTTCCCACGCCCGAAGGGATATGGACCCCATCGAATTTTGAAGACAAAAAATACGGAAAGATCACGATTCGGAAAACGATTGAAGATTCCGTAAACACGGCCACTGTCCGGCTGGCCAATGACGTTGGCTTTAAAGATGTGATCAAAACTGCTCGTCTGGCGGGGATTAAAAGTCCTCTTTTACCCGTTCCTTCGATGGCGCTGGGAAGCTTCGAGGTCACGCCTGCAGAGCTCGCCTATGCCTATGCAACGATGGCTTCAGGGGGTATTCGCTTTGAACCATTTCCCCTTTTTTCGGTCACCACGTCAAATGGAGATACGATCATCGCCAGAACGGTTAAAAGCAAACAGGAGCTTGATCCGCGGGTGACCTATCTTACCGGATATGCGCTGGAGGGCGTGTTGGAACGCGGTACGGCAAAAGAGGTGAAGGCTTTAAAAATTAATTTCCCCGTATCGGGAAAAACCGGCACAACAAACGGCAACCGGGACTCTTGGTTTGTGAGTTATACGCCCGACGTCGTCTGCGCCGTCTGGGTGGGGTATGACTCCGGAGCCGATACGGGACTGACCGGCGCGACCGGAGCGCTCCCCATCAGTGCGCGGTTTCTGCGAGCTCTCTATTCCCAATCCGGACCACCAGCCGTCATCGTACCGGAGCGAATCGAAACGGCATTGATCGACCCCGCCTCCGGCTATCTCGCCACGACTTTATGCCCTCAAACATTTCAGGAAGCCTATCTGACGGGAACAGCACCGAAGGAAACCTGTCCTGACCATCCGGTGAATCCAGTGATGAATGCCATTCGCAACAAAATGCGCGATGCCGGGGAATTCTTGCGCAACCTGTTCAAATAAACGACCCGGCGCATATTGTAATCTTTCCTCACATTTGATAAAGGCTCTATGGCTGAATAAAGCAAGGGAAGGACTCCTATAACATGACTGACATCTATGAACGATTACGCGACAGGCTTGAAATGATGGCAACCGGTTACCCGGCAACGGCCAATGGGGTTGAGATCAAAATCCTTCGACAGCTTTTCAGTGACGAAGATGCGGACCTGTTCCTGAAGTTGGAGGCCAGGCCGGAAACGGCTCAGCAGGTGAGCTTGCGGCTTGAGGCCGATGTTGCGGATATGGCGGCCAGACTGGAAGGAATGGCCCGCAAGGGGCTTATCTTCCGGGTCAGGCAAGATGATGCGATCTGTTATTTTCCGGTGCCTTTCATTGTCGGCATCTATGAATTCCAGTTGAATAATCTGAATAAGCCGCTCTTGAAGGACATCTCCCAGTATTATCTGACCGGTTTGGGCGCCACGTTCCACGGACAGAAAACACCCCACCTGCGTTCCATTCCCATCAATACCGAAATCGTCGCCGACCGGCCTGTCGCTCCTTACGATAATGCGGCGGCCATCATTAAGAGCAAATCGCGCATTGCCGTTGCCGAATGCTTTTGCCGCAAGGCCGTAAGCTTGTATGGAAAGACCTGCTCTCATCCCCTGGAAACATGTCTGCAGTTCGAGACCTTTGCCGATTATTATGTGGAAAACAAAATGGCACGCTACATCAGCACGGATGAGGCTCTGGCCATCCTGAAGCAAAGCGAAGCGGAAGGCCTGGTGATTCATATCCTGAATTCCCAGAAAGTGGAAGCCATGTGCTGTTGTTGTTCCTGTTGCTGCGGCATGCTGATCTCTCTCAAACTCTTCCCGGCCCCAGCCCTGGCAGTGAAAAGCAATTATGCCTGCCTGTTTGACGAATCCCTCTGCACGCAGTGCGGCGTTTGCACCCAACGCTGCACCGTGGGAGCCTTTAAGATGAAGGATGAAAAAATCGAGTATTATGCCGATCGCTGTATCGGCTGCGGCCTTTGCGTCACCGCCTGTCCCGCTGAAGCATTGAAGCTTGCCAAGAAACCGGACGATAGCCTGTACACCCCGCCGCCAACCGTCTATGATACCTATGCTGTGATGAGCCGGGAGAAAGTCGAATAAACCGTGAGGAAACAATGGAAAATCGACGCAGTTTTGTAAAGAAATGCCTGACGGGATGCGCGGTGGGATGTTTAGCCATGGCCGCGCCCGGATTGTCGGTCTACGCCTGCGCCGGTCGGCCGCAAACCCCGATCAGTAAAAGAAATCCGAAGCGGGCCTTAGTTCTCTGGTACAGCCAGACCGGCCATACCGGGCGCATCGGCCGTATTATCCGCCATGTCTGGGAGAAGGCGGGACTGACGGTGGATGCGGCGGATTATCGGGAAATTGAAAAGAGCACATTCGGGAAATACGATTTGATTGCCGTCGGCACACCGGTGTATTACATGGATGTGCCTGTTAATCTCCAGGATTGGATTAAAACACTGCCGCGCATCGAAGGAACCTCTGTGGCGGCTTACGTAACATTCGGCGGCAAAGGCAACGGACAACACAACACAGCCTGCGGATTACTGGAACAAATGACGGACACGGGCGGGGCGGCGGCCGGAATAGGCCTCTTTGGAAATATGTCAACTTTTGCGCCAACCTGGTCAACAGGCAATGCAGCTCGGATTCTGGCGTTCAGGGATCGGCCCAATGAAAAAACATACCAGCAGGCGCGCGCGTTTGCCGACAATATTCTGGCCAACGTGGCAGCAGGTCGGACATATAAGATTGACCGCGAATTCGGGTTGGAGTCCCTGATGGGCATTATTCCGCAAATCGATCTGACCAAATTGATGATCACAAATCACCACATTGATAAGAGTCTTTGCATCCAATGCGGGACCTGCATAAAAAAGTGTCCGGTGGACGCTATTCATTTGCAGGCCGGGACTGTGAACTCCAAACGCTGCATTGCCTGCATGGGGTGTGTCAACAATTGTCCAACTCAGGCGTTGAAGATGAATTTTATTGGCAAGCCGGTTTATGGTTTTAAAGAATTCCTCAAGCGTAATCATATCAACATCATGGAGCCGGCTGAACAGAGCGAATAGTGAAATCATCAAAGAATATAAGGATATATCCTTTACACCTTGCAACGATAAAAAAATTATTTTGACAGTACATTAACGAATGCTTATATATACCCCTAGGGGTATGACATGGAAGAACATCGGAAAAATGTTTTAAACCGCTTGCGGCGAATCGAGCGGCAAATCCGCGGGCTGGAAAGGATGGTGGAACAGGAAGCACCCTGCGCCGACGTGCTCACCCAACTGTCTGCGGCTACTGGAGCCATGAAGAAAACGGGGGTCGTCATCATCCAGGCCAATATGAGGCGATGCATTGAGGAAGCTGCCGCTGACCGGGACAAAAGCCTTGGAGATTTCCAAAAAGCGTTAACCCGTTTTATCGGCATGTCATAAAAATTGATCATTATTTAAGCGACAGATGTTTGGGAAGAGAGATGCCTCAAAAGGCTTCTCTATACAAAAGTGAAACATAGAAAAGTGGGGAGGTAATTTATTTATGAGGAAAATGATATGGATGAAGGCCGCTGTATTGGCTATAATGTTATTACTGCCGTTTGCAATCACGGCTCCGGCACAGGCGGCGGCAAGGGGCATTGATCCCATTGTATCTGCGGATTGGCTCGAGAAAAACCTGAACAATCCAAATCTGGTCATCGTCGATTTGCGCAAAGTGGAAGAGTATAAGGCAGGACATGTTCCGGGCGCCGTGAACGTTTTTTACGGATCCTGGGCCATCAAGAGGGGCGACCTGCTGAACGAACTACCCGCCATGGATGACTTGGCGGATGTTATCGGCGGCGCCGGTATCGGGGCGAATTCCCTCGTTGTTCTCGTTGATAAAACCGAAAAGATTCCTGATCAATTCGGCCTGACCCGCGTAGCCTGGACATTGAAGTATGCCGGTATCAACAACATCGCCATTCTGAACGGCGGACAGGACCAGTGGGTCAAAGAAAAAAGAGCCTTGTCGCAGGATATGGTGAAGCCCCAAGCAAAACCTTACAAAGCGGCATGGAACAAGAATCTCTTTATAGATAAGGCCTCTGTGCAGGCTAAACTGGGCAAGGCTGCAATCCTGGATACACGTGCGCCCGGTTTCTATGAGGGAAAAGAGAAGCTCGCCTTTGTGCCGAAACTCGGCCGGATTAAAGGGGCCGTTAACCTCCCGGTGGGGCAGCTTTATACCAAGGAAGGCCTGTACAAAAGCCAGGCGGAGCTCGCGTCATTAGTGGCAAAGATAACGGGAGGCGATCTGGACAAAGAGTACATACTTTATTGTGATACCGGAAAAACTTGCACCTCCTGGGCTTTTGTCATGACAGATCTGTTTGGGTATAAGGATGTAAAGGTCTATGACGGATCCTCCATGGAATGGCTGGCAGATCCGAATGCACCGTCGGAACCTTAACCAAATAAAAAAAGTCTCAGAACACGAAGCAAAAGCCCGACGGTTAACCGTCGGGCTTTTTTTACAGCAATCAAGTCACTGGTAAAAACTAGGGTTCAATATCGGAAAACAAGGGTTCCTGTTTGGAGAGAAAGGCCGTAATGCCTTGGATACATTCACCCGAGACAATCAGTGTGGTCGCCTGTTCGCGTTCCAGATCAAGGGCAGCGTGCATAGGCAGTTCCAGGGATTTTCTAATGACCGCCAAGGCATGGCGAACGGCTCGGGGCCCGTTATGGGAAATGGTCTGTGCCAGAACCATGGCCTCCGTCAGCGCCATGCCCGGCTGGCTTACGCGGTTGACCAGACCGATGCGCAAGGACTCCTCGGCGCCGACCTTGCGGCCGGTGAGAATCATGTCTGCCGCCCGTGATACGCCAATGAGCCGCGTGAGACCAGGGCCACCGCCCCAGTCGGGCATGAGCCCCAGCTTTGCCTCGGAGAAACAGAACACTGCGGTGGAATCCATCACCCGCAAGTCGCAACGCGACGCCAATTCCGCCCCACCACCATAGGCGTCACCGTTAACGGCCGCAATCACAGGCACGGGCAGACTCACCAGACCGTCCACCGTTTCCTGAAGGCGCCGGATCAACGCCTCAACCGGCGCTCGTTCCCGCCTTTCCACAGCGCCAATCAGGCCGCTGACCTGGGGGTTGTCAGGGTTGACATCAAACCCCGCGCAGAAATTCTTCCCTGCCCCGGTGACCACCACGGCACGCGGGGGGTGTGACCGCAACTGCGCAATAACCTGCTCCAGTTGCACCCACATGTGCTCATCAAATGCGTTACTGCGTTGCGGCCGGTTAAAAGTAACTATGGCTACACGATCTTTTTGTTCAAGAAGAACACCATCATTTTGCATAATCCATTCCCCTGCTTAATGTTTTTATTCCTGACGGGATCACATTGAATCCCGCTGTTGCGGGACGAGCGTTAATTCTCCGCGAGCTTGCTCGCGATATAATGACATTCATTTCATACCTCGACAGCGAGCTCGCGAGGTGTTTGATTAATACATTCCCGGTGGTTACCGCTTTTCAAGTGGTAACTACCGGGAGGATTGGTATCACTTCACGTATTGGATCACCTGGATCAGCACACCATCCGGGTCCTTGATAAAGGTGGTAAGCCGGTCAGGACGGGGGTTAAACGGGTCCATAAGGACATTGGCGCTCTTCACGCGGGCTTCTTTCACAAATCCTTCTATATCGTCTACCACCACGCTGAAGTGGTTCAGCCCGGTCATGGAGGATGGATCTGCCTGAACATCGCCGGGATTGGCCTGCTCAATCTCGATCTGAATCGTGTCATTACCCACGAAGGTAAATTTCTTCCCCCAGATCTCAACCGTATCAATGATATGAAGTCCCAATATATCCCGATAAAACCGGATCGATGCTTCACTGTCCTTCGCCTTGATCCCCAGATGGTACCATTTCATATCAGCCTCCAATTTGCTTCTTTGTGAGTTTGAAACAAACAGAGGCCACATCGATGGTCTGACGGATATCGGATTCCTTTATCGCTGCGCATACAAACCAGTTGTGGTGAGGGTGGAAAAAGATACCCCGGCGCGCCGCCTGACCGCAGAAAAACCGGTTCGTTTCAAAAAGGGGATCATCCGCGAAGGTCATGAAGGGCATCGCCGGCGGGCCGGTGAGGTTAACCTTTATGCCCTCAGCGCCCGCGGCGTCCGTGAGACCATCCATGAGCAGAGTTCCCATCTTGTCGATATGCTCGATGGCGCCGCCGGCCTTAATTTCATCGATGCACGCCAGGGCGGCGGCAAAAGGCACGCCCGAAAAGTAATGGGTGCCTGTAAAGAATATTTGTTTCGCCGCGTCTATCAGCGCCCTCCGCGCGGCGGCGACGGAGATGGCATAGCCGTTGGCCATGGCCTTGCCGAAACACTGGATATCGGCATTAAATCCGTAATGCTTCGAACTCCCCGCAAGATCCAGCCGAAAGCCGCAGCGGACGTCATCGACAATGATCATGAATCCGTCCTTTTTAGCAATCTGGTTCACCGCATCAACGAATGCTTTGGTCGGAAGCTCTTGATCCCTCATGGCATCATGGCGATGCGGGGTGAGAATGACCCCCGCCACGGCACCGTGATGTTCCGACAAAACCCGCTTGAGGTCTTCAACATCATTGTATTCGAAATAATGCACGTGGGTTTTCCATTCTTCCGGCACGCCCTGCCCGTGGGGTTGGCACCAGAAATGGGAGCCATGATAAGACCCCTTCGCCACCAGGATATCCATCTTCCCGGTGAATATCCGGGCCAGTGTGATCGCGTAGGATGTCACGTCGGAACCATTTTTGCCGAACACACACCAGTCGATGCCATCGATGGTTCCAACCATTTTTTTCGCCAGCGGCAGCCACTGGTCGGAGGGCAGGGTAAAACAGTCCGCATTCTCCCACTGTTTTTTTGCCGCCGCGTCGACCTTCGGATGCTTGAGCCCCAGAAGGTTGGTCCCGAAAGAGCACATGTAGTCGATATATTCATTACCGTCCACATCCCAGATCCTGCATCCCTCGCCTCGATGGATAAAGGCGGGATACGACCCGAAGGTGAGAAAGGCCGGGGTCCGGGGTCCATATATGCCGTTAGGCACATATTGCTGTGCTTCCTCAAACAGCTGGTAGGATTTTGGAAATTCGTACAGTTTCATGAAGGCCCTCCTCAATATCGTGAATCAATAGAATCATATTCAAAGGCCAAGTCCTTGAAGGATGTAGGCCAGGGTTATGCCGAGGTATGTTCCAATCACCCAACCGACAATGCCCGTGATGACCCCGGAAAGAACAATTTCCTTGTTCTTCAGCGCGGAAGCGACCATGGGCACGAGAGGGGGCGAGCATATTCCCGCAACGGATGTAATGATGACCGTGTCTGCATCTATATTAAATATTTTTGCCAGGAGAACGTGCAGCAGCAGACAGCCGAGTATCGTGAAGGTCACATAGGCAATCATGATCGGGGCGGTGGACACCAGGCGGTTAAAGTCCGCCATGGAACTCACGACGAGACAGAATATCAGAATAAAGTAATTACCGAACTGATAGGTCATCCGGATATTCCTGATCGCAGGCACAAAAGAACAAAGAATACCCAGCGTGGAAATGGCGAGGATCGTAATCACAAAAGCCGTATCCTCATGGAACAGGACAAAGGATAAAGCGCTCAAGATAAAGATGAGCACCGACAGACCCAGTGCCCTCATAAGCGCAATGAAGGTCTTCTTTTCGAATATGCCGGTGTAGGAATCGAAATCAGGGTCCTTTTGCACCGACGCATCCCGGATCGGTTGGAAGGCGGGTAAAAACTTCAGTAGCACACGCTGTCCGATCGTCATCAGGAAAAGCAGATAGACCGTTGATACCAGAACGTCGGATGTATGCGCGGCGATATACAGGGTTTGATCGGTCCGGAGCGCCGTGGCGATCGCACCCAGATTCACCGTTCCGCCGGTATACACGCCCACGAACATTCCGGCAAGTTTCCAGGTTTCCTCTCCCACCCATCCACGGAAAATAAAAAAGCCAAGAATCGCCACAATCAGTATCACCAGAACCTGCAGCCCGAAGGAAAGAAGCGATTTCCCCGCTAGCCGGCTCCAGCGCCTTACGTCTATGGAGAAAAACATCAGCGGCAGAGCCAGGCTGATGGCGATCAGCATCAGGGGATTCTGGACGGGAGCAAGATTCGCGGGAAGGACTCCGATGTTGCCGATCATGATCCCGGCGATGTAACAGATAACTACCGCGCCGAGTTTGTTGCAGATGGAATATTTCCCGGCCAGGTAAATGGCCAGAACAGGGAAAAGAAGATAAAACGCGATGAATGTGATGAGAGGAATGCTGGCCATAACGCCTCACTTGAAAACAAACATCATTCAGTTACCAAACGGTCTCCGGCAATGAGTGGCTGTCAGGGTTTTTTGATAAAAACCTTCTTCCCATATATGAGAGTATAGGGAGGCCCTGTTTGTATGTCAATTGAAATATTGGTCACAAAATAAAGAGAAGGCAGTGTTTAATATTCTTTATCTATTTAAAAATGATTGGATGAGCAAGCCACAATTCTTCTCACCGTTGTATTCCATAACGGTTCAGAAATATCCGGTTTGAATACCCGGTTGGATCAATAGTAACCATGTAAAGAGTGGAAGCAGGCTCAGGTCATGTCACGGAAGGTTATAAACGGACAATCAACTTTCCTTGTTCCCGGCAAGCGCATGCAGGACGTCGGAAACCGCGTCCTTGTGCTCCACCAGAATAACTTTAATGCCGGCGCTTCTGCCGGTAATCAATTGTCCCAGGGTTTTGCTGTCCACGTCCAACTGGCAGCCCAGGATTCGGAGATGGTGCTCGATGAGGGTCTGTTCGATATGGCGATAAAGACGCTCTGCACCGTCGTTGGAAAATAAAAGCAGACGGGAGATGCGATCTTTTTGCTGCGCTTTCATCCTCTGCAGCAATTCATCGATTCCCTTTTTTTCAGCGGCGAGTTTGTCAAAAATATCATCAAACCCAAAGCGGACGCGTCTTTGCAACCTGGCCTTCTTAATCGCGCCGATCAGCGCTTCACTGATGTTGCTTACAGGCACTTCTATTTTGCCTTCCGGCCAAAGCCTGGTTTTTCGCGTCACTAATGCCTGACGGATTTTTTCCGCACTGCCTTCCGCTTCCAGTGGACGTGGGAAACGTATTGTTGACAAGTTCATAAGATGTTCCTTTTAAGTCGTAAATTTTGCGGCCAGTTCTTCGAGTTCGTCCCAGCGGTCGTAGGCCGCAGTCATTTTCGTCTCCAGTTGCTCAAGCCTTGCATTCGCATCCAGCACACGGGCGGGATTGTTGGTTTTATATAAATCCGCAGAATTTAACAACGCCAACAATTGGGCTTTTTCTTTTTCCATCTTTTCAATTTTTGGAGGCAGCTCTGCAATCTCCTGCGCTTCTTTAAAAGACAATTTACTTTTTTCTTTGGGTTGCTTTTCCTTTTTGGCTTTTGCCTCTTTGGGCACCGCCTTGGACGTCTTGATTATTGCCGCGCTCTGCCTGAGCCAGTCATCATAACCGCCCACATATTCCTGCAGGCGCCCTTCCCCTTCCAGCACAATCGTGGAAGTGACAACGTTGTTGAGAAACGTCCGGTCGTGGCTGACCAGCAAGATCGTTCCGCCGTATTCCAGAAGGCGATCCTCCAGAAGTTCCAGCGTTTCCGCGTCCAGATCATTGGTCGGTTCATCAAGCACCAGCACATTGGACGGCGTGCAAAAAAGCTTGGCCAAAAGTAGACGGTTTCGCTCGCCGCCGGAAAGAGATGCAACCGGCGCAAGGATCTGCGCGGGCGGAAACAAAAAATCCTGTAAATAGCCGACGACGTGGCGGGGGACGCCGTTGATGAAAACGGTATCATTGCCGCAGGCTATGTTGTCTCTCAGAGATTTGCCCTCGTCAAACTGCGCGCGCAGTTGATCGAAATAAGCAATCGCAATCCCCGTGCCGAGCTTGATCTTCCCGCCGGAGATGGGCAGTTCCCCCAGCAAGACTTTGAGTAGCGTGGTCTTACCGGAACCGTTGGGACCAATAATGCCGATTTTATCACCGCGCAAAATCCTCGTGGAAAAAGAATCGATGATCTTTTTATTTTCATAAGCAAAACTGATTTTTTCGGCGTCGGCCACCAGCCTGCCGCTGCGCTCGGCTTCCGAAACGGCAAGCCGGACATTCCCGTCCCGTTCACGCCTGTGCGTGCGCTCTTCGCGCAGCGCCAGAAGCGCGCGCACGCGTCCTTCGTTGCGCGTGCGGCGGGCTTTGATACCCTGCCGGACCCAGATTTCTTCCTTAGCCAGTTTTTTGTCAAAGGTTTGCCATTGCTTTTCCTCGCCTTCCTGCATGGCCTGTCGTCTTTCGAGATACGTCGCGTAATTGCAGGAAAAGGAAAACAGCTTGCTGCGATCGATTTCCAGAATGCGTGTGGCGATTTTTTGTAGAAACGTCCTGTCGTGCGTGACAAACATCAGGGTCTTGTCGTAATTTTGGAGAAACTCTTCCAGCCAGAGGATGGAATTAATATCCAGATGATTGGTGGGTTCATCCAAAAGCAAAATATCGGGATCGGTAACCAGCGCTCGCGCTAAGAGCACCCTGCGCTTCAATCCTGCCGATAGCAGCCGGAACTCCGCATTTTCGGAAAGCGACGTGCGGGAAATCACCGTTTCCACTTTCTGGTGATATTGCCAGGCGCCCGCCGTTTCCAGTTTATGCTGAACCTGTTCGATTTTTTTTAGAAGCGCCGGATTGTCGCCGTGGGTTAACTGCAAGGTAAGCTCGTGATATTCGTGCAATTGATCCAGATGTTCTTGACCGCCTGCGGCGACCACATCATAGACCACGCCCGGTAGATCCTCGATATCCTGGGGCATTATCGCAACGCGAACATCCCCGCTGGAAACAATTTCCCCCTGGTCAGGAACAATGTCGCCATGAAGCAGCTTCATCAACGTGGACTTACCCGAACCGTTTCGTCCCAGAAGTCCGATGCGTTCCCCCGCTTCAATCTGGAGCGACGCGCCGTCAAGGAGCTGGGGCCCGCCAAAGCTCACCGAAATGTTATTAATCCAAAGTAACGCCATAACAATAATCATGTCACAGTCGGCTAAGCCAGGCAAGTTGATTTAAAACAAATGACTCTGGCGGGCCTACTCAAATCTTTGATTGGCATTAACATTTGTGCGCAGTCTCCGGCACATATTTGTAAGTTGCATAATTTACGTCTTTTGGGTATAAACGCACCGTCTGCTTCATACCAGACAGATCAAAAAGATTCGAAAATGTTAAGGTAAATCATGGCGGATAGAATCGAAGTTGGGTTTAAAGAAGGCATTCGCGACGCGTTGGGCGAAAAGACCCAAAAGCGCATTATCGATAATCTGGCGCTGGCCGTTGCCAAAGTGGCCACCATCGAAGTATATACCATCGCCGGCGAGCTTAGCGCCGCCGAATTGCAGGAAGCAGCCGCTGGGCCCCTCTCTGATCCGGTCATTCAGGAATTTTCTATCAACCGGCCTCTGGCGAAAAATTTTGATTGGCTCATCGAAGTCGGCTTTCGTCCGGGCGTGACCGATAACGTCGGAAAAACGGCCCGCGAAGCGATTTCTATTTTACTTGGCGAGAATACCGGCGAGCGGAAAATCGCCGTTTATACCTCCCGCCAATATCTGATCAGCGGCAAAATATCTCAAACCGACGCGGGAAAAATCGCCGCCGGCCTCCTGGCCAACGACTTGATCGAACGCCATCAAGTCATCGCGGCGGGTGATTTTGATTTTAACCGAGGACTCGCCGCTTTTGTACCGCAGGTAATGGGCAAAGACGAACCGCATGTGACTCATATCAATCTGGCGGAAGTTGACGCACAGGGCCTTTTAAAAATCAGCCAGGAAAAACTCCTGGCTCTGAATCTGGAAGAAATGCAAGCCATTCAGGCTTATTATCAGAATCCCGCCGTCATCAAAGCCCGCAAAAAAGTCGGGTTGAATGAAACCACAACCGATGTGGAACTGGAATGCCTGGCGCAAACCTGGTCCGAACATTGCAAACATAAAATTTTCAACAGCAAAATTGATTATACCGACGGGCGTAATAAATTAAAAATTGATTCGCTTTTTAAAAAATATATCAAAGGCTCGACGGCCAAAATCCGCAAGGCCAAAGGCAAGAAGGATTTCTGCCTTTCCGTTTTTGTGGATAACGCGGGCATCATTAAATTCAACGACGATCACAACCTGGTTTTCAAAGTGGAGACGCACAACTCGCCTTCCGCGCTTGATCCTTACGGCGGGGCGCTCACCGGCATCGTCGGCGTCAACCGCGATCCTTTCGGTACGGGCATCGGCGCAAAGTTGATTTTCAACACGGATGTGTTTTGTTTTGCCTCGCCCTTTTACAAAAAGAAACTGCCGCCCCGCATCCTGCATCCACGCCGTATTTACGAAGGCGTGCGCGAAGGCGTCGAACACGGCGGCAACAAAAGCGGCATCCCCACGGTCAACGGAAGCCTTGTTTTTGATAAACGGTATCTGGGCAAGCCATTGGTTTACTGCGGCACCGCCGGTATCATGCCCGCGCGCCTTAACGGTAAACCCACACACACCAAGGAAATCAAACCCGGCGACGTGATCATCATGACCGGCGGCAGAATCGGCAAGGACGGCATTCACGGCGCGACTTTTTCTTCAGAAGAACTCCATGAAGGCTCGCCGGTTACCGCCGTGCAGATCGGCGATCCCATCACACAGAAGAAAATGACGGATTTTCTGCTGGTCGCCCGCAATCGTGGCCTTTACCGCGCGATTACCGATAACGGCGCAGGTGGTCTGTCTTCGTCCGTGGGTGAAATGGCGACCTATTCCGGCGGCTGCGAAATGGATTTGTCGCTGGCACCTCTGAAATACGCGGGCCTTCAGCCCTGGGAAATCCTGGTCTCCGAAGCGCAGGAGCGCATGTCGCTGGCCGTTGATCCGAAAAAAGTCGATCAGTTTATGGCACTGGCCCGCAAGATGGGCGTGGAAGCCACGGCGATGGGCAAGTTTACCAAATCCGGAATATTTCATGCCCGCTTTGGTGAAAAAACCGTGGCGTATCTGGATATGGATTTTCTGCACGACGGCGTACCGCAGATGAAACTGGCAGCCCAATGGAAAGCACCGAAAAACGCCGAGCCGACCTTTGCCGAACCCGCCAATTTAAATAAAGCTTTTATCCGGATGCTCTCACGTCTGAATATCTGCTCCAAAGAAGCGGTTGTGAGGCAGTATGATCATGAAGTCCAGGGCGGCTCTGTGGTCAAACCCATGGTGGGCGTGCAAAACGACGGGCCGTCGGACGCGGGTATTGTGCGTCCGCTTTTGGATTCCATGGAAGGCGTGGTGGTGGCGCATGGCATTTGCCCGCGTTACAGCGATATCGACGCCTACCATATGACCGCCTGCGCCATTGACGAAGCCATCCGCAATGCTGTGGCGGTGGGCGCTGATCTGAATCATCTGGCGGGGCTGGATAATTTCTGCTGGTGCGATCCCGTTCAGTCCACCAAAACGCCCGACGGTGAATACAAGCTTGCCCAACTGGTGCGTGCGAACATGGCCATTTATGATTACACCACCGCCTTTGGCGTGCCCTGTATCTCCGGCAAAGACAGCATGAAAAACGACTACGCCATCGGTAAAACGAAAATCTCCGTACCGCCGACACTGCTTTATTCGGTCATCGGCAAAATCAAGGATGTACGCAAAGCCGTGACCATGGACGCCAAGCGGCCGCAGGATCTGGTTTACATTATCGGGGAAACTCGCGATGAACTGGGCGGCTCTGAATGGTTTGCCGAGCACAAAGCCATCGGCAACAAAGTCCCGCAGGTGGACGTAAAAAAAGCCATCAAAAAGTATCGCGCCCTGCACAAGGCCATCCAGTCAGGCCTTATCGCCTCCTGTCATGATTGCTCCGACGGGGGCTTAGGCATCGCGCTCATCGAAACCGCGTTTGCCGGTGGCCTGGGCATGAATATCGACTTAAAAGATGTTCCTTATCGCGGCAAGAAGCGCAACGATTATGTTTTATTTTCCGAGACGGCCAGCCGCTTTGTCGTGACCATCCATCCGAAAGATCAAGGCCGGTTTGAAAAAATCATGGATGGAAGCGTCCTGAATGAAATCGGCTTTGTCGCAGGCAATGGACTCTTCCAGATCACCGGCCTCAATGGCAAACTGATTATGAAAGAAAAAATCAGCAACCTTAAAGAAGCCTGGCAGAAGCCGCTTAATTTTTAGACAGGATTAAAGATATGACCCGCAAAGTAAAAACAATTGTGCTGACCGGCAACGGCACCAACTGTGAAATGGAAATGGCGCACGCCTGCAAACTCGCCTGCGCCGATCAAATTGATATTGTGCATATCAGTGAATTACTTTTCGGAGAAAAACGTCTATCCGATTATAATTTTCTGAATCTTCCGGGCGGTTTTCTGGACGGCGACGATCTGGGCTCGGCCAAAGCCGGCGCCAACCGCTTTCTGCATGCGCGCATCGCCGGTTCGAGTGAAATGCTTATCGAAAACCTGCTCAAATTTATTGCCGACGGGAAGCTCATTTTGGGCGTCTGCAACGGTTTTCAACTCATGGTGAAACTGGGATTGCTTCCGGCGCTGACCGGCAATTTTACAAAGCAAAGCAGTACGTTGACCTTTAACGATTCAGGACGATTTGAAGACCGCTGGGTGTATCTCAAGGCCAACGATCAGAGCCCCTGTGTTTTCACTCGCGGCATCGATACGGTTTATTACCCGGTGCGTCACGGCGAAGGCAAATTTGTGCCGGAAAGCGCCGCCATTCTGAAAGAAATCGAAAAGAAAAATCTCGTGGCGCTTCAGTATTGCGATCCTACCCGTGCCATCACGATGGACTATCCAGCCAACCCCAACGGCTCAACAAACGCCATCGCCGGCATCTGCAATGAAACCGGCCGACTCTTCGGTTTAATGCCGCACCCCGAAGCGTTCCTGCACCACACCAACCACCCCCGCTGGACACGCGAAACCCTGCCGGAAGAAGGCCAGGGCCTGGCGATTTTCCAAAACGCGATCAGCTTTATCCGCGGCAAAGATTTCTAGTTTTTTCCTAGGGTTATCTGGTTGTTTCTAGTGTAATTTCCGGATGCAATATTTTCGCTGTCTGTTCAATCGCATCGATGAGGCGCGGCGAGGCGCGGCCGATCAGGTCGGTACTCATCGGATAGATTTGTTTGTTTTTAACCGCTGGAATGTTGGGAAACTGCTCCCAGTATTTTTTGACTTTTTTAAATTCCCTATCCGTGGCCATTGGCGCGAAAAGAAGAATGTCCGGCGCATGGGCCATGACGCCTTCCGCACTGTACCGCGGATACCGCGCCGTGTCTTTCCCCGCGATATTTGTGCCGCCGGCCCGTTCAATGACGTCGGAAATCAGTGTGCGCTTGCCCACGGTAATGACGGGATCCATGCCGATCTGGAAAAAAACCCGCGGCTTCTTTTTATTTGAAATTTGCGCCGTGACGACGTCCAGCCGTCTTTGCAGTTGCGCGGTGAGTGTGCGGGCAGCCTGACGCCGACCGGTCACATCACCGATATGTAAAATGCTTTGAAGAATACCGGCCGTGTCCATCGGATTCGTCACATAAACCGTCATGCCGATTTTTTCCAATTGTCGAACCGTCTCCGGCCTGTTGCCGTCGGCTGTCGCCAGAATCAAATCCGGTTTTAGAGAAACGATTTTCTCCAGCGACGGATTGGTAAATCCCCCGATGCTTGTTTTTTTTGCGGCGTCCCGAGGCCAGTCACAAAAGCTGGTAACACCGACAATTTTGTCGTCCAGATTCAAGGCGAAAAGAATTTCTGTGATGCCTGGCGCCAAAGATATAATACGCAGTGGCGTCCCCGCGATGTTGACCTTGCGGCCCACTTCATCAGTAACAACTCCGGCATGAGCCGCCTCGCCAACAAAAACCGACCAAACAACGGCTAAACTAACGATGGCGGCTTGAGTAATTTTTTTCAATTTATTCATATCATTTCAAAGAGACGGTGAGGATCCTCTCAATCCTTCATACGATAGCGGAAAGAAGCAATAATGTGGATGCGTGACAGTTTGTATTGTGGAGGCAGCGGTTGAAAAGGCGCGGCGGCCCGAATAACGTCCAGCGTGCCGGAATCAAGATTAACAAACCCGGAAGAAGTCATCCGCGCGGCCTGGAGAAGAGAGCCTTTCGCGTCAATCGATATTTTGATCACCACCACCCCTTCTTCACTCTTTTCATACGCGCCGGGCGGATACGTCCAGATACGCATAATCTTTTGTTTCACTCCCGCTAAATAATCCGCATATTTAACATCGGAGGAGCCGATATTCACAGTGTCCTCCCGTCCGCCTTCCGGCATCGGCACCTGTTTTGCTTCGGGAGCTTGCTGCGGCGTTTTTTCCCGCGCAGTGTTTTCCTCTGTTTTCGGTTCGACCGCGGATTGGGGTTGCGTAATTTCTACCGTGAAAAGTTTTTCGGCTTTAACGTTGTCACGCAAGTCAACCAAACTGCTGACGGAAATCAGCACGACGTGTCCGATGATGGATATGATGGCCGGCCAAAGGAGAAATTTTTTTGGATCCATGTTATCCCGCCTGAATAGAATCATATACGGCATTTGCCTCAAAATCAACATTATGATAACCAAAAGGCAACATGAAACAAAGTGGAGAGCAACTGATGCTGACGGACATTGACTTTATGAATATCGCGCTTCAAGAAGCAGTCGTCGGGTACAAGCAAAACGAGGTACCGATTGGCGCAGTGCTGGCGCAAGAGGGCCAAATACTGGCGCAGGCGCATAATGCGTCCCTTGCCTCAAATGACCCCTCTGCACACGCGGAAATGCTGGCGATCCGCAAGGCCTGCGAGAAAACAGGTAATTACCGACTGACCGGAGCGTCGCTCTATGTGACACTGGAACCCTGCGCGATGTGCGCCGGCGCGATCCTCCAGGCAAGACTTAAGCGGGTTATTTTCGGCGCGCGCGATCCAAAGGCCGGCGCCGTGGTTTCCCTCTATTCTATTTTAAATGATAACCGGTTGAATCATCAGGTGGATGTATCGGAAGGGGTTTTGCAGGAAGAGTGCGGGGAAATTTTGAGTAGATTTTTTAAGGAAAAGAGGATAAGAGCCGATGCGGCGGATAAATAAGTCGCGGAGAGATGTCTGAGTGGCCGAAGGAGCACGACTGGAAATCGTGTGTATGCCCCAAAGGTGTACCGGGGGTTCGAATCCCCCTCTCTCCGCCATATTGATTTAAAACAATTAAGAAACATATAATTGAAAGTTTGCTTAAATAGTCGGAGAGTTACCGAAGTGGTCGTAACGGGATCGACTCGAAATCGATTTGGGGGTCACAAGCTCCCACGGGGGTTCGAATCCCCCACTCTCCGCCATCCATTCCAAAATTTCAGTTGATTCCTGCCGATTTATCCATTAAGAGTCTGGGTCAGTATTCAATAAAAATATGGCCGGGTCCCGTACAACGGAGGCTTGTGAACCCCGTCAGGTCCGGAAGGAAGCAGCGGCAGCAAATCCCATCGTGTGTTGCGGTAAACCCGGTCACCAGTTATCGTAACTACTCAGGAGACAGAGGACAGAATTCAGAAGACAGAATGACCTGCGAAACAAGGGGTAAAGATAAGCACGAATTGGTGGGACTTTTGCCACGCCCGCAAATCCGCGAAAGTCTTCACCCAAGTTTATTATTCTGAATTCTGACTCCTGACTTCTGAATTCAGAATTCAGAGAGGTTCATTTGGAATACCTGGTTTTAGCCCGAAAATTTCGCCCGCAAACCTTTGACGACGTCGCAGGTCAGGAACCTGTGGTCCGAACTCTGAGTAATGCCATTGGCCAGGGCCGCATCGGACACGCCTTTCTCTTTTCCGGCCCCCGGGGTGTCGGCAAAACATCCGTAGCCCGTATTCTGGCCAAATCCCTCAATTGTGAAAGAGGACCAACGGCAACACCCTGCAATAAATGCGCAAACTGCAACGAAATAACAGAGGGAAACTCGATGGATGTGCGCGAGATCGACGGCGCGTCCAACCGCGGTATCGACGAAATCCGCGAGCTCAGGGAAAGTGTCAAATTTGCGCCGGCCGCCGCCAAGTATAAAATCTATATCATCGATGAAGTCCACATGCTGACGCGCGAAGCGTTTAACGCGCTGCTCAAAACGCTGGAAGAACCGCCCGGCCATGTCATCTTTATTTTTGCCACGACGGAAAATCACAAAGTACCGGCCACGATTCTATCGCGCTGCCAGTGCTATGATTTCCGCCGTATTTCGCTTGGTGAAATCGCAGCCAATTTAGGCCGCTTGGCCGCCGCCGAAGGCATTATCATCAGCCCCACGGCGCTTTCCTGGGTTGCCGAAGCAGGCGACGGCAGCATGCGCGACGCCCAGAGCATTTTTGATCAGGTCATTTCCTATGCCGGCTTGAAAATTTCCGACGACGACGTGGAAGATATTCTGGGACTGGCCGACCGCAAATATCTTTATCGCCTCTCCCAAGCCGTCGTGGCCCACAATGCAGGCAGTTGTCTGGTTATTCTGGCCGAAGCCTATCTGGCGGGCATCGACATGAAGCATTTCTACGCGATGCTCTTGAAACATTTCCGCAATTTGCTTTTGGTCAAAATCGCCGCAGACAGCAGTTCATCCTTTGATATCGCGCCGGAGCAGGTGGAAAAGCTTAATCATCAGACGCAAAATGTTTCCCGCGAGACGTTGCAGCGTTACCTGGATATCCTGCTCAATGAAGCCGACAGCCTGCGCCGCAGCCAGGAAGTGCGGATGAAAATCGAAACCATCCTTGTCCGGATGGCCTATCTGGAACCGGTTTTGCCGGTGGGCGAAATTATGGCGACACTCGGATCGCTAGAGCAGAGGCTTCAGAGCGGCCTGCCACCTTCCCGCGATAAAGTTAATGCTGAACCGATTGCAGCAAGACAACCCCTCGAATATCCGCAGGCGGTCAGCGTTCAAAAATCAGCCGATCCGTCGCAGCAAAAACAAATTTCAGAAGCAACGGAGCCCCGTTATAATACAAAACCTGCGCCGGGTGACGATCTCAAAAAATTTATCAAAAGGGAAAATCCACCGCTGGGGGCAAAAATTGACGCGGCTGAAGTTCTGGCATTGGAAAACGGCTGTTTGACACTGGGCTTCCCCCATGGTTATATTTTCCTCGACAGCATTATGGAAAAACCGCAAAAAGAAGAACTGGAAAGAATCGCGGGAATTTATTATTCACAAAAGGTTTCCTTGGCGATTAAAACCATCGACGTGCCAAAAACGAACGGCACCGAACGCGGCGCCAAAGCTAACACCTTAAACGAGATCAAGCGAGAAGCCATGAACTCTCCTCTTCTCCAGAAAGTGATCGCTGAGTTTGAAGGCGCGGAACTGATAGAAATTAAACCAATGACTGATAAAAAACAGGGGGGATAACCAAGTGCATAACATCGGCAACATCATGAAACAGGCCAAAAAGATGCAGGAAAAAATGGGACGGCTTCAGGAAGAGTTGGAAACAAAAACTATCGAAGCACAGGCAGGCGGCGGCATGGTGCGGGTCGTCGTCAACGGAAAGTTTGAACTTGTTTCTCTGAAAATCGAAAAAGAAGTCGTCAATCCGGAAGACATTGAAATGCTGCAAGATCTGATCGCCGCGGCGGTGAACGAGGGCATCCGCAAAGCACAGGAAATGGCCTCCTCGGAAATGGCAAAGATCACGGGCGGGCTGGGAATTCCCGGTCTGGGCATGTAAGGCGGTCCATGAAATCCTACGCACAACCCATTAAGCGGCTGATTGCGGAACTGGCCAAACTTCCGGGAATCGGTGAAAAAACAGCGGCGCGGCTGGCCAATTATATTTTGCGCGCCACCCCCGATGATGTGGAAAAGCTGGCGGAAAGCCTGGTCGAAGTCAAACGAAAAATTCGACTCTGCCGGATCTGTCTCAATCCGACGGAAGAGGATATCTGCCATATCTGCAGTAATCCGGCGCGCGATCAGCAGATGATCTGCGTGGTCGAAGAACCGGATGCTCTGGCCGCCATAGAAGAAAGCGGCGTTTTTCATGGATTGTATCACGTTTTGCATGGCGCGCTCGCGCCGCTCGACGGCATCGGACCGGACAATCTTCGTCTGAGCGAACTTCAAAAACGAATCAGCGAAGGCCGGATTCAGGAATTGATTCTGGCCACCAACCCCAACGTGCATGGAGAAGCCACGGCGCTGCTCATTACACGGATATTCAAAGATTCCAATATTCGAATCACGCGCATCGCCATGGGGGTACCGATGGGCGGCGATTTGAAATATGTGGACAAAATGACAATATCAAAGTCAATGGAATTCCGACGGGGCATGTAGGCGTGATAGATGAATACGGAAAACAAGAAAAACAATCCCTGGCGACGGATCAATACCAAGCGCATCACGGCGACCGTCAAGAAACTATTTATTGGCGCCAATACAATTCTGGGCGCGGATGTAGTTTCCGCCCTCCACTCAGCGATTAAGAAAGAGGAATCACCCATTGGCCGGCAGGTACTCACGAAAATTCTTCAGAATGCCGATATTGCCTGCCACGAGGCGATGCCGATTTGTCAGGATACCGGCCTGGCCGTGTTGTTTGTCGAGATAGGCCAGGATATTCGGATTGTTGGGGGCGATTTACGAAAGGCCATTGAAGAAGGTGTGCGGCAGGCTTACGGGGAAGGCTTTCTTCGCAAGTCCATGTGCGATCCACTCACTCGAACCAACACGGGAGACAACACACCCGCTGTCATACACATGAATATCGTGCCCGGTAATCAATTAAGAATCATCGCCATGCCCAAAGGCGGCGGCAGTGAAAACATGAGCGCGGCTCGAATGCTGACCCCTTCGGCGGGAATCGACGGCATTAAAAAATTTGTTTTGGAAACTGTGGACAGGGCCGGCGCCAATCCCTGCCCTCCGATTATCGTGGGCATTGGCATCGGCGGATCGCTCGAACAGGCCTGTATTCTCGCGAAAAAAGCGCTTTTAAGGCCGGCGGGGGAAAAGAATACCTCCGATAAACGCCTGACTCAAATGGAAAAAGAACTCTATACGCGGATTAATGAATTGGGAATCGGTCCTGCGGGTTTGGGAGGCAGGGTGACAACCCTGGCCGTTCACGCGGAGATGATGCCCTGTCACATTGCCTCGCTTCCGGTAGCCGTCAATATCCAATGCCACGTCGCCAGGCATCAGGAAATCGTCATCTAGAGTATAAAGAAAGTAATCATGATAGACTCCGTGATCCAAGAACATAAAAACGTAGTGCGCACCTTCAGGTGCGCCGGCGCGGCGGGGTTAAAAACCCGCACTACATTTTAAGGGAATCTGAATGATAGAGGCAAAAAGAATCCACACCCCTTTAACGGCTGAAATTTGCTCATCGTTTTCCGCAGGTGACATGGTGCTCTTAAGCGGTGCCGTTTACACGGCCAGGGATGCAGCCCACAGGCGGATGTATGAGGCCCTTAAAAAAGATCTTCCCCTGCCGATTGATTTATCGAAAGCGACCATTTTTTATGCCGCCCCCTCGCCTACCCCGGAAGGCAAGGTGATCGGCTCGATAGGCCCGACGACGAGTTACCGGATGGATGTATTCACGCCGGCATTACTCGAGCATGGACTCAGAGGGATGATCGGCAAGGGCAACCGTTCACAGGAAGTCGTGGAAGCCATAAAGCGATATAGAGCTGTCTATTTCGGCGCGATCGGCGGCATCGCCGCACTCACGGCACAATGCGTAAAAAGAATGGAAGTGGTCGCCTATGAAGACCTGGGACCGGAAGCGATCCGAAAACTGACCGTCGTTGATCTGCCCCTGGTCGTTATCAACGATTCCCAGGGCAGCGATCTTTATCTTTCCGAGCAGAAGAAGTGGCGTATCCTTTCGGTATAAAAGTCATTTTAAAATAATGCGAAAAGATATTGACCCAAAAAACCATCTATATTATGGATGGCCGTCATTTTGTAACATTATAAGGAGACCTAGGTAAATGATAGAAGTCAGATGGCATGGCCGGGGCGGCCAGGGAGCGGTAACATCGGTGGAGTTGCTGGCGGTATCGGCAATTGCCGCAGGAAAATATGCGCAGGGATTCCCCAGTTTCGGTCCGGAAAGAAGAGGGGCGCCTGTCGCCGCGTTTACACGCATTGATGATAAAAAAATTAATGTCCGTTCGGGCATTTATGAACCCGATATCGTACTGGTTCTCGATTCCAGCCTCATCGGTTTGGTCAACGTTGTCGACGGATTGAAACCGGGCGGCAAAATCATTGTCAACACGCATAAGACACCGGAAGAAATCCGTAAGGACTTGAATTTCAACGGCTCGGTCGCCACGGTGGACGGCACCGGCATCGCACGCCAGGAAATGGGCGTGCCCATTGCCAACACAACCATGATTGGGGCGCTTTTGAAAGTGACCGGCATTATGGGACTTGAGGCGATGAAAGAATCGGTGGAACACCGATTTGGCCGGCTCGCTCAGAAGAATCTCAATGCGATGAAACGGGCCTATGATGAAATAAAAATAATAAACTAAGAGGTAGTTATGACATTGAAATCTTGGAAGGAACTTCCCATCGGCTGCGTTGTTTCCGAGCCGGGCAGCGCCAGCGAATACCACACGGGAAGCTGGCGGTCGCAACGCCCGATCTGGCACGACGCCAAATGCATCAAATGCGGCATCTGTTACGTATTTTGTCCGGAAGGTTGCGTGCAGCAGGGCGAAGACGGTTTTTTTAAAGCGAACATGGATTATTGTAAGGGTTGCGGTATTTGCGCACACGAATGCTGGCCCTGCGCGATCAAGATGGTAGAGGAGGGGTAAACATGGGCAAACGCGTTGGATTGGAAGTAACGGTTGCCGTGGCGGAAGCTGTGGCGCTATGCCGTATTGATATGGCGGGCGTCTATCCCATCACACCCCAGTCACACATCGCAGAACATCTCTCCACCCTGGTGGCCGACGGCAAATTAGATGCGGAATTTATGACGGTAGAATCAGAACATTCGGCTATGAGCGCGGTCATCGGCGCCTCCGGCGCCGGCGCGCGGTCTTATACCGCCACCAGCTCGCAGGGACTGATGCTGATGCATGAACTGCTGCCCATCGCCTCGGCGATGCGGCTGCCCATTACCATGGCCATTGCCAACCGGGCGGTTTCCGGACCTCTGAATATTTTAAACGATCACTCCGACATCATGCCGCAGCGTGATGCGGGTTGGATCGTTGTATTTGCCGAAAACGGCCAAGAAGCGATTGACCTGTCTATTCAGGCTTTCAAGATCGCAGAGCATAAAGATGTCATGCTGCCGGTATCCGTCAATATCGATGGATTTCAACTCACGCATATGGTCGAGCCGGTAGAGATGCCCACCCAGGAAGACGTGGATCAGTTTCTCCCGCCGTTTGTCCCGCACGCGACGTTGCATCCCGCGCGTCCGGTGACCATGGGCGCGTTTGCCATGTCCGATTATTTCACGGAAATCATGAAAGCCAAAGACGAGGCCGTCAAGAACTCGAAGAAAGTTATCCTGGCGGTCTGGGACGAATGGGCAAAAATGTTCGACCGCAGCTATAAACCGGTGGAAACTTACAAAGCAGACGATGCGGATTTTCTGATCCTGACGATGGGTTCAATGGGCGAGACCGCGCAACTGGCGATTGATGAACTGCGCGTGAAAGGCGTCAAGGCAGGCCTGGTAAAACTCAGACTCTGGCGTCCCTTCCCGTTTGCCGAAATCAAAGCCGCCATTAAAAACGCGAAAAAACTGATTGTCACCGACCGCGCCGTTTCCTTTGGCGGTCCCGGCGGTCCCGTGTTTTCGGAAATCAAATCGGCCTTGTATGCCGAAACCCGGCGCCCCGCCATTTACAATTATATTTACGGTCTGGGCGGACGCGACGTCACCGTGCATGATTTTGTCGGCATGTTTGAAAAAATTATAGCGGATACGGGAAATGTGGCAGCAGACACCTATGAATTTTGGGGGGTGAGAGAATAATGAATATTGTAGAAAATTTTGATTTATATGCCCCGCGGCTGATTAATAAAAAAGAATTATTATCGTCCGGCCACCGCGCCTGCTCCGGTTGCGCCGAAGTACTGGCTGTGCGGTTGATGTGTAAGGCGCTTGGTGAAAACACCGTGATCGCCTCCGCCACGGGCTGTATGGAAATTGCCTCAAGTATGTTTCCCACCACCGCCTGGGAGGTGCCCTGGATTCATGTCGCATTTGAAAACGCGGCGGCCGTGGCCTCCGGTGTGGAAGCCGGTCTCAAGGCGTTGCGTAGAAAAGGCAAGATCGACGACCGTTACGTCAAAGTGGTCGGCATGGCCGGCGACGGCGGCACAATGGACATCGGGTTTCAGGCGCTTTCCGGCGCCATGGAGCGCGGACACGATATGATCTTTATCTGCTTTGACAACGAAGCCTACATGAACACCGGAATTCAGCG
Source organism: Syntrophaceae bacterium (assembly GCA_009773315.1). Classification (GTDB taxonomy): domain Bacteria; phylum Desulfobacterota; class Syntrophia; order Syntrophales; family Smithellaceae; genus UBA8904. The sequence continues at coordinate 71,492 of WRPE01000004.1, forward strand.
CTCCAGCGGCACGCCGATGGGCGCTTCCACCACCACGGCGCCTGCGGGAAAAGTCAGCTCCGGCCAGAAAACCTGGAAAAAGAATATGCCGGAAATCATGGTTGCGCACAACGTGCCGTACGTGGCCACTGCCTGTCCCAGCTATCCGCTGGATTTCATCCGGAAGATCGAAAAGGCCAAAAGCATTAAGGGACCTTCCTATATTCATTGTTTCTCCGTATGTCCCACCGGTTGGCGCTCTCCGTCGCATACGGTGGTGTCCATGGGCCGTCTGGCCGTGGAAACAGGCGTCTTCCCGTTATTTGAAGTCGAGAACGGCCGTTACCGTATTTCTCCGGACATGCCGAAGCAACTCAAGCCGATCAATGATTATTTCAAGCCGCAGGGACGTTTCCGCCATCTGCTGGCCGAAGAAATCGACACCATCCAGGAAAAAGTCACTTCGGAATATAGAAAACTCACGGAAAAAGCCAGATTTCTCAAGACGGGCAATGAATGAAATGGGGCAACCCTAAAGAATACTGAGGTGAAAAAAGTATGTCAAAAGTCAGTGATATCAAACTAAAGACAAAACAAATCGTCAAAAAGCACAAAGGCGATAAAAGCGCGCTGATTGCCGTGTTACAGGATATTCAGGAAGCGTTTAATTATCTTCCCAAAGAAGCCCTGATCACGGTCGGTGACGCGATGGGTATACCCACCAGTCGTGTTTACGAGGTGGCCACATTCTACAACGCTTTCAGTCTGAATCCGCGCGGAGAACACATTGTGAAAATCTGTGTGGGCACCGCCTGTCACGTCCGCGGCGCATCGGCTATTCTGGACAAATTCGAGCGGACGCTCTTCATTAAACCGGGTGAGACGAATCAGGATCAGAAATTCTCATTGGAACTCGTCAACTGTGTGGGGGCCTGTGCGTTGGGCCCCGTCGTGGTTATTGATACGGAATATCACGGCCAGATGACCATGGCCAAGGTAGATAAAATTATCGGAAAGCTCAAAGAGGGGGCGCAGTAATCATGATAAAAATGAACAACACACAGGCTTTGCGCCAATTTCAGGATGATTTGAAGAGGCAATACGATCCGAAAAAAAAGCTGGTCACGATCTGCGCCGGCACCGGCTGCCGCGGTTACGGCTGTATTAAAGTCAAGGAAGAACTGGAAGCGGAAATTAAAAAACAAAATATGGATGTGGAAGTCCGCGCCACCGGCTGCTTCGGTTTCTGCGAAAAAGGCCCGCTGGTGATCATCCACCCGGAAAAAATATTCTATCAGCAGGTTAAAATCAAAGACGTGCCGGATATTATCTCCAAAACAGTCGCGCAGGGCGACGTGCTGGAAAAGCTGCTCTATCGCGATCCACAGACCAATGAAACCGTCATGAAAGAGGAAGACGTTCCGTTTTACAAAAAACAGAATCGTCTGGTTTTCGGCCAAAACGGCCTGATCGATCCCACGCGCATCGAGGATTACTTAATCCTCGGCGGTTATTCCGCGCTGGCCAAGGCGCTCTCCGGGATGACCCCCGAAGGCGTGATCAGCGAAGTGAAAAAAGCCGGCCTGCGCGGGCGCGGCGGCGGCGGCTTTCTGGCCGGCATCAAATGGGAAGGATCCCGCAGGGCTCACGGCGAGCCGAAATATGTCATCGGCAACGGCGACGAGGGCGATCCCGGCGCATATATGGACCGCAGCCTTATGGAGGGCAATCCTCACAGTGTCATCGAAGGTATGATTATCGGCGCATACGCCATCGGCGCTTCTGAAGGCTATATTTATGTGAGAAATGAATATCCGCTAGCCGTCATACACCTGACCATGGCGATCGAAAGTGCCCGCGAAGCAGGACTTCTAGGCCGCAATATTCTGGGTGCTGATTTTTCATTTGACATCAAGATCAGCAAAGGCGGCGGCGCCTTTGTCTGCGGTGAATCTTCCGCTCTGTTTGCCTCTATTGAAGGACGCGCCGGCGAACCGCGTGCCAAATACGTCCACGCCGTGGAAAAAGGCCTGTGGGACAAACCCACTGTTCTCAATAATGTGGAAACCTGGGCCAACGTCCCGCTCATCATCAGCAAAGGAGCGGACTGGTACGCGTCCATCGGTACGGAAAACAGCAAGGGCACCAAAATATTCTCGCTGGTCGGCAAGATCAACAACACAGGGCTCATCGAAGTGCCGATGGGCATGACGCTGCGGGAAATCATCTACGGCATGGGCGGCGGCATCCCCAAAGGACGCAAGTTCAAAGCCGTACAGACCGGCGGTCCTTCCGGCGGCTGTATTCCGGAGAGCCTTCTGGATCTGCAGGTGGATTTCGACAGACTTTACGAAGTCGGCTCCATGATGGGTTCCGGCGGCATGATCGTCATGGACGACCGCTCGTGTATGGTCGATGTCGCTAAGTATTTTCTGGCTTTTTTGCAGGAAGAGTCCTGCGGCAAGTGTGTCCCCTGCAGGGAAGGCGTTCGCCGCATGAGGGAAATCCTCGAGGACATCTGCGCGGGCAAAGGCGAGGAAGGCGACGTGGAACTTTTGGAACATATCTCAACGGGCATCGCGGACGGCTCACTTTGCGCTTTAGGCGGCAGCGCCCCCAACCCGGTATTGAGCACGATCAAATATTTCCGGGAAGAGTATGATGCGCATATCAGAGATCACCGCTGTCCGGCGGGTGTCTGCAAGGCACTCATCACCTACAGCATCGATCCGGAAAAATGCACCGGTTGCGGCCTGTGCATCAAGGTCTGCCCGACACAGGCGGTAAGCGGTGAAAAGAAGAAAGCTCATACCATTAATAATGATCTTTGCACCCGGTGCGGCGCGTGTATCGAGAGCTGCAAATTTGACGCAATCAACGTGAAGTAAAGGTAGGATAAGCCATGGTAAATATGATTATTGACGGAAAAAATATATCGGCGCCGAAAGATACGATGCTCTTGGCAGCGATTCGCGGCGCGGGCATTTCTGTTCCAACTCTTTGCGCACATGAGGCCGTGTCGCGCTCCGGCTCGTGCAGACTGTGTGTGGTCGAAATCAAGAAAGGCAACCGGTCTCGAATTGTCACATCCTGTCTCTATGGTGTGGAAGAAGGACTCGTGGTTGACACGAAAAGCGACCGGGTTTTAAATGTGCGACGCCTGGTGATGGAATTGCTGCTGGCGCGCTGCCCCGAATCCGATGTCCTGCAAAAGATGGCCCTGGAGATGGGCGCGGAACCTCAGCCGCGATTTGTCGCCGACACGGATAAGGGTAAATGCATTTTGTGTCGTTCCTGCGTGCGCGTTTGTGAAGAGGTGGTTGGTGTAAGCGCCATCGGTCTGTTCGCTCGCGGCTCTCAAAAAACCGTCGGCCCGCCCTTTCATGAACAATCGGATGTCTGCATTGGTTGCGGCGCTTGTGTCTATGTCTGCCCCACCGGCCACATTGAAATGATCTCAACCGGCGAAAAACGTAAGATCTGGGGACGCAGGTTTAAAATGCAGCCCTGTGATAAATGCGGCAAGTTTTTCGCGCCTGTGGATCAACTGAAATATATCAGCAAGAAAACCGGCGTACCTTTCGAGGAACTCTCGGTTTGTACGGATTGCCGGTAAAGATTATTATACCAAGGAAGGCGCACCATCAATAAAATATTTGGTAACACAGCGGGACTGGGCGCCCAGCAAATCAAATCTCTGGAACGTCTCTACCGCCGGGGCATCCCGCCGGAAGCTATAATCAGCAACGATCTGGCACGAGAAATATCCTTTCTTTCCAGCACGCTCAACCGGCAAATCGGCTTGCTCATCAACCGCAAGGGTGAGATCAGCATGATTATCCTCGGGGATCACAAAGGCATTTTGATTCCCGATCTTGACGCTTTCCGCGCGGCATCCACCCGGTTTAAAGGCTTGAGGCTGATTCATACCCATCTCGCAGACGAGGAACTTTCTCCCGAAGACCTGACAGACTTATCACATCTGCGTCTGGATATGATCGGCGCGCTCCAGGTGCTCGAAGACGGCTCCCCGGGCAAGCTTTTCTGGGCGCATCTGATCCCGGAAAATCCCCAGGGCGATTACTGGCTGATCCATGAACCCCAGGAGCCGCACCGGCTTGATCTGAATTTTTTATCCTTCATCGCCGCACTGGAAGATGAATTCGCCAGACAGCAGAAGACGCGCAAAATTGACGCGGCGGAAAAAGCTATTCTTGTGCGGGTGGAAAAAAATCCTCTCGCCGGCGCACAAGCCTCCATCGATGAGCTGCAGCAACTGGCCGAGACCTGCGGCGTCGCTGTATTTGACACACAGATTCAATACCGCCCGCAACCTGATCCGAAATATCTGGTCGGTCGGGGCCGGCTTGCCGCCATTGATTTGCGCGCCACGCAAATCGGCGCGAATCTGCTGATCTTCGACCATGAACTGACGCCGGCGCAGGTTCGTTCCATCGGCAATTTCACCGGCCTGAAAATTATCGATCGCACCCAGGTGATCCTGGATATCTTCGCAAGGCGCGCCCACAGCCGCGAAGGAAAAATTCAGGTGGAGCTGGCCCAGCTCAAATATCTGCTGCCGCGCCTGATGCACAAGGACACGTCGCTCTCCCGGCTGGCGGGCGGCATCGGCGGCTTAGGCCCCGGTGAAACCAAACTGGAAATCGACCGCCGGCGGATTCGCGAACGCATCCATCGTCTGGAAAAAGATTTGAAGTCCATCACCAAATCGCGCGGTCAGCGGCGCGGCCGGCGCGAAAGATCCGGTCTGCCGGTCATTTCGATTGTCGGCTACACCAACGCGGGCAAATCCACGCTGCTCAATACGCTGACGAAAAGCGCCGTGCTGGTGGAAGACAAGCTCTTTGCCACGCTGGATACCAAAAGCGCCAGACTTCGTTTTCCGCACGATACCGAAGCCATCATCACGGATACAGTGGGTTTTATCCGAAATCTGCCGCAGGAACTGTTCAGCGCCTTTCGGGCGACGCTCGACGAGCTTCAGGAAGCGGACTTGCTTGTGCACGTGATTGACATCAGCAATGATCAGTTTGAAGAACAAATAACGGCTGTTGAAAACATCCTTGAAGAGCTGGACATCTCCGGTAAACCAACCATACGGGTTTTGAATAAGGCAGACCGCTTTCACGATCAAGAAGCCCTGCAATTCCTCTGCAAGCGATTTGACGCGGTGGCCGCTTCAGCGTTGGACAGAACATCTCTTTTCGGACTTTTAGAAAAAATTGAAGCCATCCTGCCCAATACAAACTTTGCAGGACGGGGATTTTGTGCTAGGAAAGAAGAGGATGAAGACTGACCCCCTTGCAGGGGGCGCGAGACTGAAGACTGAAGGCTGAAGATGAAGATGATTGGAGAATACTTTTTAATGGGAGGATGCTCATGAAACTGTTGCGTACGGTGTTGATTCTTGTCGCAATTTTGTTTTCGACCCATGGCATGGCTGCCGAGAAGTTACTCACTGTCGTGCATACCAACGACATGCACTCTCATTTTCAGGGATTCTCACCGGAAATCGACTATCAACCCTTCAATGTCCATGCCGATAAGACCCTTGGCGGCTGGGCGCGCGTTGCGACCGTCATTCAAAATACAAAAAAAGAAAGAACCAATCCCGTCCTGGTCGTCGATGCGGGCGATTATACGATGGGGTCTCTCTTCCATATGTTGATTCGCGAAGAAGCCTTTGAACTTAGGCTGCTTAAGGCAATGGGCTACGATGCCGTCACGCTGGGCAACCATGAGTTTGATCTCAAGCCCGCGGGACTGGCCGCCATTCTAAAAACAGCCAAAGCCAAAGGCGGCATGCCCCAAATCGTTCTGGCCAACCCCATCTTTGACCGCAAACAGCCTGTTCTGTCTCAGCTTGAAGACACTTTTGCCGAAACGGGCGTGAAGCCCTATACCATTTTGCAGCGCGACGGCCTGAAAATCGGCATCTTCGGCATTATCGGCAAGGATGCCGTTGAAGTATCGCCTTTTGCCAAACCGCTGACCTTCCGCGATCCCGTTGAAACGGCGCGCGACATGGTCGATGTGCTGCGCAACAAAGAAAAAGTGGATATCGTCATTTGCCTGTCGCACGGCGGACTGCGGACCAACCCCAAAAAATCGGAAGACATCATCCTGGCGGAAAAAATCCCGGGCATTGATGTTATTATCAGCGGACACACGCACACAAAGCTCGATCAGCCGATTACCGTGGGCTCCACGCTGATCGTTCAGGCCTGGTCATACGGCAGGCAGGTGGGCGTTTTGGATCTGGTCTTAAACGACGGCAAGGTCAGCTTGAAAAAATACACGTCCGTCGTCATTAACAGTGCCATTGCGGGTGATAAGCCAATTCAGTCCATAATTGATTCATTCAAGAAAACCGTCGATTCGCGGCTGCTGGGGGATCTGAATCTTTCTTATGATAAAGTGATTGCCCAAACAAAATGGGATTTAACAAACACCACCGAGGAGTCACCGCTCGGCAATTTGCTGGCCGATGCCATCCGCTGGACCGTCAATCAGGCAGATTCGGATCCAAACGATCCGTCAAGCCGCGTGGTGGTCGCCGTTGAATCCAACGGCGTCATCCGTGACAATCTGGTGGCGGGGAAAACCGGAAGAATAACCGTAGGCGATTTATTCCGCACCATCCCTCTGGGCATCGGCGCCGATGACACCATGGGTTATCCGCTGATCAGCTTCTATCTTTATGGCCATGAAATCAAAAGGGCACTGGAAATCCTGACCAGCGTGAGACCGCTTAAAAATGATGACTACTATTTGCAAATCTCCGGCTTACACGTCACTTATAACCCGCACCGGATGATTTTCGACCGCGTGACCCAGATTGAGATAGGCGACGAAAAAACCGGTTTTGCGCCGCTCGACTACGATCAATCCAATAAAAAGCTCTACCGGGTGGCTGCCAATATCTACAATGCAACTTTTTTAAAGCTGGTTGGTCAATTCACCTATTCCCTGTTAGACATCGTGCCCAAAGATAAAAACGGCGCGCCCATTGAAAAGCTGTCAGCCGCATTGATAGACGGTAACAAATCGCAGCCGGGCATTCAGGAACTTAAACAATGGCAGGGCGTGGTTCAATATGTCCGGTCTTTCGCGGATACGGACGGCAACGGTATTCCGGACATCCCGGAAAAATACAAAGGCAAGCTCGGGCGCATTGTGGAAAAGCCAAGTTGGAACCCCGTCAATTTAGTATCGCGGGCAACAACACCAACGCTGATTGCGCTGGCCGCACTGCTCATTTTTGTGTTGTTGATTTTTGCGGTTGGGGTGGTTGTAAGGAAAAAGAAGAAAGACCGAAGGCTGAAGGCCGACCCCCTAAAGGGGGCGCGAGACTGAAGGTAAAGCTGATGCCCCTGCGGGGCACGCGAGACTGAAGACTGACCCCCTGAAGGGGGCGCGAGGCTGAAGACTGAAGACTGAAGACTGAAGACTGAAGACTGAAGACTGAAGGCTGAAGACCGAAGGCCGACCCCCTGATGACCTAATAACCTGAAGGTTACTCGAGGTCACACGAGGGGGCGCGAGGCTGAAGGTAAAGCTGATGCCCTTGCGGGGCATATAGAAATAATGAGATAGAGCAGCATGCGGGATCACACAAAATTAAAGGCGTTTGAGTTGGCGGATGAGGTAGTGCTTTTAGTTTATGGTTTGACGGCTCGCTTCCCGAAAGAAGAGTTATATGGACTGACTTCTCAAATACGGCGAGCAGCGATTTCAGTTCCTTCTAATATCGTGGAAGGTTGCGCACGCGACAGCCAGGCAGATTACCTGAGGTTCCTTCACATGGCATTCGGCTCATTAAGGGAATTACATTATCAGTTAAGTTTGGCAAAACGGCTGGATTTCCTGAGCAACGAAAATTTGTTAATTATTGAACCAAAAGTAACTGAAACCGAAAAAGTGCTGAACGGCTTGATCCAAGCCTTAAAAAAAGGATAAACTTCATTTTATCCTTCGGCCTTCGGCCTTCAGCCTAAAAACCTGAGGTTTTATTATTTATGAACAAAGAATTTATTGAAATCCGATGGCATGGTCGGGGCGGTCAGGGCGCCATAACAGCGGCAAAGATTGTTGCCGGCGCCGCTTTCATCTCCGGTTATTTAGGAGTGGTTATGGCTCCAACATTTGGCACTGAGCGCAGGGGTGCGCCGGTCATGACATCCCTGAAGATATCCAGGGAGAAAATATGTGATTTGTCACCCATCCAAACACCCGACATCATTGTGGTTCTTGACTACCTGCTGCTGAAAGAGGTGGACGTCACTTGCGGTCTCAAGCCCGGCGGAATCATCGTTTTAAACACACCGAAGGCTTTTGAATCCTATAGTTTTAAAGGATACAGTCTTGCAACCGCAAATATTACGGCCATATCGGTTGAGGCAGGTCTTCCTCACGGCATGGTCAATACCGGGATCATCGGATCTCTCGAAAAAGCCACAAGTCTTCTGGGAATTGATGTTCTGATCAAGGGTATTGAAGAAGAATTTCGCACACAAAAGCCTGAAAAGAATTCATTGGCTGCAAAGATTGCCTTTGAACGAACTCGGGTGAGAGGTTGAAAATGGGCACTCGAAATTATCGAAGAAAAACGTCGCATAGTGAAAACGGACCGGGGGACGGTGGAAGGACGGGTTCATGGCGGGTTGAGCGGCCGGTATTGAACAAAAGCCTCTGCATTCCCTGCAAGAGGAATACCGAGGCCTGTTTCATCTGCTGGCTGTTTTGTCCGGATGTTGTTATCTCCAGAACGATACCGCCGAAAATCGATCTGGAATACTGCAAGGGCTGCGGCATCTGCGCTGAAGAATGTCCGACCAGGGCCATTACCATGGTGGACGAGGCGCAATTCACAGAAGAAGACAAGGACAAGGAGTAGGCGCCATGTATATTATAGAAAGCGGAAATGTTGCAGCAGCTCTGGGCGTCAGGCTTTGCCGTGCCAATGTCATAGCGGCCTATCCCATCACACCGCAGACTCCTGTAACAGAAAGACTTTCCGAGTATATTGAAGAAGGCTCGATGAAGGCCGAATACGTTCCCGTAGAGAGCGAACATTCCGCCCTGGCCGTGTGCATAGCCGCATCCTCGACCGGTGCAAGGACTTTCACCGCAACAAGCGCAAACGGGCTTCTCTACATGCACGAACAGATCCACTGGGCGGCAGGCGCGAGGCTTCCCCTTGTGATGTGTGTTGTCAACCGGGCCGTAGGCGCTCCATGGAATATCTGGAACGACCACCAGGACTCGATTTCACAGCGTGATACCGGCTGGATACAGATGTATTGCTGTGACCACCAGCAGATTCTTGATTCGGTCATCAAAGCCTACTGGCTGGCGGAGAAGGTGAGCGCCCCGATTATGGTCTGCTATGACGGGTTTATCCTTTCTCACACTTACATGCCGTTTGAAGTGCCCCAGCAGGAAAAGGTCGATGCATTTCTGCCGCCATTCCGGCCGGACTATGCGCTTAACCCTGAGGAGCCGGCCAGTCTCAATACCGTGACCCTGCCGGACGTGCGCATAGACGTCCACGGTGAGTTGGCCCATGGCTATATGGAGATCCGCTATCTGCTTCAGGAAGAACTCAGGACATCGCTTGCCGTCGCCGCGGAAGCAGAAAAAAGGTTTGCCGAAATATTCGGCCGGGGCGGCGATCCGTATATCGAACCTTATCGTTGCGACGACGCGGACCATATTGCTGTCGGTCTCGGGTCATTAACATATCAGTTAAGGGTTTCCGTTGATGCGTTAAGAAAAGAAGGCATCAAAGTGGGCGTTATGGGCATTCGCTTTTACCGGCCCTTCCCGGATGCAGCGATTGCCAATGCGCTGAAAGGGAAAAAAGGCGTTATCGTTTTTGAAAAGGCGCTCAGTTACGGTTATGAAGGCGCGCTGGCCTCGGATTTAAAGTCCGCGCTTTATGAACACTTAGCCGGCACAGGCCATTTACCGCTGGTTCAGAATTTTATAGCCGGGATCGGCGGCCGCGAAATCCGGACGGACGATTTGACACAAACCCTCCGCGCTGCGACCCAGAGCAGGATTGCAAAAGAGCCCACCTGGATTGGGCTTAAGTTATAGGAGAATCACATGCAGGCCAAGACGACCATTTTAAGTTTACCAACAGAAGAATTTGTTCATCCGGGAACAAGGGCATGCACCGGCTGCGGCCTGGCTATCGCCTACCGGGTGGGCCTTAAAGCCCTGGGCAAAAACACCATTCTGGTTGTGCCGCCAAGCTGCCTTACCGTGCTCCAGGGCCTTTTCCCGGTTGCCTCGACCAAACTCCCCTGCCTGAATGTAACCTTTGCATCAACAGCCGCCGCAGCCACCGGAGTCCTTGCCACTTTGAAATCGCAGGGAAAGACAAACATCCAAGTAGCCGCCTGGGCAGGCGACGGCGGAACAAGTGATATCGGCTTGCAGGCCTTATCGGGCGCGGCAGAACGGGGCGAGAACTTCATCTACCTGTGTTACGACAACGAAGGATACATGAACACCGGTGTTCAACGCTCGGGCACCACTCCGATCGGCGCTATCACCGCCAACACACCGTTCAAGGGGAAGCTGCAGCAAAAGAAAGACGTCCCGGCCATCATGGCGGCACATCACTTAAGCTACGTTGCCACCTGCTCTGCTGCCTATCCGCTGGACCTTTACGATAAAATAATTCGATGCAAGGATATGCCGGGCACCAAATACTTCCATATCCACATCCCCTGCCCGCCCGGGTGGGGCTACGATCCACGATACGGAATCAAGGTCGGAAGGCTCGCCGTGGAAACCGGATATTATGACCTCTACGAAATCGTCAATGGCGAGTTCAAATTGACGGCAGCATCCGAAAAGCTCGTGGAGAAACGCAAGCTGGTGCCGGTGCGCGAATACTTCCGCGCGCAGTCCCGTTTCAAGATTCTGACCGATGAACAAATCGCCGACATTCAGAATCAAATCGATGCAAAATGGGCGGCATACTACAAGAAAGACGAGTAGAGACTGGTTTGTAGCGGACATCCAACAAAAACAAAACCCCCGGTTTTACCGGGGGCAGATAAAAAAACCTGTATCTCAACTACTTAAAACTATTTTCTATTGTACTTATACCAAGTCGCATTCAAAGGATAACGAACCAACGTAGTCCGAACCTTTAGGTTCGCGTGTTCAACGGGTCTAAAGACCCGAACTACTGTTAAAATTTGAATGCAACTTGGTATTAAAACTATTTTTATTCCCTATCCACCATCCCCCGCGCGAAGCGCGCCTACCAAACCGTTTTGACGTACTCATAATTCCTGATTTTCTCGTCTTTTGTAACCAGCGCAGCACCGAGTGAAATTGCCGTAGCAATTATTATTCGATCCGCAGGGTCATTATGCAGTACGCCCGGCAATTGGACTGATTTTAGGGCGATATTATTACTGACGGGCACAAAATCAAAGAACGGTAGGGCTTCAGAGGCAGCAACCCAATCATCCGGGTTCATGGTCAGTTTCAGCCTGCCCCGCGAAACAAGAATAGCGACCTCCCAAATACTGATAGAAGAAATTAAAACATTCCTCTGAGTTACCGCCTCATCAATTACCTGTCTCGCCGTTTCTGAAAGAAACGCCGGGCTGCTTACCCACCAGATCCACGCATGCGTGTCTAAAACGATCATTGAAGCGCCTTCCAATCTTCAAGCGCAACCGGCTGGGTGGGATCGTCATATTGCAAAACAGAATTACGTAAAGTCTTTAATCGATCTTCAGGATTTTCAGTATAGGGCATAACCTTCAGCACCGGTCTTCCACGGTCTGTAATAATAAGCGTCTCACCACTCTCTTCAATGAGACGAAAATATTCCAGCGATCGTGGTTTAAATTGAGATTTCGAAACAATGCGCTCCATATTCCAGTTCACCTTATTTTCAATTTCGTACGTGGTCATATGACCATAGTCACATTGTATTGTCAACCAAAAATATCAAAAACGAGTGACCTGAAAGGTTATGACAAAATTTTTGGTTTTATGTGATTGTGCAAAGGTCTCTCCGAATAGAAAGGTTGTGCAAACCAGGTCTCAATTAGAGGGACTGTCGCGTGACCTCGAGTGACCTTTAGGTCATCAGGTCATTAGGTTATCCCCGAACAGTCCGAAAAGCGACGCGTTCGGGGACCGCGCCCTGCTTCAGGTCATCAGGTTATTCGCCGGCATGACGAATAGAGGGGTTGTGCAAAGCTCTCGTAGGGAACGGTCTTGCCACCCGCAGGCGTGGTCGCGACCGTTCCCTACACCTTGAAACTTAATACTCGTGTGCCCCGCAGGGGTATAATTACTTAATTACTTAAAACTTAATTACTTAAATCTATTTTCTTAACTCTTACTTCACAAAGTCAAAATAATTTTCATTGTCCATGATTTCTAGAGTGGCATCGGGATAATTCACCGTCCAGGCTGCTGAGGATTTCAGGGATTTACTTTTCCATTTGAACTCATAGCCGAATAATCTGCCATCTCTTTCTTCAACCCAATCCACTTCTTTTTGATCCCATGTTCGCCAGAAGTAATTATTTGAGTAAATCTGACTATATGCCTGTTTTTTCAGTCGCTCCACAACCAGAAAATTTTCCCAGAGCTTTCCAATGTCATCACGAATTTCCAGAGGATTAAAATTGGCAATAATAGCGTTGCGTATTCCATTATCGAGGAAAAAATATTTGCTTTTAGAGGTGATTTCTTTGCGCCGATTGCGACTGAAGCCACGTATATTAATGATGACAAACGATTTTTCAAATAAATCCAGATACCGTGCTACTGTTTTATTATCAATCCCCAGCTGTTTGCCTAGCTCGGAAAGGGAAACTTCGCTGCCCACCTGAAAAGCCAAGAGGCGTAAGAGGTCTAAAAGCAGTTTGGAGCTTTTAACTTTTTCCAATTCCAGTATGTCTTTCAGGAGGTATGACCCGACCAGCTCTTCCAGAATAATTTTTTTATCATTGACTGTTTCCGATGTCAGCACTTCCGGATAGCTGCCGAAGATTAAATACTCATCCAATCGGCTTCTCAAATCGTAATCATTATAGAGTTTTCCCATCTCAATTTGTGAAAGCGGAAAAAGTGTCAGCGTTATTTTTCTTCCAGTTAGTGGTTCGCCAATTTGTCCGGCTAACTCGAAAGAAGATGAACCCGTAACGATAATTTTTATATCTGGCAACTGGTCAACCAGAATTTTCAAACCCATGCCGATATTTTTAATTTTTTGAGCTTCATCTATGGCTATAAGATCATAGCCCTTGGCGTAGCCAATTATTTTTTTAAAGTCAGATGAGCCCAGAACAATCCGAGTATTAATATCGTCACCTGAATCGAGCTTATATCTGAAATTGCCTTCATTTTCAGACAAAAACTTTTTCAGAAGCGTAGTTTTGCCCGTTTGGCGCGAGCCATAAATGACCAAAACTTTATTTGGTTTCAAGAGCAAATTAAGATTGTCATAAATTCTTGGTAAAATCATAACTTTTAAGTAGCAAAATAACCATTATCTGTCAATTATAAAGATCGATAATCCCTAAAATATATAAATTATGGGGATAAAGAATCTATTGTTATACACTTCTCGCTGATTTATTTCGACACCTCGAGATCCCAGAATACTGAAAACGGCGTAAACAAGGGAAACCTGTATCCAATGCCCGGAAAACCCAAAAATCCGGGATAAATGAGGTCGTATATGGAGGTAAAATGGATTCGTCATAGATTAAATTAGCCGCCCAAAACGGAATTTTTGATTTTCATCATCAGGACTTTCCTGAAAATTGGCTCCAAATTTGATGAACCTGTAAAAAGTCATATTTTGTCATAACCTTTCAGGTCACGCGTTTCGAGGAGCGAAGCGACGAGAAATCTTCAATTATTTCAAGATTTCTCCCTTCGGTCGAAATGACATAATGTGTATTTTCCGCCTTTTTACGAGTTCATCAAATTTTAATTACCGATTCTTGGTATTGAGCAATGGAGGCATCGCCAGTGAGGAGCATCATTCCTTCTGTGCGGGCCTGAGCAAGGAGCAAGCGATCGAAGGGATCTTTATGAAGAGGCGGCAAGGAATCAATTTTCAAGGCATGTTCAGCGGTTATGGAAAGCTCCGTGTATCCATGCAAAACCAGCTTCTTTCTCAAAGAATAAGGATCAACCTTGAAATTTTCGCGTCCGAGTCCCAGCTTGATAATAATTTCCCAAATACTTGCCGCGCTAAAAAACAGGCTATTGTCGGACGCCATCAAAAGGGTACGTGTGGATTCGGAAAGCTTTTCCGGCGCACCTGCCGCCCACAGGATGATGTGAGTATCGAGAAGCAGTTTCACGACCTCTTGTCCTCAAAAAGCTTTAAAATCTCCGTTGACCCCAGCGAATCAAAATCGTCAGGAACAGAAATCTCCCCAGTCATAAATCCCAGCTTTTGCTCACCTTTCTGCTCGTCCACAGAAAGCGGCGAAACCTTAACCATCGGTTTTCCTGCTTTTGCTATAATGAATGTTTTTCCTTGTGAAGCTTCTTCAACAAGACGGGAAAGGTGCGTCTTAGCTTCATGAATATTTATTGTTTGCATAGTGCACACCATCAAGACTTAGTTTACTGGACTTAGTTTATGCATATCAAGCAAAATTGTCAATATAAATGAGAGACCTTTGAAAAACACCTCATTTGTCATTGCGACGCGTGACCTCGAGATTCTGGAACTTTCGCGATCCGGCATTTATTACACCCCGGTTCCCCTAAGCGCTATAGATATGGAACTAATGCGTCAGATCGATGAGATTCACTTGTTTATACCCGTTCTACGGCAGCCGGAATATCCGCAATGAACTTTGGGGACAGGTGGTCTGGGCCCCGCAGGGGTATAATTACTTAACTACTTAAATCTTAACCCTGTTTTCATTTCAATGCCTCACATTCTCCGCCCGAGTAACCTTAAGAAAAGTTAAGATGAGTATCTTCAAATCAAAATAAAACGACCGGTGATGCAAATAATACTCATCAAACTCCACCTTTTTCGGAATCGGGATATCGTCCCGGCCATTAATCTGCGCCCAGCCCGTGATTCCGGGAATCAATCGATGAACCCCTTTCGCCGTTCTCAAGGAAACCAGGTCATCTTGATTAAACAACGCCGGCCGGGGCCCCACAAAACTCATATCTCCCTTAAAAACACTCCACAATTGCGGAAACTCATCGAGGCTCCATTTCCGTAGAAAGGGACCTATCGGTGTCAGAAATTGATCGGGATTCGATAATAAGTGCGTCGCAACCGCAGGCGTATCAATCCGCATCGTCCTGAATTTCGGCATCTTAAAAATCTTGTTGCCCATCCCCACCCGGTCGGACCAATACAAAAAAGGCCCTTTTGATGTAGCTTTCACCAAAAGGGCAACAATAATCATCGGAACGATTAAGACTAAAAGGAGAATGACCGTAGTTAGTAAATCAAATACCCTTTTCACAAGTGCCTTCTTTAACCCAAAACCTAAAACTCAAAACCCAAAACTATTGTTCCCTTCACTCAGTCCTCAGCACTCAGCACTTTCTTTATCGCACTTGTTGTTTCCCCACACGCTCAGACCAGTAAAGCACTGGACCAGGCGAAGTAAGCTTGACCAGCAAGGCCACCAGCACCATCGGAAGGCCGACCAATAATGTCACCACCAACGCCATTATCCAATCAAATATCCGCTTCACAATTGCCTTTTTTAACCCAAAACTCAAAACCCAAAACTCAAAACTTCTGAAGCCCAAAACTATTTCTTTGCGGTTTTTTAACTCAAAACTCAAAACCCAAAACCCAAAACTTCCGAAGCCCAAAACTTCTAAAACCCAAAACTTCTGAAGCCCAAAACCCAAAACTCAAAACCCAAAACTTATTTTTTATTCAGAGCGGTCGTTTTTACGATGGATGTAAGTATATTTGCAATTGATTCTGATTCAGCCAAAAGCGGTTCTATTTCGGTTTTTGAGATTATCCCGCTATCCTTAAGCAATCTAAGCCAGTAGTTTGTTTCCCGTGCCTCTTTTGAAGCTATGGACATTTTTGATAAAAAATCTGCTCTACTCTGTCCAGCTAAGGCTTCCTCAACGTTTGCACCAATACTCGTTCCTGATTTAAGCAACTGTTTAGACAAAACATACTCGTTTTGTTTTAATAAAGTTTTATACAACCTAATAATTTCCAATGCAAAGAAATAGCTTTTATCTTTTATCAAACTCTCAGCCATAACTCAAAGCCCAAAGCCCAAAACTATTATTTTCTTTTTCTTAACCTAAAACTCAAAACCCAAAACCCAAAACTTCTAAAGCCTAAAACCCAAAACTTCCGAAGCCCAAAACTTCTGAAGCCCAAAACTCAAAACTACTTATTTTCTTACAGCAATTGAATATTCAATTTCCTGCCCAGAGAAGACGCCGCTTTGTCCAGTGTTTTCAGGGATACGGACGCGTTGGATGGATCAAGAAGCCTGTCCAGAGCGGACCTGCTTGTTCCCATACGTCTGGACATCTCAACTTTAGATATTTTCTGTTCGGACATAAGATTCAATATTTGACTGGCGACAACCTCCTTGATGGCAGCCCTTTCAACCTCGGCCAAAATACCTTCTTCTTGAAGAAAATCATCCAAGTTGCTTCCAATATTCTTGTGATTCATAATTTACCCACCATAAACCATCCACTCCCGAAATCCCCTGTCGGGCATCCATTTTTTAATCTTCCTGGATTCCCGCCAGAAAATCGAAGAATGACATCATACTATTTACCCCGATGGCGGGGGTGCAGGGGGTGCTCTCGCCCCTCGCCCCTTTAAAAAAGGATAAAGCCAACTTCTTCAAGGGGAGGGGTCTCTATTTATTAGGGGTAATGATTCGCAATGCGGGAAAATAGGTGCGATAGCGGGCGGCATCACGTGTCAGCAGCGTCATGCCGCCGATTTCCGCATGAGCGCCGATGTAAAAATCCGGCAAGGGCGACCTTTTTTGCCCGCCTTTGCGACGATAATCGAGAAAACACTTGCCTGCCAGAAACGCTGCTTCCCATGGCAGGGACAGGCGGCGGAAATACGTTGCAGGCAGCGCCGCGTCGAGCTCTTCCACCTTTTCGAACCGGATCGAGACCTCAGCGTAGATAATGGGATTGACGGCCAGAATATTGGAGCTTGCGCAATCGGCCAAGGTTTTCGCCGACCACGCAAACCATATCTCATCCTCCGTCAGGATATCCAGGATAACGCTGCTGTCGACGAGAATATCCATTATTCCCTCGTCATGGCCAGAATCTCATCAGTGCGCAAAGCCACGGTACCTTTGCCCTTCATGCAGGCAATCAGATCCTTCCCACGTCCTTCGTCACTTGCGGCTTTCTGAAGAAACACCTTGTTGCCGGAAACAAAAAACTCAACCTCCGTGTTCGCCAGAAATCCCATTTGCTCACGGACATTCTGAGGAATCGTGACCTGACCTTTTGATGTGATCCGCATACAACCTCCCTCCTAATTCTTACCGAGCTAATTCTTACCAATCCGCAAGCGAATGTCAAGGGAATAATAGGGCGCTTCCCTCAATTTTTCTCTTCTGTCATGCCTCGAAATCTCCTGTCGGGGAATACTGCGGGAATGACTTGTCTTTCTGTTGCCTTCAACTCAAAACCCAAAACCCATAACCCAAAACTTATAACTTACAATGAACTCTTTCTTCTCTTTTAACTCAAAACTCAAAACTCAAAACTCAAAACTTCTAAAGCCCAAAACTCAAAACCCAAAACTATTTTTGTAGCCCAAAACTCAAAAAGGGTAATCTGTTCACCGTTCATGTACACTATAGAGGATTTCTGTGGCCCTTCCTGTGGAAACAGGCTCATTACTCCGGTCATTTAGCAGTTCAGACATCAGGAAACGACCGTCTCCCTTCTCCCGGTAGAGATCAACCGATTTCTTCAGGTAAACGGCCAAACCGCCCAAACTGGTCCGGTAGATGAAACCCTGTCGAATCCGTTTGTTTTTATGGAGGGCCTGCCTTGTAATTCCGAGAAGGGCCGCGGTGTCCGCTGCGGATAAAAACGCATATAGCGGCTGCGCCTGTAGGATCTCCTCCGTGATCTTTTCCCGCACGCTCTCGATAACCCGCGCCGTATCCAACGGGTAGATCCGGTCTTTGCAATCGGGGCACTCGTAATAGTCCGCCGACTCCAGTTTCAGCAGTCCGACATACCGATCGTCAATTTCCAGAGGACCCTGTATCTTCTCATACACGCCTCCGCATTCGCATGGACGCATGGCTTCACCTATATTTTCTTGAAACTGTTAACAATGAGTCGTCCATCCACGATGTAGAAATGAACATATACGGCCTCGCCTTTCAACTCGGGCGCCTTATAATAATCGATCAACAAGGATTCTCTCATACGTGACGGCTCGCTCTTGTAATAGTGCGCTGGTTTCAGTTTCCGAATGGCGTCAAGTATATCGTCTGTTTTCCATCCAAAGTCCTGATAGGCGCCTTCTAATGCATTCCCCCGAATTTCAACATTTCCCTGTTTGACCAGTTGTTTTACCGCAGACAGGGAGTAATACGGTTGCGACCTCTTGGCCTGGAATTTTTTTGTTGAATCCTTCTTCATAATGAGCTTAGCACCAAAGGTTGACAATTGTCAACCTTTTTCTTCTCTTTTAACTCAAAACCCAAAACTTCTAAAGCCCAAAACTTATAACTTATGGGGTTTTATACCAATGGCGTGGCTTCCCTTTTCGATTAAACTTATCAATGTCACGCGACAGACCCTACAATGTCCCCCGCTACCCTAAAGGGCACGCGTGGCGGGGGTAGGGGGTGGTGTGAAAATAAATAGGTTTCTGTCCCTATTTTAAATATTTCCAGATGGGGATTACTTTTATTTTATTCTCCATGTCGATCTCGTCATCCCATGTTACTATCGTGCCGGTGGAGAGGGAAAGTTCATCCATCGCGCTTTTCAATCCCCGGAGTTCTCGTTCGAAGGTCTTTTTATCCGACATCTCCCAGCATACCTGGATCAGTTGCGTCTCGCCCGAAATTCTGTGCCGCGCAAGGAAATCAGCTTCATACCCGTCTTTTGTAGTGACATATTCCACATCATACCCCTCGCGACGCAGGTGCATAAATACCATCGTTTCCAGAAGCTGGCCGTAATTATATGAATTACGAAAGGTCATGGCATTCAAAAGTCCGGTGTCGATCGTGTAAACTTTAGCCGGGTTGATCAGCCTTGATTTTTCCGAACGGCTGTGAATGGGAACTTTGTAAAACAAAAAAGCATCCGTCAAATGATCAAGATATTCATACAGACTGTTCTTGGTTGATTTGATCGCCATGCTCTGCATCGTATTGAAGAATTTATTGACGCTGAACTGCCCGCCGGCAGAATTCATAATATGGCGGACAAGATGCTTAAGCACAAGAATATTGCTGACCTTATGGCGCTCAATGATGTCCTTCAGCAATACAGAGTCGATATAACCCTGCAATACTTCAATGCGAAGATTGCGATCCAGGTTCTGTACTTCCGGGAAGCCTCCAACTTCAAGATAATCTTTCGCTGCCTTGCGCAATACGGAAGCCGTGTTTGCGCCAAACGTTTTTGGACTGCCGGAAAAAAGTCCGTGAAATTTCAAAAATTCCTCAAAGCTGAAAGGGAATATTTCTATGGTGAGAGATCGCCCCCGTAAGCTGGTGGCTATTTCCGAGCCAAGTAACTTTGAAGACGAGCCGGTAATGAAAATTTGAATATTTTCCGTATCAAGCAAGCGCCTTATGAACATTTCCCATTGATCAATTCTCTGTATCTCATCAAAGAAAAAATAGCACCGGCCATTGCGATGTTCCGGATATTTACCGAAATAGACATCAAGAATTTCCTGAAAATGATTAACGGTAAACCCCAGCAACCGATCATCTTCAAAGTTAAGATAGAGAATCTCCTCTTTTTTTATTCCCGAGGCAATCAGTTCTTTTATTTTCTGATAACAAAACCAGGTTTTACCCGCTCGCCTCATACCGATAACGACATCCGCCTTGCCCCTGACCTCAGAAAATTCCTTATTCCGGGTTACCAGCTCAGGCAAGTTCCGTTCATGGAAATCATCAATAAGTTGCGATATTACATTTTTCATGATGCCATATTATCTCTTTTTTAGAGACAATACAATAAAATATTATCTTTATTTTAGATATGAAAAAGAGAATAGGGGGCTCAGCCCCCCTTATTCTTCCTCAGTCCTCAGCACTCAGCACTTTCTTTATCGCACTTGTCTTTACTCAGTCCTCAGCACTCAACACTTATTTTCCCCCGCATCCCCACAAATACTTAAAACTTAACGCTTAAAACTTAAAACTTTTTTTGTTTTTTCGATACCAATCCACCTCTCGCTTTAATCCGTCTTTCAAGCTGGTCCTGGTTTGAAAACCATAGGTTTCTTCAAATCGGCGGGTATCGTAAACGTCTTCAGCCAGCCATTTCTTCACAGTTTGATGAAGACCCGCCAGGCGACGGTTCGGTATCCTGGACAGATGCCGACTTAGAAGCAAAGCCAGCGGCGCCGGAACCCGCACAGGGAAAGGATGCTTCCCCAGCGCATCTGCTATGCCATCCACAATCTCGCGCATCGTGCAGGCAGGTGCAGAAACGTTGTATATATTGATGCCAGATGCAGGTCGTTCTGCCACGGCCATGCAGACACGCGCAGCATCTCCTTTATACAATAAACTTTTCCGATTGTTGCCGTCGCCTATCCAAAGAAAACGCCCCCTATCCAACGTACGCATCAAACGACCCACATTCCCGGGATCGCCCTCCCCGTAAAGCGTAGCCAACCGCAGAATAGTAAGCGCCATCCCTGACTCCCGGGCGATTTCGATAGCTCGCAGCTCTGCATTGTATTTAGAGAGGGCGTACGGCCCAACAGGGTTACAAAGGGTATTTTCATCATACACTCCCTGGGTATATGGGCCGTAAACGGATACGGAACTGATTACAATAAAATGCCCAACACCCGCCGCAACCGCCGCAGACGCCACGTTGGCTGTTCCGATTTCATTGATCTGCCGAAATTTCTCGACCGAATTCGCATCGAGAGAAAAGATATGTGCCAAGCCAGCAACGTGAATAACTGTGGTTGCGTTCTCTAATACAGGTTTTATTTCTTCCGGCCTTGTAATATCTGCTTTTCTATATGCAATGTCTGACACGCAGCCGACTTCGCCTAAATCAGTGGCCCACACTGAAATGCCAGACGCCTGCAGTAGGGATAAGATTGCACGGCCGAGAAAACCATTTGCACCCGTTACTAAAATACGATTTAAAGACATTACCCAACACTCACCTTAAATTTATATTATCATTAGCTTAATATATAAGCACGACGAATTTACTTCGTACAAAGTAACGAAACACTGCCACCCATATAATCACGAAAGCCCGGCAACAAATCTGATAAAAAATCATCCATCAGGTTAATCCGCCATGATGCGTCGATTGACATCGTAAACCCAATCTTATTCAAAACCAAAAGTGGGTATCTCAGCAAAGCCCCGTGATGAATGACTTGAAAATCAGAAAACACTTGACTTAATGGCTCAATTCTTTGCTTTGTCAATCCCGACTTTGACAGCTAATGAAGTTCAGCGTCGAAAAACCTCAATAATATCGTAGAAAGAGTTCGCGAGTTCGCAAAAGTGTAGTGAACAAATATCTG